>JAFRDE010000020.1 GCA_017403985.1 Ruminococcus sp. | reverse complement strand
CTATAGACGATAACTTTGTTTACCTAAACCTTCATTTTGAGCAACTGCTTGGTTGCTCTTTTTGTCGTATCTTTTTTCTGATTCTTGATTTTTGTGGAAAACTTTTCATTTCTCTATTGACTTTTAATAGTTAGTCTTTCTCAGTGTATCTTCAGTATTATTCCTTTTTGTTCATTTTACACGAAAAGGCGTTCACATATTTGTTAACATAGCTGTCGAAAAATCTGGTATAATATGGTAAATAACCGTCAATCGGATTTGATCAGATATTTGTTATATATGTAGTTGGTGAAAAAGGTCCAATCGTCATCCGCGATCTGACATTCCTTGGCTATGCGCAGAGCGTTCTTAGCATAGTCGTTGCTGTAAAGATATCCGAGGATATCGTCAAGGTTTCCCTGAGGATATTTTTGCTGTACGGCAAGGAACAACAGCATATCGGTATCTTTTTTATCCAGATGGAGCACTTCGGTGATCTTGACCAGCAGATCGTGCTTCGGCGGTTGACGCTTACCGGACTCAATGTAAGAAGCATAGACAGGAGAAATACCGAGCAGGGAGGCGAAGCTCCTTTGCGAAAGCATGTTTTCTTCTCTTTTCGCTTTGATAAATTCTCCAAACGTCATTTCTCTCACCCCGTATTTCCAATGTTTTCCTATCATACACTTATTATATTGGTTGGCTTTTGGGGTTAACTAACCGTTTTGGGCGCGATTTTTTTCCTTTTTTAGAGCAATTCAGCGATTTTTGTCCGTTTTTGTCCCTTTTTGGCGGTTTTGAGCGATCGATTCCCGGATTATCTTTCTAATTTCAGGAGGGTGATATTATATGGAAATGAAAAAGACTTTTATCGTTGTTGAGGATGAAGAGTATATCTGCGATCAATATCGTTTGCAGGTCGCGGATCGTGCTAATCTATATTTGATCGGCACCACCAATAACGCGCCGGACGCTTTGGAGATGGTGAAGGAGTTTACACCTGACGCTGTCGTGCTGGATATCGAGCTGAATCAAGGGAATGGAGACGGTTTTTCATTTTTAGATAGCCTCAGAGAATCCTGTGTCGGAAAGAAACCGCTGATTATTGTTGTTACCAATCTCATTTCCTCGCTCATACATAACCGCATTCACGAAAAGGGCGGCGATTATATCATCACAAAATCCAAGCCCGACTATAGCGTAGAGTTAGTATTGAATACGATCGATTCGCTGGTGTCGGTTGATTCGATTGATAAAAGCCGCCAAGCTGAGTTGGCAAAAATTGCGGCGAAGCAAGAGTATGCGATGCGCCTGAAGAAAAAGATCTCCGTGGAGATGGAAAAGCTCGGCATGAAGCCCAGCCTGAAGGGAGCAAGGTATCTTAAAGACGCTATCGAGATGAACGTCGAAAAGCGCAGGGAAAACACCAAAGCGGAGCTGGCGAAAAAATACTCCGTTACCGCGGACAGCATCGAAAAAGCGATGCGCCACGCGATCGAAGCGACATGGAACAACGATCCCGCGATCCTGCTTTTTCATTATACGGCGCCGATCGACCCCAAGCGCGGGGCTCCTTCGCCTGCTGAGTTTGTCTTTTATTACGTTGACAAAATCAAAAGAGAGTTGTGATTGATTCATCTGCATACGAACAGAGAGCAAGCTTTCGCCTGCTCTCTGTTTTTTGCTGTATTACGCTTTGCGGAATGCGTTGAATCCAACCGGTTTCTGTCGTGCTTAGCGGTATTTGTCACCATTCAAATCCGATCGATAAAAACTGACAATAACTGAGAAAAACATCCCCTATAATTCACTCAGAAATTTTCCCGTTTTCATGTACCTTTGTGTTAAAGAATTTTAACGCAAAGGAGGGGAAATAATGAGCTGGTGGGAATATTTCTGGTGGCTTTTGACACATGCTGGTTAATTGATTATTTATGAGACATAAAAGAGCAGCGAACTGTTGCTCTTTTATTTTTTTATGTTATAATGATAATAAAATATTTGAACAGTTTAGGTAAATGATATGGTTGATTATCCTTCTGATTCTTACTTATATTTTATTGATAGAGTATTATATTTGTTTTCTACTTTTCTTGGAGCATTTATCCTTTATACTAAGCTTCGTAAAATTAATATTAGTAAACTAAAAACTCTATGCTTATTATTAGTTGTAATAGTTTTGTTGGGTGTTTGTCAATTGCTTGGAGGTGTTGCTAACACATATATTAAAGTGCTATTTATTATTGCTTTATGTGTTTTGTTTATTATTCTTGATATAAAGAATGTTTGTTTTGCAATTCCAACTGCTATTGTGTCTATAGCAATTTCAATTTGCTTACAGTATTTAGCTATTTTTGTATCTAGTATTATTATTTATATAATAAGAGCAACTAACCAAAAGATAATTGCAACATTAGTAATATGTACCTTACAAGTACTAGTATGTGTATTGTTGGCAAAGAATAAAAAGCTTAAAAACTGTTTTATCTTTTTTGAAAACGAACAAAATGCTGGATTAGGTATGTTAATATCAAGCTATATTTTTACTTTTAGTTTGTTTATTACGAAACAAATCTCAGTTGATATTATTTGGGGAACAGTTTTATTCGCTGTTCTTCCGCTTGCTTTTACAGGTCTTATCCTCTGGATTAGAAGTATTGTAAAACGTTATTACAAGAACAAATTGCAGGATCGGGCGAATGAGTATACCAAGCAGGAGATCGAGGATAAGGACAAGCGTATCGAGCGGCTGGAATCCGAAGTGTCAACGCTGGCGAAACAGCTCCATCGCGACAATCATCTTTTATCATCCTTAGACCGCTCCGTACAGACGCTTGCCGACTGCGATTCGGACGAACAGCGCGCGCAGATCATCGAAGAGATCCATACGATGTGCCGCGAGCGCAACGAGCTGATCGCTAAGGAGCAGCAGCAAAACAAGATACTTCCGTCGACCGGGATCGCGCTGATCGACGGCTCCCTGAGCGAGATGTATGTCAAAGCCGCCGCGCGCGGTATCAGCTTTGATCTGACGGTGAGCGAAGAGCCGTACTATCTGGTCAACAACATCATCAGTCAAACGGATCTGCAAACGTTGCTCTGTGACCATATCAAGGATGCGATCATCGCCGTGGAATCCGCGGGTATCACCGACGGCAGGATCCTCGTTACCATTGAAAAGAACGACGGTATCTTTGAGATCGCCGTCCGCGACAACGGAGTGGACTTTGCCCCTGATACGCTCGCAAGGCTCGGCAGGGAACAGATCACTACGCATGCCGACGACGGCGGCTCCGGCATCGGCTTCATGACGACGTTTGAAACCCTGCGAAAAACAAAAGGCAGTCTGATCATCACGGAGTATGAGCAAAAGACGCCGTTCACCAAGTCCGTAGCATTCGTCTTCGACGGCTTGAACCGTTTCATCATCTCGTCCTATCGTAAGGAAGTGCTCAAAAACACGATCCGGCGGGATGATGTGATGATAATTGCCCAATAATAATTCAGAATCATTTGATTCAACAAATAATCATAGTTATATTCTGATTATTATATCAATTTAAATAAATATTGATTCTTTCAAAAAATCCAATATAATTCACAATATCGATCTATTTATTTACAAATAACGCAGACAATTAAGTGCAATGATTGACTGCACTGGTTAATTGAAAAGCCAAGTTTCAGTTTTATTGAAACTTGGCTTTAAATCTTGGATGCAAACAGATTTGTTTATGTTTTTCAGTGCGTTTCCAACAAATCGAATCAACAATATTCTACAGGCACATGCATTTATTCAATAGAGAAAAAGAGATATAATTAATATGATTGGATTAAAAAACTTGATCGTAAAAATCTGTGTGAATCTCGAGAAAGGGGATTACGATGAATTCAGGATTGTTGTCGAAACTGATATGTATATTGTGTTTTGTTGCTATCATACTCTCATTCTTATCTGTGGTGTTTTTCTTTTACGGAGAGATCGACAGTGAAATGTTGGCGCGGGTAGTAGTGCTTATCGAATTATTTGTGATTATTCTTCATAAAACATACGCACTGATAGCAGAAAAGAGTGTATTAGGAAATACAGTAAGCACACTGTTTCGTAAAAATAGTTTTATTGAACACAATAATGTTTATTATACTATTACCGATGAGATAAACCGCTTTTTCATTACCGTATGTTCGTTGCTTTGGCTTGTGTTCATATTATTGAGCTTGATATCAGGATATTTGATTAAGCTGTTGGCAGTTTGTATTTTGGCAAATGTAATTTTGTTTATAAGCCGATCGATCCTATTTTATAATTCAATTGGCAAAATACTGGATTATAATCCCGAGGATGGGATTTCAAGTTTTATTCGGGGTTATGCAAAGCTCTTTTTATTGGAAGAGAATACGACGAAGTTTAAAAAAGATCATAGTATTTATAAAAACTATGTGTTTCAATCATACAGCAAAGGAAACGAGAGACAAGATCTTTGTATCAAAAGCACGTTGTTCTTTGAGGCTAAATATCAAATCAAACACGAAAGAGCAAAATGGATGATTGCTCTGGGCTGCATGTTGGTAAATATATTGATTCTGTTTTATCAAAAAACAGATTTATACATATCCGAAACCATAGATTTTTACCATTTGTCCTTTTTATCCGGTATACCGGTAACTATTATTATTGTAGCGGTTTTGAATACGTTGATTTGTCTGATCAGTACAGCGACGTTACTGCGGTATCACTATACCTGTAATTACGTAAAGAAGATATTTATTAACTTTACGAACGACAATGCAGAGGAACGATATAACGCATATAAAAGAATTGATAAAAAGAAAACGGATTTTAAAAAGATACGTGGGTTAGGTTTGCTGACTGTGTGTGTGGATCGTGGATATAACAGCAATCATTTTTTTGAGAAGGATTTATTGTATTTACCTTTACTCAGACATCACCTTAGAATGCCAATCAAGGGATTTGCGGTATTAATGATGGCTGTCTTGCTGTCTTTGTTGATGCTTTTCATCAATAAACTGGGTATTACCGGAATCATAATTCTCATTTGCAGCACTCTTTTTGGATTGTTACTACTTTATTTTGTGATTATCCCGGCAGCGATGAAAGCAATCATCAAACACTCTTGCAAAAAGTTGAAACAAAAACTCTCATAGGGAGGAAACAGTATGACTATCAGAAACTTTTTTGAAAAATGGTATAAGGTAATCGTTTCAATACTTTCTTTTTCAATAAACACGGTTGGTTTGACGTTAACGATCATTCAGATGAATATAAGCCGGAACGCCGGTTCGGATGATATCAATTCAAAAATCGTTCTGTATACTATCATTGGGGCAGAACTGTTTTTGGTAATATCAATTATTTACAGTATTATTTCAATGTTCAGGAACCACTCTAATCAAATCAAAACGGATGAATTAAAACTCGAAATAAAGAAAGGAAAAAACGCTAACCGAAAGATATATGAAAACTATAAGTCAATTATTACGACATATAAGGATCATAATGATAAGATAGATCATATCATTGGCTCATATAAAGAAGAGATAAAAGAAATCAACGATTATTATGCGAAGTTTATTGATTCTGTTGAGGAAGAAAAGAAAGCGCACATTGATGATTTCAGACAAAAACTAAAGAATAAAGAAGGCGAAAGATTATGTAATACACTCATTGAAGAATACAATATTTTTATGGGGAATATGACAAATATTCTTAGGAGCAGCATTGAAGAATATTTGGAAAGCAAGGGCTGCAACGACGGCGTTTCTATCACTGTAAAACAATTGACAAAGCCTGTTCTATATAAAAATATTAAAAATAATGACTTAGAACTGTATACGGCATTCAGAGATTTCAGAACCTATAACAGCAGAAAGAGGACAGAAACATGGGAACGGGTGTTTCATGTTAATAAGAATTCGGATTTCGTGAGTAGCATCGAAAAGGATTATTTTATTTTCAATTTTATGGACAAGAAGTATATGGAACAGGGTTCATATCAAAATGAAAACACTACATATTATGAGTATTATAATTCAGGTGTAACCTGTTCGATTTATTCTTGTGTTAACGGAGAGAGAAAGCTGTACGGATATTTAGCATGTGATTCGTTATTCAGCGAAAAGCTGAAACGTAAACTGGGAAGTGATATTTACGATTGGAATGTAGCCAATATCATGATGTACAGCGCACAGATTATCGCTATGTTTCTTGAAAAATTTCTCACTATTTGGAGTGAGAACAATGAATACTATCAAAAGGGAGTACATGAAAGTACGAATCCTGATACTGGAAATCCGTCAGAAGATGAGAAAAAAGAATTTTGCAATGTGATGAAAGAATTTGTAAAAGATAAACGTTATAATAGCTAATACTTAGGTGTCATTATGAAGATTTAAAGTCTTCTTATTTGAAGTTTCCTATGCTAATAAAAAGATATCTCAGAAGGATGGGTCAAAAATGTCCGATGTTGTTCTATATGATAAGAACAAGAGATACTGATAGGGGGATGGGCAGATGAAGGTTTTTGAAACGGTTCCCTCGGATTTTTTCTCGGTGCTGGTATCGCCGAACCGCGAGATTTATGTCGACGCGCTGACAAAGCTTTATGAGATGTTTCAGACTCAGATCAATATCAGGCTCAAAGAGTATTTAGCGGAAGTGGAGCTTCTTCTGGAGGACAGACAGTATATCATGGAAGAAGGCGACGAGGCAGAAGAAGCGGAGTATGCTTCTTTGCGGGGCAAGGCGCGGCTGGTAGAGAAGCGGCTGGAAAAGACACGATGGGTCGAGCGCGAATATCTGGACGGCTCCTTTACTCAGATCATCACGCCGTATCCGTACGCGATCATCGTGATGCGCATGCTGGACGAGTTGACGCGTGACGGCGCTGCAGAGTATAATTCGCTGGTTTTCTCTACCTACTCGGCGTTGAATCAAGCCTATACCGACAGCAGGGACAGAATGTATGAGGCGCTGCTTGTCGCTAAGAACAATACCGAAAAGCTGGATTATGAGCTGAGGACCTTTTATCACGGGATCCGCGGATATCTGAGGATCATCCGCGAAAACAGCGACGTCAATCTGCTGCTGCAGAACCACTTTGAAGCCTATAAGAAGGACGCCGATCGCGTATATCACCCGATCAAAACAATGGATTCTTTGTATCGGTATTCCGGTCCGATCATCAATATCCTGACGGAAGTCCATTTTGATGAAGAACTGCTGTGTCAGATGACGGAAAAGGCGCTCGCGACAAAGAGCTATCCGGGCAGTGAGGACGCGCGTCAGGATATTTTGTGCACGATCGAGAAGGTCATCGATTCGTATCGCTCGATCGGGCTGCTGATGGATGAGATTGATTTAAAACACAGCAGCCTGACCAAGCAGTCTGTTGACAAGATCCGCTATGTGATGTCCGCCGACCAGAGCATCAAGGGCAAACTGGTCAAGTTGATGAAGGCGTATGCCGAAGCCGACAGCGGGCGGGAAAGCGAGATCACCGCACTGCTGACGGAGCATATCCGCGTCAATAGGCAGGATTATATGGATAAAGGCTCGTTATGGCATAAGAATATCAGAAGCCGCCGCGTCAATACGCCGCCGCTCTCTTTACCCGATGTCGCTTCGATCGAGGAAGAAGTGCTGGCGACGGTATCGAATAAGATGAAAAACGGCTTTTCCGACGCGCGCGTAAGGCAGTTTATGGAAGGGTTATTTACCGATGATCGGAAACAGGTGAACAGCGGAGAAATAGCGGTTGAAAACGATACGGATTATATCCTTACGCTGCTCGCGGTGGTGAGCGCGTTCAAGGGCAGGCGGGGATATCGTCTGGAATTGGGAGACGGTTTTATCATGAAAGAGCATTACCGTATCCCGCAGTTTGTTTTGTATAAAGGGGGAAAGCGGCATGTGGAGTGAGCAGTATGAAAAGCTGTCTTCTTATGAGCAGGGAGAATTTCGCCGTCTGGGCAACTATCTGCTTTCGCATACATATATGGTTCGCTTTACCTATGACACGGGCGAAGAGACGACTCTGCCGAACTCGGACTATAATACCGTCCTGCGGCTGTATGAGGTCTTGCAGGAGTATTTTGAGGTCATCGGGTGGAGGCTGTCAAAGGACGACGATTTCGGCATCGTCTCTTTGATCAGCGAGTACGACAACAACCGCTTTCGGCTGGATCGGTTCACTACGCTGTTTCTGTATGTGTGCCGTCTGATTTACGAGGAAAATCGTGAGAACGAGAACAGCTATCATGTGGTGAAAACCGATACCTCATCGGTGGTGGAGAAGATGAAAACGCTCGGTCTGTTGAAAGGCGGAAAATCAACGCAGAAGGAGCGTATCGACTCGCAGCGAACGCTGGTGCATTTTAATATCATTCAGAAGATGGAGCCCTCTCCGTGGAGCGCGGACGGTAATGATATTCTGATACTTCCGTCGATCCTTTATGTGATCGATAATCAGAGCATCAATGCAATGATAAGCGAACTGGAGGATATGAAGGTTTCGGAGGAAGCGGATCATGAAAACACTCAAAAAACTGCTGTTGATTAATTGGCATTACTTTTCACATCAGATGATAGAGTTTGAACAGCTCAACTTTATGACGGGCGGGAACGCGTCGGGGAAGTCGACGATCATTGACGCGCTGCAGCTGGTGCTGTTCGGAGATACGGCGGGACGCTATTTCAATAAATCCGCCAGCGGCAAAAGCGCGCGAACGCTGGCGAGCTATCTGTGCGGTGAGATCAGCGACAACGCCGAAGGAGGCTTTCACTATCTGAGAGAAGGCCGCTTTACCGGTTATACGGCGGTTGAGTTCTATGACGATGAAAAACAGCGCAGTTTTGTATTCGGCGAAGTATTTGATGTGTATTCGCCCTCGGACATCGTGACGCGCTTTTTTCGATATTACGGGGAGATCCCCGCTGATCACTTTATTGAGAACGGCGTACCGATGGAGATAGCGAAGCTGAGAGAATTCTTTAAATACGGCGCGGTGAAGGATGCGCGTTTCTTTGAATCCGGTGTCAGCTACCGCAATGATATTTACGCGATGCTCGGCGCGCTGCAATCGAAATTCCGTGATCTGCTCAAGAAAGCGATCGCCTTCAATCCGGATAACAATATACAAAAATTCATTACGGAGTTTGTGTGTGACACCGAAAAACCGGTCGATATCGGTCCGATGCAGGAGAATATCCGCAGCTATAAGAATCTGGAAAGAACGGCGCAGGAGCTGGAACGAAAAAAGACAGCTCTGCAGGCGATCGCCGACTGTTACGCGGAGCTGGAAAAGAATAAAGAGAGCGAAAAGCTGTATTCCTATCTGATACAGCGTGCTGAGCAACAGAAAAGAGAAGAAAAATTGCTGACTCTGCATAATGAAGTGTCCGCAGCAGAAGAAACACTGCGTAATGTCGAAGAGAATCTGAGTTTTGAAAAAGAGAATCAAAGCATTTTGTCGAAGCAGGTCGATGATCTGAAATGGCAGCTGCGCGAGGATAAGACAGCGATAAGATCAAAAGAGATAGCCGCCGAGATCACGGAAAGAACCGCCCGCATAGATCGTGCCAAGCAGGAATTTGACAGATCACTTTCACAGATCCAAAGAACGCAGACGCGGTTTTTCAGTGCGCGGAACGAGGTGCTCAGCCGGATAGACAGCCTCGATCATTGTGAGACAGAGGACGGGATCATCGACGTCCAGCTGGACAGTCTGTTTACGGAGCTGGAAAAGGTTTCCGAACAGTTTGAAAGGATCAAGGAGGTTTCTCCCGAAAAGATCATCGCCTATTCCGAAGAGGAATTCCGGCAGATCATCGATGCCATGGGCGCGCTGAAAGAAACGGCAACCGTGTTGCATTCAAAGCTGACGGACGCCGTTCGTGCGGCGGATGAAAAGCTCGCCGCCCTGAAAGCAGAGAAAGAAGAATTAGAAAAAGGCAGATTCCAGTTTCCGCAAAACGCGCTGGATCTGAAACAGGCAATCATCTCGCAGATACACGCCAAAACCGGGAACCGGGCTCAGGTGACGCTCGTCGCCGAAGCGGCTGAGATCAAAAGCGACCGCTGGCGCAACGTGATTGAGGGTTATCTCAATACGCAAAAGTTCTATGTGATCGTGCCCGAGAGGTATGTACGCATCGCTGTCAGCGTCTTGAATCGAATGAAGCGCGACAGGGCAGTGTATGATACCGGAGTCGTCGATACCGAAAAGATTATGCGAAGGAACCCCAAGGCGGAGGAAAACAGTCTGGCGCAGGAGCTTACGACCGAGAATCCGTACGTCCGCGCTTTCCTGAATTATGTGCTCGGAAGAGTGCGCAAGTGTGACGATCCAGATCGCGTCCGCGACTATCCCGTTTCCGTTACCGATGAAGGTCTGCTGTACAAAAATTATGTAGTGCGCGCGATGAATCCCGCCTTGTGGAAGCGCCCCGCGATCGGTCAGAGCGCGATCATCAACAGACTGTCGGAGATCGAAAGGGAAACAGCGCATGGAAAGCAATTGCTGGTGGGGTATTCAACACTGAAAAAATGTGCGGAAGGCTGTAAAATACTTTCCTGTTTCAGTATCGGCGACGCGGAGCGTTTTGCTGATACCGCGAAGGCGCTGATCGACAGCCGCGAGGACGAGAAGGCGATTGACGCTTTGACCGCGGAGAAAGAGTCGCTCGATATGACCAATGTGCTGATGCTCAGGCAGCAGTTGGCGGATAAGGAGGGCGATCTGAAAGAAACTTCTGCGCAGATCGAGGCGTATCAGCGGTCTATCGGTGAGATAGGCGGTCAACTGAAAAATCTGAAGGAGGAAAAGATCCCGCAGACCGAAAGCGAATTGTCAGAAATCACGGAATCGCTTTCCGCTGAGTTTGAACCTGATTGGGTGAACGACAAAGGAGAGCCGCGTTATCTCTACGAATACAGTAAGCGCAAAAACGCAGGGCTTATCGCGGACGCTTTCCCGCGCGAAAAAAGAAAAGCTGAGAATGCGATCGCGAAGTTCCGCGAATCTCTTGTCACGCAAAGAACAAAGTTTAACGATGCCTTTAAAACAGGTTATGACGTCAAGGAGGAGGATAACAGCGAATACAACGAAGCGCTGCAAACGATCAGCGAAAACACCTTGCCTGATTATCTGTCCCGTATCGAGGATACCAAGCAAAAGGCGATGGAAGAGTTTCAGGAGGATTTCCTCAGTAAGCTCAGCGAAAATATCCGCTCCGTAAAGCTGCGGATCAAGGAGCTGAATCTGGCGATCTCTTCGGCATCCTTCGGCGATGATACATACAGCTTCCGTGTGGAGCCTAAAAAGGATTATGAACGATTCTATAAGATGATCACCGACGACATGCTGATGCTGGGATATGCCTTGATGGCCAACCAGTTCAACGAGAAGTATCGCGAGGAGATCAACGAACTGTTTTCGATCATGACAGGGGAGGGGAACACCGCTCTCAGTCAAAGCGATTACGAAAAGAGAGTCCGTCTCTTTACCGATTACCGCACCTATCTCGATTTTGATATTGAGGTCAAAAACAAAGACGGAGAGGTCCAGCGGCTGTCCCGTACGATCGATAAGAAGTCGGGCGGCGAAACCCAAACGCCGTTTTATATCGCGGTGCTGGCGTCGTTTGCTCAGCTTTATCATATCGGCAAAGGCAGGGATCAAAGCACCAAAACCCCGAGACTGATCATCTTCGATGAAGCGTTCTCAAAGATGGACGGAGACCGCATTGAAAAGAGTATTATACTGCTGCGGAAGATCGGCTTTCAGGTGATCCTGTCGACGCCTACCGAGAAGGCGGGAGATATCGCTCCGCTGGTCGACAGGACGATACTGGTGCTGCGAAGCGGACGACATTCTCAGGTGACCTGTTTCGATAAAGAAGGAATGGGGGAACTGCTGAATGAGTGAGTATTGGCAAAAGGCGCTGATCACCGCTCTGCTCGATAAATATGAGCGTACAAGCGCTTATAAAAACGGAACCGTTCTCGAACGCCGTGTGATGTTGACGCTGTCGGGCGGCAAGAAATCCGATTTTCCCTCCTATGATATCGAGGATTATCGTAAACGTACGGATATCAACACAGCTGTGACAGAGTCAGGACGATTGGGCTTGGTATCGTATGAATGGCTGCGCGGCGAAGAAAAACATATCCTGCGCTGTGTATGGCTGAACACGGACCGTGTCGACGAAGCCTATCACTATCTGGATAGGATCCCTGTGAAAGACTATCTTGCAAAGATCGTTAAAGAGCTGGAGCGTGAATGTGAGGCGGTATCTGCCGAATGGATTGTTGCGTATTATGAAGATACAACGACATATTTGAAGGATAAGCTGCGGCTGTGCAAAACCTTGCCTGAATCAAGTGATGAGCGCAAGGCGCTGTACCGCATGATGCGGATGATCGACAGCGGTTCCTTCGTGTCTGTTACCGAGCGCGTGTTTTCGGAACAGTGCTTCGGCGATTCCAAGTATTTCGAAAACCATCTGAAATCAACGCTTCTGTCTATCCTGCGGAAATATATCGGGGATATGACGGATGCGGAGCTGCTGCGGTTTATCGGCATTTCACGGTATCCCGAGCCGCTTGAACTGCGCGGCGATATTACGGTGAACGGGAATAGCATGCGGTCTTTTGAAAAAGGCTTTTGCTTTTATTCCGACGAAGCGGATACAGCGAAGATCGAGCTGCCCGCTGACCTTGTGCGGATCATCACTATTGAAAATCGCGCCAACTTTTTCGCGTATCAGGCAGGAGAGAATGAGCTGGTCGTATATCACGGCGGTCAGTACAGCCCCGCAAAGAAAACGTTGTTTGAAAAACTTGCAGAAGTGATGCCGAAAGGGTGTATATGGTATCATTGGGGAGATATTGATTTCGGCGGGTTCAGTATGCTCCTGCGTCTGCGGCGAGAGATACTGTCGTGTGCAGAGCCTTATCGTATGAACAGGGATGAGCTGATCCGTTACAGCGATTATACCCGGCCGTTCGAGAATGATTATGCCGAACGCCTGCGCGGATTGAGCGAGCGGGATCTGCTTGCAGACTGCCGCGACTGCCTGACCTATATGCTGGAGCATCGCGTGAAGCTGGAGCAGGAAGCGATGCTGATTCAGCAGTGATGTTGCCGAATTTGTTGTAACGCGCGAACGCGCGACAGTTCATGACAGAAAAACATCCTCCGTTACGCTACAATCATCCTGAGGTGATGATATTGCGTACGGAGGATTTACTGTTTTTGATGGACGGAGACAGGTGGTCGAACGCCGCCTGTAAAGGTTATGTTATCAAAGCGTGTCGGGCGCTGGATTATACCGATGAACAAACGTCGGCGCTGCTTCAGACGCTGGATACCATGTTTTCGACCTGCACCGTGGAGGAAGCGGAAAAGATATATCGAGAGCGCTGATCTCAAGCTTGCGGCGGATACGACGTAACTTTCAGGCGAATCATAAAGAAAAATGTCTAAGCGCTGCACCTTGCAATTATCCAGAAAATCGATTACAATGTAGTTATCAACGATTGCTATTATCAGGAGAAGCACATGTCGAAATTAACCCAAAAAGCGATTCAGAATTCATTTGTCAAGCTGCTGGACAGTAAGCCGATCGACCGCATCACCATCAAGGATATCACCGACGACTGCGGTATCTCGCGCAACACCTTTTACTACCACTATGCCGATCTGCCGGCGCTGGTGGAAGAGGTCCTGATGAATAACGCCGAGGAGCTGATGCAGGCGTATCCGTCGATTGAGTCTTTGGAAGAGTGCCTGAACGTCGGCGCAAGGTATGTATTAGGCTTTCGCCGGGCGGCGACGCATATCTATGATTCCAAACACCGCGAGGTTTATGACCGCTGTCTGATGAACGTGCTGCGCAGGATCGTCACCGCATATTTTGACATGGCGCTGCCCGATGATAAATTCAGCACAGAAGAGCGCGATATCCTCATCGATTATTATAAATGCGTGTGCTACGGGATTATCGCCGACTGGTGCAACAACGGCATGCGCGACGATTATGCCGAGTCGTTCCACAAGCTGCTGATGATCCGCAGCCGTATGCTGGGCGTGGAATTCGGATTGTAAATCAAATCAAAAATACAGGGAGAACTGTCGGAAATGCGGCAGTTCTTTTTTTGTGCGAATAATAACTATTAAAAAGGAAGGCTTTATCATACAGCTTTTCAAAATCGGGATCGGGTGCAGCGTCACGCTGCTTTTTTTGTGCATCATTCGTGATTTGCCCAATTTTTGTACACGTGCAAATCAATGTGAATGGTAAAACAGTACAAAGGAGAGTATTCTGTATTAGTAAAAACGACAAATCGAAGGTGAAATCATGAAGCTTTCCAAAGCGATCGTCAAGCTGCGCGTCCCGATCCTGATCCTCGCGCTCATCTTGATGATCCCCGCCGTGTTCGGCGTGATGAACACGCGCATCAACTACGATATGCTGACCTACCTGCCCGACAGCATGGATACCGTCAAGGGACAGAACATCCTGCTCGACGAGTTCGGCAAGGGCGCTTTCTCGTTTATCATCCTCGAGGATATGCCCGATAAGGACGTCGCCGAGCTGAAAACGCAGGTCGAACAGGTGGAGCAGGTCGACAGCGTGCTGTGGTACAACACGCTCGCCGATATCTCGATCCCGAAGGAATTTCTGCCCGAAAAGGTGTATAACGCCTTCAACACCGACCACAGCACCATCATGGCGGTGTTCTTCAATACCTCTACCTCGTCCGATGAAACGATGGACGCGATCCGCGAGATACGCGCGATCACGGGCGAGAAATGCTTTGTATGCGGTCTGTCGGCACTGGTCACGGATCTGAAAGACCTGTGCGAAAAGGAAGAACCGATCTACGTCGGTATCGCGGTACTGCTGGCGCTCCTTGCCATGCTTCTGCTGCTCGATAACTGGCTGGTGCCGTTCGTGTTCCTTGCTTCCATCGGAATGATGATACTCCTGAATCTCGGCTCCAACTTCTTCCTCGGCGAGATATCCTACATCACCAAAGCGCTGTCGGCAGTCTTGCAGCTCGCCGTCACGATGGATTACAGCATCTTCCTGTGGCACAGCTACAACGAACAAAAACAGCTTTGTGAGGACAACAGGGAAGCGATGGCAGTCGCGATCCACCAGACTTTTATTTCCGTGATCGGTTCCTCGGTCACAACGATCGCGGGCTTTATCGCTCTGTGCTTTATGACGTTCACGCTCGGTCGCGATCTCGGTATCGTCATGGCGAAGGGCGTGCTGTTCGGCGTCGTCGGCTGTATCACAGTCCTGCCGTCGCTGATCCTGATACTGGATAAGCCGCTGTCAAAGCTGCATCATAAATCCCTGATCCCCGATATGAAGAAGCTGTCGGGAGGTATCGTGAAGATATTCCCCGTATTTTTGGTGATCTTCGTCCTGCTCCTGCCGCCGTTCCTCTACGGCTATACCAAGACGAACAGCGAGGTCTACTACGACATGGCGGAGTGTCTGCCCAAGGACATGGAGTTCGTGATCGCCAACACCAAGCTCAGTGAGGATTACGATATCAGCTCGACGCATATGGTGCTGATGGACGCGAACCTCGACAGCAAAGAGGTCAAGCGCATGATCTCCGAGATGGAGGAGGTCGACGGCGTCAAGCAGGTCCTCGGTATCGAGAGCCTGCTCGGCTCCACCGTCCCGGAAGAAATATTGCCCGATCATATCCGGGATGTTCTGGAGGACGACAAATACGAGCTTATGCTGATCAACAGTGAATACCACAGCGCGAGCGACGCGGTCGGCGCGCAGATCGACAGCCTCAACGAGATCCTCCACCGCTATGATCCCGATGCGATGCTGATCGGTGAAGCGCCGTGCATGAAGGATATGATCGACACGACGGGTCACGACTTCGAGGTCGTCAATCTGGTATCCGTCATCGCGATCTTCGTCATCATCATGCTGGTCGAGCGCAGCATCACCCTGCCGTTCATCCTGATCGCGGTCATCGAGCTGGGTATCTTCATCAACCTCGGTCTGCCGCATTATCTCGGTCAGTCGCTGCCGTTTATCGCTCCGATCTGTATCAGCACCATCCAGCTGGGTGCGACCGTCGACTACGCGATCCTGATGACGACGCGCTACAAGGCGGAGCGTCTGGGCGGCGCGGATAAAAAGGAAAGCATGAAAACGACGCTCGCCGCGTCTATCCCCTCGATACTGGTCAGCGGCATGGGACTGTTCGCCGCGACCTTCGGCGTCGCGCTGTACTCGGATATCGACATCATCAGCTCCATGTGCATGCTGCTCGCGCGCGGCGCTGTTATCAGCATGCTGCTGGTCATCTTCATCCTGCCGGCGCTGCTGATCCTGTGCGACAAGCCCATATGTCATACGACATGGGGCATGAAGAAATGTGTTAAGAAAACAATCGGTTGAGATTGCCACAGCTCCAACGGGGTCTGTGCAATGACCATTTGAATAATCAGAACGGAGAGATCAATATGAAACGACTGATCAAATTAATGTCCGTGGCTTTGTGCCTGACGATCGTGCTGTCCGCTTCGCTGGTCGGCGTGTTCGCGCTTTCGATGAACGGTATCAGCCTCGGAGGAAAAGATAAAGCGACGCCCGACGAGGCGGAGCTGTTCAAGGACGAGACCGTCTATGTGATGGCGAAAGCCGACGGCACCGTCGACAAGATCATTGTCAGCGACTGGATCAAAAACAACAAAGGCGCGGCGACGATCACCGACGTCAGCACGCTCGGCGATATCGAGAACGTCAAGACCGACGCGTCCTTCACCCTCGACAGCGACAACATGCGCGTCTGGGAGGCGAACGGCGAGGATCTGTACCTGAAAGGCACAGGCAAAGAACTGCTCCCTGTCGATTTGTGCGTCACTTATGCGCTCAACGGCAAGGTCATCTCTCCCGAGGATCTCGCGGGCAAAAGCGGTAAGGTCACCATCCGCTTTGATTACACCAACAACGCTTATGAGACCGTCAAAATCGGCGACAGGGACGAGAAGATCTACGTGCCCTTCCTGATGATGTCCGGCATGATCCTGGACGGCGCAAAGTTCAGCAACGTGACCGTCACCAACGGCAAGGTCATCTCCGACGGTGACCGCGTCATGCTCGCGGGTATCGCCTTCCCGGGCTTGCAGCACGACCTCGGACTGACCCGCGACGAGATCGATATCCCGTCCTACTTCGAGGTCAACGCTGACGTTGAAGACTTTGAACTCGGCACCACCGTCACCATCGCGGCGAACGGTCTTGCAAACGACCTGAACGCCGACGATCTCGACAGCCTTGATTCCTTAAAGGATTCGCTGAACAGTCTGGAGAGCGCCATGACCGCGCTGATCGACGGTTCCTCTCAGCTCTATACGGGTCTGGAGACCCTGCTCGAGAAATCCGGTACGCTCAGCGAGGGCGTCGATGAACTCTACGCCGGTGCAGAAGCGCTCAGCAACGGTGCGGATCAGGTCAACGACGGCGCCAAACAGCTTTCCGACGGCGCGGACGCGCTGAACGCCGGCACGATCACGCTGGATCTGGGCGCGCTGGATCTCAGCAGCGGTCTTCAAACTCTCGACAGCAACAGCGGTCTGCTGAACGCGGGCAGCGATCAGACCTTTGACGCGATCCTCGCGACCGCGCAGAAATCGCTGAAAGACGCCGGTCTGGACGTCCCCGCGCTGACTGCCGATAACTATGCCGACGTGCTGAACGGCTTACTGGATAATCTGTCCGAAGAAAACGTCAGAGCCCTCGCCGAGGCGACCGCTAAGGAGAAGGTCAGCGCCGCGGTTGAAGCCAACCGCGAGACCGTTGCCGCCGCCGTGACGGACGCGGTCAGACCGACCGTACAGGCAAAGGTCGAGAGCGGCGTGCGCGATCAGGTCACCGCAAAGGTACTGGAAGCGCTCGGCTACAGCGTCGAGGATTACAACAACGCCGTTGCGGCAGGTCTGGTCGATGAAACGACACAGGCGCAGGTCAGCGGCGCGATCGACGCGCAGATGGCGTCCGATGAGGTCGCTGCGACCGTCGCTTCTCTGACCGAGCAGAATATGCAGAGCGAAGCCGTCCAGGCGACGATCGCCGCGAACACAGACGCGAAAATACAATCTCTGATTGCAGAAAACATGCAGAGCGACGAGGTGCAAAACGGCGTCGCCGACGCGCTTGCAAAGGCAAAGACGGGCAGAGAGAGCATCGCCGCGCTGAAAGATCAGCTCGACAGCTACAACACCTTCAACAAGGGCTTAAAGACCTATACCGACGGCGTAGGCTCCGCCTCCGCGGGCGCCGCACAGCTCCACTCCGGTACGACACAAATCAAGCTCGGCAGCTCTGCGCTCAAAAACGGCGCTTCCGATTTGAAGGATGGCACCGAACAGCTCAGCACGGGAGCCGATACTTTGAAGAACGGCATCCTCACGCTGAAGAACGGCGTTCCCGCGCTGGTCGACGGCGTCAGTCAGCTGCGCGACGGCTCCATGGAACTCAGCAGCGGACTGCAAACCTTCAACGACGAGGGTATCAGCAAGATCACCTCGCTTCTGAAAAACGACGTCGGCGATCTTGCCGAACGCCTGAAAGCCACGATCAAGGTCGCGCAGAACTACAAGTCCTATTCCGGCCTGACCGACAACATGGACGGCGAAGTCAAGTTCATCTACAAGACCGAAGAGATCAACTGAGCGATGAAAACTGCATAAATAAAATATCACCTGCAGAAATGCTGAACGGGTAAAAGGAAAGTGGGCACCAAACGTGTCTGCTTTCTTTTTTCACTCAGTTGTTGGATTCTATTGGATGATATATGGTGAGCCGTTTATCATGTGTTGACTATGTTGATCAAACAACCTATAATATAGCTGAATGGAACCGATTATAAAGAGAAAAGAATTGTAAAGATTGGCAATTTTGCTGTCGGTACTGCTGTTATGATCCATGAGGATTTCCTATTCAATTGATGTAAGCTCAGCGGTCATGCAACTGCGTTTTGACGACAGCATCGCCGAATATCGTGAGGTGAGCGCTGCCCGGAAAAGCTCAACCGTGCGCGCGGTTTGCAGTGACGGCTGTGTGAAAATCTCTCTTGCCGACAGCGGCGACGTAAACGGCAGGCTATTTGATACCATGTATTCCCAACTATCGCGGAGGAAACTATGAAAGTGAAAAAAATTCTGTTTGTGATATTCTCGGCGCTGTTGCTTGCACTGATGTTCATTGTATTAGAGCTGAATAAAAACACAGTGATCGGATTTATCCTGACCGCCGTACTCGGCGCAGGGTATTACGGTTTACACCGCCTGATCGTCAGAAAAAAGAACAGGTGGTACTTAAAAGGTACTGTTCTTCTCGGATGGCTGGCGCTGTTTGTCGGCGTCGTGTTCCTGACATGGCCGCCCATACAGCGCGTACCTGCCGTCAATGTGAAGAACCCCGAAATGACCGATATCGTCACGGTCAAGCAAGGCGATCTGCAGGGCGTGTACAGCGAGGATAATAGCTATGAGATATATGCGGGCGTTCCGTATGCCGAACCTCCCGTCGGCGAGCTGAGATGGAAGGAGCCGCAGGACGCAAAGCCGTGGGGCGGCGTGCTGAAAGCCGATCACTACGCGCCCATGAGCATGCAGCCGCAGAATTTGCCGATCGTTGATTCGCTCACGCAGATAATCGGCTATCACGATTACGAGATATCGCTCGACGATAATTACATCGTACCCGTCAGTGAGGACTCGCTCTATCTGAATGTCTGGAAGCCGGCGGGCGATACGAAAAACCTGCCTGTCGTGGTATTCATCCACGGCGGCTCGCTCAAAACCGGTCATTCTTGGTACAAGGATCACTGCGGCGAGGGGCTGGCTAAGGAAGGCGCGATCGTTGTCGAGCCCGCCTACCGTCTGGGCGTCTTCGGCTATTATGCCGATGAAGAGCTGGCGGCACAGTCTCCGAACGGCACCACCGGCAACTACGGGATGCTCGACCAGATCAAGGCGCTCGAATGGGTGCGCGACAATATCGCGGCGTTCGGCGGCGATCCCGATAATATTACCCTTGCCGGTGAATCGGCAGGGGCGGCAAGCGTCAGCGCGCTGTGTACGTCGCCCCTCGCAAAAGGACTGTTCCGGCGCGTGATCCTCGAAAGCTCCACTGTCGCATCCGTCGATCCGCCGCACTCCTTCCGCACGATGGAAGAAGCCCTCGAAGCGGGAGAGAAGACAAAGGAAGAATACGGCTGTACCTCTGTTGACGAACTGAGAAAGCTCCCCGCGGAAAAGCTGGTCGCTCAGGCGGAGCAGCATCACCATATGACGGTCGACGGCTATGCCCTGACCGAAACGCCCTATGAATCCTACAAAAAGGGCGTGCATAACGAAACGGCGATCCTTCACGGCTACAACGATGAAGAAAGCGCGGCGTTCATCATTTTCGACCATGCGAGCATGAAGAATTACGAGAGCAAGATCCGCGAGTACTTCGGCGATCTGACCGATGAAATTCTTGAGATTTATCCCGCTGAAACGGATGAACAGGCGGATGAATACTGGGCAGAGATCTACGGCGCGGTGTTCTTCGATTATCCCCACTACTGCCTGAACCGCCTTGCCGTCGAAAACGATATACCGGTGTATGAATACCTCTTTGCCAAAACAAACGGCAGACTCGGTGACTGGCACAGCGGCGAGGAAGTCTACTGCTACGGCAATATCCCCGACGGCTCAAAGCTGTACGATGACCGCGATAGGGAGCTCAGCGCAGAAATGGTCGGCTACTGGAAGAACTTTGCAACATCCGGCGACCCCAACGGCGGCAGTCTGCCAAAGTGGGAACAAAACAAAGGCTCCGACAATTTGATGCTTTTCGGCGATAAGACAGAGATGATCGACGAAAAGGAACACGCGCTTTTTGCGGTGCTCGATCAAAAAGACGGATGGGACATATAATCGAGCGGAAAGATGGTGTTTTTCGGTTAGCAGATATTTACGTATTTCATTAGAGGATTATTCAGCGCCGATATAATGAAAATATGTCAACATATGGAAACCACAGTCATACCTGCTAATGTCAAGCTGGGAACAAATGATTTTTCGACTGTTTTTTGTTATGATTCTTCCATTCGTGTGTCGGCTATGGACAAATCCGGCATTTTCATGTATGATGATATCAGGAATAGGTAAGGTAGGTGAGGTTTTTGAAACGTGCAGCGGCATGGATGATCGTTTTGCTGATGTTGTTCATCGGGATCCCGTGTTCGGCTGAAAGCGGCTTCTACTGTGAATACGTGCCGAAATCCGAGAACAGCACCGTGTTTTATATCGACGTTTACAGTACCGTTGACGTTAGCGCGGCGGTGATGGAGCTGAGCTTTGACGAGAGCTTTGTCGAGTACCGTGAGACAAGCGCCGCACAGAAATCCTCTACTGTACGATCCGCGAAAGAGAACGGTTTGGTTAAAATCGCTTTAGCGGACAGCGGAGCGGTCAAGGGCAAGCTGTGCCGCGTTGCGTTCAAGGCGATTCAAGCGGGGACCTGCACCTTCGGTCTGCGTATCAGTCAGGCTGCCGACGGCGAACCGAAGATGCTGGGAGGCTTTTCCGATTCATCGATCGAGGTGAAGCTCGGCAAGGATGACGTCGTATCGGGAGCCGCTTCAAACGCTTCTTCCAAAGCATCTTCCGGTGTGTCATCAAAAACAGATAAAAGCGGATCTTCTTCACGCTCCTATATCAAAAACGGCTCGGATTCCGACGAATATATCGATCCGGAAACAGGCGAGGTTATCGACCTGCGGAAGAACCATGCGGTGAAATACATCCTGATCGGCGTGGGAATTGTCGTCTTGATCGCGGCGCTGGTGTTCGCGGGTATCATGATCGGCAGGAAAACAGCAGACAAGAAAAAGGAAGCTGATGCAGCAGAACCGGATAATAACGCTTCTCCCGAAGATGAAGCAGATACGGATGATTCTGATGATCCGAGAGAAAAACCGATAGAATAAAAAATGACCGTCGTGAATGATTCACGGCGGTTTCTGTATGAATGAAAGATATGTTTTGTAAAGTCATTATGTGCTGACAAGGATGTTTTCTCAGATGGATGTACTGTTCATCAGTCATCCTTCCACTGCGTTTCTCTGGCAATATCGGCAACAAGCCTTCCCTGATAAGTAAAGCAGGAAGGACCGGCTACCGGAAAGCCCTTGATGCTTCTTGCAATAGCGGAGAGGGAGGTCAACTCATCATTATACAGCACCTTTCGGTTGCTTTCCACGGTGCATACAACAGCAGGATCGTCGACGAAAATAAGCTCTGCTCCGTTCGGAATATTACATTTATAAAAGTCCACCGGAGGCTTTCTGGTCTTGTGAGAGGAGTTCTCTTTATCAGGTCGCTTCTTTTTTAATTTGTCTTTTGAGCCGCTGATAATGGCGATCGCTTCCAGAAGCTCGTATGCATCCTCCGGCGTCATGATGAAGAACTCGCGGTTTTTTGCGACCCGCAGATCGGGATTCAGGTTATCAATCAGTTTGTGAAGCTTCTTATCTTCCAGATTTCCGGAGGTCTCGTAGGTGGCATATACTTCATATTCAAAGGGGAGTGCAGTAGTGCTAAGCTGTTTACGACGGTTTTCAACATTCTTCGCATATCCGATCTTTACAATATCGTTTCCGAGAGCCTGATTCGTCATGATATAGATGTACCCTTTTGCCATTTTATACCGCCCCTCGCTGTGGCTATGATACATAATTATAACATGATTCGACAGTCAAATCAATACAGCATTTCTTTTTGAAAAAAGCAGAAACCACTATTGACGAAGATACCAGACATGTGGTATTATAGGGATAAATTAGAACATATTATCTAATACGACAGGAGGTTTTATTATGACAGAACTCGAGATCATTGCTCACGCGCAGGCATATCTGGAAAAGCTCGCAAAAGGAATCAATCCTCTGACCGGTGAAGAGGTGGGGGAGAACGACGTCGTCAACAACGTGAGGATATCACGCTGTCTGTTTTATACAGCCGATCTGCTGAAGAAGATTGTCGATAATAAGGGCAGGTTTAAGGTTGAAATGCCCGATAGAAAACCTTTTGCGATCACACCCGAACAGCTCGCGCGGTTTGAGTACGCCGAATACGGTATCTCGATCACGGAGCTCACCAAGCGGATCAACGCGCTGATCGATACCGCGCAGATGAATGAGCTGAAATCAAAAGCCGTTTTAGAATGGCTGGTAGAAGCGGGACTGCTCACCAATGTCATTGTAAACAACAAAACCCGGCGCAGACCGTCTCCGCAGGGAGAATCTATCGGTATCTTCACCGAAGAGAGAAGCGGGCAGTACGGGACGTATGAGGGTGTGTTCTACAGCCCGAAAGCGCAGCGATTCATTGTGGATAACATCGGTGCGATCGTAGCGTTCAGCAACAGAGAGAAGAATCAGGCATAGTCAAAAGGGCAGGTCGTGTGATCTGCTCTGTTTTTATATTCAGTTTCATGCGGCGTATCTCTTGCATTTCCCTGCGCGGTATGATACTATTGTTGTCAGAAGTTTGTTGAAGGAGGTCGCTTATGATTAACGTGAATCAACAGGCGCTCCTTGAACTGCTCAAGGCGTCGCTGTTCGGTGCGGAGCCGCGCTTTCCTGAGGGCGTTGACTGGGATGCGGTATTGCAGGAAGCAAAGGACCAGACGGTGGTCGGACTTGCCGCTCCCGCTGTCCCTAAAGAGGAAGCGGACAAATGGCGGATCCCCGCGGCGCAGAATAAGATGCGCTTCTTTCAGATCCTCGATGAACAGACGAATCTTTTGAAGCTGTTTCATGACGCAGGTATCCCTTTAGTGATCCTCAAGGGCTTTGCGGCGGCGCAGTATTATCCTGTTCCGATGCAGCGCACGATGGGCGATATCGACTTTGTCGTTCCGACGGATCGGATAGAGGAAGCGAATCAGCTGATGACCGATAACGGTTATGCTTTTTCGCATAAGACCGATCGGCATTATGATTACAGCAAAAATGAAACGGTTTTTGAACTGCACTGCCGCTATTGTGAGGAAAACTGGGATTTTGAGCATTTGATCGCAGAGGGGATTTCGCAGGCAGTTTCGTGCGAATTGTACGGAAAAGACTTTCCGGTTCTGCCGACAGAGATCAACGGACTGGTGTTGCTCGACCATATCCGCAGCCATCTGTATGGCGGACTCGGTATCCGGCAGATCATCGACTGGATGATGTATGTTCATGCGCATTTGGATGATAAGATGTGGACGGAGTGTTTTGCGGCGCTTGCGCGCGAGCCGGGTTTGGAGACCTTGGCGACGACGATCACGAAGATGTGCAAGCTGTGGTTCGGCTTGCTCGATGAGATCACTTGGTGTGATAATGCTGACGAGCAAACGGCGATGCAGCTGATGGAATTGGTCTTCGACTACGGCAATTTCGGTAAGAAACGACTGCATGAAGGTAATCCGGTGGAGAATATTTCGACGGATGTGTCACGATACGGGCTGTTCCGCTATCTGCAAATGACCGGCGAAAGCACATGGAAAGCTTATCAGAAGCATCGTTTTCTGAAACCTTTCGCATGGCTGTATCAGATATTCCGCTTTGCGAAAAGCGGGATCGTCGCCCTGTTCAGCGGCGAGAAAGATAAAGTGGATACATCCCAAGCGAAAGAGAAGTATAATCTGTATCAAAAACTGGGAATCAACTATTATCAGGATAAATAGGATATTACTATTGCGTGGATTACTATTAAACTGAATTGAAAAAGAAATGTTTGCCGATGGTCGAAAACACAATTTAAAGAAGAACGCATGAGCGGTCAGCACTCTCCAACGCAACAAAATAATAGTATTGTATTTTTGTTGAGACTTTGATGAATTTGACACAGCTTTTATTCTATAGTATGATTAGCAAGTAAAGTGATGAAAATATGAGGTGGAATATATGTTTGGCAAGAGAAAAAACGAACCTGTTGAGAAATCTGCAGAAAAACCTACTCCGGCATATCTGCGCGAGGATTATCCGTACAAAGCTGTCGGCGAAGGTATCTCAGACCTCGATTCGCTTGAGGATGGCGTACTGTATGAGATCAAGTGTCATCAGTGTGAGATGAGCCTGCGTTCTCAGGGGCAGAATATCAAGAAGACCTATGAGCGACTGAAAGAGAACGGTTGCCTCGGTTGTGGGAATAAAGACTTGGTACTAAAAAGGGTCGATATGTCTGCTGCATCTAATAAATAAAATAAAGGCAATACCGCACAAAGATGTAGCGATAAAAGCCAAAGTATGATATAATAGATGCATGAACAAACAAATGAGTTTGTCAGCGTTTAACGACGAGCTGGCACAAGTGCGTACCAAGAAAAAAGAATTCTTAAGCAAGATAGACCGCATCGTTCCGTGGGGAGAATGGCTGGAGCTGATCAGACCGCACTATTACAAAGGAGAGCGCGGAAACAAGCCCTACGATCTGGAACTAATGCTCAGGATTTATCTTCTGCAAAACCTCTACGATCTTTCCGATGAAGGATGTGTCGCAGAGGTAATCGACAGCCGCGCCTTTTCGGACTTCTGCTGCGTCGATTCCAGTAACCAGATACCCAACGGCGACACTCTCGGAAGATTCCGCAATCTGCTGATTCGAAGCGGTTTGCAGGAAAAGCTGTTTACTCAGGTAGTAAAAATGCTGATGGAGCGCGGACTGATTCTCAAGAAGGGAACCATCGTAGACTCCACCATTATTGCTGCGCCTTCATCAACGAAGAACAAAGAAAAGCAGAGAGATCCCGAAGCGAAGTCGGTCAAGAAGGGAAACGACTGGCATTTTGGCTATAAAGCGCCTATTGGCGTGGATAAGGACAGCGGATTGGTGCATACGGTAGTAGGCACATCGGCAAATATCCATGACGTCACACAAACAGAAAATCTGTTGACCGGTGAAGAAGAAACCGTCAACGGCGACGCAGGTTATACCGGCGCAGATAAAAGAGAAACAGCTATTGTTCGTAACAAACAAGGCAAAAAGATCAAATACCAAATCAACCGTCGTCCATCTCAACTCAACAAGCTAAGCAGAAGCGGTAAGTATGCCGCTAAGAAAATAGAACATCAAAAGTCATCGGTAAGAGCGAAGGTCGAGCATGTGTTCGCTGTCGTCAAACGGCAGCTTGGCTTCAAGAAAACGCGATACCGAGGACTGCAAAAACAGATAGCTAAGTTCAACATTATGTTTGCCTTGGCAAATCTGATCTTAGCTGACAGACCTTGTCTGACGGCTTAATAAGGTTATCTATAAAAATGGAAAACATAAGTTTTCCACAACCATTTTTGATAAATTGCTTCACTGTTCATTTGCTAAGCAAATTGTGCGGTGTTGCCTAAAATAAACAGTTTATTTGAAAACTGCATTTGTAAACCGATTGTCTGATTGCAAGATATGCTTTGAACACTTTTTATAAGGGGAGATACTATTGTCCTACGCATCAATCAATTTCATAGTATTTGTATCCTTAACGGTTCTGGCATATTTTGCTCTCCCGTTGAAAAAGCACAAATG
Source organism: Ruminococcus sp. (assembly GCA_017403985.1). Taxonomy (GTDB): domain Bacteria; phylum Bacillota; class Clostridia; order Oscillospirales; family Acutalibacteraceae; genus Ruminococcoides. The sequence goes on along the minus strand of JAFRDE010000020.1, from coordinate 240,772 downwards.
GGTCGTATTATTAATATCCAGCTACATATTCTATCTTTTTGCCGGATACAAATATGTGGCGTTTATCATATTTACAACTGTCAGTACTTATGTTATTGCTCTCTGGCTGGACAAAATATCACGTCGGTCAAAAGAAACTCTGCAGGTAAACAAGAAGGAATGGGACAAAGATACAAAAAAGCAATTTAAAAACACAACCAAGAGAAACAAACGCTTAGTACTGGCGTTGTGCTTGATGCTGAATTTCGGAATACTTGCATTTTTGAAGTATTTCAACTTTTTTGCGGGAAGCTTGAACGATGTGTTCGGTGCTTTTGGCATGAGCTTTTCTGTACCGACGCTTAAGCTGTTTCTCCCATTGGGAATATCTTTCTACACATTCCAATCAATGGGATATATCGTCGATGTGTATCGTGAAAAATTCCCTGCTGAGCGCAATATTGCTAAGTTTGCTTTATTTGTATCGTTCTTTCCACAGATCATTCAGGGACCAATCAGCTTTTATGATCAACTGGCGCATCAGCTATATGAGCCGCATAAGATGGATTTCACGCGGTTCAAACATGGATGCGAGCTGACTCTTTGGGGCTATTTTAAAAAATTGGTAATTGCAGACCGTGCGGTAATCGCGATCAATGCTGTTGTAGCTGATTACAACTCTCAGAATGGTACGGTGCTTACATTCACGATATTGCTTTACGCATTGCAGCTCTATGCGGATTTCTCAGGAGGAATCGATATCTCACGTGGTATCGCACAGATCCTCGGTATCGATATGGCTGAGAATTTCCGCAGACCGTATTTCTCAAAGTCTATCAGTGAATATTGGCGCAGATGGCATATTACATTGGGCGCTTGGATGAAGGAATATATTTTCTATCCCCTGTCGCTGTCCGGCTTGTTCCTGAATACCAGCAAGAAAATGAAAGCGACCAAATTCGGCGCGACAAAAGCAGGCGCCCATATTGCTAAAGTATTGCCTACTGCAGTTGCTTCTCTGATTGTCTTTTTGGTGGTCGGTATTTGGCATGGAGCAAGTTGGAAATATGTGGCGTTTGGTTTATGGAACGGCGGAATAATCATGTTGTCTATTCTGATGAAGCCGCTGTTTGACGCCGCGATAAAGAAGTTGCATATCAATTCTAAGAATGTCCTTTGGATATTGTTCCAGATGATTCGAACATTCATCATTGTCTGTATCGGATATGTATTCGACGTCGCACCCAGCTTCAGACAAGCTGCGTGGACGTTTAAAAGCATGGTCGTTAATCAGAGTATAGGTCATATTCTTGGGCAAGTTTTCGGACTCGGTCTTGATATGATTAATCTGGTTGTTCTTGTAATCAGCAGCTTTGTTTTACTATTTGTAAGTATTTGTCAGGAGAAAACAGATCAACATATTCGATGTATCCTTGATAAAAAAAGTGTTTTGATCAGATACGGTGCAGTACTGTTCCTGCTGACTGCTGTTTTAGTATTTGGGTTATATGATTCGGGGAATAGTACAGCAACGTTTGTATATGCTCAGTTTTAGGTGATGATATGAAATGCTATATAAAAAGGGCTCTCGCTATTGTATTGATAGTGGTGATAGCATTTTCTCTTTTTGTTTTGACACAGAATCATGTTGACCATAATACATTGAGAATACAAGGCTTTTATCAGGAGGAGAAGAATTCTCTGGATGTTGTATGGATTGGTGCGAGTGATGTGTTCACGGGCTTTTCACCGGGATTAGCATATGGAGAGTATGGCTTTACAAGCTACCCTTATGCAGTTGATTCAAATACGATCAATTTTTTTAAATCTCAGATAGAAGAAGTACTAAAATATCAAAATCCAAAGTGCATAATTGTAGAAACTACCGGTGCACGCGATGCATATGATCGGAGTTTAAGCGACGAACAGCTGGCAGTGATGAGACAGTATACTGACGTAATGCCTTTATCTCATAATAAAACTGACACTGTTAACGAATTTGTTTCAAAGGGCAAACTGACTTATTATGTGCCTGCTTTAGCACATTGCGGAAAAGCGGAAAATATTGAAAATACCAGAGTAAAGTACTCGCAAAAATTCCGAGGATATACTTATTTAAAAGGTATTACTACCTCGAACTCCAAGCAGTCGTATGATAAGATTTTGGACGTCAATGATGATTTAGATACGATGGCGTTATCTGATACGACATATTCTGTGTTAGATAATCTATTGGATTATTGTGATACGTTGGATTGTAGAGTGATCTTTATCAGATTCCCGCATCGAATTACCGATGAGGATGGACACAATAAGCTGAAACAGCATAACGAGATCGGTAGAATCATCACTGAAAGAGGATTTGATTTTTACAATTTTGATCACGCCATTGATGAGATCGGACTGGATTTAGAGAACGACTTCTACAGTGATTCACATTTAAATGCTCATGGACAAATCAAGTTGACAAGATACCTCAGTGAACTGCTGATTCATCGGTATGATATAGGAAAGCCTGATTTGTCTCAGAAGAATATCGAACGATGGAATACATCGTATGAATATACAAAGTTATTCTATCAATACTACGATTTGCATGAAAACGATCCGGAGAAAAGTGTTTGGTATGAAACACCTGGATTGATAAAGCAATTGGATTCATTAAGAAATAATCATGGATCATAATCCACACCTGAATAGATTCAATATTCGGAGGCTCATCATCGGTTATTTAAAGTTTTATGTCGGGATATCACCCTATTATTATATCGCTGCGGTGGTAATGTTTGTTGGCTTTTTGCTGATTGCAAGACGTCTACCTTGGGTGCGGCGAATCGGGATGAGCCTGTTGGTTCCATATTTGTTTATGGTGCTGACGGCTACCGTGCTTGTACGTACACCGACGGAGTCTGCAAATGTCGTTTTGGAGCCGTTCAGGACGTATTTGCAATATGCAAAAAGCGATTTTTGGGAGTTTCAGATACAGGCGAATATACTGCTGTTTATTCCTGTCGGATTTTTGCTTTCTATGGTGATGAATCGCGCCAAGTTCCTGCCAATCATCATTGGAACATTATTTTCCGTCGCAATAGAAATCATACAGTTGCTGACGCATCGGGGCACTTTTGAGATTGACGATATGATTTCCAATTTCTTCGGCGTTTTGATTGGCTGTATCATCTTCCTGCCGATTCGGATGCTGATGCAGATGGACGAAGAGAACAAGAAACTGCAATCAAATATTCATTAAAGCAATCAAGCGGGATTTCTGCTTGGTTGCTTTTTATATGTGAAATGTACTGCATAGGAGCATCATGAAGAGGTAAACACTTGGTGCAACAATCCGGTCCCTGCCATTTTTATACCCTATTGCCAAAATCTCGCATATTATCTGACAAATCCTGTCATTTCAGGAAATACAAACAAATTGACAAAAGCTGTTAATTGTAGTATAGTATATAGGATAAAATGGATTACTATGAGGTTTTGTGTCCTTTCGGCGAAAAAACAGTCTGAAACGGCACGATTTTTGAGTGCTGAGGGGTAGCTATGTACAATCGAGTCGTCAAAAGAATAATCGATATTATCATAGCGCTGCTCGTGCTGATCATCGGCGCGATTCCGATGCTGATTATCGCGCTGATTGTCAGGATCGATTCTCCCGGTCCGGCGATATTCCAACAGGATCGACTCGGCAGGGGCGGAAAGGTCTTCAAGTTCTACAAATTCCGCTCCATGCGTCAGAACGCCGAGCATACTGGCTCCGGCGTATATTCGGGGAAAGGAGACCCGCGCGTCACGAAGATCGGCAGGATCCTTCGCGCGACCAGCTTGGACGAACTGCCTCAGTTCATCAATATCTTGAAAGGCGAGATGTCCCTGATCGGTCCCCGACCTCCGCTGACCTACCATCCGTGGCCGATCGAGGAGTATACCAAGGAACAGCGCAGGATGTTTGACGTCCGTCCGGGTATGACAGGATGGGCACAGGTCAATGGACGCAAGGATGTCGAATGGCACCGCCGCATCGAGCTGAACGTCTGGTATGTCGATCACATATCCTTAGGCTTGGATGTCAAGATTTTCTTCATGACGATATTCAAGATCGTCACGAACGCAGATAACGAGAACACGGGCGCAACCGTGCAGAAAAATGATTAGGATTTGAGCTTATGTCGCTGAATTTGATGTACATCACCAACCGTCCCGAGATTGCGCAGATTGCCGAATCATCGGGCGTCAATAGAATATTTGTCGACATGGAGTATATCGGCAAGGCAAACCGTCAGGGCGGCAGGGATTCCGTCAAGAACCACCATACGGTGGAAGACGCCAGAGCTATGAAGCAGGCGGTAGAGGTCGCCGATGTGTTGGTGCGTGTCAATCCGATCCATGAGGCGACCGATGAGTATTGCTCTTCTGAAGAGGAGATCGACGCGGTCGTCAAGGCAGGCGCCGATATGATCATGCTGCCGTTTATCCAGTCGGTGGAAGAGGTAAGGCAGTTCCTCAAATTCGTTGACGGCAGGACAAAAACGATGCTGCTGATCGAGACTCCCGCTTCTGCGGAGGCGATCGATAAGATATTGGAGATTCCCGGTATCGATGAGATATATATCGGGCTCAACGATCTGAGCCTTGGCTACGGCAAACAATTCATGTTTGAACTGCTTGCCGACGGCACAGTGGAGACCCTCTGCCTGAAATGCAAGATCAAGGGTATCCCTTACGGTTTCGGCGGGATCGCTTCGCTTGGCAACGGCATGCTGCCCTCCGAGTATGTGATCCGGGAACATTACCGACTCGGCTCTACTTGCGCGATCCTCTCCCGCAGTTTCTGCAACCTGGAGAAGGTCAAGCATATCGGCGTCATCAGCACGACGTTCATCGACGGCGTGAAGGCGATCCGCGACTTGGAGAAAGAGTGCGAGGAGCGTATCAGCTACTTCCGCGAGAACGAAGCAGAAGTGGCGCGGCGCGTCAAGAGCATCTGCGAGGGATGATATGAACCTATTGGTGACAGGCGCTTGGGCGGACGCTAAGGCGCATTTCAGTGAGCTGGAAGCGATGGGACATACCGTGAACTTCCTGCAATTTGAAAAAGACAATCTACCCTGTGAATACGCTTGGGTCGAGGGCATTATCTGCAACGGGCTGTTCCTCAGCCACCCGATCGAACGATTCACGAATCTACGATATATTCAGTTGACAAGCGCGGGTTTTGACAGGGTCGATATGGACTATGTCCAGGCGCATGAGATCGAGATCCGCAACGCACGCGGTGTATACAGCATCCCGATGGCGGAGTTCGCCCTCTGCGGTGTGCTGCAGCTGTATAAACAGGCGGCGTTTTTCCGAGAGAACCAAAAGCGGCATATCTGGGAAAAGCATCGCGGATTGCAGGAGCTGTCCGGCAAAAGAGTGCTGATCGTTGGCTGCGGCAGCGTCGGCAGCGAGTGCGCGAAGCGCTTTGCGGCATTCGGCTGCGAGGTCATCGGCGTTGATCTGTTCCCGCGAGAGGATAGCTTGTACAGCGAAATACTGCCGCTCAGTCAGCTTGACAATGCTCTGAGCACAGCGGACGTTATCGTCCTGACCCTGCCGCTGACAGAGCAGACAAAGCACTTGATGAACGAAGAACGTTTCAGCCTTCTGAAAAGTACCGCGGTACTCGTCAACATCGCCCGCGGCGCGATCATCGACACAGAAGCGCTGTTGAACCATATAGACAACCTCGGCGGAGCTGTCCTCGACGTCTTCGAAGACGAACCGCTGAGCGAAGATAGTCCTTTATGGGACAAACAGAACATCATCCTCACCCCTCACAACAGCTTTGTCGGAGATGGGAACGGGGAGAGAATAATCGAGATTATCTATCATAATCTTAGTAAGTGAATTTTATGGATAAAAAAGATATTCAAAATATCCTGACAAAAACTCCTGCATTAAAAGAAAAGCTGTATTCATGGGGCTTTTTGTTTACGGATGCTGATGTAAAAACAAATGAATATCCCTTTTATGGAAACTGGAAACATGAAGTAATCGGTCATTTTAATCTATTGGTTGCTTCTCAACAGTCTTATTATGTAAATTCAAGAAAAAACGGTTTTATCGCATTAGTTGGTCATGCCTATAATCCTTTTGCCATGATTTCAGATGAGCAAGCATTACTTGAGGCGTTAAGCATAAAAGAATTTGGAACAAAAGAATTCTTTGATTATTTGAACGAGTTAACCGGTGTTTTTACATTAATATGCTATTATAGTGATAATCTGTTCATATTGGGCGACGCTTCCGGTATGCAAAACACCTTATATTCCGTTATAGATGGAAGAGTTTATGTTTCTTCACATACAAATCTTGTGAATGACTTTTTAGATTTGCAGTGGAGCGACTATGCAAAATCATTATGTAATTATCGCTTTTTCAAGTTGCTTGGTAATGCGATGCCCGGAGATCTGACTCAGTTCGAGCAAGTGAAGCGATTGGTTCCCAATCATTATATTTGTATTGATAAGAACGGAAAAATCACTTCGCATCGGTTTTATACACCGAAGGATTTGCATTTATCAATTGATGAAGCGGCTGAAAAGGCATCGGATATTCTGACACGCAATTTACAGTTGATAGCGAAAAAATGGGATAGAGCTGCGATTTCCATGACAGGTGGATGTGACAGCAAGACAACCCTCTCGTGTGCGGCAGGATTATATGATCAGTTTTCATATTTTAGCTATACTTCCTCAGAATCTGAACAAGTTGACGTTGAAGCAGCGCATAATATATGTGAGGCACTGAATCTAAGCCATAAGATTTATACGATCAATGAAAACGATGCTGATTTTGAGCACGTTGAAGAAATCAGAGCCATATTACGATGGAACACAGGCGACATTCGCGACAGTAATAGAAACGATGTCAGAAAAAGAGCATTTTTCTGTAGAGTGAATGATTTTGACATCGAGGTTAAGTCATGGGCTTCTGAAATCGGCAGAGCGTATTATTCCAAACGATTCAACGGAAGAAAGAATTTTGGTGATAAACCATCTCCGAGAAAGTGCACTACTCTCTACAAATTCTTTTTTAATAATCGTAAACTGGTAAAGCAAACTGATAAAGTTTTCGAAGAATATCTGAATACCTTTTTTGAACAAGACAGCAGTAAACCAGTCGATTGGCAGGAACAGTTCTTTTGGGAATTTCGTGTTCCCAGTTGGAACGGACTAGTAATAACCGGAGAACACCGATTCTCTTTTGATATTACTATCCCCTATAATAATAGATTATTGCTAGAGATATTACTTAGTGTTCCGCTCGAAGCACGGATCAATGATACGGTTTACTCTGAAATCAGAAAAAGAATGAATCCGATGATCGACAGCACGGGAATTGCGGTTACCAATCTTAAGCATACGAATAATAGAGCGCGTGCAGAAAGAATATACTATTCGATCCATTCAAAGATTCCATTTTGAGTGTGGTTGATAATGGCAAATCAACATATCATAATGTGATATTATCCATCAATTTTTTCCTTTTTGATATCAAAAAAGATAAAATGGGGAAGATATATGAATCTAAAACTACAGCTTGCTAACAAACCGGAATTACAGAAACACCTTTTTGAAAAGGGATATCTGATTACCGACAATGATTATTCTAACCGTATGAGTGAATATCCCTTTTACGGTAATTGGAACGTTACCGAGGTAGACGGATACCGCTTCTATGTCTACAAAACGGTGAACACTTTCTTCCAAAAGGTGAATGACAGAACCTTTTTCCTGATCGGTCACGCGTATAATCCTTATACGATGGAGATCGATGAGAATACCATCCTCAAAAAGATCGGCGAAGCCTACGGCACGCAGGAATACTTTGAGCGAATGGACGAATTGACCGGTATCTTCATTATCGGTTCCGTCTGCGGAAAGCAGATCGACTTTACTTTGGACGCTTCCGGTATGCAGTACGGCTGTTACGGCGAAGTTGCCGGAAAACAGTATATATCCTCGCATATGCGCCTGATCGGCGATCTGTGCGATCTGGAAACAGATGAGTATGTAAAGCGTCTGGTTGCCTATAAGTGGTACCATTACATGATGGGCAACTATATGCCGGGCGATCTTACCTGCTTCAAGGAGATCAAAAGGATCATCCCCAATACCTACGTCACATTTGACAGCAGTTATCACGTGAAGCGCTTTTATCCCTACCACGAGATCAAAATGTGTGAGACCGATGAAGAATATCAGCAGGTCATTGAAGAAGCCTCGCGCATCATGATGAATAATATGAAGCTGATCCCGATGAAGTGGAAGCGCCCTGCAATCTCTCTGACCGGCGGGATCGACAGCAATACGACTTTTGCGGCGGCGAACGGCGTGTATGATCAATACACGACCTTCAGCTATATCTCGATGTATCGCGAGTCCGTCGACGCTGAAAAGGCAAAGGAGATCAGCGAAAGATTTAACGTGCCGCACAAGGTGTATCAGGTTCCCGAAACCAATGAAGAGGTTCCGGACTTCGAGATCTACAAGGCGATTTTTGAGCATAACGACGGCGATATCGGCGCAAACAAGGATAACGACGCCAGAAAGAAGATCACCCTGATCAACAACGACGTCTGTGACGTTGAGGTAAAATCATGGATCTCCGAGACGATCCGTGCATATGCCTATAAGTATTTCGGCAGGACGAAGTTCAAAGAGGATTTGACTCCGAGAGATTATTCCTCACTGTATAAGATTTTTCTCGGCAACAGAAAACTACTGAAAGAAACAGACAAGTACTTTGAAGAATATATCAGAGATACCCAGCTTAAAGAGCATCTGTTCAATTACGATGAATCCGATTTCTTCGTATGGGAAATGATGCACGGCGGCAAGTGCGGTCTGAATATCGGCGTGATGAAGTCCTGCTTTGATATTACCATTCCATATAACAACCGCAAATTGCTGGATCTGGTACTGAGTGTGCCGCTTGATAAGCGCATCTCCGACCAGCATCATCTTGATATGAAGAAGTATATGAACAAAGAGCTTTATGACATGAATATCCGTGTCGTAAATCTCAATGAAACCGACAGACGAAAGAAAGCAATCAACGCATATTATGTTGTCAACACACATCTTCCGTTTTGATAGGATAGTTAAGATATGAAAGTTTTGCTGACTGCGACAGTGCAGAGCCACATTTGCCAATTTCATAAGCCTTTGGTTGAGGTGCTCCATGCTCACGGTTGTGAGGTGCACGTAGCGGCGCGAAACAACCTTGCCGAGAAAAACGGACTCAAGCTTGATTTTGCCGATAAAGTATTTGACATTCCGTTTAACCGTTCTCCGAAAAGCTCGGATAATTTAAGAGCAAAGAAAATGCTGAAACGGATTATTGACGATGGTCATTATGATGTGATCCATTGCAATACGCCGGTCGGCGGCATCATCACTCGTTTAGCAGCGCAGAAGGCGCGTAAGAAAGGTACAAAAGTTTTCTACACCGCACACGGATTCCATTTTTATGATGGAGCCCCGAAGAAGAATTGGATGGTATACTATCCGCTTGAGAAGGATTTCTCCCGTAAGTGTGATAAGCTGATTTGCATTAACGAAGAGGATTATCAAACCGCCAAAGCGAAAGGCTTTCATTGTCAGGTTGAGCGAATCCACGGTGTCGGCGTTGATGAAAAACGTTTTTTTCCTGTTGATGAGGCTGAAAAGTTGCGCTTACGCAAAGAAATGGGTTATGGTGAAAACCAGAAACTGATCCTCTGCGTGGGAGAGCTGCTGCCCAATAAGAATCAGAAGATGGCGATCCATGCGATGCAGAAGATCGTCGAGGAGTATCCGGATGCATTGCTGTTGATAGCCGGTAACGGTCCCGAGCAGCAAAATTTGGAGAACGAGATCAGGCTCTGCGGCATGGAGGATAACATCAAAATGCTTGGGTATTGTACTCATCTGCAAGATTACCAGCATATTATTGATGTTTTGGTTTCCTGCAGCTATCGCGAGGGTTTGCCGCTGAATATTGTGGAAACGATGCTTTCCGGTAATCCGGTAGTTGCTACTATTAATCGCGGTCACAAAGAGCTAATCCATGATGGAGAGAATGGATATCTGGTAAATCGTGATGATGTTGATGCGATGGCAGGCAGGGTACTACATCTTTTTGATGATGCGCAACCAGCACAAGAATGTAGTAAAAGAGCTTTTGATATTGCGATGGATTATTGCTTTACTTCGGTGAAGAAAGAGTTGGAAGAGATTTATTTTCTATAAAAATTATGGCATAAACAGGAGCAAATAAATGGATGAACTCTTACGTAAAGTTCAGTTAACAGAACTTGAAATACTCAAAACTGTAGATAAAATATGTAGAGAAAATAATATCAAGTATTCGTTATGCGGTGGAACATTATTAGGCGCTGTACGCCATAAAGGTTTTATTCCTTGGGATGATGATATTGACATTGCTATGCGACGTGATGATTATAATCGGTTTCTTAGTCTTTGGGAGCAATCACATCCTGATGGCTATTTATTGCAAAACAAAAGCAATACTCCTAATTTTTCTCAGACATTTTCAAAAATACGTAAGGATAAGACCACTTTTTTACAGTTTAAAAATGAAGCTGGTATGTATCATACTGGTATTTTTATTGACATTTTTCCGTTTGACAGGATTACTAACAATTGGATAAAAAAGAAACTATTTTACTTTCGTTGTACGAAATACTTGATATATACAAGAGGAAATATTCATTCGTTGGAATCGGGATTCTATTCTTCCTTAGTCAGCACAATGTTGAAAGCCACAAATGAAGAGACTCGAAGAAAGTACTGTAAGACATTTGAAAAATCACTTGAAAAAAATAATAGTATAACCGTTTTAAAATATATATCTCCAGACTCAGTTTCAAGTATGAAAAAAGAGTTTATTTCTACACTTTGCGACGAGTTTACAACTTTGGAATTTGAGGGCGAGCAATTCATGTGTTTCAAAGATTGGGAGAATTATTTAACTGTTTTTTATGGTGATTATATGCAATTGCCACCAGTTGAAGAACGTAAGTGGACACATCATCCGATTGCTATCGATTTTGAGCGCAATTACGAGGATTTGTAATATAGACGATTTGGTTTTATTATGAAATACAGTGTTATTATCCCTATCTACAATGCTGAAAAATCTATAAAAAGGTGTTTGGATAGCTTATTACCACAACTGAATAGTGATGTTGAAATTATCCTTGTTAATGATGGATCAACGGATACGAGTGGTGAGATTTGTAAAGAATATGCTGCGAAGAATCGGAGTTTTCATTATTATGAACAAACCAATTCCGGAGTATCTGTTGCCAGAAATACCGGTATTGAAAAAGCAACAGGTGAGTATATCGTTTTTATTGACAGTGATGATTATGTTTCAAAAGATGCATTCTTACAAATTGATCAAGTTTTATCAGAATGTGAATACGATTTTATAATAACGCCTTTGTTATTCACTGATAAAACATCGGAACGAAAAGAATCTATGATCCCTTTTTTTTCAAAGGATATGGATGCAATCTTTTCAAAAATATCCGATTTGATTTGTCGAAAACAAATCAACGCTCCTATCGGGAAGGTATATCGTCGTGAAATAATGAATATAAATCATATTTGTTTTCCTGAAGGATGCAGTATCGCGGAAGATAAAGTTTTCAATATAGCATACGCTTTGCATATCCAAAACTTAAGAGTGCTTGATGATTCGTTTTATCATTATGTTGTTACATCTCAGGATTCGTTATCTAGGTCGGTTCGCAGTGCCGAGGAATTGAATGAACAATTTGATATTGGAAGCAAAGCACTTGATGAGGCGTTGTGCTCCAGCAATTTAGAAAAAAAGTATCTTGACAGGATCAGAGAGGCAGAGAATTTCTGCTGTTGTATACAAGTATATTCAAGAGCAAAGCGTATGAAACTGAGGAAAGCAACAAAAGAAGAAATCTTTTCCGGCATTCGAAATGATTGTAAAGAGGTCAATAAAAAAAAGATGCATTATCCTAAAACAAATTATTGCAGGAAGATCTATATGCCGGTTAAGCTAAGACAGTATTGGTTAATTTACAAGGTGGCTATGAAATTAGCTGAAAGAGCCTCATGAAAAGGATTTTGATTATCAGTGCTGGTTTACAGTATGGTGGAGTGGAGAGGTTTGTCACTAACATCATCAAGTTTGCTCCTGCTGATGAGTTTCAATTTGATTATTTGATATTTGAAGGGTTTGGTGATTCTCTTGCTCCTGAAATCATTGATCGGGGCGGCAGGGTTATTACGATTCCTTCTCCCCAGAAAGGATACCGCAGATATATAAAGAAGCTGGGCGATTTGATCGATGAAAATCATTATGACATTGTCCACTCACATACCCAGTTTAATTCCGGTATCAATCTTTGGGTGGCTAGAAAGCATAAAGTTCCTGTCCGTATAGCGCACTCCCATACAACGGCGCATGAAAATGCGGTTTCTGCAAAGCAGCGTTTATATGAGAACGCTATGCGTCGATTGATTAAAAGAAGCGCAACGCATTTCTGCTCCTGCGGTGTTGAGGCGGGAAAATGGATGTATGGCGACCACCCGTTTGTCGTGATTCCGAATGGAATTGATACAGATCTATTTGCTTATCATGACCAATCTCGTAAAGCTATACGAAATCAGTATAAGATTGATCCAGATGCATTTGTTATTGGTCATTCCGGCACGGTTTATCCACTGAAGAATCAGGAGTTTTTGATTCGAATATTGCCGGGTATCCGAAAGAGGCAAAAAAACGCTGAATTGATGTTGATTGGTACAGGTTCCGATGAAGAGGTGAATCGTTTGAAACGGATTGCTTCCGAATGTCAGATGACGGAGTATGTCCACTTTACAGGCGCGGTAATGAATATCAATGAGCATTTATCCGCCTTTGATGTGTTTGCTTTCCCGTCATTGAGAGAGGGAACGCCATTGGCACTTTTGGAAGCGCAAGCAAATGGGTTACCATGTGTGATAAGTGATACAATACCTCAGGACGCGATCATAACGGATTTAGTAATGCCGCTTTCCTTAAATGACAAAGATGCATGGATATCAAACATATGCAAGGTGTCAAGGAATGATCCTGAAAAGTATTGCGCTTTGGTCAGTGAATCCGGTTTTGATGCACGAAAGGCATATCAAAAGCTGTTTGATATCTATAACAACAATTAATAGAAAAGGAGGGTAATCGCTTATGATAAAAATACTGTTTCATATTGATACTTTGGGTGGCGGCGGCGCTGAAAAAGTGCTGTGCAATCTTGTTAATCATATGGATCAAACAAAGTTTGACATTACGGTGCAGACGGTGTTTCCCGATGATCCGACCAAATATCTTATGGACGGTATTCATTATAAGTACATTTATCCTTCTGATAATCAGTTTTATAGAAATCTATACAGAATTGAAGCGGCACTGAGGCTCGTCTATTCCTTACATATGAAGGGGGATTATGATATCGAGATCGCATATCTCGAGTTCGGACCTACCAAGGTGATGGCGTCTTCAACTAACAAGAAAGCAAAGAAAATTGCATGGGTTCATTGTGATTTCGACGTTGCCATTAAAGATAAAGAAGCCTTTGTTAAAAAATCGGCTGCCCAATACAAAAAGTTTGATAAGATAGTTTGTGTTTCCGAAAAGTGTAAAGAGAGCTTTGTATCTATGTTCGGAAGCAATCCGGAAGTTACCGTAGTCTATAATGTAATAGATGATAAAGAAATCTTAAAAAAGGCAGAACTGCCGCTTCCGAGTGAAGTTGAAAAGCGCAAACTGACATTATGTACTGTAGGAAGATTATCCGCTCCTAAGAATTATATCCGGTTGTTGAAAACAGTCCATCAACTTCATGATGAAGGATTTGATTTTGACTTATGGATGGTAGGCGATGGTGAGCAGAGAGTGCTGATCGAGGAGTATATTTCTCAGCAACAAATGAGCTCTTATGTTAAGCTCTTTGGTTTCCAACAGAATCCATATCCGTTTATGAGAGCGGCAGATATATTGGTTTGTTCATCTAATTTTGAGGGATTCAGTACGTTTATTGCCGAAGGATTGATACTGGGGAAGCCGATAATAACAACCGATTGTTCCGGTATGAGAGAACTGTTGGGTGATTCCGAGTATGGCATGATCGTCCCAAATGATGATGATGCATTTATAATAGGACTTAAAAAAATGTTGAACAAAGAGCAAATAAAGGGTTATACAAAGAAAAGCAGTGAGCGTGGAAGAATGTTCCGTGCTAAAAAACTCGATAGAGATACAGAATTGTTTTTTGAAGACATCTTTTCTTAACAATAGTTTTATTATTTATTATATGAAACGTATTCTATGTGTAAATGAGGTCATAGATCATTATGTTTAGTATTTATGTAATCCAAATATTATTAATATTGTTCTTTGGCTATTTATTTAGGAACGATAAGAAGAAATTCCTAACGGCTGCTTTTATTATCCTTTTTGTAGTTATGGCATTCAGAGATGCAGGAAGAATAGGCTATGATTCTTCGAGTTCTTACTATATTGAGTATGAGGGGATAAAAACTAAGGAATTATCTTGGCCAAACCCTGGGCTGCCTATAATAATGAAAGCAATAAAAAACCTTAATGGTGATTATCAATGGATTATCGTTATCACCGCTATTGTGGTGTGTTTTGCATATTACAAATTATTAGTAAAATATTCTGAAAACGGTTTTATCAGTGTGATGTGGTTTATGGGAATGTTTTTTTATACATTTCTGTTTTCTGCTTTGAAGCAAGCATGGGCAATGGCTTTTTTGTGCTTTGCATTTGATGCCATCTTTGAGAAAAAGCCTCTACGATTTGTTGTATTAGTAGGATTAGCTGTATTATTTCATTTTCCAGCACTTATTTTTCTTCCGGCTTACTGGATAGCAAAACTTCAAATTAACAGGTCGTTTCCTATTTTGATGTTCAGTGTTCTTGTGATTGTATACATATTTAGATCACAAATTGTGAGTTTGATGACCTCAGCGTATTCAAAAGGGAATCTTGAGTATTCATCTACAGTAGCTTTTCTTGGAACTAAATTTGTATTAATGGTACTTATTTTGTTGTATGCATTATATTTGTATTATACAGCAGAAGCTAAAAACAGAGTTTTGGGTGCGCTGATATATTTTATGGGACTTGCCGCTGTTATTCAGACGTTCTGCTTTTACAGTAATACTTTTGAACGGTTAGCAGATTTTTATTATCAGTTTTCGATTCTGTTTATGCCATTGGTAGTTAAGGGGAATACTTATGATTCAAAGGAGACTGTTCAATCAGATTTGTCATATACAAATGGTATTTCCGGTTCAGGAGATTCATTAGCGAAGAAAAGAATCATTAAATATACCTTTGCGGATATTAGCGTTAGCACGGTGTTTGCTGTTGTAATTACAGTGTTTTGTGTGTGGCGTTATGTGTCTTATATGCAAAATGATGCTTTCTTTTCACCGTTTTATTTCTTTTGGCAGAATGGATAATAGCACTATCTATCAAATATTTAAATTAAAGTTGGAGAAATTATATTGCTTTTTAATTCCTATATTTTCATTTTTGTTTTCTTGCCAATCACCCTGATTGGTTATTTCGCGCTGAATCATTTTCATCAAAATAAGATTGCAAAAGTTTGGTTGGTCATTTGCTCACTATTCTTTTATGCCTACTATAATGTTGCTTATCTATGGGTGATTCTGGCGAGCATGGTTGTCAACTATGTGTTGTGCTATGCGTTTAACAAATTGAATAAGTCAAAAACGGGATTAAGAAGATTCTTGTTCGTGTTAGGATCGTTCATAAATATCGGCGCATTGTTCTTCTATAAATACCTCGATTTCATTCTTGAAACTGCAAACAACTTCTTTAACACCGATTTTGTTTATCTGAATCTTGTGCTGCCGTTGGGAATCAGCTTCTTCACTTTCCAGCAGATCGCTTATTTAGTAGACAGCTACAAAGGCAAAGCGCCTGTATACAGCGTTGTGGATTATGCTTTGTTTGTAACCTTCTTTCCTCAGCTGATTCAGGGACCGATCGTATTACATAACGAAATCATCCTCCAGTTTCAGGATGAAGGCAAACGGAAATTTAACACAGACAACTTTGCAAAGGGACTATATGCGTTTTCGCTCGGTCTTGCCAAAAAAGTGATTATTGCGGATAACCTTGGTAAAATCACAACTTTTGGTTACGGCAATATATCATCGCTTAGCAGCTTTGAAGCGGTCATGACCATTCTTGCGTATACGTTTCAGTTATACTTTGATTTTTCCGGTTACTGTGATATGGCGAACGGCATCTCCTACATGTTCAATATTGAGCTGCCGATTAATTTCAACTCTCCGTATAAGGCGAGAAATATTTCGGATTTTTGGAAAAGATGGCACATGACGCTGACCAGATTCCTGACGAACTATATTTATTTCCCGTTAGGCGGCAGCAGATGCAGTACGTTCAGAACTTGTCTGAATGTGATGATCGTATTTTTGGTCAGCGGTATTTGGCACGGCGTTGGATTTACGTTTATCGTTTGGGGCTTGATGCACGGCGTCGCGATGGTGCTGTACCGTTTGTTAAAGAAATGGATCGATAAAGTGCCCTACGCGGTGACTTGGTTGTTAACCTTTATCTTTATCAATCTTACATGGGTATTCTTCCGTGCTTTGACTATTTCGGATGCCGGACTTTTGATTTCCAGAGTATTCAGCGGCGGCTTTCAGTTACAGGAAGAATTAGTCGACACCCTGATTCATACGGTTCCTATTCATGTTGTGAAGAATATCTTTGAATTTGATGGGGCACTTAATGTGATTCTGATTGCGATCATGATCGGGGCAACGATTATCTGCCTTTGTACGAAAAACGTACAGGAGCGTGTAAAACAATTCTGCCCAAAGATTATTAATCTTTTGACTACAGTGTTTCTTTTGATATGGAGTATTCTTTCTTTATCGGGTGTAAGTACGTTTTTGTATTTTAATTTCTAATCCTTATATTCGGAGTAAATATGAGTTCTAAAAAATGGGTTATAACCCTTATCTCAATTACCATGGTAATTGTCATAGCGTTTGGTGCGCTTCAGTTTTATTTGGATCCTCTCCTTCAATACGGCGGGGAGCGCGGACCATTGACATATCGAACCTATACTGAATTGTATTGCAATCCCGGTATTGCAAAGAATTATGATTATAATGCGGTGTTGTTGGGATCTTCAATGGTTGAAAATACCGATGTTAGTGAGCTGGACAAACTGTTTGGATGTACGACTATTAAGGTTCCCTATTCTGGAGGGAGTACATTTAACCATAAAACGATATTAGATGTGTGCTATGATTCGGGACATCAAGTTGAAAAAGTCTTTTGGGCACTTGATGAATATGCCTTGACCACAGGAAAGAATACACCACGTTTTCCTTTGCCTGAATATCTTTATGACAATACTAAAATTAATGATTTATCATATTTACTAAATTTTGATATTTTCTATTATTATACCCTGTTTGATATATCAGGTACAATCAAGAATCAAAACCAGATTATGATGAGAGATGGTTCTTGGGAGGCTGATGAGAGTATTTATTGTAAAGGAAATGCATTATCATCTATTTCATATCCAATGACTCAGAAAGAAAACAAAGGGGATTCCTTTTTTGAGAATAATTTATTGGATAATTTAGAATATAATATTCTTCCGTTGATTAAAGCACACCCTGAAACAGAATTTCATTTTTATATGGCACCTTATAGTATTCTATATTGGTATATAGAAAAAAGCGATGGGACATTAGATGCTCAAATATATGATGTTCAAACTGCTCTTGGGAAGATATTTGAATATGATAATACTAATGTACACTTTTTCCAAAACAATGAAGAGATTATTACAAATTTGGATTTATATAAAGACTATACACATTTTAAACCAGAGATTAATAGTTGGATGACAAATGAAATGTATTCTCATACTTATGATTTGACTAAAGAATCTTATATAACAGTATTAGATAATTTCCATAATTATTTAACGGAATTCGATTATGATGCTTTTATTTCAGGAATGATCGAGTGAGAAAAAAGATTGAGATCGAATAGAGTATTTCGAGTAAAGGAGGATAGAATGAGCTTTATTAGTCGGGTGTTTCATAAAAAGACTGCCGAGGAGCAGCATAAAGAGTTGTTATACAGCAAGGGATTAATCACCGGTAACAACTTCAATTGTTATTCATGGTTAGGAATTGATCCTAGTATGCCATGGCTTATTACGATAGGAGATGATGTCACAATCTCTTTTGATGTGCATATTATAACTCATGATGCAAGCACAAATAAAGCCGGTCTAGGAACGAAGATAGGACAGGTTAAGATTGGAAACAACTGCTTTATTGGAGCAGGCTCTATAATCCTATGTGGCGTTACAATTGGAGATAGTGTTGTTGTTGGTGCCGGTTCTGTGGTGACACATGATATACCTTCTAACACAGTGGCGGGAGGTAACCCTGCAAAAATGATTACTTCATTTGAGAAGTGGAAAGAAAAAAACACCTGTCAACGAGAAACTCAGCATTTTTTTGATGAATTACCATGGCAGGAATGGCTTAATGCTGATGTCGAGCATAGAAAAAAGATGGTCGAGATATTAGAAAAAACCGGTGGATATGGTTACTTTTAGTTGAAGTCAATAATTCTATTCGATACGCTGTCATAGGAGCTATGATGATGAACTTGGATTTGAATAACAAAAAACAACCTCTTATCAGTATTATTGTACCAGTATATAAGGTGAATAATTATCTTAACAGATGCGTTACAAGGTTGATGAATCAGAGTTACACCAACATAGAGGTCATCCTTGTAGATGACGGTTCCCCTGATGATTGTGCGAGTCAGTGTGATGAATGGATGGAAAAAGATGATCGGATTAGTGTAATACATAAGATTAACGGAGGATTATCGGATGCAAGAAACTACGGTTTGAAAATTGCTGACGGAGAGTTTATTAGTTTTATTGACAGTGACGATTATATTTCTGAGGATTTTTACGAAGCTTTATTATCTACCGCATTGAAACACAAGAGCGATATTGTTGAATGCAATGTATGCAAGTTCTTTGAAAATGGAGAATATGATGAGTATCATGATGATTTGGATGTAAATGACTATTCTGCTTCTGAGGGATTATCTGCGTTGATTGATGAACAAATCTTCCATCAACATGTATGGAATAAAATATATAAACGAGATGTAATTCGCGATGTGACATTTGCTGTTGGCAAACAGCATGAAGATGTTTTTTGGACATACCAGATCTTCGGACAAGCTGAAAGAATCACAAAAATCAACAAGACTATGTATTTCTATCTTCAAAGAGAATCCAGTATTATGGGGCAGAGATATAACTTGCGAAGATTGGATTATTTGGAAGGAAAATGGAATCGACAGTTGTATATTGAAAAGAATCATCCCGAATTATCGCAAAAGGCTAAATTGGATTTGTTTGGTTCATGTATATATGCGTTGCAGTGCGTTATTAAATATATGTCTGGAGACGAAAAACGACATGCAATTTCAGTTGTCAGAGAATATAAAAGAAAGAGTCATCTGACATTCAAAAACATTAAAGATGCGCAGGGCGGTATGAAGAAGTATTATTATTTGGCTAAAATCAATTTGTATTTGTGTTGCAAATTACGCATTCTAAAAGGTATTGAATAGTAATGTATACTAAAAGGAAGATGTTATGTCAGTATTCTTTACAAAAGCTTTCAATAAAATAAAAAACATTGAACATACAATCTATCTAAATAATAAAAGGAAAAGGCTAATTCATCAGAATCCGACGATTATTTCGAATAATTGTGTCGGAGGGGTTATTAGCCATGATTTGGGACAACAGTTTCGGAGCCCGACAGTGAATCTGTTTTTCAAGGCGTCGGACTATCTTAAGTTTGTATCTAATTTGCATTATTATTTGGAATTAGAAGTGGTTGAGATAGAAAGTGAACTACCTTATCCTGTTGGAATGCTGGGTGATATCAAAGTGTTCTTTATGCATTACCGCAGCTTTTCGGAAGCGAAGGGAAAGTGGGACGAACGAAAGAAGCGGATCGATTACAATAATATTTATTTGATGATGACCGAGATAGAAGATTGTAATGAAGACATTATGAAGCAATTTGATGAGCTTCCGTACAAAAACAAAGTGCTTTTTACACATTTGAATTATCCCAAATTAGGCTGTTCGCAATATATTAAAGGATTTGAGAATGAATCTGAAATGGGTATAATCACTGATCCCAAGCCTTCTTTTTGGCAACGTAGATATATCGATGATTATGACTATGTTTCATTTCTGAATCAATAATCGAACTAAACAAGGTGCAATATGGAGCAATCAAAGTATTACAAGAAAATATCGGCTGAGGAAAAGGGCTTAAGACTGAATCTCAGAGAGGTTATGAAATATCGGGATCTGATATTCCTTTTAGTAAAAAGGACATTTGTATCTCAGTATAAGCAAACGATTTTAGGTCCCGCTTGGGCGGTGATTCAGCCGCTGTTGACAACAGTTGTCTTTACCTTTGTTTTTGGTAATGTGGCGGGATTAGCGGACTGCGGTGCCGTACCGACGTTTCTCTTTTATATGTGCGGAAATATTACATGGGGTTACTTTGCCGGCTGTTTGACAAACACGTCAAATACATTTATCGCGAACAGCGGGACAATGGGCAAGGTTTATTTCCCCAGACTGTGTATGCCTATTTCGACGGTTTTAAGTCAGCTTATCAGTTTTGGCATCCAATTTGTTATGTTTATCGTATTCTTGGTGATTTATTTGTTTATTCCCGGATACTCTATCAAAATCAATCTTTGGGCGCTGGCATACCCGCTTTTGGTTGTCGAAATGGCAGCGCTTGGTTTTGGCGTCGGAATAATTATCTCATCATTAACGACCAAATACCGTGATTTACAATTCTTAGTGGGATTTGGTGTGTCCCTGTGGATGTACGGAACTCCGGTTGCGTATTCTTTGAAGCTTTTCGGCACAGGTCCCCTTTATTGGATCGCTCGTTTTAATCCAATGACACCTGTGATAGAATTAGCCAGATATGGCTTTTTGGGACCCGAGGCGGGGAGCATTGATCCTCCCGCGATTATTGTCAGTTTGATCGTTACAATCATACTCACTTTGATTGGTATCTTTAAGTTCAATAAGGTTGAACGGACATTTATGGATACGGTTTGATAATTATCCCAAATATGGAGAAAAATCATGAGTAATGAAATTCTGATAATAAAAGATGTTTCAAAAAAATACCGGTTAGGCATGATCGGCGGTACGACTCTGCGTGATGAGTTGCAGCGCCGAAGAGCTGCACGAAAGGGGCTTGAGGATCCCACAAAAGTAGTTAACAGTAAAGCAGAGGCACATACTGGCGAGGAATTCTATGCCCTGCGTGATATCAATATCACTGTAAACGAAGGAGAGCGTGTCGGTATTATCGGACATAACGGCGCCGGTAAAAGTACGCTGCTGAAGCTGATCTCACAAATCACCGCCCCCAGCACTGGTTCGATTGAGATGAACGGACGTATCGCTTCTATGTTGGAGGTCGGTACAGGCTTCCATCCTGAACTGAGCGGACGTGAAAATATCTATATGAACGGCGCTATTCTCGGCATGACGAAGGCAGAAATCGATTCAAAAATGGAGCAAATCATCGATTTTTCTGAGTGTCGTCAGTTTATTGATACGCCTGTGAAGCGCTATTCTTCCGGCATGTATGTTAAATTGGCGTTCTCTGTTGCGGCACATCTGGATTCTGAGATTATGATTATGGATGAGGTTTTGGCTGTCGGCGATATGGCGTTCCAGAATAAGTGTTTGGAGAAAATGAATCAGGTATCTGCTAAAGAAGGAAGAACTATCCTTTATGTATCACATAATATGAACACAATCAGACAATTGTGTGAGAGATGTATTGTATTGAGTCATGGACAAGTAGTGTTTGACGGCGATGTTGAGGAAGCAATCAATCTTTATCTTGGACGAAAACATAATTTTGAAAAAGAAATAATTGTGACTGATGAGATCAGAGAATTATCTGCACCAAACGTTCCGGTAATAACTAGAATAGATATGAATAATTCCACCGGGATTATGGCATTTGGCAACAATATGAAGTTTCAAATCGATGTTGAAAACAGGAGTAATAAGCATTATGACTTTTTGTTACGGATTATAATGAAATCAGCGAGTGGTAATGTTGTAACAATGTCGTCAACCCATAATACCATTGGATTAGAAGGAAGACAAAAAAGCTCTTATTCTCTTGAAATGGATACAGGTAATGTTGTTCCCGGCAAGTATACATTTACCTTTGTGTTATATGAAGTAGGATCAATGAATGTGGATAATAATCTTGATGTGCTTAGGGATATAGCAGAAATAACGATAAAAGCAGATGCAGATTTTAATCACGGAATGCCATGGAACTCACGATGGTGGGGCAATGTGACAAATGGAGATTTGGAGGTTTCCGAGTGCTAAGCGGCTTACGACGAATTCATGGAAGATTCTATGAATGGAAAACCCTATGGAAGAATATTTTTGAACTAAAAAAAAGAATACAGTTATCTGATAAAAAAACATTACTATTCATTATGACACCAGTTCATGGAAATATTGGGGATCAAGCGATCGCAAAGGTAACGACTGAATTATTGGTAGAAATGAATATTAAGTATATTGAAGTTACAGTTGTTGATTTGCTGATGCTTGAAAAAATTCATTCAATTAGTATATTAAACGAAAGAAATATTCTTGTTCATGGTGGAGGTTATTTTGGAACGCTTTGGCCGGAATTAGATGATATGTTCAGAAGAATCATCGTAAAGATTCCTGACTCAAGAATCCTATGTTTTCCCAATACTTTTTATTATAATAATACGCCGGAAGGACAAAATAGGTTAAAAAGATCTGTGGAAGTATTCAACAGCCATCAACATATAAAATTCTGTGCTCGTGAAAGGATTTCCTTTGACTTAGTTTGTCATCTGTATAACGATGTTGTATTAATGCCGGATATAGTTTTATCTAAAGATAAGAGCAAAAAAGAACAACCACGAAACGGTTGTCTTATTTGTTTTAGAAACGATAAAGAAAAGACATTAAAGCCTGAAGAATATGAAAGATATAAAAGTGAAGCCGAGAGTATTTTTAATGGAAATGTAAAAATCACGGATATTGATGGAATGGATTATATTCCTATCGAAAAGCGCAATGAGGCAATCACGGAAAAGCTTAACGAGTTTATTTCCTCCGAGCTTGTTGTAACTGACAGATTGCATGGGATGATTTTTTGCGCGATTACAGGGACGCCCTGTATTGTGATTAATAGTAAAAGCCATAAGGTTAAAGGGTCTTATGAGTGGATTAAGCACCTTGAGTATATAATCCTTGCTGAAAAGGAAGAAAGTCTTATACAACTTGTCAACAAGATTCCTAATCGGCGATTTTATTATGATAATACTAATTTGCAACCGTATTATGCAGAATTGAAGAAGTATATTACTGATATCGTAAATGATTGAGGAGTTGTATTATGGCATCGGTTTCGATAGTAGTGCCAATTTACAAAGTAGAAGAATACCTAAGCAATTGCTTAGAAAGTATTATGGGACAGAAATTCAGAGATATAGAAATCATCCTTGTTGATGACGGTTCTACAGATGCAAGCGGCATAATGTGTGATGAATTTGCTGCTTCTCAAGATACGTATGGGATTCCTGTCTATGTGATCCACCAAATGAACGGGGGTTTGTCCGCCGCACGCAATTCCGGAATCGACTGGGCGTTGGCGTGTAGCGATAGTGAATGGATATGCTTTGTTGATAGTGATGATACAATTTCAGATTTATATGTTGAAAGGTTGTTAGACAGCGCCGAATCGAATGATGCGGATCTTGTGGTGTGCGATTTTCTGAATGTCGATTCCGACGGTAATGATATAAATAAACCGGATTCGTTCCCGCCGTTGGGGCTTATATCAGAAAAAGTTACTTTGTTTGAAACGATGCATCGTGAATGGAGGGTGCATCCTGCATGGAATAAGTTATATAAAAAGCGACTATTTCAAAGTTTGCGTTTTGATGTCGGAAAGATTCACGAGGACGAATATATCATTCACAAAGTTTTCTACCTAAGTGGCAGAGTATTCTTTTTCCCTGAAAAACTATACTTTTATCTTATTAGATCTTCAGGTATTATACATACACAAAACAGACAAACGAAAGTTGATGCTTATCAAGCAGTAATTGATAGGTACTGGTTTTGTAAAGAAAGATACTTGCCGATTGATTTAAAAGTATTGGGGATCGAGTATATGGAACATATCAGAGCTTTTGATGATAAAAACATTACTCGAAAGTATAAGGAAATCTATTTTGATTACAAGCCTAATCGAACGGTAAAAAAATATTTATCATTTCTATTCTATCCAATTTACAACTGGTATAGGAAAAGGAGACTTAACCGATGACCGGCTTAGTATCAGTGGTTATCCCAGTATTTAATACTAATGAAAGATTTCGAGCTTGTTTTGAGAGCGTTTTGAATCAGAAATACCAAAATATCGAAGTCATATTGGTTGATGATGGTTCTACTGATACCAGCGCCCAGATTTGTGATGTGGTTGCACAATCAGCCAAAAGGTTCCCAGTTTTTGTAATTCATAAACCTAATGGCGGCGTATCTTGCGCTCGCAACCTGGGAATTGACTTCGCTAACGGAAAGTATCTTGTTTTTATTGATAGTGATGATCAGGTAACTCCAAATTATGTTTCTGATTTTATAGAGGCAAGAGAAAAATATCCAGATGTAGGACATATTTGGTGTGGATTTGAATGTAATTCTCAGAACAACACAAAATATGTGTATTCTGAAAGCGAAGAATATTCATTGAAAAACAGAGATGATTATTTTGATTTGTCAGACAAGGTTTTAGCACAAAGTCCCTGTCTTCATCTGTTTGATGTTTCTGTTCTTCGAAGGAATAATGTTAGAATGATAGAATCACTTAGTTTAGCTGAGGATATCATTTTTAATCTTGAATACCTGGATTCAGTCTGCGATACAGAAATATGTGTGATTAACGCTGCAAACTATACTTATCTTGATGTAAACACCGAATCACTTAATAAGAAGTTCAGGAAAGAATTGCTTGCAATTGAAGAATACTATTTAGGTGTTTTGAAGCATTATATGGGAAAATGGGGTATTACAGATTCACTTTCTTTGAAACAGTATCATAGTACCGTATACTATAAATACTGTGATGTGATGAACAATACTTTCAATAAGCAAAACAAAATGTCTTATTTTGAGAAAATCAGATATAACAACAGAATAATGCATAAACAAGCTTTTATCGATTCTCTTGCTTATTTGAGTGATATAATTCCGCTAAAATTACAAATGGCTTATAAAACTAAAAACTATTTTTTTGTTAGAATATATCAAAGATTAATTAGTTTACGGTGATTATTGATGATAAAAACAAAAGAAGATTTAAAAGCATATATTGATTTCGATAACAGTTGGTATTCTCCCAATAGTCTAAAACATAGGATGGTTGATAGATTTAGTTCATATAGCGGTATTGTACTAAAGAAATACCTAAAATTACTCAGAAAAAGCGAGTATCATTTGAATAATTCCGAACGCAGTCGATTACATACCTATTTGTTTTGGTTTTATGAAGGAAGAAAGAATAGGCTCGGCAGAAAAATAGGTATTGAGATTTATCCAAATAGTTTTGAAAAAGGTTTGACGATTTGGCATTGTGGTGGGATAGTAGTACATCCGGATGTAAAAGTGGGAGAAAATTGTATTTTACATGGCGGTAATTGTATAGGGAATAAAGGCACATTAGATGTATACCCAGTACTTGGGAAAAACGTTGAAGTAGGATATGGTGCCACAGTAATCGGGGATGTTTATATTGCTGATAATACGATTATTGGTGCTAACGCAGTAGTTGTTAAGTCGGTAAACGAATCAGGAAAAACTGTTGTTGGTATTCCTGCATCTCAAATCTGATAAAACGTTTGTAATAATGATGTATGTTGAAAAAGGTCCTACCCTGTATACTTTTTTGAATAACAAGAGTTTATTCTTAACCTATAAGGATGAATAATATGAGCAATAATTTGAACATTTTGATCGAAACGTTTTTTAATACTGAAAGCGGTCCTGTCTTATCGTTGAATATCGCACAGGGATTACAGGAAAACGGTGTCGGCGTATGCGCTATCATATCTGAACAGATAGAGAATCTTGAAGATTGGAAGACTTCGTTTTCACCAGAATGTTTGTATATTTGGAAGGTTCACAGTAACAAGTACGTTGAAAATCTTTTGAATGGACTAAAAATCCGTTCCAAGTTTTCAAAAATGCGTTTTGACTTTGCGCTGTATACCAATCCCGTAAAGCGCAACTTGATAGTTGAGAAGTTTTTTAAAGTTAAAGAAAACATCATGATTCTGCATGATGTAATTCCTCATTCGGGTGCTAACGAGAGTGTCAGCCAATATGTGAAAGACTTAATGGGACAAGCGGACAATATTATGGTGTTGTCAGAGCAGTTTATCCCTATTGTCGAAAAGGATTACCATAAGTCCCAAAACAACATTTTCTATATGCGCCACGGTTTGATGAAATATCCTGAGTTTACCGGCAGCTTCAGTCAAGAAGAATTGAACGGTAAAATCAACTTCTTAAACTTCGGGCGTATTGAAAAGTATAAAGGACTCCACGTGTTATCAAAAGCGTTTGGAGAGTTGCAGAAGCAATACCCGGACGTTCAGCTAACGGTGGCGGGTTCCGGTGACTTTACTGAATATGAAGAAGAATATGCTGCGTTGAAGAATGTCACTGTTATGAATAAGTACATCACCGATGAGGAGATCGCTTATCTTTTCTCCAAGCCGAACACGGTTGTGGTGTTGCCTTACATAGACGCTACACAGTCCGGCGTTATCGGAATGGCATACAATTATGAAACGCCCATTCTGGTCACAGATACCGGCGGTATTCGTGAGCAGCTGTTTAACGGTGAAGTGGGAGTTTTTGCAAAACCGGGTGACGCTGAAGATTTAAAAGAAAAAATGATTCAATTCGTAGAGGATCCGAGACTGTTTGAGGAACAAAAGAAGTTAATGCAGGAGAGCAAAGAAAAAATGTCTTGGGGATATATTGCGAATGAATTGATTGAGCAATTAGAGAATCATATCGAAGAATAACCCGCAACAATATGATTTAGCTTTTTATTGGAGGATTGCAGTACTTGAATATCATTTTATTATCAGGCGGTTCGGGAAAACGGCTTTGGCCGTTATCAAATGAAGTCCGCTCAAAACAGTTTTTGAAAATTTTCAAAAAGGCAGACGGAACACATGAATCTATGGTGCAGAGGATGTACCGTATGATTTGTGAAGTGGATCCTGATGCAACGGTTACGATCGCGACTTCTGAGAATCAAGTGACTGCCATTGATGCACAACTCGGCGACAGAGTCGGTATCTCGATTGAGCCGTGCCGAAGAGATACTTTCCCGGCGATAGCTTTGGCTACGGCGTATCTTCACGATGTGAAGGGTGTACCTGAAGAAGAAGCGGTTGTAGTTTGTCCCGTCGATCCATATGTTGAGTCGGACTATTTTCACATGCTCAGTAAAGTGCATGCTCGCGCAGAAAAAGGCGAATCCAATCTGGTTCTGATGGGCATTGAGCCGACTTATCCCAGCGAAAAATACGGATATATTATTCCAGAGTCAAAAGAAGAAATCAGCACGGTTAGTACCTTCAAGGAAAAGCCCGACGCAGCCAAAGCTCAGGAATATATTGAGCAAGGTGCTTTGTGGAATGCCGGTGTATTTGCGTTCAAGCTGAAATATGTGCTGGCTATTGCCGAAAAGGTGTTTGGTACAGCGAATTATCAGGAGTTGTTCAGCAATTATGAGAATCTTACCAAGATTTCATTTGATTATGCAGTAGTTGAGAAGGAATCGCATATTCAGGTACTTCGTTTTTCCGGTGAATGGAAAGATCTCGGAACATGGAACACCTTGACCGAAGCGATGAGTGAAGAGGTTGCGGGGAATGCCGTAGCGGCTCACTGTGAAAACACACATATCATTAATGAACTTCAAATCCCGTTGGTTGCTCTCGGCGTCAATAATCTTGCGATTGCCGCAACACCTGACGGTATTTTGGTTGCAGATAAAGCGAAAAGCGATCAGCTGAAGGATTATGTATCGGATCAGCGCCCTATGTATGAAAAGCGCGTATGGGGTGAGTATGTAGTTCTGGATTACAGCTTTCAGGGGGATGGCAATAATTCCCTTACAAAGCATCTGATTATCACCCCCGGACAGCATATTTCATACCAAAGACACGCTCACCGTTCAGAGATATGGACATGTGTAGGCGGTACCGGAAAAATAATCATCGATGGAAAAGTATCGTTGATTGCGCGGGGAGATTCTGCGTATATCAAACCCGGTACGAAACATGCTATCAAAGCGGATACAGAGCTGCACATTATTGAGGTGCAGGTGGGTGACGAGCTCACAGAAGAAGATATCGAGAGATTAGACTGGGATTGGGAAAACAATGGATTATAAGCAGGAATACTTGCGCTGGGTCAATCGTGTGCAAATTGAAGATTTGCAGAGCGAGTTAAAAAACATGACTGAAGCTGAGATAGAAGACGCCTTTTATCGTGATTTGGCATTCGGTACAGGCGGCTTGCGTGGTACGATCGGTGTTGGTACCAATCGTATGAACGAGTATGTGGTTGCCAAAGCCAGTCAGGGCTTATCTGATTATCTTAGGGATTCATTAGATAGTGTGTCTGTTGTTGTCGGGTATGACAGCAGGATCAAAAGCGACGTGTTTGCTAAAACAGCAGCCGGCGTTTTCGCTGCCAATGGTATCAAAGTATATATTTGGGCTGAATTACTTCCTGTACCTACCGTATCCTATGCAATCAGAAAACTGGGGGCTTCTGCGGGTGTTATGATCACGGCAAGCCATAACCCAAGCAAGTATAACGGATATAAGGTGTATGGCGCTGACGGCTGCCAAATTACGACAAATGCTGCAGATGCTATTCTGTCTAAAATCAATCAGGTTGACATTTTTGATGATATAAAGACCATTGTATTTGACGAAGGCGTAAAAGACGGTCTGATATCCTATATCGCGGATGACGTTTTAACTGATTATATCAATGAAGTGAAGCGACAGAGCGTTTTATTTGGAGATGCTATCAATCGAGATATAGCCATCGGTTACAGCCCTTTGAATGGTACCGGTTTAAAGCCCGTCACAAGAGCTTTAGCTGAATCCGGTTTTACAAATATCACGCTTGTTGAGGAACAGAAGAATCCCGATGGAAGATTCCCTACCTGCCCTTATCCGAATCCCGAGATACAAGAAGCAATGGGTTTGGGATTGGAATATTGCAAAAGAGTCGGAGCGGAATTGCTGTTGGCGACAGACCCGGATGCCGATCGCTGCGGTATCGCTGTTCGTGATGGAAAAGAGTATAGATTGCTCACCGGTAATGAAGTCGGCTTACTGCTTTTGGATTTCGTATGCTCACAAAGAATAAAGCATCATAAGATGCCTGAACATCCCGTTTTTATTAAGACGATAGTAACGATGGATTTAGCTGAGAAAATCGCGGCGCATTACGGAGTTGATACGATCAATGTGCTTACCGGCTTTAAGTTTATCGGAGAAGTAATCGGAAGACTGGAAGCTGAGGGTCGTGTTGATGATTTTATCTGCGGTTTTGAAGAGAGCTACGGTTATCTGACAGGTTCATATGTTCGTGATAAGGACGCCGTGAATGCCGCCTTTATGATTTGCGAGATGTTTGCGTATTATAAAACCAACGGTATCACACTGATTGAAAAACTGGATGAGATTTACAGCACATATGGCTACTGTCTGAATTCGCTGCACAGTTATGAATTTACCGGTTCTGCCGGAATGCAAAAAATGGCTGAGATTATGGCTGGCTTCCGCGCACATAGCGATCGAATCGGTGATTATGTTGTTATCAAAGCAGAAGACTATTCCAAAGGACTATACGGCTTGCCCAAATCGGACGTTCTCAAATTGTATTTGAAGGATTGTTCGGTTGTAATCCGTCCGAGTGGCACTGAACCGAAGTTAAAAATGTATATCAGCGTAACAGCGAATGATAAACTTCAGGCAGAAACCATTGAAGAAAAACTGATGGCTGATATGGAGAAAGTATTGTTTATTGAATATTCAAATTGAGATATTTATCCAATGGAAAAGAAATGTGCTATGATTCAAACAACAAAAAACAGTATTCTAGTCAAATGAAATTGGAGTTAAAATATGTCATTAATAGCTAATAAAGGCATGAAATACAAATTCAAGACGGCTCTTTGTTTTATGAGATTACTATTAATTTTTCCCGGAATCCAATGGAAGAATAAAAAGCTAATGATGGATTTGTCTCGGTGGAAAGAGATTTTGTCTATTGATGACAGAGATGTTTTATCATTAGCACTGTTGATGAGTAAATATCCTGAATTTCGAAATTTGTTTCTTTACCGTTGCAAAGGCGGTTTTTACAAAAGATGGGTAAAATTCGTTTATCCTCCAATGGATACTTTATATCTTGACACGCCTGAAATAGGTGGAGGTTTGTTTATTCAGCACGGATTTGCTACTATGATTGCGGCTGCTTCGATCGGCGAAAACTGTTGGATTAACCAACAGGTGACAATTGGTCATACCGGACGCGGCAGACCACCGATAATTGGAAATAACGTAACAATAACATGTGGAGCAAAGGTATTAGGTCCGATTACGTTGGGAGATAACGTTACAATCGGTGCCAATGCATGTGTTGTTAAGGATGTTGAACCTGGTGCTGTTATGGGCGGTGTTCCTGCGAAAAGGATAAGATGAGTGTTAGTAACTATTTTATTATTGAAATCCTGAAGGCTTTTCTCAATGATCAGAAAGATTTAGCTGTTCCTGTAAATGTTGACTGGGATAATTTCAATCGTCTGGTTGAAATCAATTCTATTTCCGGAATTGTTGGGTATGTGTTTCAGCAATCGGATACAGGTCACATTCCCTCGGAGATTAAGGAGGAATACGAAAGCGACTTCCTGTCTACGATAACGATCGCGACCATGCGCGACGAAGATATGAAATTGCTGATTGATTTGTTGAATAATGATGGAATCGATCACCTATTATTTAAAGGTTTTATTGTCAAGGATCTGTATACGGTTCCTGAGTTGCGTACATACGGCGATATTGACTTTGCTATCAGGAAAGAGA
The DNA here is from genome assembly GCA_017403985.1 of Ruminococcus sp. Taxonomy (GTDB): domain Bacteria; phylum Bacillota; class Clostridia; order Oscillospirales; family Acutalibacteraceae; genus Ruminococcoides. The sequence goes on along the minus strand of JAFRDE010000020.1, from coordinate 209,317 downwards.
GTCGTGGTAAGAGTAACTCATTAATGTGCCGAAATGGGTACCAATTGCTTGACGATTGGGAACCGGTTTATTCCTATGAGAAGAACACTGAGCATTATGAGATCCATACGGAGTTGTTGGATTCTAATCTAAACAACAAATGTGACTATCAGTCATATTTCAGAGGTTTCTGGAAGCACGCGATATGCATCGGTCAACATTCCTTTACGCTGGATCCGGAATTTCATTTGCTGTATCTTCTGATTCATATTGCTAAACACGTTTATGGTTCCGGAGCGGGGATACGGATGTATCTGGATATTGCGTTTTACTTGCGTGCATATCGGGATCAGATTGACTGGGAACATTTTCTGCAGGAAGTTCATACGCTCGGAATCGACAGATTCGTAAACACGGTTTTTACGGCGGTTGAGAAATGGTTTGAGACAAGGAGTCCGATTCCATTGAAAACCCTTGATGATGCGTTTATAGATGAGTTTCTGACTTTTACTCTCAACGGAGGTGTTTTTGGCTATAATGGAAAAGCCGCAAAGCTATCACAAGTGAGGAAGAACTCTCAAGGCAAATCCGTAAAGCGTGTAGATACGCTGCGAAAAAGAGCTTTTCCCTCTGTTGATACGATCAAGAGTAGGTACACCTATTTGGATGGTAAACCATGGCTGTTGCCGATTGCGTGGGTGCACCGGTTCTTTAGAAAAAAGGGTACCACATCAGGTTATCTCAGGGAGAGCAAAGAGATTCTTAGAACAGATAAAAATGAAATAGTTGTATTGAATAATTTTTATCATGAGATAGGTTTATAACAGTTATTTGACAAATATTGCAGATTAGGGTTGACAAGAATAATGAAAGAGAATACATTTTTGACAGACAGACGAAGTATTACTAATTTTTCTTCTGTCAAAAGATATTGATGAGCTTTATCGTATTCATCCGAATACTTCTGTAGATAATAAAATGCTAAAAGAAAGAATAAAGTCAAAAAATGCCAAAAAGCGGATAAACTAAATTTAATTATTGGTAGCTATTATTGCAATACATCAGTTTTTATAAAATAATGCTGGATGTTCAAAAGACAATGAAATGCTTTGTTGAAAAAGGATATTATTGAGTTGATTGACCTTTCAGAAGATCGGTTATAATACGTCGGAAGTTTTGAGGAGGATACAGTATGAAATCTCAAAATCTAACAAATCGAATCAAACTGAAATCGTTATCCATACTGCCTTATGGATTACTTGTTAGAGTTTATAATTCTTCAAAAAGAAACAAGGATGCATTAAATTCGAGTGTTGAAGACTTGATAATAAAGAGATTTTTTAAAGATTCTCCTATTGTGAAAGATTTTAACGCAACTATTGATCGGGCGAAAAAGAATAATAAGTGGTGCGTTATTGAGCAAACGGTTTTTAGCTATTCTTATGTTAATGTATGTTTAATCTCTGAAGTAATATCATTGACCCTTTGGTGCTTGGAAAATGGATATATGCCATTGTATGATATAAAGAATAAAGATAATACAGAAGAGAACCTTTGGGAGAGGATGTTTAGGCAACCTTTTGATGCGGATTTAAATGATGTTAAGCGTTCTGGAAACTATATAATATGTCCATTTAATACATATGTGTGGCCAGATATGCAAGATGCACGAAATCCGCAAAGGGTTATGTTTTGGAACAAAATGTTCAAAATGTTTGTTGTATACAATGATGATTGTCAAAAGTATCTTGATGACGAATATGAAACGATCATTAAAGGTAAAAGAGTGTTAGGCACATTAATCCGAGGAGTAGAATATGAAAAAGCTGCTTTAAAGAATCATCCTAAACAACCGTCAGTAGACGAATTTATTTCTAAAGCTAAAGAAGTGCTATTAAAAGATGAGCTTGATTATGTGTATTTAGCGACGGAGGATGAAACAATTGCAAATAAAGTTAAAAAAGCTTTTGGAGATAAGGTTTTAGTGAATAAAAGACAATACTATGATAAGCACTATCGAGATGATGATTTCAGAAAGAAGCCAATAACATATGATCGAGAAGATGGAGCTTTTTTGAAAGCTCTGGAGTATATGTCGTCTATTAATCTTGTATCAAAATGCGACTCATTTGTCGGCGGTCTTTGCGGAGGTAGCGAAGCTGCTGAATTCTTTAATGGGAATCAATATAAAACAAATTATATATTTGATAGAGGAGTATTTTAAATAGTTATTTTTGAGAAGGACCAAGCAGATTTAGAATTCCTATGGAAGTGTTTTATCTCAAAGATGAAAAAGGAAAGGATTTGGGGATCGTTGTTATGCCAATTCAAGTATTAAAGCCAAAATTTCATGTTGATGAATGTCTTGATGCTGTCAGAGAATGCCTTGAAAAGGGTTGGACAGGCATGGGATTCAAAACGGTTCAGTTTGAAAATGGGTGGAAAGAGTATACCGGACACGAGTATGCTTATTATCTGAATTCAAATACAGTCGGATTGCATTTGGCAGTTAAGATTCTGAAAATGCAGAACGGTTGGAAAGATGGCGATGAGATTATCTCGACGCCTATCACTTTTATCTCGACCAATCATGCAATCATGTATGAGAATCTTCATGTCACTTTTGCGGATGTGGACGAGTATCTCTGCCTTGATCCTAAAGACGTAGAAAAGAAGATTACCGAAAAAACAAGAGCGGTCATTTTTGTAGGTTACGGCGGCAGAGTCGGTCAGTTAGATAAAATTATTAAGATTTGCAAAAAGCATAATCTGAAGCTGATACTGGATGGTGCTCATATGAGCGGAACCAGGGTGAACGGAGTAACTCCCGGCACATGGGATGGCGTAGATGTGACTGTATATTCCTTCCAGGCGGTCAAGAATCTTCCTACCGGTGACAGCGGTATGATTTGCTTCAAAGATGAAGAAAGCGATAAGTTGGCTCGCCAGTTAGCTTGGCTTGGTATCAATAAAGATACTTATGCCCGTTCCAATAAAGGCACTTATTCATGGATGTATGATGTTGACTATGTTGGGTTTAAGTACAACGGCAACGCAATTATGGCTGCTATCGGATTGGTTCAGCTGCAATATCTGGATGAGGAAAATGCCCGTAGAAGAGAAATCGTAAAGATGTATACTGAGGGGTTGAAAAATAATCCGAACATCAGAATTGTTCCTGCGCCGTATGCGGATGAATGTTCCTATCATATTTTCGAGATCATTGTACCGGACAGAGAGGCACTGCTGCAGGAACTTGCAAAACATGATATTTACGGCGGAGTTCATTACCGTGATAATACTGAGTACAGTATGTATACATACGCAAACGGGACTTGTCCCAAAGCACATGAGGTTAGTCAGCATATTATGACTCTTCCGCTTCATATGTGGCTGACGGATGATGAAGTAAATCAAATAATTAATGTAGTGAATGCATTTGTAAAGTGAATGATTACTTGTCCGGATAAGGAGAAAGGATTAAAATGATAGATAAACAGCCGGAACCCATAGCGCCTATTAGTGCAAGGAATTATGGGATAGATTTGCTTCGTATAGTATCTATGATTATGATAGTGTTTTTGCATTTGGTGTCTCACTCTGATCTGATGGAATCTATCGGCTTTCTTTCCACAAAATACGAAGCAGTAAGATTTGTTGATACGTTTATGGGATGTGCTGTTGATAGTTTCGCACTGATATCAGGCTTTGTAGGGTACGGTCATAAATTCAAGTATTCAAAGCTAATTTACTTGTGGTTTGAAGTCGTTTTCTATGGTTTAGGAATAACGCTGATAACAAAAGCGATTTCTCCTGAAAGTGTTAGTGGAAGTTCTATATTATCCAATTGCTTTCCGGTGTTGTTTTGTAATAACTGGTATTTTGCAAGTTACTTTTGCATGGCGTTCTTTGTTCCTGCATTCAATTTTTTAATTGAAAAAATGAGTTTTAGGAAGATGTCATGTTTGATTGTTGTTTCGATAGGTTTATTTTCCGTGATGCAGAATTTACCCGTAAATAGGTTTATGTACGGGGATATATTTTGCACGATGAGCGGTTATAGTCCCTTGTGGCTTTCTGTACTATATATCCTTGGTGCGTATTTACATAAGTATAAGGTTCACCATAGAAAGCCGATTTTTTATTTGTTTATGTATTTTGTTTCCAGTTTGGCTACATTTATATATAAAGCGGGAATAGAAGTAGTTTGGTACTATATATTTGGCTCAAAACTGAATAATATTACAGATTATACAACTCCTACTGTATTGTTATCGGCTATATTTTTGGTACTCTTTTTTTCCAGTATAACAATAACCGACAAGAAAACCATCGCACTAATATCTTTTTTTGCACCTGCCTCATTTGGCGTCTTATTGATTCACGAAAACGGGTATTTGCAACCATTATTATATGGAAATCTAAATGTTTTTTATGGTTTTAATACCGCTTTATTGATTGCGATCCTATTGGGATTAGCATTAACGATTTGGTTGATATGTTCTTTAATTGATAAGCTAAGGTTTGTCCTTTTTAAGTTGCTTCGTGTGATGAAGTTGTGTTGCTTCTTAGAAAATTGGTATTACAAAATCCTTGATAGGGTTTTGAACGCTGTGCAAAAAGTAGTGATATAGAGAACGTCGTATTTGGAAAATCTTTTCTTTTGGATTTATATAAGCAATGTGTTCGTTGAAGGCATAATGGACCAGTTCACTACGATTCTGTTGCATTAAATGTGAGTAGTGGATGAAAGGGGTAGGAGGGTATTGAGATGGCTAAGAGCTTTGAAAAGGTTTAATTATATAGATGAGAGGGAACAATTGTTATATGAAAAAAAAACTTGCGATAATTGGTGCTAATGATTCGATTACACTTCTTATTCTCAAAGCAAAAAATCTTGGATATGAAACCCATGTTTTTGCCTGGCAATGTGGTGATCCGGGAGAATTTGCTGCAGATTATTTCTATCCTATTTCGGTTTCCGAAAAAGAAGAGATTCTCGAAAAGTGCAGGGAAATAGGAATCTGTGGAATATGTTCTATCACATCCGATTTTGCTGTGCCTACGGTTGCGTATGTTGCGAGACATTTGGGGCTGCCGTGTAATCCTGAACGCACAGATGTTGTAGCTAGAGATAAATATGAGATGAGAAAAGCATTTCAGGAATATGGTGGTATATATTGCCCTCGCTTTTTTGAGACAAATGGAGATTTACAGGCTTTGGATCTTTCCAAACTGCATTTCCCGATAATTGTCAAACCGACTGATAGATGGAGTTCTAAGGGTGTTACCCGAGTTGATTCTATGGATGAAATTGCTCATGCGATAAAGGTTGCTTGTAAAGAATCACTTAAAGGTAAGGCAATTGTAGAAGAGTTTATGGATGGCCCGGAATACAGCGCAGAGTGTATAGTGTTTCATAGAAAGGTATCTATTCTGGCCTTTACACAAAAAATAACAACCGGGTACCCTCATTATATCGAAAAAGGGCACAAGCAACCTGCTGATTTATCTGATTATCAGAAATCTGTTGCAAAAAAAGCGATAGATAGAGCGATAAAAGCGCTTGATATCACTGACAGTGCGGCTCATGTTGAATTCCGATTTTTAGACAATGGAGAAATTGGGATCATAGAAATCGGTGCTCGTATGGGCGGAGATTGTATCGGAACTGATTTGACGCCTATTTCAACTGGAATGGATTACATCAAGATGGTTATAGATGTTGCTTGCGGAAATGAACCCGATTTTAGTATAATTATGGAACCAAAGTCTGTACAGGTAAACTTTATAATTTCCAAAGATGACATGAATTATTATAAGACCGTTAATCATGATGGTATTATTAGAAAAAGTGAATTTGATTTAAACTTTGATATGCTGGTTACAGATAGCTCAAATCGACACGGTTTCTATATTTTTTGTCTTTAGGAGGTTTATTTGGAACAAATCAAAGTGATTATGGCTTCGAGTGAGGGCTTATATATTATTAATCCAACTCTACATGGTGACAACCGAGGCTGTTTCATGAAGACGTATTATCAACACAAAATGGAGAAGTCGGGCTCAATATGTTTTTTTGTTCAGAATAATTAGAGTGTGAGTACAAAAGGAGTTTTGCGTGGATTACATTTTCAGATCATTCATCCGCAGAGAAAGCTCGTTCGTGTCATCAATGGTAGGGTATTCGATGTAGCGGCTGATTATCGCAAGGATAATCAACCTATCTGCAGTGGTTCGGCAATGAGTTGATGGAGGAGAATAAAAAGCAGTATTACATATCTTCCATATTGGAGCATGGTTTTTTGCTATCCAAATCGGCAGATTTCTGCTATAAATGTACCGACTTTTACTATCCAAACAATGAGGGAGATCTTACGTGGAATGATCCCAAGATCAACGATGAGTGGTTAGAAATCATTGGCAAGTATCGGGGTTCTGCGAGCGCAGATGGTTATCCCTGACTCGATGGAACTTTGTTGATTATCAACGATAAAGGCCAAAACTAGAAAAAATAATAGCTGGAGGAAAAAATGAAAGATTTAGTAATATTTGGAATAACTCACTTTGCGAAACTATTGAAGTACTATATTGAAACAGATGATATTCATCAAAGAAAAGTTGTTGCTTTTACGGTTTCAATTAACTACATTAAGAGCAGCGAATACTTAGGATTACCTGTGGTGCCTTTTGAGAAAATAGAATCATTTTATCCACCGGAAAAGTATGATATACTTTTAGCTATTGGAGATCGAAAGATGAATAGTATTAGGGAACACTTTTTTTATGATTGCAAGGCAAAGGGGTATAATGTTGCCTCGTATTATCATTCGAGCAGTAATTTAAATGCAGAGCAAATAGGAGAAGGAAATATTATTCTTTTTAATTGTTATATTGCACCCTTTTCAATTGTTGGCAATGGCAATCTATTATGGGATAATGTTACAATTGCTCACGATTGTATTGTGGGTGATTTTAATACACTGTCCGGACATGCAGATACATGTGGATTTGTTAAAATAGGGAATAATTGCTATTTGGGCAAACACTCATTAATTAATGATAGAGTCAAAGTGTTAGATAGTACATATGTTGGAGCAAAAGCATATGTTAAGACTGACACAAAAGAGGGAGATGTAATTGTTTCTCCAAGAAGTGAAACATTAAAGAACATACAGAGTATTTCTTTTGTGCAGATACTGGAATCTATGGACAGAAGAAAAGTGATCAAGGATGATAAATAATGAATGTTGTTATTACTGGTTCTAACCGTGGGATAGGTAAAGTATTAGTTGAACAATTTGCCAAAACTGGATACAATATTTGGGCATGTGCTCGAAAACAAGATTTTCAGTTTGAGCAGTATTTGAATGAATTATCAATACAAAACGGTGTTCGTATTACACCGATATATTTCGATTTATCCAGTGAAGATGAAATCAAAGAAGGTATCAAACAGATTTTCTCTGCCAAAGAGCCCATTGATGTTCTTATCAACAACGCTGGTGTAGCTTACGGCGGGTTGATGACGATGACTTCCATAGACAAAATCCGTGATGTATATGAAGTTAATGTTTTTGCTCAGGTTCAGATCATGCAATTGGTTGCCAGAAAGATGATGCGCCAAAAGAGCGGCTGCATCATCAATATGTGTTCTGTCGGAGGGATTGAAACCAATCCAGGATATCTTGCATATGGTTCCAGCAAAGCAGCATTGATATGGATTACCAAGTCGGTTTCAAAGGAATTGGGAAAGTATAATATCAGAGTTAACGGTATTGCTCCCGGATTAATTGACACGGAAATGGGTCACTATAAATCTGAAGAAGAACTCAATAAGGTAATGGAAAGAATGAGCATTAATCGAATGGGAAAGCCGGAAGAAATCGCTAAGGCAGCACTTTACTTGGCGTCTAAAGATGCTGCATTTATGACAGGGCATATTTTGGTGCTCGACGGAGGACGTGTATAGAATGGAAGTTTCTAAGCAAAATGCTGATCGCTTGACAGCAATGTCTCAGAGGATTCGTTTGAATGGATTAAAAATGGCATTACGGTCAGGAAACAATGGCTCTCATTTAGGCGGTAGTTTATCTTGTGTCGAGATAATGGCTGTCTTGTACGGAGAAGTTTTAAGGATCAATCTCGATAACCCTTCAGATTGCGAAAGAGATATTTTTATTCCAAGTAAAGCTCACTGTGTTCTATCTCATATTCCTGCATTAGCTGAAAAAGGTTTCATAAAAAAGGATGAAATACTTAATTATTTAGATGATGGAGGTCGAATAGTTGGGCATCCGTATCGCCCTGATTTAGGCTTTGAGTATCCGGGCGGTAGTTTAGGAATGGCTCTTTCGGTTGGTATAGGTATAGCCTTAAGCGCGAAAGAAAGAAACAGCGACAGACAAATCTATATCCTGATGGGCGATGGAGAATTAAATGAAGGCTCAATATGGGAAGCCTTTATGTCAGCATCGCATTACAAATTGGATAATTTAACCGCTATCATTGACAGAAACCATCTTTCTTATGATGGCGATACGGAAGAAGTGATGGGTCTAGACAGCTTATCTGAGAAAATGCGAGCATTTAATTGGTTTGTCAGTGAATGTGATGGACATGATACGTTGTCTCTCTTGAAAGCTTTTTCCGAAAAAGAAGAAAGAAAGCCTCATGTGATTATTGCAGATACTATCAAAGGCAAGGGAGTATCTTTCATAGAAAACAGACCTGAATGGCATCACCATAGATTATCTCAAAAAGAGTATGAACAGGCTGTTGAAGAAGTGATGAATGCAGGAGGTGCTTTGACATGAAAGTAACATCTGCTAATATCAGAATGTGGTCAAGGTTAGGACAGAGAGGTGCATTTTTTGGAATCGCAATGCCTGAATTAGCAAATCAAATTGAGAATCTGAAACTGGTTACAGCGGATTTGGCGTTGTTATCGGGAATGGACAGATTCCGTTCGGCTCATCCTGAAAAGTTCCTGAATGTTGGAATTGCTGAGCAAAACATGATTGGAGTATCTGCGGGCCTTGCCATGGATGGACATTGTGTTTTTGCTACGACCTATTCATCGTTTATTGCGGTCAGAAGTCTGGAACACGTCAGGCAGCATTTGGCGCATATGCAGTGCAATGTAAAAATTATTGGAAGTGCTGCCGGTGTAGCTGCGGCAAAGTCAGGAATCTCACACTGGGCAACTGAAGACATTGCATTTACAAGAGTACTTCCCAACATTGAGGTTTATTCTGCCGCTGATAGCCTAGAAGCGATCAAATTGGCTGAATATGCTGCGAGTGTAAACAAGCCAATGTACATCAGACTCAGCGGAGGACTGAATTGTCCGATTGTATATAATGATGATTATGAGTTTATTCCTGGCAAACTTGTTGAATTAAAACAGGGAGAAAATGCAGCTATTATTGCGACCGGTTTGATGGTAGCTGAGTCTTTGAAAGCAGCTGAACTGTTATCTGAACAGGGAATTAATTGTTCCGTTTACAATATGCATACCATAAAGCCTTTGGATAAAGAAAAGCTTAATGAGTTGTTTAGAAACAACAGACTTATTGTAACTGTAGAAGAACATAATGTGATTGGAGGAATGGGTAGTGCGGTTGCTGAATATAAGGCAACATTGAAAGAATCTCCCAGGCAACTATTCATAGGTGTTCAAGATACATATACAAATGCCGGTTCACAAAGATATGTTTGGGAACAGCTTGGTATTACAGCAGAACAAATTGCAGACAGTATACTAAAGGAGATAATAAAATGACAAACTTAGAAAAGTACAATCAGGCGTTTATTGAGTGTTTTGAGATCGGAGAAGATCAGCTTGAGGGGTTGGAGTATCAGGCAATTCCCACATGGGATTCCGTGGGTCACATGGGCTTGATTGCTGCGCTCGAGGATGCATTTGATATCATGATGGATACCGACGATATCATCGATCTCAGCTCTTATGAAAAGGGCAAGGAAATCCTTGCAAAGTACAATGTGGAGTTTTAAAGGACTTGGCAACGCCGTTGCTGCAATAGCGGATAACGGCGAACAAATCACCTATGCACAGCTTGCTGAGTTTGAGGAGCAACTGAGAGCATCAGTTGGGCGCGCTTTGGTGTTCAATCTGTGTACCAACAGCATTGGTTCCTTAGCAGGATATGCGGCGATGATTAACACGCACATCGTTCCTGTGATGATTGCGGCGGAATTGGATAAGAGTTTGCTTGCGGAGCTGATTGAGGAATATCTCCCACAATATCTGTGGGTGCCGGCTGAAAGCAAGCCTTCTTATGTGAATTCGAAAGAGGTCTTTTCGTCTTACGGTTATTCGTTGCTATCAACAGGATATAAAGCTTGCGAGTTGTATGACGAGTTGGCGTTATTGCTGACGACCTCCGGCTCTACCGGCAGTTTTAAGCTGGTACGACAGAGTTATCAGAATATCAAAGCAAATACTGAATCAATAGTCGAGTATCTTCATTTGGATGCAACAGAACGCCCTATCACAACTCTTCCGATGAACTATACATATGGGCTGTCGATTATCAACACACACCTGTATGTTGGTGCGACGATTTTGCTGACCGATAAGACTTTAGCACAACGAGAGTTCTGGAACTTTTTTAAGGAACAAAAGGCGACTTCTTTCGGTGGTGTACCATATACCTATGAGATATTGAAAAAACTCAGATTCTTCCGTATGGACTTGCCCTCACTTAGATACATGACGCAAGCAGGCGGCAAGCTGATGCCGGAGCTACATAAAGAGTTCGCCGAAGACTCGATTTCTAAGGGCAGAGATTTCATCATCATGTACGGTCAGACGGAAGCAACTGCGCGTATGGCGTATCTTCCTGCTGAGAAGTCGCTGGAGAAATACGGTAGTATGGGTATCGCAATTCCTGGCGGACGATTTGAGTTGATCGATGTCAACGGAGAATTGATAACTGAACCGGATGTTGTCGGCGAGCTTGTGTACTACGGCGCTAACGTCACTCTTGGTTACTCCGAGTGTATCGAAGATCTGAAAAAGGGAGATGAACGCGACGGAAAGCTTGTTACAGGCGATATGGCAAAGATGGACGCAGATGGTTTCTTCTACATTGTCGGCAGAAAAAAGCGATTTCTGAAAATGTTCGGAAAACGTGTGAATCTCGATGAGATTGACCGTTTGATGAAAGCGCAGTATGATAATATCGACTGCGCATCTGATGGTGTAGACGATTCATTGTATCTGTTCCTGACAGATAAGAACTTGCTCGAAGAAGCAAGAAAGTATATATCTGATAAGATTAATATCAACATTTCCGCTGTTCATTCGGTGTTTGTTGCTGCAATACCGAAGAACGATTCCGGAAAGACGCTCTATTCGGAATTAAAAAAACTGTTTTAGGTAGGGATAATATGCTGAATTATACCGACATCCTGAGCCGCGAGCCTTATTCTCTTGAAAAAGAAGAAAAACACGCTTTTTTGACAGGGATATTGGCTGAATTGACGCGATATCATTACGCAAATTGTGAGCTTTACAAAAGAATATGTGACGCCAAAGGGTTTAACGTGGATATGATTAACAGCTATTATGATATCCCCTTCCTTCCGGTGCGCCTGTTCAAAGAATATGATCTACGCAGTATTCCTGCGGAGGATGTGAAAAAAACGATGACGTCGTCCGGTACGACAGGACAGCAGGTCTCCAAGATATATCTCGACAGAGAGACTTCTGCTATTCAGACAAAGACGCTGACCAAGATTGTGTCGTCCTTTATCGGGAAAAAGCGCCTTCCAATGCTGATTATTGATACATCGGCTATCATCAAGAACCGCGCGATGTTTTCGGCGAGAGGAGCAGGTATCCTTGGCTTCTCGATGTTTGCACGGGATAAGTGCTACGCGCTGGATGAGAATATGGAGCTGGACGTCGAAGGAATGAAAGCTTTCCTTGAAAAGCATGAGGGTGAAGATATCTTCCTGTTTGGATTTACCTTTATGATTTGGCAGCATTTTGTCAAAGAGTTGAAAAAGACAAAATATCATCCGGATCTATCCCGAGGTGTTATGATTCACGGCGGCGGTTGGAAGAAACTGTTGTCGGAATCAGTATTGTCCGAACAATTCAAGCAGGAGTTGAATCGGGTGTGCGGTATCACACGCGTGCATGATTATTACGGCATGGTGGAGCAAACCGGCACTATCTATATGGAATGTGAATGCGGTCATTTACATACGCCCATATTTTCAGATGTTATTATTCGCAGATCATCGGATTTTTCTGTTGCCGGTATCGGAGAAGAGGGCTTGATCGAGGTCGTTTCCGTATTGCCGAAATCCTATCCCGGTCATGTCTTGCTGACAGAGGACAGCGGTGTTATCCTCGGTGAGGATAACTGTCCCTGCGGAAGACTCGGCAAGTATTTCAAAATCAACGGCAGAATCAAAAATGCCGAGATCAGGGGGTGCAGCGATACTTATGCAGCAAAGTTCTAAAATAATGGTGTTGTTTGGCAACCGAGACTTTGAAGCGATGATGCGGCTTCCTGTAAAACCCGTTTTCAGCGAAGAAATCTGTTCTTTTTTGAATACGCTCAGCGGTGAGATCATGAGAAGTCGTGAGGCAAGGAGATTTCCTGATGTAATCACATTTGGGTTCTTTTGCCGTAAAGCGAATATTACCCAACTGAAAGAACAGTATTACGAAGAAGGCAGGATCGGCAGAGGTTTGAGTCTGCATATCGCTCCCTCAAATGTTCCAATCAATTTTGCTTATACCATGGTCGCCGGATTGCTGGCAGGCAATCCTTGTATCGTACGTGCATCCTCAAAGAGGTTTGAACAGATTTCACTGCTTTGTGATTTGATGGAGAAGGTCGCGTGTGATTCAATTGCGGCCGAATACATTTCTGTTGTTCAGTACGGCAGGGAGAAAGAGATCAACGACTATCTGTCTGCTATGTCGGATGTGCGCGCGATTTGGGGCGGCGATAATACCATTAACGAGATTCGTAAAAGTACCTTACCAACCAGAGCTGTGGAGGTCTGCTTTGCCGACAGGTATTCCCTTTGTGTGCTCGAGGCAAAAGATGTTCTGAAGATGACGGATCGGGAAAGAATTGCTCAAGATTTCTATAATGATACGTATTTATATGATCAGAACGCTTGTTCATCCCCACGGTTGATGTATTGGCTGGGGAATGAAGAGGATATTGCTAAGGCAAAAAAAGTGTTCTGGAACAGTATCCATGACTTTATTGCCAAGAAATACACTATCGAGCCGGTGATTGCGGTGGATAAGCTCACCATGAGTTATCGTGCGGCGATGGATATCGAAGGTGTTAAGTTAGAAGAGGATTGCGATAATCTGTTCAGTAGGATATCTATACCTGATCTTGATATGAACCTTTCAGATTATGTTTGCCCGGGCGGTAGCTATCTGGAATACAGCAGTGAAACGCTGGACGAATTATGCAAAGCAGTCAATAAGAAGTTTCAGACGCTGTCATACCTTGGCGGCGATCCAGCAGAATATCAGAAATTTGTTATTGATAATGGCTTGCCAGGTATTGATCGTATCGTTCCAATGGGAAAGACAGCTGACTTTTCCCTTACATGGGATGGATATAATTTGATCAGTATCATGTCAAGAAAAGTGGAAAGCTATTAGGACTATGAGATGATTGCTGATTTGTATTAATAGATAATTAATTGATAGATGAAATGCAGGTTATTATGAGTCAAATAAGAGTAAAAAAAGCACCAATTGAAGGCTTATATATCATTGAGCCGACCGTACACGGCGACAGCCGCGGCTATTTCATGGAGACGTACAATCAGCGCGACATGGATGAAGCGGGATTAGATATGGTCTTCGTACAGGACAATCAGAGCATGAGCTCCAAAGGTGTTCTGCGCGGATTGCATTTCCAGAACAACCATCCACAAGGTAAGCTTGTGCGCGTCATTAAGGGAAGAGTGTTTGATGTAGCGGTTGATTATCGCAAAGGTAGTCCGACCTATCTGCAATGGTTTGGCGTTGAGTTAACAGAGGAGAACAAGAAGCAGTTTTATATCTCTCCCGGCTTCGCACATGGTTTTCTTGTGTTGTCCGACACTGCGGAATTCTGCTATAAATGCACCGATTTTTATCATCCGAATGATGAGGGCGGTCTTGCGTGGAACGATCCGAAAATCGGGATTGATTGGCCGGAGATTATTGGTGAGTATCAAGGTTCTGCGAGCGCTGAGGGGTATTCGTTGGTTGACGGTACTCAGCTGAATATCAGCGAGAAAGATCAGGAGTGGACGAAAATATCTGAAAATGGTTCAAAATGATCCGTTCTGAATACAGTTGAGTTTTTTCTCTAATCTAGAGTTGTGGTGTTTAGAAATCGACGTTTTGAACGATTTGAAATGGATTGAAAAAAGGAGAAAAAGGGAGATTTGATGAAAGGTATTATTCTTGCTGGAGGACATGGGACGCGGCTTTACCCTATGACGCAAGCTGTGTCAAAACAACTGTTGCCAATATATGACAAGCCGATGGTATATTATCCATTGTCGATGTTGTTGTTAGCGGGAATAAGGGATGTTTTGATTATTTCTACGCCAAATGACACACCGATGTATGAACGGCTGCTTGGCGATGGTTCGCGACTTGGTGTATCAATTTTTTATAAAGTTCAAGATACTCCCAGAGGGCTTGCTGACGCCTTTATTCTTGGTGTGGATTTTATTGGCGAAGATAGTGTATGTCTAATCCTCGGTGATAACATTTTTTATGGTCAGAACATGACAGGTGTTTTGAAGGATGCTATCAATAATCTTGACGGCGCTACTGTGTTTGGCTATCCGGTCAAGAATCCGAAGGAATTCGGCGTGGTCGAATTTGATGAGAACCACAATGTTATTTCTATTGAAGAGAAACCCGAAAAACCAAAGTCGAACTATGTTGTACCGGGTCTGTATTTCTACAACAATCAAGTTGTTGAAATAGCAAAAAGAGTTAAGCCTTCCGCTCGCGGAGAGATCGAGATTACTTCTGTCAACAATGCTTATCTTGATATGGGCAAACTCAAGGTCAGTCTGCTGGGACGTGGAACAGCATGGTTGGATACCGGTACCCCGCAGGGGATGCTGAAAGCCGCAGAATATGTTGAGGCGGTACAGTCCAGACAGGGTTATTATGTATCCTGCATTGAGGAAATCGCATGGCGTCGAGGCTTTATTAGTACTGAACAATTGTTGAAGCTCGGCAAAGAGTTACAAACCACAGATTACGGAAAATACATTATTTCGTTAGCCGAGGAGGCTATGAGTCAATGACTATCATCGTGACAGGAGGCGCCGGGTTCATCGGCTCCAACTTCATTTTCCATATGCTGAAAGAGCATCCGGATTATCGCATTATTTGCTTGGACAAGCTGACCTATGCGGGGAATCTGTCCACCCTGAAATCCGTGATGGACAAACCTAACTTCCGCTTTGTGAAGACGGATATTTGCGACCGCGAAGAGGTTTATCAGCTTTTTGAAGAGGAGCATCCCGACATTGTAGTTAACTTCGCAGCGGAGAGTCATGTTGATCGTTCGATCAAAGATCCTGAGATTTTCTTGAAGACCAACATTCTCGGCACACAGGTGCTGATGGACGCTTGCCGCAAGTATGGTATCGAGCGCTATCATCAGGTTTCCACCGATGAGGTGTACGGCGATCTGCCGCTTGACAGACCTGACTTGTTCTTTACTGAGGAAACCCCGATACACACATCAAGTCCTTACAGCTCGTCAAAGGCGGGCGCCGATTTATTAGTATTGGCGTACTACCGTACATACGGACTGCCCGTGACAGTCAGCCGCTGTTCTAACAATTACGGCCCCTATCATTTTCCTGAAAAACTTATCCCGTTAATGATCGCTAATGCACTGGCGGACAAGCCTCTGCCTGTTTACGGCAAGGGCGAAAATGTGCGGGATTGGCTGTATGTAGAGGATCACTGCAAGGCGATCGATCTGATCATCCACAAGGGCAGAGTCGGCGAGGTATATAATGTCGGCGGACATAACGAGATGGCGAATATTGATATTGTCAGGCTGATTTGTAAGGAGCTCGGCAAGCCTGAGAGTCTGATCACCTTCGTTACCGATCGCAAGGGTCACGATTTGCGTTATGCGATCGACCCGACAAAGATACATAATGAGCTGGGATGGTTGCCGGAAACAAAGTTTGAAGACGGCATAAAAAAAACCATCCAATGGTATCTTGACAACAAAGATTGGTGGCAGGAGATTATATCCGGTGAGTATCAGTATTATTATGAAGAGATGTATGGGAATAGATGAATGATTAATAAAACAAAGCGGTCGAGTGGTTAGCTCGACCGCTTGTAGCTTACGCAGACTGTTTTTCTTTCGCTGATTCCTGTGCTGTTTGAAAGTAACCGTCAAATAAACCACCGTATTGAACTCCGCCCGACAAATGTGCGAGAATATAAGCAAAAACGAAGTGTGCGATTGTAGCCCGTTGTATATGAACGGCTACAATCGCACACATTCGCACGGGGTGGAATCATGTCAAAAGGCATACAAATCATTAAGGAGAACAATAATCTTGCGGAATGGTCGCGGCAGGTTGAAGAGTGCCGCAACAGCGGGCTGAGCGTGCGCTCGTGGTGTGAGCAGCATCAGATCGCTATCAGCACCTTCCACTACCGCCAGCAAAGAGTATGGAAAGCGCTGCAAAAGAGTTCTCAGTTCGTTGAAGTCCCGTTATCTTTCGATGAAAGTATTCACAGCAATATCGCGGCGTCAGTAAGAGTCGGTAATATCTGTGCTGAAGTACACAACGGCGCGGATGAAGCTACACTCGCCGCGCTGTTTCGCGTGCTTAAGTCATGTTGAGCGATTTCAGCGGATCGAAGGTCTACCTCGCCTGCGGCTACACCGATCTTCGTCGTGGTATCGACGGTCTGGCGACTATCATTGAACAGCAGTTCCATCTTGATCCGTGTTCCGATGCGCTGTTCCTGTTTTGCGGCAGGCGAACCGACAGAATCAAAGCACTCTACTGGGAGGGCGACGGTTTTCTCTTGCTCTACAAGCGGCTTGAAAAGGGCAAGTTCCAGTGGCCGCGCAGCGAGAACGAGGCGCTCGGCATTACTGCTCAACAGTACCGCTGGTTGATGGAAGGATTGAGTATTCAGCAACCGAAGGCACACCGAAAAATGGAGAAAATAAAGTTCGGATAAACGCTCATAAACCCGCATAAACACTGGACTTTTTACTGCTTTTGTGGTATAATAAACACATAAAATATAAAGCAGAAAAGTTGGGCGTTCATGAGCAAGAACAACAGTGAGACTGTCACCATCTCTAAAGCTGAATATGAGTCTTTGAAATCGCATTGCGCTCAGCTCGAATCCGAATTGAACTGGCTGAAAGAACAGCTGCAGATCTCGAAGAAGAAAACCTTTGGTTCAAACTCAGAGCGCACAGAACAGCTCTATGAGCAAATGTCTCTGTTCTTCAATGAAGCAGAAGCGCTGGAGGATACCGAGAACAGGAATACGGAGATCACGGTAGAACAGTATAAGCGCAAGCAAAAGAACGGCTGCTTCGACAAGCTCCCTGAGAACATCGAGACCTATACCGTTGAGCATAAACTCAGTGAAGAAGAGCGCAAATGTCCCGAGTGCGGCGAAGAAATGGAGGTCATCGGTAAAAAGGTAACCAAGCATCTGGAGATGATCCCTGCACAGGTAAGAATCCGTGAGGACGTATACTTTACCTACGCATGCAAAAAGTGTCATGAGAATGAAGCAGATACTCCGGTGATCGAAACACCTCAGCCGAATCCTGTCATCAAAGGCAGCTTTGCTTCTGCTCAGGCGATCGCGCATCTGATGACGCAGAAGTTTGTAATGCACTCACCGCTCTATCGCCAGGAACAGGAATTGAAGCAGAGGGGCATTGAACTGTCGAGACAGACGATGTCAAACTGGTTAATCACCGCTTCAAAGCTTTGGCTGGAGCCGCTGTATGAGAGAATGAAAGAGCTGCTCCTCAAAGAAAGTGTTCTCCATGCGGACGAGACTACCTTACAGGTTCTCAAAACAAAGGATAAGCCGACAGCGACCAAGAGCTACATGTGGCTTTACAGGACGAGCGGATGCTGTAAGACACCGATCGTTCTCTATGACTACCGGCCGAACCGCAAGGCGGAGAATGCCGAAAGCTTTTTGAAAGAGTTCAAAGGTTATCTGCATACAGACGGCTACAAGGCGTATCGAGGTATTGACGACGTCACTATCGTAGGCTGTTGGGCACATGCCAGAAGAAGATTCTGTGAAGCACTGGAGGTTCTGCCGGAAGAACAGCGCAAGGGATCGACAGCGGCTATAGCTCTGGATTACTGCGGTAAGCTGTATGTGATTGAAAAGAAATTGAAGGACGAGAGTCCGGAAGATAGGCCGAAAGAGCGACAGAAGCAAACAAAACCGCTTCTGGACGCGTTCTTTGCGTGGGCAAAATCTCTTCGGAACATTGCGCCGAAGAGCAAGCTCGGTAAGGCGGTCAATTATCTGATTGAGGAAGAGCCGTACTTGCGCCGATACATTGAAGACGGCAGGCTGGAGATCGACAACAACCGTGCCGAGAGAAGCATCAAGCCTTTCGTTATCGGCAGAAAAAACTGGTTGTTTGCCAATACACCGTCGGGTGCAAAGGCAAGCGCGACAGCCTTCAGCATCATCGAAACGGCTAAGGAAAACGACCTCGATCCATACGAGTATCTCAAGTGTGTTTTCACAAAGGCGCCGAATCTGCAGGAGAATGAATCCATTGATATCCTCCTGCCGTGGAACACACCGGATAACTGCCATACAAAAGCGACACACTCAACTGAATAAATTATCCACAAATAATCTCATCCGCCACAGTACCAAACCGGCATCTGTGGCGGATGTTTCTTTACCTTGTTTGACGCTTACGTTTGAAAGGCGTCGCAGAAGTTGAAGGTGATATCTAAGGTGCCGTCCTGATGAACGACGATGCGGTCGATGAGCTCGGCCAGGATCGGACGGGTGAGAGCATCGATGTTGCCGTGACGCTTGAAGTGTTCGATGAAGTCATTCGTTTTATTCGGAGCGTCGGAATCGGCAAAGGACGCTTTGAGGTTGTCGATGTTCGCCTGCAATCGCGCTTGCTCCTGTTCGTACTTCTCTTTGTTGATTTGGTACTGGTCGGCGTTGATGAGTCCGCTTTTGAAGTCGGGGTAGAGGTCGGCGAGGAGATTTTTGACTTTATCCAATTCCTGCTCCTGCGACTGGATTTGCTTTTCAATATCGACGGTGCTTTTAGCGACGGCTTGGTTCCGCCGTATTTCATCGATTACCTCATCGGCGTCGACGGCGATATCCACCATCTGTTGGATGCAGTACAGCACACAGTGATACAGCCGCTCGAAGCGGATCGTGTGCGCGGAGCAGGCGCTCTTGCATTTGCAGTGGGTTGAACAGCGGTAGTAAGTGTAATCCTTATCAGGATTGTGGTTGGTTTTTTTGATCAGTGCGTGACCGCAGTCGGCGCATTTCAGCAGACCTGCAAAGAGGTCGACACTGCCGCTTTTGGCGGAGCCTTTGACGTGCTTACCGAGCATCTGCTGCACGCGCTCAAAGTCATCTTTGTCAATGATCGGCTCATGCGTATCGCGCACCCGAATCCATTCCTCGGGCGGGCATTCGCGTGTCGCCTTGCTCTTGTAGTTGATCTTTTGGCATTTGCCCTGCACCATGTTGCCGATGTACATCTCGTCCTGCAGGGTACGTCGGACGGTTTTGTCGCTCCACAGGGACGAATCACCGATGGTCCGTGCTTTGAAGTTCATCCCGTTCAGCTTTTTATATGTCGACGGATTCGGGATGCCGTTGTCATTGAGATACCGCACGATCGCGCGGATCCCCATGCCGCTCAGATACATCTTGAATATCAGTTTCACGTTTTCGGCGGCAGGCTCGTCGATCACCAGCTTGTGGTGATCGGACGGGCCTTTTTTGTAGCCGTATTTGGCGAAGGAGCCGATGAAGTCGCCGCGCCGGCGTTCCATATTGAGGGTGGAGCGGATGTTTTCGGAGTTGGCGGCGACGTAGTATTCGTTGATCATCCCGCGCATGGAGTTGTTGAGAAAGTCGATGGCGGCGCCCTGACTTTTGCCGGAGTCGATCGCGTCATTGACGGCGATGTAGCGCACCTGCAGACGCGGGAACACCTCGCCGATATAACGCCCGCTTTCGCTGGCGTTTCTGCCGAAGCGCGAGCTGTCCTTGACGATCACGCAGTTGACCTTGCCCGCGTAGAGGTCGGTCATCATGCGCTGAAAGTCGGGGCGGTTGAAGTTTGCGCCCGAAAAGCCGTCGTCCACATAGATCTCACCGAGTTCGATGTCCGGTTGGCTTTCGACGAAGTGGGTGAGCAGCTTTTTCTGATTGACGACGGAGTCGGATTCGGGCTTGTCGCCGTCGTCGCGCGACAGCCGAATATAAAGAGCAGCCCTGTAGGTTTTCAGAACCTGCGGAGGCTGCTCATTTGCGTAATAATACATGGTATACCTCCTTGAGTGTTTCGGTAGTATACCGTCTTGAATCCAATTCAAACATAGCACACTGCCGCGGATAAAGCAAGTGGAAAGATCAGGAAATCTCAATTAATAATGCGATAAATGTACGGGTATTTACTCTCTGCCCGCAAAGGATTTATCACCGATTATTAGATTTACGGGACTTAACCCAGCATCGTGCTGAAGGCGTTTGCTAAGAGCAAAGTGAGATCGTTATCGTTATTAAAACGCAGTCTCACGGTTGTGTCGCCGACAGTCACGGTGTAGGGGTAAGCCGTTTCTCTTTCCTCTTCCGGAATGGAAGGTATTTGTTTTGTTGTTGTGTTTTGATTATTCAAATCGGTAATCGTTTTTCACCTCAGTTTGACTTGTTCGTTTTTATTGTTGGTGTTTTTGTTTCGTTGTATTCTTTTTTGTGCAACATTTAATCTGCCGTTCGAAGCAGCACCTGTAAAGATGGCTCAAACATTGGATAAACTGCTTTTGCAAGCCACCCTTTTCTGCCTGATTTCCTAAGCAAGCCACCTAAAACAGGTAATCTGAAAGCCTTCAAAACGGCTTAACGGTCGGCGTTGCCGTCCGTTGTCAATCGAAGGGCGGCGAAAAGCAAGCCGCCCTTCTTTCTCCTGCTTAAAAATCGAATCCACGCAGCGTTCGTCAAAAGCAACAATCGGCGCATGAACCATCAATTGATACGACAGAAAATGGATAGAATTGTAGCGGGGAGGGATGTTGAAACTCCCGTCCGATTCTTTGTGAATCGATCGGGAAAACGTATCTTCCGGTCATGCCTTTGACCGCATTGGAATCTCACCACCGGTTCCTGCCGGCCGCCCTCATTGCCTGCGACAGAATGGTTACTGCTCGGACTGTGACTGGACGGAAGTATCATTATCGCCCTACGGCTGTCATCGCCCATACCGGAGATTGCGCCCCGGTATCAGAGTTGTTATGAGCACTCGCCATACTCAATGGCTCCGTCAGCTCGCGTGGTTCCCATGTTACACGCACCGCAGGGAAGGTAGAAGATACGTTACTGTTTTGTTGTCAAGGTACATATGTAAACACGTAAAACTCTGCAAAAACAAAAATCCGCACGGCAGAAATACAAAGCCATAGAGCGCTTGCTCTATCGCCGAGAGCGGCGGAGATGTTCTCCGTGCCAAAATATGTATTTCCGCAATGCGGTAAATCTAATCGGGATATTCCGTTAGATGATGCCTGATCTCTGGATGAGGTCAGGCTATTGATGATTCAATTGTGAAACGTATTGTATCACAACGAAAAAGGTTTGTCAATAGCTATTTGGAAATTTTGTTCTAATTTTTATGCGTGCCTTCTCTTTCGTGTCAGGGGATTATTCTTTGTATGGCGACGTAAATAATGACGCCGGAACATCGGAAATAGCGGAGAAAGGTTTTTATCGCGCTCCGCTGTTTCCGATATGTAATATGATGGTTTTACGGTGTTTCCCACCAATTCAGCTCGGTGGTGAGTTTGCCTTTGGCATCGGAACGGACGCGGGCGATCTGTTCGGCAAGCGCTTCGCTGCTGACGTAATCTTTGCGTTCATTATCGTCGAGCCGGATGAGAGCATAGGCGGGACGGTTCTTTTTGGTAATGATGGCGGAACCGAGCTTTTCGGCGGCGGTGAAGACTTCCTTCAGATGCTTTTTGAGATCGGAGATAGGGAAGAGGGTGTTGGCGTTGATGGTGATTTTGACTTTTGACATGGGGCATTTCCTTTCGTGTTTTAGATTGGATTCAAGACGGTATACTGTTTACAGATTATTGTTTCTCGCTGCGCTCGGTCAATTAATGCAATCCCTCAGTCAGCTTGCGCTGACAGCTCCCTTTACCAAAGGGAGCCTTGGAAAACGGCTGCTCCTGTTTGTGGGATTGCCACAGCCCCATTGGGGCTTCGCAATGACAGTTGACAGAAAGGGAGATTTGGCAACCTTCAGTCATTGTGCGTCAGCTCTCTATGAAATGGTAGCTTCTATCACCTCCTTTCCCTGTATATTTGTTCCCAGTATACCACCAGCACCTGCTGCAGCGGACACCATAAGTCTATATCTGGATGCGTCCCGGACTGTGGTGGATGACTATGACATGATATTTACCGGAGACTTGGGTAGGGTCGGATCACGGCTCCTGCGGGATCTGTTGGAGGAGAAAGGCATTAATCTCGGCGAGCGTCACAGCGACTGCGGCGTGATGATTTTTGACGAGAGTCAGGACGTCCACGCGGGAGGCTCGGGGTGCGGCTGCTGCGCGTCGGTACTGTGCGGATTTATTCTTGACAAGATGCGCGAGGGGGTGTTTCACAACATTCTCTTTGTCCCGACGGGCGCGCTGCTCAGTCCGACTACCGTTATGCAGAAGCAAAGCATCCTGTCTATCGCGCATCTGATCAATCTGCGAGTTGAATAAACAAAAAAAAGCGGCTGTCGCAATTAAATGCACAGTCGCTTTTTTTATGTGTATAAAATATTTCAGTTTTCCATCCAGCTTTTGACGGTCCGAATTTCGTCGATGTATCCCTGATCGTCGTTTGGCGTTTCGAGGATGAACGGCTTACCTCGCAGAGCCGGGTGGAGGGCGATTTTTCTCATCGCCTCTATGCCGATATATCCCTGACCGAGCTTTTCGTGGCGGTCCTTGTGTGAGCCGCAGGGATTTTTACTGTCGTTGAAATGAACAGCGCACAGGCGATCGAGCCCGATGACCTTATCGAATTGCGTCAGCACGCCGTCGAGGTTGCCGACGATATCATAGCCCGCGTCCCACACATGACAGGTATCGAAGCAGATGCCGACCTTGTCGCTGAGTTCAACACGTTCGATGATCGCTCTGAGCTCCTCGAAGCTCCTGCCGACCTCGGTGCCTTTGCCCGCCATCGTCTCGAGAAGGACGGTCGTCTGCATTTCGGGGAACAGCGTGCCGTTCAGCGCGTCGGCGATCAGCTCGATCCCTTTTTCAGCGCCTTGTCCCGTGTGCGCGCCGGGGTGAAAGTTATAGAACTGACGCGGAAAATATTCCATCCGCTGAAGGTCCTTTTGCAGCATATCCAGCCCGTTGAGGCGGGTGGTCTCAATCGCGGCACAGAGATTCATCGTGTAGCTGCCGTGGGCAACCAATGTCCCGAAGCGATGCCCTTTGAGCAGGGCGTTGAGCGCCGCGGCGTCCTCAGGGATGATATCCTTGGATCTCCCGCCGCGCGGATTGCGGGTGAAATAGGCGAAGGTGTTGCCGCCGAAGCCGAGCATGGTTTTGCCCATCGCCTCATAGCCGTTCGTCACGCTCAGGTGACAGCCGATGTAGATCATGGTTTTCTCCTGTCATATGTAGTCGATACGACAATCATAGCATAAAAACGACAAAAAGTCACCCCTCTTTGCGTATCATTAAGTTAAGGCTCCTTTTGGGAAAAGGAGCTGTCGCCCGTTGGCGACTGAGGAATTGCATCAATTGATCGAGCGACAGCGAGAAACGACTTAACTTAATGATACTATAAAAGAGGGGTGTAACATTACTCTTCCATCTGCTTGCCGAGAAACGCGGCGGCGGTTTGGGCGAGCTTGATCTCGGCGTCGGTCGGGATCTGTACACGGTCGCCTTTCAACATCACGACGGCTCCGGTGACGTCGCCCGCGGTGATGATGGGGTAGATGATCGCTGCGGCGTGATCGACGCCCTCTACGGGCTGAACCTCGTCGATCGAATTGACGTGGGCGCTGTAGCTGCGGCGGTTTTCCATATAGTTTTCGAGCGCGGGGGTAACGCGCCGCTCGAGGTATTCGCGCCTGCTGACGCCTGCCGCAGCGATCACATGGTCGCGATCGCAAACGAGCGTCGGCATCGCGCTGACGCGCGCCAGCACATCGGCGTACTGACCGGCGAATTCCGACAGCTCGCCTACGGGAGAATACTTCTTGAAGATGACCTCTCCGTCGGTAGCGGTGTATATCTCCAGCGGGTCACCGTCACTGATAACATTGACATCATAAACCTTGTCTTTGGCATAAGGATAATGCTTTTCGACGATGACGGTTGATAAGTTATTTATGATGCCTTGCTTAAAATTTGCGGCGGTCTCCGTTTCTTCGTCAAGATCGTCGATACAAAGGAGCGCGGCGATATCTGTTTTCAGCTTGATCACCACGCGATCCTCATAGACGAAGATACGGGCGATCACGAGCTGCAGGTCGTTGCGGTCGAGTTTCTCCTTATGCAGGATATCGTCGAACACCTCGAGCGCTGTTTTTGCCGCGCGGTTGACGCGGATGATCGTATTTCGTTTGTCGGTTGTCAGATCAATCTGCTTTTGCAGACCTGAGATTCGCTTTGCCAGGTCGTCCTCGATTTCGTCGTAGGTTTCCTCTAACAGTTCCTCTTGATCCGGGTGTTTGACGATATCGCGGATACGCTGACGTTTTGTCGCTTTCAGTTCTTCCTGCAGTTCGACGAGGATTTCTTCGAGGTTCTCCGCGCTTCTGTCGGTTTCTGCAATATCTTTATCCTCGTTCTCGAGTTCGGCATTCAGTCTGTCCAGCGCTTCGCGTGAATTATCCAGAACTTTCTGAATGTATTCCTTGAGCATGACGTCCAGCGTTTCTACTCGGATGTGGTGACTGGAGCAAGCCTTTGCCCCGCGGCGATGGTAGGTGCCGCAGCGGTAGGCATCCTTGAGATCGGGACGGCTCATGGCGAACATCGGCGAACCGCAATCGCCGCATTCGAGGAAACCCGAGTAAACATTATCGTACTTCTTCTGACCTCGGTAGTTGCTTTTCGAACGGCTTTCAAGGAGCGCCTTGACCGTTGCGAATTCGCGGTAGGTGATGATTGCCTGGTGATGATTTTCGATGACGATATGCTCGCTCTCGTCACGCTTGACATCTTTGCCGTTGATCTTCTTGCGCGTGTATTTGCTCGCGCGCATCGTGCCGATGTAAAAGTCATTTTTCAGAATTCCTTCTACCGTTGCGATCGCCCATGCGGATTTGATTTCGCGCTTGTATTCTTTACCTTCGGCTTCTTTACGCTGTCGCTCCGACATTCGTGGCGTGGGGATGCCTTCGTCGGTCAGGTGGTTAGCGATCTTCTTGTAGCCCCAGCCGTCCTGATACAGCTTAAAGATGGTGCGGACGATATCCGCTTCGGTGGGGACGACTTCAAACTCCTGCCGCGCGTTGATGATGTAGCCGTATGGCGCGGCGCAGATCCATTTGCCGTCTTGCTGACGATGCTTCACGACGGCGCGAACCTTTTTGGAAGCGTCGGTAACGGGCATCTCGTTGAGAAGGAAGTGGAACTGTATTTTCAACCAGTCATCGTCGTTCGGAAAGTCGATCCCGTCGCCGATGGAAATGATGCGGACGCCGAAGTCACGCAGGTCCTCCAACTCCACTAATCCACGACTGTTGCGGCGTGAGAATCGGGAAAAGTCTTTGACGATTAGGATATCGAGCTGATGATCAAGGAGCTTTTTGCGCATCTTCTGATAGCTCTCACGCTGTTCAAAGGTATAGCCGGAGCGGTCACGATCTTCGTAGAAAGTCAGCGAGCTGCCGGGGAATTTCTCTTTGACAAATTCCTCGATCATGCGCTTCTGGTTCTCGATCGAGGTGTTGTCACGATCTTGTTCGTCGTCGACAGAGATACGACAGTAGCCTGCGATATCATATGTTTCTGTCAATATTTTCCACCTTCTTTTTCTTATATTGTAGATAATATTGTATCATATTCATCTGCATAAAGCAAGAGATATTTCTAACTAAGTTAGGGGACGCCGACGGAAATCGGCGCCCCCATTCATGTTTACATCACCATGATCGGTGCGTTAGTTTCTTCATAGTATTCTTCATCGAGCGATTCATCTTCAGACGTTTCGGCTTGCTGTTTAGCCTTTATCCGTTCTTTCTCTGCCTGAACTTCCCGCTCTGCAAAGAGCCTTCGGTTGTATTTTAACAGCTCGCTTGTCAGCTCAAATACATCCTCATGCCCTGATTGAAACACAGCGACATGGAACTTCATCTTTTTATATTTTTCGTACAGAGTCTTCAGATGTTCCTCTGTTTTATCCATTTGATCCGACTCTTTATGGCTGAGCCAAATGCATACCAGCTTCTTATCATCATGGACGTCGATTTGCATACGGCTCGCCTCCCGATAATAAACTCAACATAAAGCGTCATCGCTTTACCGAAAATCTGCTGCGCTCAGTGTCGGAACCACCTCAAATCTATCGTGTAATCTTTGTAAAAAACATGGAAAGTTTTCACGTTATCTTCCTCCTTTTTAAATGAAAACTATCAATAGTTTTGGTAGATTTTTCCTGATTATTCAGTTAACGTCTCTTTAACGTCTCTGCCAATTAATCGCATTTTCGAACTTGAAATTGCCGTTTGTTCGCTTGACGATTTCAACGCAATCACCGCGCAAACGATCGACGTCACCGTGATCCAAATCGCCGATAACCGTGAGGATATTTTCGATCATAGCGATCTCCACCGCCTGCTTAAACAGCATGCGATTCTGCTGTGACATAGCGACGTCAACGATGGCTTTCAGGTTGGAAAGCAACGCTTTCGGCAGATAATAACTGTCACGATCAGAGTTGATATAACCTGTATAAAAGTCTACCGCTTTCTCAACATAGTGAGCCGGGTAACGGCAGTGTGCTTTTCGGTAGTTGTTCTGAATCATTTCGGTTATTCCTCATTCAGAGAATACCGTACACTTTTCTTCTTTGCTTTGGGCATAATTTCACCTCCCTTTTTTGTTATCCACAGTTTTTTTACTTGAAGTATCGGCAAAATCGGTTTATATAGCCGAATTCATTTCAAAGAACTTTCAAGCAAGCCACCTAAAAGAGGAGATCAAAAACCTCTCAAAAATGGCTTAACGGTCGGCTCTGCCGTCCGAAGTGAGGGAGAGGGTGGCAAAATGCAAGCCACCCTCTTTTCTCCTGCTTCAAAATCGAATTTACACCGCATTCGTCAAAAGCAACAACCAGCGCATGAACCATCAATTGATACAACTGAAAATGGGTATAGTTATTGCAGGGGATTTTGAGAATCTGACCCGCATTGCTGTGGATCAAACGGGAAAACGTATCTTCCGGTCATGCCTTTGACCGCATTAGTGATACTCTGCATTAGAGTACCGCTACCGGTTCCCACCGGCTATCCCCTCGTCGTCGTGCGCCGTACTCGCCGAGGACAACAAGGGATTGTTATCCTCTTACTCGTGTGGTGACTCCTCCTTTCCCAATAACGCAGGGGCGTTATTGGGCACCCGAAAATACGATGGTTTTATCACGCTCGGACTGTGGCTGGATAGAAGTATCATTATCGCCCTGCAGCTGTCATCGCCCATACCGGAGATTGCACCCGGTATCAGAGTCTTATGAGCACTCGCCATACTCAATGGCTCCGTCGGCTTGCGTGGTTTCCATGTTACACGCACCGCAGGGAAGGTAGAAGATACGATGTTATTCAATTGTTATGATTTATATTGCCTTCTGAATAACGAACCGAGGCAATAAACTGCTAAAAATCGATTGACTTTTCAGCAGAACTATGATAGTATCATAACAGTATTAAGCAATTAATTGCCTAATTTGATTCATATATTAGCAAATAAATGCTCGTTTGTCAATAGATTTTTAGCAAAAACTTGCTAATTTTTGAGGTGTTTATCATGAAAGATATCGGGAAACGGCTTCAGTTACTCAGAAAACAACAGAAAATATCCCGCACAAAGCTCGCTGAAATGAGCGGGATTTCTCCCAGAACCATTCAGAATTATGAAACAGGAACCAGCAAACCAAAGGTAGAGTCTGTTGAAAAACTTGCTGCCGCGCTCGGGCAATCTGCGAGATATCTGATGTACGGAATTAAAACAGAACCCAAGGAACATATCGAAGGACGGCAGGAAGTTCTGAGAATGGTTGCCGATATCTTTGAGAGCGATACATTATCGGAAGATGATAAGCTCGCATTCCTGACAGAAATCCAAGCGATTTATCTTAACGTCAAACGAAAGTCCATGGAGGAATCGCAGGATGACGGTTCATCAGGAACTCAGTCATCAGATGATCTCGGATAGAGTTTTCTTTGATTTGCGTAATATTTTTTGACGTTGACCGGTCAGAGAAGACTTTTATAATACGGCAAGAAGCTGCCATCAAAGCGACAAATTAATTGTGTTGTGTTTGAAAAACAGTGAGAAAAAGCTTATTATCCATTGAGGAAAAGAATTATATGAAATGAGCACAGCGGGGACAAGCATACACTTTGTAGTGTAATGTCCCCGCTGTTTTTTTCAATTATACACTTCGGTTAACAAGAAAACCCGACCGGTAAGGTCGAGTTTTAAATCGCAGCTGCTCAGTCAATCAAATGTCTTTTATGCTGCGGCGTTGGTGTTGATCACTTCTATCGTCTGTCGGATCCTTTGCCACAGCGACAAATCGGTGAAGATCTCTACGATGCTGCCTCTGTCGGTAAACGGCGGTTCCTGCAGGACGGACAGATCCTTCATCACGCCGTTGCGGATGATGTACTCCACGATCTGATTGACGAAGTAGATCTGCCGACTGTCGAGATTCGCGTCGTTGAGATATTCTGCGAACGCTTCTTTTGCCGCCTTCATATCCATGCCGACGATCTCGCGCACAAACTCACCGAGCGGTTTTGCGCCGTACTGCGCTTCATATTCTTCTTTGGAGCCGAGATCTTTCCACAGCAGTTCTTCGAGCTCGGCGATATCCTCCTTCGTGAGCGGAACATTCCCTTTCAGCTTGGCGATAGCTCCCTCACCCTGATGCTGGCGGATGTAATACTCCACCTTCTCGCGGTAGTTCTGCAGATCATCGCTTTCCAGATCGGACTCATTCCAGTCGATCGAGAGGATCTCATCATCGAAGTTGGTATTGTAGATCTCGCCCTCATACGGCAGATACTTCATCAGATTTCGCAGGTGCTCGCGAATATATTCGAAGTCATTGATATCCGCGTTGTCGAAGTAATCCGTATGCAGGATCTTGTTGATCAGCTCGCTCTGCGCCATGATCTCGGGGATATTCGCCACACCCGCGACGCCCTGCACCTTGCCGAAGAAATCCTTTCTGCGCTTGCCGAAGCCTTTTCCGGCGAGGTAACACAGCTCGATCCCGTACATCAGCGCGTCGAAGCGTACCGCCTTCGCGTCATCCTCGTCGGGGATGATCAGCGGCGCGACCTCATCGCGGATATTCAGCGTATCCTCATACGTCAGCGCCATATAGCTGTCCTTGGAAGAGAACTTCTCGACATAGCGCAGATGCTGACGCACGGCGAAGTTCTCGCGGTTCAGCTCCAGCACCTTGCGCACCATATCGTCCACGAGCGACTCGCGGAACGCGATCAGATCCTTCGTCTGATATTGCAAATCTTGTAATTTGAACGCGATCTGCGCCTTGAGGTAGAAGATTGCGCTTTGCAGCGCCGCGTTATTGGCGCTGGGCTTACCCTTATTCATGCGGAAGAATTCAAAGTTGCCGCAGAAGTCAAAGATATAGAATTTTTCTTTATCCTTACCGTCAAGCAGGTTTTCACATAATCTTGTACCTCTGCCGATCATCTGCCAGAATTTTGCCTTGCTCATGACCTTCTTGAAGAACACAAGGTTCAGCACCTCGGGCACGTCGATACCGGTGTCGAGCATATCGACCGAGATCGCGATCTGCGGCATTTTCTGCGGATCGGAGAACTCGTCGATCAGGCTTTGCGCATAGTTGACGCGGTTGTCGATCACCTTGGCGAAACCGTGCTGCAGATGCGGATACTCTTTGTTGAACACATCGAGGATTCTCTCGGCATGATTATGATTCTTGGCGAAGATGATCGTCTTCCCTATCTTCTGACCATAGTCCACCGTCAAGCCGTGCGTCATCAGGATATGCAGCACCTCGCGGATGGTATCGGTGTTGAAGATCCACTCGTTCAGCGCGCCCGAGCCGATGCTGTCGGGCATCTGCCCGTCCTCGTCGGTGAAGGTGCTTTCATATTCCGCCTTATCCTCGTCGGAGAGATCGTCGTAGACGATGCCCTGCTCGATGAATTTCAGCCGCGTTTCCACCGACATGAAGTCGACCAGAAAGCCGTCCTTGACCGCCTGACTCAGCTCATAAGCATAGGTCGGTTCGTTATCGTTGAGGTCGAACACCTCATAGGTATTCTTTTCCACCTCATCCTTCGGAGTCGCGGTCAAGCCGACCAGTGGCGCGTCGAAGTAGTTGAAGATGTCCCTGTATTTGTTGTAGATGGAGCGGTGCGCCTCGTCGCAGATCAGCAGATCGAAGTGCCCGCAGGTGAAGAGCTTGCCCTCGTCGTCCCTGATCTCGTCGATACAGCCCATCATCGTCTGATAGGTCGAAAAGACGCAGTGCGCCGTACAGTTATCCTTTTCCTCACAGAGGTTCGTCACACTAAGGTCGGGCAAGAGATTGACGAAGCAGCGCTTTGCCTGCGTGACCAGCGAGGTACGGTCGGCGAGGAACAGGATATTCTTCACCCAGCCGTGCTGCAGCAGAACGTCACACAGCGAGATGATCGTCCGCGTCTTGCCGGAGCCGGTTGCCATGACCAGCAACGCCTTGCGGCGATTCTTATTATCAAAGGCGTCGCACACCGCCTTGACAGCCGCTTCCTGATAATAACGTCCGGCGATATCGCGGTTGATGTAGATGTTTTTCAGCGGACGGCGCATGGTCTGGAGATTATAGAATTTCTCCAGATCGCGCTTTGACCAGATCGCCGCTACCCTGCGCTCGGGATAAATGCCGTCGTCGATGCGGGTATCAAAGCCGTTGGTCAGGAAGATCACGGGGCGGCGGTGATACTTTTTCTCCAGCAGATCGGCATAGAGCTTCGCCTGCTGTCTGCCGACGGCGGGATCCTTACAGGTGCGCTTGGCTTCGATCACCGCGAGCGGCTTGCCGTCGGTGTCGTACAGCACATAGTCGGCATACCCGACCTCGGAGCGGTTCGGCATACCGGGCAGCTCTACCTCGTCCAGCCAGTCCTTGCCCTGCGTCCAGCCCGCGTCCATCAGCATCGTGTCGATATAGATCTTGCGGGTCGCGAATTCGGAAAGGTCGATCGGCTTGGGGGTATAGGTCTGCTGCTGTTCGCTCCGTCGGGCGGTCAGCTCCTCGCGCAGGCTCAGGTTCTCTTCGGTCAGCTTTTCGAGGTCGACTTCCCTTTCGGCGAGCTTCGCCGTCTCCTGCTTTAGGCGTTCGTTCTCCTTTTTCAGGCTGTCGATATCGACGCGCTCGCCGTCCGACACCATCGCCATCGCTTCACTGGCGGTCAGCTTCAAAAGCGAGGGGTCAAAGGTCTGCGGCTCATAATCCCTGCCGTAGCAGTAGGCGACAAAATCCATGAAGTAAAAGAGGTTCTCCACGCACAGCTCAGCCTGCTGTACGGTGACGCGGCGGCCGCCGTGGGCGGAGCGGTTGCCGACCTTGCGGATGAAGTCCATGCGGCGCAGGATATCCGCGCCCGCGATATCGCGGAACTCGTCGGTAGAGATCAGCACCGCGAGGCTGTCGTTATACGGCATCTTCAGATCGCGGTCGACCGAATACATCCACTTGACGGCGAACTCCATCGCCCTGCGGCAGTTGAACGCGCAGGCGTCGGGATCGATATGTAAGATCCGCTCCGCGCTGATCGCGACGTCCGCAAAGCTCTCAAAGCCCTTGTCCTTCTTCAAAAAATCAAAGTTGGTCATAGTTTTCACCATATTGGAGATTAGTATTATAATTTGTTTAGATCAATAGTGTACCCCATAGCTATTAGGTCTTTACATAGATCAATTTTCCAATTGTGTCTACTTGTGTATACCATACCGCTTAAGTCTCCGGGGATTTCATTATCGGTGTCGGCAATCATTACAACGCGATCTCTTCCAAGATAACTCATAAAATATCCGGCTTCAAATACGACGTTTTGTCTTGCTCTTGGTTTAAGGTTATTATCTTTTTTTGCTTTTCCCTCATCGTCATTTGTAAATAAACAAATTGCTGCTCCAACATTAGAATAATGTTCAATTTTTTCGATGATCGTTTTTCCTTGATTAGCTTGTTCGCTTAGTATAACAGGATCTATTCCTTGTGCAGTTAATATTCTGGCTACAGATTCCTTTAATTCGCCATCGTGTCCATGGACGATAAAAACTTTTGTTTTATCGAAAGCTTTTTGAACCTTTTCTGGAATCTGAGTTATAGTTTCAAGTTCTGCTTCTTCTATTTCTTCGAGATAAACTTCAAAGTCTGAGCGAATCTTTTGCAAGACTTCATCAGTTCCGAGTAACGTCCATGTATTAGGGTCGTTTTCTCCAATAAAGTATTCACACCATCGTCTGTATTCATCACCGTAACCAAAATATCTTTTCATAAACCGCTCGGTTTTATAGTACCATTTTTGGAACGGAGTAGACGAAAATGGTTCACAGCTAAGAATCAAGTTATCGATATCGGATATAATTCCTTGTATTGTTTCTTTATTGCTCATATGCTATTCTCCTGTTTACACTAAAATGCTGGTAATAAGTATCTCTTTAACCAATGAGTTAAAAAAGTTTGTTAAAATCAATGTCATAACCCATAGATTTTAAGTCTTTGCATAAGCTGATTTTCCAATCAGTACTGCTTGTATACACCATCCCGCCTAAATCTCCCGGTATTTCATTATCAGGATCAGCAATGATTACTACACGATCTCTGCCCAAACGCCCCATGCAATAACCGGCTTCAAAAACAACATTTTGTCTTGCTCTTGGATTAGAATTATTCTCTTTATTTGACTTACCTGTATCATCGTTTGTAAAAAGACAAATTGCTGCCCCAACATCAGAATTCTTTTCTAATTTTTCTATTATTGTATTGCCTTGATTAGCTTGCTCGCTTAAGATGATAGGCCGAATTCCTTGCTTATCTAATACTCGAGCAACAGTTTGTTTGAGTTCTCCATCATGACCATGTACGATAAACACCTTACTATAATCGGGTTTTAAGTTTTTTTTCGTATCGTGTACATTATCATCTTGCTTCTCTTCATTTTGCAAAAGATACATTTTCAAGAAGCCTAAGATTTTGATAACATTTTCTAAGTATGTGTTAGGATAAGCTTGGAGCCAAACTGTACCATCCTGAATTTTTGGAAACCCATCTAAATGAGAGTATTTGCCAATTAAGTCAGAATGAACATTAGCTACATACTGAGTGTCTCTTCTTTTTGCTTCTTCTCTTATATTGTCATAACGATCGACATCTTGTTTCATCATAACTATCATTTTACTATATCTCATAATCATTTCCTTTCTACCCGAAATACTCCTGCATGAGGGATTTTTTGAGGGTTTCGAGTTTTTCGATGGATTGTTTTACTGCCGATTTTGATTTGTCGACTTGTACTACAAAACTGACAAATTGATTTTGCAATTCTATGGGTGGTAGCATAACTGGCAACTTACGTATTTTATTCATATTCAACGCTTGCTTCGCAGTGTTTGTTGCATTTGAAGCATAGTTTTCTTTATTGAATGCAAGGAGATTTACAAAGAAAACCGAGTTTAGTGAATCATGATTATTAGGCGATATTTTCGCTACGTTAGGCGCAAGATGATAACGATTATTTCCATCCACCAGAGCCACATCACCGATATTCACACCCACATAAGTCATTACAATATCGTTCTCGTTCAGTTGCGATCTTGGAAGCATATCTGATACAGAGGAGTCAATATAGTAAATGTCATCAAGTTTTAGCTTTTTATCTTTAACATTCAAACCACGAATCATTATTACATCACCCGAATCCTGATAATGAATATAATCAGTATACTCGAAACCAGCAAGTTTTGTAACAAAGCAAAGATCTCCCACTGTAGTCTGTTTCCAACACAGATTATTAGTAACAGGATCCCCAAACATCTCCACAAACCGTGATTTGACAAGCTCGTCCAATATGGTTAATCTCTGGCTTTCACTCAATAATAACGAATCAGCTTTATCAAGAATATTCGCGATTTTTCTTTGTTCATCAATTGGTGGTAATTCAATTTGTAAGTTTTTAACCATTGATGAATTAAGATTGTTAACAACTCCACCAACAGCTAAGTCTTTAAATCGATTATACATAGATGGTGAACTCAGATAGTGGTACAAATAATCTGGTTCAAAAGAATTCGATGTATCATGTAATACCAACCATCCATCGTGTATACATCCATCAATTTTAAGAATATATGGTCTTCCAAAACTCATGGAATTTGAAAGCAAGAAATCACCTTTTTTGACAAATCGGGATTTTTTTGCCCCTTCAAGTGTAATCTTTTGTTCTGTTTTAGTAATATACTTTGAAGAGCTTGTATCGCCTATTTTTATCCAATTGATACCCTTACTATCTGTTGTAATATAGTTATTAATCGGTCGAGGGGAAGCGCCACGTTCAACTCTACAAACGTCGCCTAATCTGACTTTATTCACCCAACATCCCCTCCAATTCTTTCAGACCTTTCGCTATCTCCTGCTCGAGCGCTTTGAGGTCGGCGCGGCGCCCGATCATTCTCTTATTCATCGACATTTTCCTTACAACCCCTATTTGTTTTTGTAACGATTTTATAAAACACTTCAATTACCGCAATATCAATCAGCTTGTAAACTAACATCATGACACACAGATATATCATAATAACAATTGACTTTGTACCGGTTTGACTTGTCGGAGCGGTTGATTGAACACCGGCAATATCATCAATATTGACGGGTCCGAAATATCTTGAATCATAAGAGTCATCTCTATTATCACCCATAATAAAATATTGAGTGCTGTTGAGAGTTACATGATTATTTTTGCCCTCCATATATGTTAATTTCTTATGTTCATCAGTAAGATATGACTCATCGATCTCTACATTATTCACAAGAACCGTACCGTCTTCCTGAATGTCAACAGTTTCGCCGGGGAGACCTATCACTCTTTTGATAATTGTCACAGACTTTTTTTCAGGTCTTATATCTAAAAGTGCCTGAGGAAAATGTGACACGATAATATCGCCCCTTTTGACAGCTTCATCAGAGGCAAACATGAACTGTCCGCTACGGAGGGTGGGCTCCATGCTCTCTCCGCTGACAATATTAATAAAAGAGTTGCTTGGTACAGCTTTTACAAGAAATGCGGAAACAGTAAACCACATAATCAATATGGAAATAATAAAGGTTATTGTTCCTGACAGATAACGCCAGGATTTCTTGCTCATAACATATTTATTTTTTTTTCTGATTGAATTGATACGTTCTTTCATTTTCTTTGTTAATAAGAGTCCTCATACTCTTGTAAATTTTTCTCGCGTATGCTTTCGGCAGTTTTGAATTCTGTTGAAATCCTCCTGCCGTTACCTTATCCGTTTAACATTTCCTGCAATTCTTCCAGACCTTTCGCTATCTCCTGCTCCAGCGCTTTGAGGTCGGCGAGAAGCTCGCCGGTGGGCGGGTATTCGACGGGGATATACTCGACCTTTTTGTACTTGTTGATAGAGAGGTCATAGCCGTTTTCGACGATCTCGTCCTTCGGGACAAAGAAGGATTTTTCGGTGCGTTCGCGGTCGGCTTCCAGATTGCGGTTTCTGAACCGCTCGATGATATCGGGGATGTCGTTCTCGGCGACAGGTGCGCGCTTATCGTCGAGGCTCAGACCGTCAGCCTGCATATCGTAGAACCATACGTTATCCGTTCCGCCGTGACCGGTCTTGGTGAAGATCAGCACGCCGGTGCTGACGCCCGCGTAGGGTTTGAACACGCCCGAGGGCATCGAGATCACCGCCTCGAGGCGATTCTCCTCGATCAGCGCTTTGCGGATCGCCTGATGCGCCTTGGACGAGCCGAAGAGCACGCCGTCGGGCACGATGCACGCGCAGCGTCCGCCGACCTTCAGCATCCTGAGAAACAGTGCGATGAAGAGCAGCTCGGTCTTTTTCGTCTTGCAGGTTTTGAGCAGGTCGGCTGACACGGTGTCATAGTCCAGACTGCCCTTGAACGGCGGATTCGCGAGGATCAGGCTGTATTTGTTCTTGTCCTGATTCTGGTCGCTGAGGCTGTCGCGGTATTCTATAAACGGGCTCTCGATCCCGTGCGTCATCATGTTCATCGCGCCGATCCGCAGCATGGTGCGGTCCATGTCGTAGCCGAAGAACATATGGTTCATGTAATGATCCTTCTTCTGCTTGTTGTAGAAGATGGCTTCCTTGTGCGTTTCTTTCAGATATTCGCCCGCCGTGACCAAAAAGCCCGACGTGCCGCAGGCGGGGTCGCAGATGACGTCCTCGGGGGTGGGCTGCATGAGCTCCACCATCATGCGGATGATGTGGCGCGGCGTGCGGAACTGACCGTTCAGCCCCGACTGCGAAATCTTGCTGAGCAGATATTCGTAGGTGTCGCCGCGGACGTCGGCGCTTTGCTCTTTGTCCATCAGCTCGTAGATTTTGTCGAGTGAATCGACGACCTTGGAGAGTACCAGCGGGGTGGGCAGCTTGAAGATCGCGTCGTCCATGTATTTGGCATAGGCGCTGTTTTTGTCGCTGTGCAGATTCTTGATAAAGGGGAAAACGTCCTCCTGCACGACGGTGTACATCTGCTGTGCGGGATAATCGTGGAACACCGACCACTTGAGCGATTTGCCGTTGACTTTGCGGTCGCCGATCATCACTTTATCCTTGAAGATGCTCGTAAACGGCAGTCCGAGCATAGCGCATTCTTTGGCTTTGAGATTGTCCGCTTCGTCAAGGTCGTGTATGAACATCAGATAGGTGATCTGCTCGATAACGTCGAGGGGGTTGACTAATCCGCCCGCTGCAAAAATATCCCATAAACTGTCGATTTTGTTTCTGAGTTCTCCTGTAATCATTCTTCATTCTCCCTGTTCCAAGTATAGGATGTGTAGCGGCCTCCGCTGATTTTGATAATCTCGCCCTTTGCCAGCAGGTCGGCAAGCGTGCGCTGTACCGTAACCTGGCTGATATCGGGGCACTGTTCCATAATCTCGGCTTTGGTGATCCTGCCGAGGGTGCCTTTGATGATCTCTCTGATGCGTTCGGGCTTGCTGAGATTCTTCGCTGACAGTACCTGCACGCGGGAGGAAAACTCTCTGTGTGCTTTGACCAGTACGCCGAGCATATATTGCACGAACGGGGCGTAGTCGTTGGCGCCCTCGTGCCAGTTGGCTGAGCTGTTTTGCAGGGCTTCGTAATAGGTGCTTTTGCTCTGCTCGATGATCTTCTCAATACTGATGAATTTGCCGACGATATAGCCGCTTCGGTAGAGCAGGAGCAGGGTGAGCAGGCGGCTCATGCGACCGTTGCCGTCATTGAACGGATGGACGCAGAGAAAGTCGAGGATGAACATCGGGATCAGCAGCAGCGGATCGGCGTCGGGATTCTGCAGGGCTTCATTGTACGCGGCGCAGATGTTTTCGACCGCTTCGGGCGTCTCCCATGCCGGTACGGGTTCGAATCGGACGAATTGATTGCCCTGCGCGTCTTCTTCGGCGATGACGTTGTCGGAAGTTTTGTAGCTGCCGCCGATGGAACTGCCGCTGTATTTGTAGAGGTCGCGGTGGAGCTGGAGGATCGTTCCGGGCTTGAGGGGGATGTAGTCGTAGTTCTCGTGGATGGTGGCGAGAACGTCACGGTAGCCGGCGATTTCCTGCTCGCTGCGGTTGCGGGGAATGGTTTTATCGAGAACGATCTTCTTGATGCGATCGTCAGAGGTGTAAATGCCCTCGATCTTGTTGGACGCCTCCGTGCTCTGGATCTTGGCAATTTCTAAAAGTTGAGTAAGCGTGTCGCTCTTCGCTTCGACGAACAGCATTTGTTCGCCTTTGTATTCATGAACGCGCGTGAGCATGGATACGATGTCGGGCTGCAAAAGCGCAGGGATGCCCTCAACATAATTCGGCTTTTTCATATGATCAAATCCTTCTTTTGAGATAGTCTTATAAGCTTATTCTGATACAATTCTATTATAGGATTCAATTACCGCATTGTCAATATTAATTTTATCATTTTTGTGATAATGATAAAATTAAACCAACAAAACAAAAAATGCAACGAGTTTTAGGCTTGATATTACAGAAAATGCAGGGAGTTTATCTTGCTTTGATAAATCTAATATGAAATATCTTGCAAATTAAACAATAATATGTTATATTATACGCAAGATAATTCATATTAAGGTGAGAAAGATGAAAATAACTGCCGATAATAATAATCTTGCTGTCATGAAAGAGATCGGCGCGCGTATCAAGCGCGGGAGATTGGATATGCAGTTGTCGCAAAAAGAACTGGCAGAGCGCGCAGGTATTTCCATGCGTACGATGTCAACCATCGAGAATAGCGGAGACGTTCGATTGGAAAGCCTGATCCGTGTAC
Organism: Ruminococcus sp.; assembly: GCA_017403985.1. Taxonomy (GTDB): domain Bacteria; phylum Bacillota; class Clostridia; order Oscillospirales; family Acutalibacteraceae; genus Ruminococcoides. Next base: position 170,242 of record JAFRDE010000020.1, on the reverse strand, counting down.
TACGCGCGATGGGACAGCTTGAAAACCTGAATCTGCTCCTGCCCGAACTTGCGTTCAATCCTGAGGATTACAGAACGCTCGGCAAAGATCGGCAGCGGGTATCTAAGAATAAAACGCAGCAGGAAAACAGCTCCGGTTGGAAGTGGGGTGACGAAGAATGACATTTGCAGAAGTGATCTTATGGGGAACGAAGATCGGAACGGTCGCGCTGCCTGATGACAGCCACATAGCGACCTTTCGCTATGATAACGATTTTCTGAACAGCGGAATAGAAGTATCTCCGCTTGCTATGCCGCTCAGTACACGTCAGTATTCTTTTGCCGGTTTGTCAGCAGAATCATTCCACGGTTTGCCGGGACTGCTTGCGGATTCGTTGCCGGATAGATTCGGTAATGCAATTATTGATCAATGGCTTGCTTCACAAGGCCGGACGCCGGAATCCTTCAACGCTGTTGAAAGGCTTTGCTATACCGGTCAGCGCGGTATGGGTGCGCTGGAGTTCAGACCTGTGACAGGTCCCAAATACAACGAGAGCGAAAAGATCAATGTCGACAGTCTGGTGAGGCTGGCTTCAGATATTTTGACGCAGCGGAATGAACTGCACCTTTCTGCAGATAATCAGGTCATGCAGCAGATCATGCAGGTTGGCACGTCTGCCGGAGGAGCGCGCGCGAAAGCTGTTATAGCTTGGAACGAAGAAACCAACGATATCCGCTCCGGGCAGATCGAAGCGGGAACGGGATACGACTATTGGATCATCAAGTTCGACGGCATCAGAGGCAACGGAGATCACGATGTGAAAGATCCTCCGACTTATACCAGAATCGAATATGCGTATCATCTGATGGCTAAGGCTGTCGGGATTAAGATGAATGAATGCAGGTTGTATCGCGAGAACGGTTTATTTCACTTTATGACCAAGCGATTTGACAGAGAGACCGGCAGCGGCAGAAAGATCCATATGCAGACCCTCGGTGCGATGGCGCACTACGACTTCAACGATGAGACTGCGACAAGCTATGAGATGGCGGCAGGCGTGTTGCGCAAGCTGTATCTGCCCTATGAAGATATGGAGCAACTTTGCCTGCGCATGATCTTCAATATGCTGACGAAAAACTGCGACGATCATGTCAAGAATATCTCCTTCCTGATGAACCGCAAAGGTGAATGGAGTTTGGCTCCCGCCTACGATCTGACTTATGCGTATAACCCGACGAATCGTTGGTTAAGAGCGCACCAGATGAGCGTTAATCAAAAGCGCTCGGATATTACGGAAAAGGATATGATCGCCTGCGCCGCAGCGATGGATATTTCCAAAACAAAATGCAGACAGATGATCCATACCGTTGAAGATGTTGTCGCTGAATTCACTGCTTTTGCGCAAAAAGCAGAACTGCCTTCAAGCGTTGCGGAGCACTTGAATGGTGAGTTGAAATCTCGCAACTGAAATTCTCAAGGTTTGTATGAATCTCGAATAATATAAAGAATTGACAGGCTCGGCGTTATGAAAACAGCGCCGAGCCTGTCAATGTCAGAAATAAGTTGCCTTTGTGAATACACATTGATAAAAAGTCGTTTTCGTCAATATGTACTAATCCCAGCCCATTCTTTTAGCTAAATCCAATAGTGCGAAGCAGAATATTTGCCAATTCTTCAATGTTGTCAGCGACGGGTCGCCCTCGCGGATGCGCAGGGTCCTTCTGATTTCCTTGGGGATGACGACGCGGCCGAGGTCGTCGATGCGTCTGACGATTCCTGTTGCTTTCATATCTGAATCTCCTTGTTTTGGTTTACAAAAACTTGCAGAAATAGTATTTGTGTATACCGCAAAATCATACAAATCTGCCTATGGAATAATATAACAATGAATAGAGTGATGATTGTTTTGCTTTTTAACATCACTTTTTATCGTTTGCATTTTGATTCCGATATTTAGTGAACAGCGGCAAGTGACCGGTGACCAGTTTTGATGGGTGTGATACCCCGCCCGAGTAAAGCGAAGGTAAAGTGTCCGGTTGACACTTTAGTGCTTGCATCAAGGAAGTTTTTATTAAAATGCTGAAAAATATGACACCGCGCCTCAAAGTCCCGTTTATGGGCAATATCATCAAATATAATTAAATCACAGGAACAAAAATAGCCTGTCAGCTGTATTGAAAAATTTTTATGAGGTGATTTTATGTTTGATGACGCACGCTTTTACAGCCGTTTGGCTGAGAATACCGGGAGCTACGGCCGCGCGAAATGCTCCGACTGCGCGATGTTTCTCGCGATCAGCAAGCTGGACTTTGACGACGATCTTCTCTCGGCAATGGACAGCGCGGAGGATTATCTGCTGGATTGATCGGCTTATGCTGCAAATACCCCTGATGAAAGCACTCTGTCGCAAAAAGACAGGGTGCTTTTATGTCGGCGTTTTTTGAAAAAGCAGTTGAAATCGTCGGAGTTTCCGATATAATAATATTTGTGAATCAATTATGGATAAGGCAGGCTCATCTATGAATACCTTTATTACCTTTGTCATCGTACTCGCGATCGTTTGCGTATTCGGTTTCTTTAATGAAAAGTTCACCAAGCTGAATTACGAGATCTCGCTGATGCTTTTCTCCGTTATTGCCGGGCTGCTGATCCTGGCGGGAACAGTGCTGTTCACCGGAACCGGCGTAGGCGATCTATTGAAAAAGGCGCAATTATTTGATATCGAGAGCTTTTTGCTGGAGGGCGGGATCTGCTTTATGCTGTTCGCCGGCTCCTGTCACATGAAGCTCGGGGATTTCAAAGAGCAGGCGCGGCAGGTGACGGTCCTTTCCTTTGTATGCACGCTGTTGGGCGCGGTGTTTTACGGTTTATTATTCTACTGCGCGTCCCTGTTGCTCAAACTCGGGTTGTCCATCCCCGTCTGTCTGATGTTCGGCAGCATCGTCGCGCCGACGGATCCGATCGCCGCCACGAGCATCCTCAACAAATTCGGCTTACCGCAAAAAACATCCTTCCTGATCCAGGGGGAATCCCTCTTCAACGACGGTGTCGGCGTCGCGCTGTTCGTCTGCTTTTCGGGTATGGCGGCGGCAGATGCGTCGCAGGGCTTTTTCAGCGTTATGCTCAGAGAAGTTCTCGGCGCGGTAGTCGTCGGCATGGTGATGACCGCCCTTTGCTTCATCGTTTTCCGCTTTTCCAAAAACAACGCGCTGGCGATCGCCGCCGCACTGACGGCGGTCTCGGGTTCCTATCTGATCTGCGAGCGGTTCGATTTTTCCGGAGCGATCGCATCGGTGGTCTGCGGCATCATGTTCTCGGCGCTGCGGGCGAAGTTCTGTCCCGATGACGACTCGGTCAAGGCGCAGCATTTTGATTATTTCTGGGAGAATCTTGACGTCCTGATGAACTCTATCCTCTATGTGATGATCGGATTATCCTTTGTTCATATCATGCAAATGCAGAACGTCATACTGTTGTCGCTGATCGCGATCCTCGCGAACTTTATCGCCAGATCGGGCAGCGTAGCGCTCTCGTCGCTGATCATGGGCAAGATACCCGACGGCTTCAGCCGGTTGAATTTCATCAAGCTGATGACCTGGAGCGGACTGCGGGGCGGCTTGTCTATCGCTCTCGCGATGAGCACACAAGAAATCGTGCCGGAGAATATTTACTATATCATTCTCGGCGGCACCTACGCGATCGTGTTCTTCACGACGGCGATCCAGGGCCTGACGATGAAGCCGGTATACAAACGGATCTGCCGCTCGGAGGAACGGCGCAAACAAAAAGTATAATACTAATTTTCAATAAAAACTCGACATTCTTATCGGCTTGATTTCCGCAATCCATCGTTGGACTCCTTGACAGGCGCCGGCCTGCCTGCGTCGTCCGCCTTGTCTTGCGAAAACTATCCTCGATAATAATTGTCTACTTTCTATCGAAAAATAGTATAAAAAATGACCGATAGGCAGCTGTTATACTGCTTATCGGTCTGTTTTATTATTTGATTGAACGGTACAGTTCGATATGGATGCGATGCTTCAGGCGCAGGGGTTCGTCATATTTGTCGAGCAGCCCGCGGTATTCCGCTTCGAACCCGGATACCTTTTCAGGCGATAGGGAAGCCCCTACGCCGCGGCAGGTCAACACCCTGCCCAGCCACATTTCTTTGGTGAAGCTGAGCGCTTCGTCATAGGAGATGACGCTTTCACAGGTGAATCGGTCTTTTGCCCATTCGGGGAAATGATACGCATATTCATTGAAGCCCTCGGGGTTCCACGCGGGATTGTACCGCTGTACGAGCGCGATCATCTCGGCGATCACTCTGTCCTCGTTCGGCAGCCAGTCCATCAGGATCTTGCCAAACAGTCCGCGCGGTTTCAGAACGCGGAAGATCTCCGCCGCCGCTTTCTCCCCGTCAAAGTAGGGAAAGCACTGTACCGCCGTTACCGCGTCAAAGCTGTTGTCGTCGAAGCCGGTATTTTCGGCGGAACAAACCCGAAAAGAGATCCTGTCCATTTTCTTTTGTTCCGCGAGCTTTCTGCCGACCGCGATCTGATTCTGCGCGATATCCGTCGCGGTGAAGTACGCGCCGGTATGATACAGATTCATCGGCAAAACCGCTGTGCCGCTGCCGAGGTCGAGGATATGCTGGCCCTCTTTGCCGATACCCATCCCGACGAGCCTGTCATACATGCTCTGTGGATAGATATCGCGGTAGCGGGCGTAGTTTTCGGACGTCCTGCCGAAGTCGAATTCATTTTGGTTGTCGATATGTGTGAGCTTCATTTTTTATTAGTGACCAGTGGTTAGTGGCAAGTGACCAGTTGATATTTATCATACCTCTGCTTGCAAAGATATAGCCCGTAGGGGAGAATTGACTTTTTTCGAGATGCTCAAAGCGAGGGAATTATGTACATGCATCAAGGTAGTTTATTGTAAAACTACTGTGTGTCAACCGATCCTTGCGACGCCGGTCTCTTTTGCCGCTTTGATGACCGCGTCGGCGACCACTCTGCCCACGCTCTTGTCGAGAGCCGATACGATGATGTTGTCGGCGCTGAGCTCGCTTTCGGGGATCATCGAAGCGAGCGCGTAAGAGGTCGCGACCTTCATTTCCTCATTGATGCAGGAGGCGCGGCAGTCCAGCGCGCCGCGGAAGATGCCCGGGAACGCCAGTACGTTGTTGATCTGGTTCGGGAAGTCCGAGCGTCCCGTTCCGACGACCGTCGCACCCGCGGCTTTTGCCAGATCGGGCATGATCTCCGGGGTGGGATTCGCCATCGGAAAGACGATCGGCTTGTCCGCCATGGAGCGGATCATATCTTCGCTGACCACGCCGGGAGCGGATACGCCGATAAAGACGTCGGCGCCCTTCATCGCGTCGGCGAGGGTTCCGGTGAGCTTTTCACGGTTGGTGACGGCGGCAATCTCCGCCTTTGCCGGATTTAGACGCGCGTCGCCTTCACAAAGGATACCGACGCTGTCGGCCATCACGACGTTTTTCAGACCCATGTTCATCAGGTGCTTGCAGATCGCGACGCCTGCCGAGCCTGCGCCGTTGATGACGCACCTGATCTCGTCCATCTTTTTGCCGACGAGCTTCAGCGCGTTCAGCAGCGCAGCGGATACGACGATCGCCGTACCATGCTGGTCGTCATGGAAAACGGGAATGTCGCAGATCTCTTTCAGCCTGCGCTCGATCTCGAAGCATCGCGGCGCTGCGATATCCTCGAGGTTGATGCCGCCGAAGGAACCCGAGAGCAGATAGATGGTGCGGACGATCTCGTCTACGTCCTTACTGCGGATGCACAGCGGGAACGCGTCGACGTCGGCAAATTCCTTGAACAGGGCGCATTTGCCCTCCATCACGGGCATACCCGCCTCGGGACCGATATCGCCGAGTCCCAGCACCGCGGTGCCGTCGGTGACGACCGCCACCAGATTGCTGCGGCGGGTCAGCTCATAGCTTTTATTGATATCTTCATGAATGACCATGCAGGGTTCCGCCACGCCGGGGGTATAGGCGAGGGAGAGATCCTCGCGGGTTTCGATCGGCGCGCGGGAGATCACCTCGATCTTGCCCTGCCATTCATAGTGTTTCTGTAAAGATTTTTCTCTGATGTTCATATATTTATCCTTTCCGTTGCTGTCATTGCGAGGAGGGCGATTGAGCCCGACGCGGCAATCCCACAAAGAGGGACTGTACCTTTCCTTCAAACCGTAAGCAAGCGCCAAGGGGACTGCCACAGCCGGCCCCTTCGGGGCACCGTCCTCTTATGAGGACGGCTTCGGGCTTCGCAATGACAATAATACATTAAAACGCTTTAGTTGACGACATTTCCTCATGGGGAAGGCTTATCACACTAACTCTTCCGGATGGAATACTTTATCGAATTCCTCTTCGCTCATGAAGCCCAGTTCCAGACAGGCTTCTTTGAGGGAGAGGTTCTCTTTATATGCCTTTTTCGCGACCTTCGCGGCGTTATCGTAGCCGATATACGGATTCAGCGACGTGACCAGCATCAGCGAACGGTGCAGGTTCTCACTCATCTTCTCCCTGTTCGCCTTGATCCCGCCGACGCATCGCTCGTTGAAAGAGAGGATACCGTCGGTCAGAAGCCTTGCAGATTGCAGGAAGTTATACGCCGTCACGGGTAAAAAGACGTTGAGCTGGAAGTTGCCCTGCGACGCCGCCATGCCGATCGCAGCGTCGTTGCCCATCACCTGCACGGCGATCATCGTGATCGATTCGCACTGGGTCGGATTGACCTTGCCGGGCATGATGGACGAGCCGGGTTCGTTCTCGGGGATGGATATTTCGCCGATACCGCATCTGGGACCCGACGCGAGCCAGCGGATATCGTTGGCGATCTTCATCATGTCCGCTGCCAGCGCCTTCATCGCGCCGTGCGCGAATACCATCCTATCGAGCGAGGTCAGCGCGTGGAATTTGTTGGGATTGCTGACAAAGGGCAGCCATGTCGCTTTACTGAGCTTTCTGGCGACCGTTTCGCCGAAGCCCTTGGGTGCGTTCAGTCCCGTGCCGACCGCCGTGCCGCCGATCGCGAGCTGATACAAACCGTAGAGCGATTTTTCGAGCTGTTCGCGGTCGGCTTCCAGCATCCCGCGCCAGCCGCTGATCTCCTGTGAGAAAGCGATCGGGACGGCATCCTGCAAATGTGTTCTGCCGCTTTTGACAATGCCCTCGTTCTCTTTTTCAAGGCGCTCGAACGTTCCGATCAGCACATCGACCGCGGGGATCAGTTCGCCGCGGATCGCCGCTGCCGCCGCAATATGCATGGCGGTGGGGAAGGTGTCGTTGGAGCTTTGCGACATATTGACGTCGTCGTTCGGGTGCAGGAGGCGCTTGCCCGCGATGGCATTCCCGCGGTTGGCGATCACCTCGTTGACGTTCATGTTGCTCTGGGTGCCGGAGCCCGTCTGCCAGACGACTAAGGGGAACTCCTGTGTGAGTTTTCCCTCGATGATCTCGTCACACGCCGCGCAGATCGCCGCGCACTTTTCTTCGGTCATCTTTTCGGGCTTGAGTTCATGATTCGCCTGCGCCGCCGCTTTTTTCAGCTCTGCAAAGGCGCTGATGATCTCCTTAGGCATCTTCTCCCATCCGATGGGGAAGTTTTCAAAGCTGCGCTGTGTCTGGGCGCCCCAGTACCGCTCTGCGGGTACCTGCATCTCGCCCATCGAGTCGCGTTCGATTCTGTATTTTTCCATATGGTCCTCCATCGTAAAAGAAACAGAGTCATTGCGAGGGCTTCAGCCCGTGGCAATCCCCTTGTTCTTAATACCGTTTGATGTAACAGAAAGGTTTATTCCCTGTTTGTGGGATTGCCACGGCTCCATTGGGAGCCTCGCAATGACAGCTTACAGGAAAATTTTTTCACTTTTCTTCATACAAAACACTATTTATTCTATCACATCAGCGTCTTTTCCGCAATAAGGCGGCGGATGACTTCCAGTACAAACATTTGACACTGTTCGCCGAATTTTTCGTTGAATTCTTCCTCAGGGTGCCATTCGCTGTTGCTGATGACGCGGATATCCGCCATGGGAACGCCGAACAGCGCGCATACCTGCGCCACGCCGAAGCCTTCCATCTCCTCACAGTCGGTACCGAGGGTGCGGTGCAAATGGGCGAGCATATCCAGCTCCTTGTTCCAGATATCCGCCGCGCCGATACACCCGCGGATCACCCTGCCGCCCATATAAGGAACAGTCTGAGCAATATCGATAATGCGGCTGTCGCTGTACAGGACAGCGGTGTCTTCGCCGGGCGCGACGGTGACGATCTCACTGCCGTGAGGCTCCCATTGAAAAGCGTCCGAGCCCTCGCCGACGTCGCGGTGCGGGGTAAAGAAGCGTCCGACATGGATCAGTCTTTCGCCCAGCACGATATCGCCCTGATGCAGTGCGGGATTATGCGCGCCCGAGGTGCCTTGGATGATCACGCATAGGGGATCATAATGCTGTATCGCCAGCGCTGTCGCCGCGGCTGAGTTGACCATGCCGATATAGGTGCGGCAGACAACGACGGGATAGCCGTCGACAGATCCTTTAAAGTAGGTGAACGCGCCGATCTTGTGTTCCGTTTTGTTTTCCAGATGATGGATCAGCAGAGCCGATTCGCTTTCCATCGGTCCGAGGATAACAATAGGTTTTTTCATATGATACCGCCTTTGACAAATTTATCATATTATAATACATTTTTTCGCAAAAAGCCAGCCTGTCTTATTGACAACCGGCAGAGAATATAGGACAATAGAATCATGACAAGCGACAAGTGACCGGTACCGGTGATTATTTTGAGGGGTGATCGTATGACGGCAAAAGAATTGATCAGACGCTTGAACGACGGCGGGTTTAACGAGCAGTTAACGACGCTGTACGGCGGTGATGAAAAGACGCTGAACGCGCAGATTGCGCGCTGGCAGAAAGCCGTGGAACGCTTCTGTGAAAGCTTTCCCGGTCATGATGAGCTCCATCTGTTTTCCGCGCCCGGCCGCAGCGAGATCGGCGGCAATCATACCGATCACCAGCACGGCTGCGCCCTGGCGGCGGCGATCAACACGGACGCCGCGGCGGTCGTCGCGTTTTGTGAGAGCGGCAGGATCCGCCTGATCTCGGAAGGCTACGGCATGAACGAGATCGACCTGTCCGACCTGTCGGTGCATGAGGAGGAGAAGGGTAAGACGATCGCCCTTATCCGTGGGATCGCCGCGCGGTTTGCTCAAATGGGCGTGCATATCGGCGGCTTCGACGCTTATGTGACCTCCGACGTTCTCGGCGGCAGCGGGCTGTCGTCCTCGGCGGCGTTCGAGACCCTTGTCGGCACGATCATCGACACGCAGTATAACGGCGGTAAGGCGGGAGCGATTGAGATCGCCAAGATCGGACAGTACGCCGAGAATGTTTATTTCGGCAAAGGCAGCGGTTTGCTCGACCAGACGGTCTGCTCCGTCGGCGGCTTTGTCTTTATAGACTTCCGCGATACCGAAAACCCTGTTGTCAAAAAGCACGAATTCGATTTTGAAAAGGCGGGCTACCGCCTTTGTATCACCGATACAAAGGGCAGCCATTCCGATTTGACCGACGACTATGTCGCGGTGCCGACCGAGATGAAGGCGGTCGCGGCGTATTTCGGTAAAGAGGTACTGCGCGAGGTGGATGAAGAGGCGTTTTATCAAGCGATCCCCGCGCTCCACGGCAAGGTCAGCGACCGCGCCATCCTCAGGGCGATCCACTTCTTCGGCGAGAACCGCCGCGCGATCGAGGAGGCTGAGGCGCTGGAAAGCGGTGATATCGACCGCTTCTTTGCGCTGTATCGGCAGAGCGCGGACTCCTCCGCGAACCTTTTGCAGAATCTCTATGCCGCGAAAAAACCGACCGAGCAGGGCATCCCTCTCGCGATCGCCGTCAGCCGCCTTGTCTTAGGCGAGAACGGCGCGGTGCGTGTCCACGGCGGCGGGTTCGCCGGTACGATACAGGCGTTTGTGCCTGTGGATAAAACCGCGGAATATACCGCCCGGATGGATGAACTGTTCGGCGAAGGCAGCTGTCAGGCGCTGCGCGTCCGGCCCGTCGGCGGCGTGAAAATAGTATAGGGTTCAAAGGCTCCCTTTGGTAAAGGGAGCTCCCGCGGGAACACTTGTGTCACGCGGGTGAGGGATTGTATAAATGATCGACCGAAGGGAGATACCGTAATGATCTGTGCCGATATTCAAAAACTGATCGATTATTCTATCAATAACAATCTGATAACCGAAGATGACGAGCTGGTCGTCCGCAATATGCTGATGGACGCTTTGCGCGTTGACGACTGGACGGATGAGCCTGTCCCTGACGGCGATCTGTCGATCGACGATATTCTTGCGCCGCTGATCGACTATGCCTGCGAGAGCGGCGTGATCGAGGATACCGCCGCGAACCGCGACCTGTTTGACACGAAGCTGATGGGTATCGTCACCCCGATGCCGCGTGAGATCATCCGCGATTTCCGCGCGCAGTACGCGATTTCACCAGAGGCGGCGACAAGGTGGTATTACGATATCAGCCAAAAGCTCAACTATGTCCGCGCAGGCAGGATCGCGAAGGATCTGAAATGGACGTACGAGTCCGAATACGGCACGCTCGATATCACGATCAACCGCTCGAAGCCCGAGAAGGACCCGCGCGATATCGCCAAGGCGGGCGCCGCGAAATCCACCGCCTATCCGAAATGTCAGCTCTGTGCCGAGAATATGGGCTTTGCCGGCCATCAGAACCATCCGGCGCGGCAGAATCTTCGCCCGATCCCGATCGAAATCAACGGCGGGAAGTGGTACCTGCAATACTCGCCTTACGGTTATTATAACGAGCACTGTATCGTCTTCAACCGCGAGCATATCCCGATGGTGATCGACGCGGCAGTTTTTCATAAGCTCTTCGATTTTATCGGACAGTTCCCGCATTACTTTGTCGGGTCCAATGCCGACCTCCCGATCGTAGGCGGCTCGATCCTCTCCCACGAGCATTTTCAGGGCGGCAACTATACCTTCGCGATGGCTCAGGCACAGCCGGAGTATTCTTTCTCGATGGCTGAACACCCGGACGTGGAGGCAGCGACGGTCAAGTGGCCGATGTCGGTCATCCGTCTGACGAGCAGCAGTAAGGAAAAACTCGCCGCCGCCTGCGCCGACGTCCTGCAAAAATGGCGCGGCTATTCCGACGAGCGCGCGGGGATCTTCGCCTTTACCGGCGATACGCCGCATAACACGATCACCCCGATCGCGCGGATGCGTGACGGGCTGTATGAATGTGATCTGGTACTGCGGAACAATATCGCATCAGAGGACAGACCGATGGGCGTGTTCCATCCCGGCCCCGAGCTCCATCATATCAAGAAGGAGAATATCGGACTGATCGAAGTGATGGGTCTGGCGGTACTGCCCGCGAGACTGGCAACGGAGCTGGAAGCTGTCAAAGACGCTTTGCTCAGCGGCGGCGACCTCACAAAGGATCCGCAGACCGCGAGTCATGCGCCGTGGGCTCAAAAGCTGAAAGCCGATCATCCCGAGATGAACGCCGAAAACGCGGCAGATATCATCCGCGCGGGCGTCGGCGCCGTATTTGCACAGGTGCTTATGGACGCGGGCGTTTTCAAGCGTGATGAGGCGGGTCAGGCGGCGTTCCGCCGATTCATCGATACGTTAATATGATAAAAACCGCATGGTCAAGCGCGAGTTGCTTTACCATGCGGTTGCTGTTTATTGTACTGTTGATCGGATCACCCGAGCGTGATGGATTCCAGAATCTGCTGAAAAGCGGGACGGCTCTCCGCCGCGTTGATTTTGCGGGTGATGTAATAGACGGAGTAGAAGTTGTTCTTATACTTGAACACGACCAGATCCACGATATGCACCCGCGCCGAGTCTTTGACTCTGTGCTCAAAGCGGATGGCGTTCTTGATCTTATACTTTTTCTTCCTTTTGGTGACGTCAAAGGAATAGGACTGGATCTTCTGGTAGTTGACCAGCGTCTTGCGAAGGCGCGCTTCGACATCATACAGGTACATCTCGGGGTCGGACTTCATGAAGCCCGCTTTTGCCCAGCTGACAGAAAGAATGATATGCTGTTTTTCGTCATAGGCGCCCCAGCGGTCGGCAGGCTTGCCGAAATAGCGGGCGAGCGCTTCTTCGCCCATCTCCTGAAAGCCGTCCGGATAGGTCAAGCCGATCTCGTTGTTGATTTTCACGTTATACATACTCATTCCTCCGTTCTAAAGCCTATTATCATAATCATTATACAACATACTTTTGCGTTTGTCACTGATAAAATAAAAAATATTTGCCATATTTTTCCCGACTTTATTTGCAAAAGCAACAGCGGCTGTCATGTGACAGCCGCTCAGTCTGTAGAAGAACCTATCAAGTTTCTTGGCTTTGGAGAGGTTAATGAGTGAATACATCTTTGTTATTATGTGCCTTGCAGTAACACCGTAGGGGATGGTGCTTGCAACATCCCGGGAATGACGGGCGTTTCAGTTGTCGAAAACGCAAGATAGCAGAAAAACGGTTCTGCCATGCGGGACGTCGACAAGCGCCGTCCCCTACAAATAGATCTTCACGTTTCATTATCTCTATATACTTTTTCGAAAAGCAACAGCGGCTGTCATGTGACAGCCGCCGGATAAATCAATCAGATAATGTTCAATTAAGCCTTGCCGACGGAGCCGAAAATCTCCATCTTCTCTTTGACCTTCGCCTTGATCGCCTCGGTACCGGGAGCGAGCAGTTTGCGGGGGTCGAAGCCCTTGCCCTTGAGATCCTTGCCTTCTTCGATATACTGGCGGGTCGCAGCGGCAAATACGAGCTGGCATTCGGTGTTGACGTTGATCTTGGAAACGCCTAAGGAGATCGCCTTCATGATCATGTCGTCCGGGATACCGGTACCGCCGTGGAGTACGAGAGGCATATCGCCGGTTTTCGCCTGGATCGCGTCGAGAGTCTCGAAGGACAGGCCCGGCCAGTTCTCGGGATATACGCCGTGGATGTTGCCGATGCCGGCAGCAAGCATGGTGACACCGAGGTCGGCGATCATCTTGCACTCGTCGGGATCCGCACATTCGCCCATGCCGACTACGCCGTCTTCCTCGCCGCCGATGGAGCCGACTTCAGCCTCGATGGACAGACCCAGCTCGTCGCAGATGCCTACGAGCTCTTTGGTTTTCTCGAAGTTCTCTTCGATCGGATAGTGGGAGCCGTCGAACATGATGGACGAGAAGCCCGCCTCGATGCACTTCTTAGCGCCTTCATAGGAGCCGTGGTCCAGATGCAGCGCGACCGGAACGGTGATGTTCAGCTCTTCGATCATGCCCTTGACCATGCCGACGATCGTCTTGTAGCCGCACATGTACTTGCCCGCGCCCTCGGAAACGCCGAGGATAACAGGGGACTTCAGCTCTTCCGCGGTCAGCAGGATCGCCTTGGTCCACTCAAGGTTGTTGATGTTGAACTGACCGACAGCATATTTACCGGCCTTGGCTTTGGTGAGCATTTCTTTCGCGTTAACTAATGGCATAAAAATTCCTCCTTGTATGTTTTGTATGAAAACATATTTAGTTATTATATATTATAACATCACTTTGACGTGATAGCAATACGCAAAAGGAAAATAAATGCAAAATAGTTCGGCTGTTTCGGTTGAATATGCCGCGGCTTTGCAATATAATAGAAATGTCAGCGGGGTGATAGGATGAAAACCGAAAACATTACGGATACAGAACCGGATTTTGAAAAAACAGCGGTCAAAGTTTCCGTCGTCAGTATCGTCGGGAATATCGCCCTGTCTTTGCTCAAACTGCTGGCGGGTATCTTCGCCCACTCGGGCGCGATGATCAGCGACGCCGTACACTCCGCCTCGGACGTGTTCAGCAGTATCGTCGTGATCATCGGCGTAAAGCTGTCCGCCCGCGACAGTGACGACGACCACCCTTACGGTCACGAGCGGCTCGAATGTGTCGCGGCGATCATACTGGCGATGGTCCTGCTGGTCACGGGACTGTTCATTGGCTATAAAGCCGTTGTCAATATCGTCTCCGGCGACTATGAAAATCTCGCGGTTCCGGGGGTATTGGCGATCGTCGCGGCGGTCGTTTCGATCGTCGTCAAGGAAGCGATGTACCGCTATACGAAGCATTATGCGAAAAAGCTCGATTCGGGCGCTCTGATGGCTGACGCGTGGCATCATCGCAGCGACGCGCTGTCCTCCGTCGGCGCGCTGATCGGCGTTGTCGGCGCGCGGATGGGTTTTCCCGTGCTCGACTCCGTCGCGAGCCTTGTCATCTGCGTCTTTATCGCCAAGGCGGCTTTCGACATCTTCAAGGACGCTGTCGACAAGATGGTGGATCACTCCTGCGATAAGGAGACCGAAGACGAGCTGTGGGAATGTGTGATGAATCAGGATGGCGTGATCGGGGTCGATCTGCTGAACACCAGATTGTTCGGCAACAAGATCTATGTCGATATCGAGATCGCCGTCGACGGTGATCTGACGCTCCGCGAGGGACACGCGATCGCCGAACGGGTCCACAGTACTATCGAGCGGAATTTTCCCAAGGTCAAGCATATCATGGTGCATGTGAATCCCGCGGGCGAGGAAAAGACGTATCCGGCAACAGATAAACCCCAATAATTGCGCTGTTTGGCTTGATTATAGCGCCGAGTTGGATTATAATATAGAGGTTATAGTTCATCCCTACAATAATCGTTTCAATAAGGAGGATACATCATGCCTTTTATCAACGCGAAGTTTTCCGAGACCGTCACTCCCGAAAAGGAGCTCGAGATCAAGTCCGCTTTAGGCGAAGCGATCACGCTGCTGGGTAAGCCCGAGCGCTACCTGATGGTGGAGATCGAGGATAACCGCCGCCTGTATTTCGGCGGAAAGAACGATCAGCCGATCGCCTTCTTCGACGTCAGCCTGCTCCATTCCGCTCCCCGCAAGAGCTACGAGGCGCTGACTGCAAAGCTGTGCGAGATCGCCAAAGACGCGATGGGCGTCGACGGCTCTAACGTCTATGTCAAGTTCGAGGAGACCGAGAACTGGGGATACGACGGGTTTATGTTTTAATGAGGAATTAGAAATGAGGAATGAGGAATTATGGGCGGGACACCCGCACCCGTTTTTGTACGGCGCGATCAAACGCAATTACAAATCAAAACGCGGACTCGCGTTTCCCGAAATTCCTAATTCCTAACTCCTAATTCCTAATTATTTTCCGGAGGTATATTATGAAAATAGTTGTTTTAGCCGGAGGACTTTCCTCCGAGCGCGACGTATCGATTTTATCCGGCTCCAAGGTAGCCGAGGCATTACGCTCGAAGGGGCATCAGGTCGTCCTGATGGACGTATTCATGGGCTATGAGGGCGACGATTTCGACGCAGAGAGACTCTTTGCGGAGAATTATACGTTCACGGAGAACGCCGCGATCGACACCGAAGAGCCCGACCTTGAAGCGGTCAGGAAAAGCCGTAAGAATCAAAGCCCCTGCTACTTCGGCGACCATGTGCTGGAGCTGTGCCGCGCGGCGGATATTACCTTCCTCGGACTGCACGGCGGCGAGGGAGAGGACGGCTCGGTGCAGGCGGCACTGCAGCTCAACGGTATCCGATATACCGGCTCCGACCACCTCGGTTCCGCGATCGCCATGCACAAGGGCGTGACAAAGGGTATTTTCCTCAACTCAAACGTGCCCACGCCTCCCAGCCGCCTGTATAAGCGCGAGTTCATGGGCAAGGGCTACCTCGATACATGGAACGATTTTCCCTGTGTGGTCAAGCCCTGCTCCGCCGGCTCGTCCGTCGGCGTGCAGATCGTTTCCGACAGAGAGCAGTTTGTCGCCGCGGTGGGCGCCGCCTTCCGCTATGACGACGACGTGCTGGTCGAAAAATACATCAAAGGACGCGAATTCTCGATCGGTATCTTAGGCGGCAAGGCGCTGCCCGTGATCGAGATCATCCCGCGCGACGGCTGGTATGATTATGAGAAAAAGTATCAGGAGGGCGCGACGGAAGAGGTCTGTCCCGCCGAGTTGGATCCGCAGATCGCGAAAAGGATGCAGCAGGAGGCGGAGCACGCCTTCGAGGTACTGCGTCTGAAGGTATACGGCAGAGTGGACTTTCTGCTCGGAGATCATAATCAGTTCTACTGTCTCGAGGCGAATACCTTGCCCGGCATGACCCCGCTGTCGCTCCTGCCGCAGGAGGCAGCCGCCGCGGGTATTGAATATGCCGATCTGTGCGAGAAGATTATAGAATTGAGCTTGAAGAAGTAAGAAGCATTCCCTTTTCAACGGAGGAAACTATGAAACCCATCACCTTACGTGAGGTCGCTAAAGCGTGCGGCGGCGAGCTGCACGGCGACCCCGATATCAAGATCACTTCCATTGTTACCGACAGCCGCAAGGCGGGCAAGGATTCGCTCTTTGCCGCCATCAAAGGCGCGCGCGCCGACGGCCACAAGTTCATCCCTGCCGTCGCCGAACAGGGCGCGGTATGCACGCTGTGCGAAGAAGCGCCCGACGCGGATATCGCGTACATATTGGTGGAGTCCACCTTGGTCGCTTTGAAGGGGATCGCCGAGTACTACCGCTCGCTGTTCACGATCCCGTTCATCGGCGTCACCGGCAGCGTCGGCAAGACCTCTACCAAAGAATTCATCAGCGCCGTGCTTTCACAAAAATTCAACGTTCATAAAACGGGCGGCAACTTTAACAACGAGCTCGGCGTGCCGATCACGCTGTTCGGACTGGAAGAAGATCACGAGGTCGCCGTCATCGAGATGGGTATCTCCGGTTTCGGCGAAATGACGCGCCTTTCCAAAATGGTGCGTCCCGATATTTCTGTCATTACCAATATCGGCTACTGCCACCTCGAGAACCTCGGCGACCGAGACGGCGTTCTGCGCGCTAAGACCGAGATGTTTCAATATCTGAACGGCAACGGAACCATCATCCTCTGTCACGACGACGACAAGCTTCGCACCGTGACCGATTATCACGGGATCAAACCGATCTTCTACGGCACCGGCAACGATGAATACCGCGCCGAGAATATCACGGAAAAGGGACTGGACGGGATCGGCTGTACGCTGATACATGGTTTGTCGCGAGAAGATTCTCGCTCTATTGATACAATTCCTCAGTCAGCTGGCGCTGACAGCTCCCTTTCCCAAAGGGAGCCTGAAATGCGCATAGACGTGACCATCCCGACGATGGGGCGTCACAACGTTCTCAATGCCCTGTGCGCGATGGCAGTAGGCGACAAGTTAGGCTTGACAGCAGACGAAATCAAACGCGGTATCGAGAGCTTTGAGAACGTCGGCTCGCGTAACCATATTATCAAGACCGAGTATTTTACGATCATCGACGACTGTTACAACGCCAACCCGACCTCGACCAAGGCGGGACTGGATACGCTTTCCAAGCTCAGCGGCCGCAGGGTCGCCGTCTTAGGCGATATGAAAGAGTTGGGCAAGGATGAGATCGCTCTCCACCGCGAGGTGGGCGCATACGCGAAAGAGATCGGTATCGACGTACTGGTCGCCGTGGGCCCGCTGAGTGAAGCGACCGCCGAGGGCTTCGGCAAGGGCGCGTATTATTATCAGGACGTCGACCGCTGCATCGACAGGATCAAAAGGCACCTGCATCCCGGCGACACCATTCTGGTCAAAGCCTCTCACAGCATGCAGTTCGAGCGTATAGTTGAAGCATTAATGAGTTAGGAGTTAGGAATTAGGAGTTAGGAGTTGAGGGGGAACGTCGGCATGCGTGTCCGTGTTTTGATTATAAATGTCATTGCGAAGCCATTTATGGCTGTGGCAATCTCAACCTTATAATCGGGTGCGGGTGCCCCGCCATTCACTCCTCACTCCTAACTTCTCACTCCTAACTAAACAGTCCGGAGGAAACTATGAAATTTATCTCTTGGAACGTCAACGGCTTACGAGCCGTGGTGAATAAAGGTTTTTCCGATATCTTCCGCGAGCTGGACGCGGACTTCTTCTGCCTGCAGGAAACGAAGCTGCAGGAGGGTCAGATCGACCTGTCCTTCGACGGATACGAAAGCTACTGGAACTATGCCGAGAAAAAGGGCTATTCCGGCACGGCGATCTTCACAAAGCATACGCCGCTTTCCGTGAGTTACGGTATCGGGATCGAGGAGCATGATAAAGAGGGTCGCGTCATCACCCTCGAGTATGCGGATTTCTACCTCGTCACGGTCTATACGCCGAACAGTCAGAACGAGCTCAAAAGGCTCGATTACCGTATGCAGTGGGAGGACGACTTCCTCGCCTATATCAAGGCGCTCGATGAGAAAAAGCCGGTCATCTTCTGCGGCGACCTCAACGTCGCGCATCAGGAGATCGACCTGAAGAATCCGAAGACGAACCGCAACAACGCCGGCTTTACCGACGAGGAGCGCGCGAAGATGACCGCGGCGCTGTCGGCAGGCTTTACCGATACATGGCGATCGCTCAATCCCGACGTCGAGGGCGTCTATTCGTGGTGGAGCTACCGCTTTTCCGCCCGACAGAAAAACGCCGGCTGGCGCATCGACTACTTCATTGTATCTGATCGTATCTTTGATAAGGTAGAGGGCGCTAAGATCCACACCGATATCTTCGGTTCCGATCACTGTCCGGTGGAGCTGGATATCTCGTTTTAAAAGCAAATGAGACTATCGTTTTTCCAGCGACATAGTATCAATCGTGAATAAAACAATCCCGCGTTCGCTGCCGAACGCGGGATTGTTGTTATCTTTCGTCAATATGCTTTGGCCTCAGCATCCGTGTTTCATACTCTTCGGGCGTGGTGCGGAAGGGTCCCGATGTGGAGATAACATCGTCTTCATGAAATTCAGTGAGAAGCAGTTCTGTGCGCAGATATGTTTCTTTCATCAAAATCCCTCCTGTTAAGAATTAACTGAGTTGAAGTAAGCCAGCGCGGAACGGTTATACCAGTAGGTCGCCTTAGCAAGGTCGACGTCATACTGAGTTACCTCCTCTTCATCTTGCATGAGCAGTACTGTCTTGCAGTAGTGCAGAGGAGAATAGCTGTAAGTATGCTCGACGCCGTTGACGTCAGTGATCTTGAAATCCTGATTCAGGTGCAATTCGGCGGCGGGAATATCGGATACGTCAAAGTAGATACCTCCGTCCTTTGAGCCGTAGTTGAAGTTGGCGCTGTTTTTGACGCTGTCGGTGAACTTACTGTAATCCTTTACCGTGTAATAGTGGCGCAGGGTGGTTTTGGTCAGATAAATGATACTCGAGCCCCAATATGTCAGACCGAGATCGGACACATCGCTCGTTATATTTTCCTCTTCCGTAACATTGTCGATCATTTCGGTCGTGACGTTCTCACGCGAGTAATTGCGATCAGGGAGTTTTCCGTCGGCAAGATCTGTTGTCTTTCTATTAAAAGCCAATTGTGCTTTCGCGCCGTAATTAAGCATGTCTTCGGCAAGAGCGACAAGTCGTTGATCATTGGAATTATCGAGGATATACTCGCCGTATTCGCGGACGCTGTAATCGTTGGTCTCACGTGTATACTCGTGACCTTCAAACCATGCGACCGCGTGGATGTTGTAGGTCATCTCGGCGGCAGCTACCCAGCATTTGGCTTTGTAATGGCGGGTAGTGCTGTCGTAATCATCCTGACTTATGGTATACTCGGAGCTTCTTTCAGGTATGCTTTCATTGGTTCTCCATTTGAACTTGACGGTCACGCCCTTGTCGACTTCTTCGGGTGTTACATCGAGGAAGAAGATGACGCCGATATCGCCGCGGAGGGTCAGAGCGTGCTCATGGAAGAGCTGGTTCTGCGATTGCGTAAAGGTCGCCGTATAGGTGACGTCGCCGGTTTCAGCGGTTACAGCTGGCAAATCAGCATCCTTGCCGAAGGTATTCGTCCCATCTGTCCAGCCGCTGAAGGTGTAGTTTTTGTCCAGGTAACGCGCCTTTGTCGGCGTCGCACCGCCATAGACGGGACGGTCGTTTTCCTTTACGACCTGCTTGAACAGTGTGGAGTTGTCAAGGTTCTTGAAGGTAACAGTGTAGTATTCGGTTTCATTGATGTCTTTGATAACGGTCTGTGCCGAGGCGTCGTCGCTCGTGCCGTACACACTGAACAGCACGGCGTATTCAACGCTGTCGCCCACACCTAATGAAATCTCGTCCCAGTAATATGACATACCGGAATCTCTCTTGGTTGTTCCATCTGTGCCTTTGAATTCACCGCTGTCCTGAGAACGGCCGCTGTCTATGCTTGCCGCAGTATTCATATCAAAAATACGCTGAGGCATCATGACGACGGTTTTGGCGCCGGCAGCTGATCCGGTGGTGTTCGCATCAACCTTACCGTAGAAGAAATGGGCATTTGTGTCGTCATAGTAAGTTGCCGGATCAGAGCCGTTGGCTTTCGTTTTTTCAACTTTCCTGCCGATAAAGCCCAAGGTTGCGGAATCATCGCCGCTCATATCAAAACCTTTGCCGGACTTCATATAGAAGCCGATCTGCTTGCCGTCTTGATTCAGCGGCTCGATCGAAGCAAAATCATCCGCGCCGATCTTGATATCGCCTGTACCGCCTACCGCAAAGTCAGAGAGCGGTTGGGCTCCCATCACATTCTTGTTCTCCAGTCGATAGATGACCTTGACGGTATTCGTGCCGATATACTCATGCCTGAGATGCAGAACCAAAGAGGGATGCTCCGCGCCGTAGCCGGTGATTCTGCCGTTAGATGCGATAATCGCCTTGTTTAATCTGCCGGTAGCGGTGTCGGTCAGGACATAGTATTCATTACCGATTTTAACACAGCTTGCGAAGCCGTTGCTGCCGTATGTGACGGACTTCTTCTTTCCGGCAAAGCGTCCGACAATGACATAGGGAGCCGCGCCGCCGAAAACGCGGGTGCTGGCGGTGCTGTAATACAACGCGATATTTCTGTCAACGTCCTCGCCTGCCTGAGAATAGAGATCCTTTTCGGTAGCGGAGAAGGTGATGTTTTTGTATGCAAAACGATTATTCAGATCATTCACTTTGTCAGCATACCGCTCGAGTATATGACAGGTAATTCCGTTCGGGAACTCGTTGTCCGAACCGCCCTCGGTATCCCAAGCCAGCTCATCGGGATCGCCGTAATAGGAGAGCTTTGTCAGGGGACAATTTTTGAAGGCGTTCACGCCGATATGCGTGACGCTCGGCGGAATAATGACCTGTTGTATTTGCTGGTTATAAAAAGCATATTTACCGATCGAGGTGACTGTGTTGGATATATCGATATTATTGAGCTGGACATAGAATTTATAGGGATAATTATCCCGCAGATAAAAGCTGTAATTGCCGATGCGGGTGATACCGTATTCGATCGCAATTTTGGTGGCGAACAGGGTTTCTCCTATAATATCCAGATTGTCTCCATACCACGGTGCGTCGGACACGCCGTTGACCAGTTCATAGTCCCTCATAGCGCCCGTGCCGAAAACGACCATGGATTTGTCGTCAAAAGCATACCACTCGACATCGGAGTTATTGTCGACGCCGCAGTTGCCTTTCACAGTGTAGGGCTGAGTATCTGCGCTGTCCGCATACGTTGTAAGAGGCGCTGCCGCAAGAACGCCGGCGATCAGTGCCAGGCACAGCAGCAGACTCAGCAGCTTTTGAAATCGTCTCATAATGATTCCTCCGTTTCAGATAACATACAAACCGAATGATTATGAAAAAAGCATAGACTCATCAAACGAGTCTATGCTATATCTCTGTACTATATATCATATCATAAGAAACGGGAAACGACAAGGCTTTATTCGGCTTTGCGGTGGCGAAATTATCAGAGGGTTTTTAGGCAAAATCACAGATTATCAGGAAGCAAAAAACCGCCGTCATTTGTTCGGATGACGGCGGCGGTATTCTTATGCGGTATTTACAGCTTCGAATACCCGTAGCTGTTGACCAGCGCCTCGAGCCTTTCGCCGTTCTGGCACATCGGACAGCGGTGTGGCTTGTAGCTCTGATAATCCTCCAGATCGTTAGGATTGAAGATGGAGGTGACCGGAACGCCGTCGCACTCGCTCACGGTGGCAAAGATCGACGATACGCCCACGATATGACCGCCGTAATACTGGATCGCGTCGATCGCGGCGAGAGCGGTCTTGCCGGTGGTGACGGATGCGGCGAGTATCAGCACGTGCTTGTTAAGAATCATAGGGCTGGTGTTGTCGCGGAAGACCATCTGTCCGTTGCCGATGAACTCGGGCGAGAGGATGTAGATAGTCTGGTGTGCGTTGAGGTTCATAAAGCTCGCGTCGGACAGCTCCTGCGCGACGAATGCGCCGATGACCTCGGTGCCGTCGAGACAGATGATGGTGTCGATGATCGTATTGGTACGGTAGAAGGATACGATCTCCTTCGCCACGGCTTTCGCCTCCGACATACGGAATTTCTGCGTCGTAACGTCGATGTAATAGTTGGTGTGGCTGTGCATCGTCGCGAAGTGCCCGCGCTGCACGCGCAGGAACAGCTCGGGATTGCGGGTTCTGATTTTGAATTCGTTAGCCATTTTCATCCTCCGGAATCATCTATCCATGAATTCTCTTATCTTATCCAGCTCGCGTAGGGCGATTCTTCTGCCCTCGTCGTAAGCCTCCTGTAATTTATCGGGATCGTGTTCGGTGTGCGCGACATTGAGCGCTTGATCGGGACACAGTACCAGCGTGCTGCCCTGACGCTCGCTCGCGAAAACATATTCCCGCTCAAAGGAATACATCTTGTGGCGGTCGGTCATGATATCGATCATCGCCGGAAACTTTCTGAGCCCCGCTTTCAGCATCAGGCTGTTGGCAGGCTTCTTGACATAGTCGCGCGGACGGGTCAGGATGACCACGTTCTTTTGAAAGCCCTGCTCCTGCATGAAGCGCAGGGGGATCGCGTCGCTCATGCCGCCGTCGAGCAGGGTGAAGCCCTCGACCTCGACCGCTTTCGATACCATCGGCATCGAGGCGGAGGCGCGCATCCAGAGATAGCAGTTTTCATCGACCTTATCGAGCCGCTTGTACACGGGCTTGCCGGTATATACGTCGGTGGCGACGACATAAAAAGCCATCGGATTTTGTTCGTATGCTTCTTTATCGAAGATATCCAGCTCCTCGGGAATCTCCCGATAGCAGAAATCCGCGCCGTACAGGTCGCCTGTTTTCAGCAGGGAATGAAGAGAGCAATATCGCTTGTCACGGCAGAAGCGCTTGTTGTAGCGCAGGGCGCGTCCTGCCTGTCGGCTCTTAAGGTTGCAGCCGAACGCCGCGCCCGCGGATACGCCCACGGCGGCGGAGAATTCGATATGGTTCTCCATGAACACGTCGATGACGCCCGCGGTGAACAGCCCGCGCATCGCGCCACCTTCCATGACGAGACCAATTTGTGCCATCAGGATTGTCCCAGCTCTACGTTGCGCTTGTAGGCGGCTGCTATCGCGTTGCGGACAGCCTCTTCCATACCGGCTTCATCGAGCTTTTTCACGCCCTCGATGGTGCTGCCTCCGGGGGAGCAGACCTTTTGAATCATGGTGTCGATATCATCAGCGCCGCTCTCGAGCATTTTTGCCGCGCCGCGAACGGTCTGTATCGCCAGCGCTAACGCGGTTTCGGGTTCAAGACCGGCTTCTACGCCGCCCTGTGCCAGACCGCGGACGAATTTATAGACGAAGGCGGGACCGCAGCCGGATACCGAGCATCCTGCGTCCATCATGTCTTCTTCCATGCCGGTCAGATGACCCGCGTGCTTCATCAGGTTCAGGAACTTGCCGATATCCACCTTGCTGACGTTTTCGGAGGTGGTGTAGAGGATCTCGCCCTTGCCGACCTCGACCGCGAGGTTGGGCATGATGCGGATGACCTTGTAGCTGCCGCCTGCCATTTTGCGGATGGTGTTGATGGACAGACCCGCCGCCATACTGACGAGGATGACGTCCTTATGTTTTTCGAGCGTGCCTTTGATTTCTTCCAGTACTTCTGCCATCATCTGCGGCTTGACGCCGAGGAAGACATATTCGCTCTCGGCGGTGACGGTGCGGCTGTCGGCAAATTCACAGCCGATGCGCTGTGCCAAAGCCGCCGCCTTTTCCGCGTCGTGGTCGCATAATATGATCTGTTTGGTCGAGCGGGAGGCTGCCGTAGCCAGGGCGCCGCCCATGTTGCCGACTCCGATGAAGCCGAATCTGTAGTTGATCGCCCTCACGGACGGGATCGGAGCGTTCAGGTTGCTCAGTCCGCTGAAACCGAATTGTCCATTCATCTGATGTTGCCACTTCCTTTGATAATGTATTTATAGGTGTTGAGCTCCTCGAGACCCATCGGGCCGCGCGCGTGGAGCTTTTGTGTTGAGATACCCATTTCACATCCGAGACCGAATTCGCCGCCGTCGGTGAATCGGGTGGACGCGTTGACGTAGACGGACGAGCTGTCGACGCCGCGGGTGAAGATATCCGCCGCGGTTTCGTCAGCCGTGACGATCGCCTCGCTGTGACCGGTGGAATGCGCGTTGATGTGCGCGACCGCTTCATTGACGTCATTGACGATCTTTACCGCTAAAATATAATCGAGGAACTCGGTGTCGAAATCGTTTTCGCCGGCAGGCGTGCCGTCGATGATCTTTGCGGCTTTTTCATCGAGCCGCAGCTCGACGGGATTGACCGCGCGGTCGTCCACCAATCTCTTCTTGAGCTTCGGGAGGAATTCTTCCGCGATATCCTCGGCGACCACCAGCACCTCCTCGGCGTTGCAGACCGAGGGGCGGGAGCACTTGGCGTTCTCGACGATGTTCAGCGCCATGTCGATATCGGCGGCGCTGTCGATGTAGATATGACAGATGCCGGTACCCGTCTGGATGCAGGGGACGGTCGCGTTCTTCACAATCGCGGAGATCAGCCCCTTGCCGCCGCGGGGGATCAGCAGGTCGACGTAGCCGTCGGCGGTCATCAGCTCGTTGGCGCTCGCTCTGGTCGTGTCCTCGATCAGCAGGACCATATCCTCGTCGAGCCCGGCTTCTTTGAGTCCGGCTCTCAGCGCGTCGACGATGGCGGCGGCGCTTTTGTGCGCTTCTTTACCGCATCTGAGGACGCAGACGTTACCGCTCTTCAAGGCGAGTGCCGCCGCGTCGGAGGTGACGTTCGGACGGCTTTCGTAGATGATCGCCACGACGCCGAGCGCGACCGATACGCGTTCGATGACCAGTCCGTCGGGGCGCTCATGGTGCTTTAAGACTCTGCCCAAGGGGGAGGGGAGAGCCGCGACCTCGCGGATGCCCTGCGCCATTCCCTCGATGCGCTCGGGGGAGAGCATCAGGCGGTCGATCATCACGTCGCTGATGCTGCCGCGCGCCGCATCGACATCGAGAGCGTTCGCCGCGAGGATCGCGTCGGTGTGATCGACCAGTTTATCTGCCATGATCAGCAGCGCGCGGTCGATGTCCGCCGCTTTTACGCCGCCGAGTTTGCTTTTTGCTTCTTTCGCCTTGATCAAGAGTTCCTGTGTGGTCATAGTAGTTCCTTTCTGTCAGCCATAATACAACGCAGCCGATTGATTTGCCTCCCTTTCCTAAGGGAGGTGGGCAAATCGGTAAGCCGATTTGGTCGGAGGGTTGTTACGTTTGTTGAGATGCTATTGAGGGTGATATCCGAATGACGAGGTTCAACCCTCAGTCATCATGACGCAAGCGTCAGATGACAGCTCCCTTAGGAAAGGGAGCCTTATTTCTTTGCCAAAAACCGTGTGCAGACGGCGCTGCCGTCCAAAATATCATACAGAATATCGGGATCCTTGCCGTTGGCGATCACGACCTCGATGCCGCAGTTTGTCGCCATCTTCGCGGCTTTGATCTTCGTGACCATGCCGCCGGTGCCGAGCTTGGAGCCTGCCGAGCCCGCGAGCGCCTCGATCTCTGCGGTGATATGTTCAATGACCTCGAGCCGTTTGGCGTCGGGATTTTTCGCGGGGTTCTCGGTATACAGTCCGTCGATATCGGACAGCATGATCAGCATATCCGCTTTCACGCGCTGTGCGATGATCGCGCCGAGCGTATCGTTATCGCCGATGACGATCTCATCGGTGGTGACGGTATCGTTTTCGTTGACGATGGGGATTACGCCCAGCTCCAGCAGACGGAACAGGGTGTTGTCGAGGTTTTTGCCGTAATCCTCGATCGCGACAAAGGCGCCTGTCATCAGTATCTGCGCCACGACGTGGTTATACTCGCCGAACAACTTATCATAGATATACATCAGCTCGCACTGACCGATCGCCGCGCCTGCCTGCAGGGTGGAGATATCGTCGGTATGTCTGGAGATACCGACCTTTCCCAATCCCATGCCGATGGCGCCGGACGATACCAGCACGACCTCGTTGCTGGCATTTTTCAAGTCGGAAATGACCTTGCACATCTGCTCAACGCGCTTGATGTTCAACAGTCCTGTCGGGTGGGCGAGCGTCGAGGTGCCCACCTTGATCACGATTCTCATATCATCCCTCCATAATTATACAATCATAGTATATCACACAAGACACTTTAAGTCAATAAAGCGGTAAAATATTTAGTGAGGAGTTAGGAGTTAGGAGTGAGGAGTTGTCGGCGGACTCCGTCCGCACCCGAGAGCATTAATGTCATTGCGAGGAGGGACAAAGTCCCGACGCGGCAATCCCCCTGACGGTTGCAATCGGTTTGGAGAAGAACGGAATTCTCTTTTTGTGGGATTGCCACACCCCTGAAGGGGTTCGCAATGACAGTAAAATGAAAAGAAAAAACGCTCGCAAATCCTTTTTACAGAATCGCAAGCGTTGATACTATCCGATATAGAATTGTTTGAGTGAAGCGAGTAACCGAAACTCCTCACTCCTCACTCCTAACTCCTAACTCAGGAGAGTCTTCCCATGATCTCGGCGTAAGCGTCCTCTACGCCGCCAAGGTCGCGGCGGAAGCGGTCTTTGTCGAGCTTTTCTTTGGTCTCGGCGTCCCAGAAGCGGCAGGTATCGGGGCTGATCTCGTCGGCGAGGACGATGGTGCCGTCACTGAGTCTACCGAATTCGAGCTTGAAGTCGACGAGGATGACGCCGCGCTCTTTCCAGTAAGCCTTCATATAGCAGTTCGCGGCGAACGCATATTCCTTGATCAGTTCGATCTCCTCTTTGGTGGCGAGCTTCAGCGCCAGCGCGTGATATTCGTTGATCAGCGGATCGCCGAGGTCGTCGTTTTTATATGAAAACTCGATGGTGGGATGGTCGAAGACGACGCCCTCTTCCACGCCATAGTTCTTGGAGAAAGAACCCGCGGCGATGTTGCGGATGATGACCTCGAGCGGTACGATGGAGACCTTCTTGACGACGGTCTCGCGGTCGTTGAGCTCCTCGACGAAGTGCGTCGGAATGTGCGCTTCTTTCTCGAGCTTCTGCATCAGCAGGTTGCTCATCTTGTTATTGATCACGCCTTTGCCGACGATCGTGCCTTTCTTCAGGCCGTTGAACGCGGTCGCGTCGTCCTTATAGGACACGATCAGAAGTTCGGGATCGTCGGTCGTAAATACCTTTTTCGCTTTGCCCTCATAGAGCTGTTCACGTTTTTCCATATTACAGTCCTCCCAAGATGGATGGCTTGCGCCATCGGTGAATGGTGAAGGGTGAATGGTGAATGGTGGTGGGAGGGCTCCGCCCTCACCCGATAGATATTTCATCTTTCACCCAAGTTTACAATAGATTTTATACACCATAAGCGCTGAGTAGTCAATAACTCCGGCGAGAATTCGGATATTTGTACAGACAGCGCCCTTTTTCGTGTAAAGTTTTTGAGAAAATAATCGGTACGGCTGTTGACATCATCCCTGAAAAGTAGGATAATGAGCAACGTATTAACAAACAATAATAAAGGAAGATGAGTATGAACAGATCCGAATACGGCGCTGAACTCAAGCGCTCTCACAACTGCTGTCAGGCAGTACTGCTCGCTTTTGAGGACAAGCTGCCCTATGACAAAGAGTCTTTACTGATGCTCGGCTCGACCTTCGGTTCGGGCATGGGCGGCATGATGGGAACCTGCGGCGCGCTGGTCGGCGCTCAGATGGTGCTTGGGATTCTTTCCGGTAAAACCTCGGGGATGAACGGATTCAGTCGCAGGCTGTTCACCGCGTTTGAAGAGAAGTGCGGCGCGTCACGCTGTATCGATATCAAGGGCGTGATGACCGGACGCATGCTCTGCTCCTGCGAGGACTGCGTGAGATACGCGATAGAGATCGTTGAAGAAATGATACAATAGGCTCCCTTTTCTAAGGGAGCTGTCATCTGACGCTTGCGTCATGATGACTGAGGGTTGAATCCTTATGATGCCTTTTTGATTACGGCATCTTCACCATGCGTAACAACCCTCCGACCAAATCGGCAAGCCGATTTGCCCACCTCCCTTAGGAAAGGGAGGCTTGAAAGGAGATTAATATGAAATACACTATCGGACAAAAGCTCCACGGCTTTGTCGTGGAACAGAGCCGCTATATCAAGGAGATCGGCGGCGACCTATACATCTTGCGCCATGAACACAGCGGCGCGCTGCTGTGCTATATTGACAACGACGACCGCAACATGACCTATTCGGTCACCTTCGCGACGCCGTCGCACGACAGTACGGGCGTGTTCCATATCCTCGAGCACAGCGTTCTGTGCGGTTCGGAAAAATATCCCGTCGACGATCCCTTTGTCGAGCTGATGAAAAGCTCGCTGTATACCTTCCTCAACGCGATGACCTTCCCCGACAAGACGATGTACCCCGTGTCAAGCATGAACGACAAGGATCTGATGAACCTGATGTCCGTATACACCGACGCGGTGTTCCGCCCGCTGATCTACCGCGATGAGACTGCCTTCCGTCAGGAGGGCTGGCATATCGAGCGCGGCGCGGACGGCAAGCCATATTACCAGGGCGTGGTCTATAACGAGATGAAGGGCGCTCTCGGCGACCCGGAGGAGAATCTCTATCAGGCTGTATTCGGCGAGAGCTACGAGCCCTGCCAGTATACCACTGTTTCGGGCGGTCATCCCGATCATATCGTTCAGCTGACCTATGAGGATTTTATCGCGAACCATAAAAAGCACTACCATCCGTCGAACGCGCGATTCTATCTGTACGGTAAAATGGAAATAGAAGAGAAACTTCGTTTCCTCGATGAAGAATATCTGAGCAAGGTCGAGCCGCAGCCGGCGGTCGTCGAGCCGAAGATCACGGTCAAGAAGCAGACCGAGCCCTATCGCTGCACCTATACCGCGGATGGGGAGAAGAGCGGCGAGGACTATATCGCGATCACCTATCCCGTCGGCGAGATGCCCGACTTTACCACCTACCTCGGACTGTCTGTTCTCACCGATATCCTTGCCGATACCAACTATGACCCGCTGAAAAAGCGTATTTTGGATAAGGGATTAGCGGTCGAGTGCGACTGCGAGATGATAGAGGATATTGCCTATCCGCTGTTTACCGTTAAGCTGCGCCACTGTGATTCCGCTCGCCTCGATGAGATCGAGCGCGAGGTGACCGCGTGTCTGAGAGAATGCGCCGCGGGATTGGATCAGGAAGCGGTCAGGGCGAAACTCAGCACCGTGGAGTTCAACCTGCGCGAGGGCAGCGCCGCGGGACTGACCAAAGGCTTGTACTATAACATCCAGATCGCCGACACATGGCTTTATGACTATGAGCCGTGGCGCTATTTAGAGTACGAAGCGCCCCTCGCGACTATCAAAGAAGAACTCGACAACGGTTTCTTTGAAAAGCTGATCCAAACCGTTCTGCTCGACAACGAATACCGCAACATCGTCGTGATGACGCCTACCGCGAACGAGAAGAAGTATGCGGAACCCACGGAAGGACCCGATGATTATTCAGCCGGAGAAACGATTCCTACTGCTGATACCATCCCGCATCTGAATATCAGTGATGTCGATAAAAAAGCGGTCCCGTATGTTACCGAAGAGAGGGAGAAGGACGGTGCGCCGTTCCTGTATCATCCGCTGAAAACGGACGGCATCGTCTACGCCGATCTCTTCTTCGATATCGGCGGCGCGGATGACGACGAGCTCTTCGATATCAGCATCCTGTCCGCACTGTTGACTAATATCGCGACCGCAAAAACTGACGGTCAGACCTTGCAGACTAAGCTCGGACTGTACACCGGCTCGATGGGCATGAGCGGCACCGTTACCAGCTACGGCGACCGGGTGATCTCCGCCGCATCCCTGCGCTTCAAGGCGCTCGCCGGTTGTTATCCGCAGGCGGCGGCGCTCGCCGAAGAGGTGCTGACGCAGACCGTATTTAACGATCGGAAAGCTATCATTGACCTGATCGGTCAGCTGTATACCGAAATGCAGCTCGGCTTCATCAACAATTCCAGCCAGATTGCTGCTTCCCGCGCCGCGGCGAACTTCAACGTGCGCGACGCGATCCTCGATAAGACCGGCGGACTCAGCTTCTATATCCGACTGAAAGCGCTGAAAGAATCCCTCGACAGCGATCCTGTCGGCTTTGCAGCGCTGAAAGAGCGGATCGAAGCCGTGTATGAGAAATATATCAAAGGCGGCAAGGCGTTGTATTCTCTTGCCTGTGATGAGGAAAGTTACGCAAAGCTCACGGATATGCCGCTCCCGATGGCGGCGAATTTGACCGACAGCCTCAGTCAGGCGCAAAGCGCTTTGCTCAGCGGCAATATCGCTCTATCTGCGCCATGCGACATTGTGTTCAACGGCTTCAGCTTCAACACGGATAAGGAACTCAGCGGCGGCGCTCTCCTGCTCGCGAAAAAGATCCTCTCCCTCGAATACTTGTGGCAGAAGATCCGCGTCGAGAACGGCGCGTACGGCTGCGGCACCGTGCCGAATTCCGCGAAGCGGCTGGATATGTGGAGCTACCGCGACCCGCAGATCGCGATCACGCTGAATACGTTCAAAAACGCAGCGGAATTCCTGAGCGGCTTACAGCTGAGCGACCGCGCCCTCGAGGACTATATCATCAGTGTCGTGCGCACGCTCGATAATCCCCAGCTCCCGCGCGCGACCGCGTATCTCGGCAGCGTCTATCACCTGATGGGTCGTGATTTTGCGGCGATCCAGAAGGAGCGCGACGAGCTGCTTTCAAGTACCCTTGCCGATCTCAACACCGTCGGCGAATCGCTGAAAGCGGATATTGAAAGCGCCGCCTTCTGCACCGTTGGCAGCGCCGAGAACATTGAAGCGAATCAAGAGCTGTATGATGAGATCCTTAAATTATAGTTAGGAGTTAGGAATGAGGAGTTAGAAATGAATGGCGGGCTCTGCCCGCACCCGATTGGTATAACATCTGACAGAAAAGTAATCATACAGAAAAATGTCCGCAGCTCATCAAAGAGTCGCGGACATTATTCTGTATGTCATTATTTCAATTCAAAACGCGTCAGCATATTCACACAACTCCTAACTCCTCACTCCTAACTCCTAACTCTTATGATCTGCTCTCATAGTCCTCCTCGATCTCGCGGCTCCAGTCCGCCGCCATCGGCTCGCATCTGCGGGCTTTGGATACGGCGCTGCCGACACAGTTGAACAGCACGGCGGTGCCTTTTTTGTCGGCGTGATAATTGACCGCTCTGTCGGCGCCGATGCCGAAGTGCTTCGCGGTCTGAACCGCGTCGATGTTCGCGCCGATAAAGAGGAATTCCCAGCCGTCTTTCTTTTTGCTTTCGATCATCTTCCTTACCCTGTCCGCGCTGTACTCCTTGCTGGCGTTTTCCATACCGTCGGTGGTGATGACAAAGACAGTGCGCGCGGGGACGTCCTCTTTGCGGATGTAGCGGTGGACTTCCTCGATGTGTTTTACGGTCATGCCGATCGCATCGATCAGCGCGGTGCATCCGCGGACATAGTAATCTTCATCTGTCATCGGTCGGATATCCGCGAGCGGTACGCGGTCGTGGAGCGTTTCGACCTCGTGGTCGAACAGTACGGTGGTGACGCAGCAAGCGCCGGTTTCCTGCTTTTGCTTGTCGATCATCGCGTTGAAGCCGCCGATCGTGTCGGCTTCAAGACCCGCCATTGAGCCGGATCGGTCGAGGATGAACACGAGCTCGGTTGAACCGTCGTCTTTCGCGGTTTCTTTGAGTCGGACATTTGTGATTTTCTTTAACATGATGATACCTCCTGAGTCGATTGCAAATAAAAATGTGATTGTCTTAACTGACAACCACATCATAGCATTTATTCAGATGGTTTTGGTCGCCTGTCAGGCGACATTTCTTAGGCCCCCTTTCCTAAGGGGGCTGTCAGCGGACGCTTGCGGCTCGCTGACTGGGGGTTGCAAAAAATTTGCCACAAAATGAATGCTTCAGCCGCTATGCGGCAACCCTCCGTCTCTTCGAGCCACCTCCCTTAGAAAAGGGAGGCTTATATCATCCGTTCACCAGCGGCTGATCGAATTCATACAGCGCCTCGTTGAGCTGCCGCAGATCGTAGATACCGTTGACGATGAAATACTCGACGATCACATCGAATTTTGAACTGCGGGACAGCGCGTAACCTGCCTTACGGAGCAGATCAATGGTTTCCTCCAGCGTGAGCTCCAGCGCGAAGGCAAAGGCGATCACGGTGGGTTTGGAGGGACGGTACTGCGGGTTGGAGCGTATTTTGGAAAACAGCTTGCGGTCGACGCCCGCGCGCTTATAGCACTCGCTGTCCTTCATCCCACGCTCGTCTATCAGCCGCAGGAGCGCTTCCTGAAAGCTCTCGTCGAGCGCGTTGAGTCTGGCGTTCAGATCTCCGTAAGCGGCGCCTTGCGGCAGCGGCGCGGCTTTGACGGGTTCTTCTTCGATTGGTACGGCACGTTCCGCTTCTTCCGACGTCCGTTTGCTCTTTTTGCCGGCTTTAGAGAGCACGCCCGCCCGCGCGGGAGTGAATCTGCTCTGTGTGAACGTCTGAGGGGGCATTTCGCCGCCCGTATAATTCAGCCGCAGATATTCGACGATCTGATCATATAGTTCCTGATTCAAGCGCATCCGATCACCTTCCTGCTGTCAGTATATCATAGGGTCAAATCAATTGCAAACTGAAGATTGACTAAACGCCGTATTTGATTTTAATCCGATTCAGCTTGTTTCCGACGGTCTTTTGCAGGATCAGCAGGAATACGACGTTCGATACGGCGTACAGCAGGGTGAACGGGATCGCCGAAACGATCGCCGCCGTGTACAGCTTGAGGTCGAAGCCTCCCGCGTACCAAAGCACCGTCCAGATATCCATGATGAAGGAGTAGGCGACGCCCGCGATCACGCCGTACAGGAGCATCAGCCATCGTGACCGCATCAGTACTTTTGATAAATAGCCCGCGAACAGTCCGATCAGCCCGAAGCCGAGCATCTGGAAGGGCGTCCACGGTCCCTGACCGAAATAGATGTTGGAGATCAGCACGCTCATCGACCCGCACAGGAAACCCGCCTCCGCGCCGAGGTAAACGGCTGTCATCACGCAAATCGCCGTGATGGGCTTGAACAGCGGGATGAAGCGGCCGAAGACCGCCAGAGCCGTCATGATCGCCGTGATCACCATGCGCCGCGAGCCGATGTTCTTCCGCTCGAAGCCCGTTATGAACAGCAGTATCGCCAGCACTGCGATCCCGAGGGAGATGATGATATACCGCTGTCCGGCAAAAACGATGGCGCTGATCGCGACCAGTACGGGGATCAGTACGAAGGGGATGACATATTTCATCATCGTGCGCAGGTTTTTGTTCTGTATCACGATCATGGCGCGCCTCCGTTGAGTCTGATCAGGCGCGCGGCGCGATCGGCGGTGTACGCGCCGTCATAACGCTGTCGTGTGATGCGCGAGGCGGCGGTGGTGTAAAAGCGGTTGCCGCTCATGAAGTTTTCAGTCGTGTCGACCGCCGCGATATTCCCCTGCGCGAACAGGGCGCATCGATCGGCGCAGAGCGCTGCGAATTCTGTATCATGGGTGATCAGCAGGACGGTCACGCCGTCTGATTTCAGACGGAGAATGATATCGCGCAGGAGCGTTTTCGCGTGATTATCGAGACCTTTGGACGGCTCGTCCATGATCAGCAGACGAGGGCCGGTGGACAGCGCCTTGCACAGCGCGGCCAGCTGACGCTCGCCGCCGGAGATATCATAGGGGTGGCGGCTGTACAGCGGGCGCAGGTCGTAGGGGAAACTTTCGACGATCGTTTCACAGCCTTTGAGCTCTTCGCCGACCGTTTCGCGGATGAATACGCTTTCCGTGTCCTGCGGGAGCAGACTGAGATTATTCTGATATAAGGAGCCGTTTTTGTAGTCTTTC
The DNA here is from genome assembly GCA_017403985.1 of Ruminococcus sp. GTDB lineage: Bacteria > Bacillota > Clostridia > Oscillospirales > Acutalibacteraceae > Ruminococcoides. The sequence continues at coordinate 135,868 of JAFRDE010000020.1, read as the reverse complement.
AGCGGTTTGTCAAAGAGCTTTACCGTGCCGCTGTACGGCTTTCTCAGCCCGGCGATCACCGCCGCCGCGGTGCTTTTACCCGCGCCGTTCGCACCCAAGAGAGCGAAGACTTCACCGCCGTATACGGTCAGCGACAGATCACGCAGGATATCCGGGCTGTTTCTTTCGTAACGAAAATGAATATTTTTCAGCGACAGGGCGACCGCGTCGGGATGTGCGGAGCTTTCATCGTCCAAGACTCTGACAGTGTTGGCGAATTGCCCGATAAAGCGCTGTCCCTCGCGAATGTTCAGCGGGATATCGTTCGGCGCCTTTTGGTAAAGGGAGCCGAACGCGTCGGAAGACTGATAAACCAAATGAGCAATCCTTGCCGCCGTCGGCAGAAACGCTTCATGCGGACTGTTGATATCGATCTGCGCCGCGACCTGCCGCGGCGCAGCGTCATATTTGATTTGACCGTCGTCGAGGATGACGACGCGGTCGGAGATGGCGAAGAGCTCCTCGGCGCGGTGTTCGCAGATCAGCACCGTCACGCCGGTTTCCCGATTGAGGCGGTACACGGTCTCGATGAACCTTGCCGCCGCGATCGGGTCGAGCTGCGCAGTCGGTTCGTCGAGAAGGAGCAGCTCGGGGTCGGCGGTCATCACCGCCGCTAAGTTCAGGAGCTGTTTTTCGCCGCCGGAGAGGGTCGCGGTATCGCGCTCCATCCGGTCGGATATGCCGAAATACGCCGCTGTCTCTGCGACGCGGCGGGCGATATCCGACCGCCTTGCGCCGAGGTTCTCGAGCGTGAAGGCGAGCTCATGCCACACCTTGTCCGTGACGATCTGTTCCTCGGGATTCTGCGCGACATAGCCGATCTTTTCGGCGGATTCGCGCGGGGATAATGTTTCTGTTTGCCGATCGTTGAATAAAACTTCGCCGCTGATATCGCCGTTTTGCCGCAGTTCGGGCTTCAGCAGTCTGAGCAGGGTGCTTTTGCCCGAGCCGGTCGCGCCCATCAGGGTAATGAATTCGCCTTTTTCGATCGTGAGGCTGATATCGGACAGCGCTTTTTTGTCGCTGTTCGGGTAAGTAAAGCTCAGGTCTTTGACAGTAATAAGCGCCATCTTATCGCCTCCTTTGCGTTGATGATCAGCGGCAGAACGCCCAACAGCGCGAACGCCGCCGCGCCTGCCGAACCCCACGGAGTCAGCAGGTCCATATCGAGCGCGGGGTAATATGCCGTTTGGCTCTGCCATACGCCGACAGCCGTTGCCGCCGTCAGCAGTAAACAAACGATGATAAAAATGATATCGGCTGTATGGACGCGGTATACCGCGTACGAGGTGCGCCTGCCGCTGCCGTAGCCGCGCGATTCCATGCTTTCGGCGGTGATGATGCCGTTCTCGAGCGTCCATGTGATCAGGATGCTCAGCACGCGCGCTCTGCCGCGTACCGCGTCGATCAGGTTGCCGTCGTCATACAGCCCCAAGGCGCGCTGACTGTCGCTGATCTTACGCCAGCGAATATGCAGGAGCGATACATAACGGATCGTCATCGACAGCAGGAGCGCAAGCTTCGGCGAGATGCGTCCGAAGAGGTACAGCACCTTGTCGGATGTCAGCGTCTTACTCAACTCGCGCAGGCGATAGAGCGCCGCGACCAGCATCGCCGCCGCGCACAGCCCGTAGGCGGTCGCTTCAAGAGTGATCGGACGGTCGTTGAGGTAGAACAGCACGGTCACGCCCTTATGTACGAACAGCGGATTCAGCACCGCCGCGACGAGAAAAACCAACGCAAAGATAAGGTGCGTACGCAGCTTTGCCGTACCGGTCAGGATACCGCTGATAACAGACGTCACGAGCGCGATGCCGAGCAGCAGCGGATTCATCGAGAACATCGTGATTATCAGCACGCAGAGGTAATATATCGCGACCGCGAGAGGATTCAGTTGTTCAAAACGTTTCAAGATCATGCCGCCTTTCTATCGGTCGGGTGCGGGCAGCGCCCGCCTGATTATCTGACCACTGGTCACTAATCACTAATCACTCAGGAAAGGTCTTTTCCGATATTCGTCGTATACAGCCATTCGATGACGTCGCCGTCGCTGACGGTACAGCTCTGGCATCCGACGTCGGGAAACTCGCCGTTGACGCGGTACATCCAGCCGGACAACTCGCCGTATGCGAATTCATAAAGGCTGTTGATGCCCGCAATATACGCCGCGCCGTCCGCGCCGCGGTTATCAAGCAAAATGTTATTCGCTTTTGCCGCCTGCAGCAGAACGTCATAAACCGTATCGCCCTCGTCGGCGGTGAAGGTGGTGGTATCGAGGATCACCCCGTCGTCGGGGATATAGTAATTCACCTTTGGGAGATCCTTGATCGTATCACAGCGGATGCTGAGCGTAACGGTGATATCGCCGTCCGTTTTCGCAGGTTCACGGTAGCTGTCGGCAGATTGGAAATCGGTCAGCAGGATGAACAGGATCCCTGCCGCGGCAATGATCCCGACGGCGATATAATGCTTTTTATTGCGTTTTTTCAGCAGATACAGAACCGCGCACGCGCCGCCTGCCGCGATCACGATCCCGAGGATCACATAGGGCTTATAGCTGCCCTTGCCGCCCGTTTCATCGGCGGTGGCGAGTTGTGTATCCGCGGTAGCGTTTGACTGAAAGCTGCCGTGCGTCGGTCTGACGAATGTGCCTTGCGACTGTTCGGGCGCTTGTGTTTCGCTGATGTTTATTGTCATCATTTCGCCCGAGGCGGTGGTCGCCTCAATGAACCGCTGACCGTTGATCACGATGATGCGGTTGCCGTTTTCATCCGTCTGCGGGGTATCGGCCGCATCGTTGTTTCCGATGCGATCGGAGTTGTCCGCGTTCGATCGATCTGTATCATTGCTTCGGTTCGGATTTCCGGAAGAGCCGCCGGAACCGCTGTTGCTGTTGTTGTTCTGCGGTGAGTCGTCGCCGCTGCCGCTGTTGTCGGACGGCGCGCTGTGGTTCGCGTGGTCGAGCTGATACAGCGAGCTCTGTCCGTAACAGTAACGTTTGTAAGCCGTCAAAGCGCAGAATACTTCCAGCGTCGCATTTTCGTTGGACGCGTCGGTATGGGCGAAGCTGCCGTCCGAGCAGCGGTAATCCATCATGGCGTTCATCACGGAAGAGCCGTTTTTGATGAATCTGCCGTCCGTCTGCGCGTCGATACCGAGAGCGGATAGGGCGACGATCACCTGTGCCGCGCTCTCACAGTTTTCGGCGCCCATGGTCTTATAGCCGCCGGAGCTGAGCTGCATCGACGACAGACGGTCGAGCGCTCTGTCGATCGCAGCGCTGACGTCGCTTCTGCCGCAGTGCGGGGCGAGCGCCTGCAGGGTCATCGCGGTGACGTCCGCGTCGCCGTAGGAGCCTATCACCGCCCAGCCGCCGTCGCCCAGCTGCCGGGAGAGGATCTCGGACACGAGGCCGTCGACGCTGTAAAGCGAGCTGTCGTAGCCGTTGTTGAGCAGATGCAGTCCGAACACCAGACTCATCAGCCCGAGCCCGCCGATCGCTTCATCGGCGGTATCGGAAATATAGCGGTCGGTACTGCCCGCCGCTGACAGCGCCAGCGCGTATTTTTCGCGGCTCGAGGCGGAGTAGACCTCGTGCGTATCAAGATAATCCAGCAGAGCGTTTTCGTAGCGCGAAAAATCGTAGTTTCCCGATTGCGATACGGCGATCGCGTAGAACTCCGCGCTCACGCCCGCGCTGCCGCACAGGTTATTGTCGATGAAATCCTGATAGCTCCCACAGCCGTTATATGCGACGATACCGTCGCACAGGCTTTGCAGCTGAGCGACGGTATAGGTTTCACGGGCATTTTCGGCGCGCGCTGACGCCGCTGTCAGAATCAACAGCGGCACTATCAGTAGGACGGCGAAAAGCTTATTTTTTCGCATATTTCTTCTTATAGATCACGATCGCGGTGATGATGCCGCACAGGCATACTGCGGCGATTACGATCCACAGCCAGAGCATGGTGGCGTCGCCGGTCGCGGGCGTGCCGGAGGAGCTGTCCTTGGTCGCGGAATCCTTGGTAGCCTCGTCCTTAGTCGCCTGATCCTTTGTCGCGGGAGCGATCGTCTCCTTGACGGGTTCTGTAGCTTCATCAAGCTCCGTGGGCGCTTCGGTAGGCGGCGTGGTCTCTTTCTCGATAGCGGTCACGTTGACAAGACATACGGGCGGGACGATGATCTTTTCGGTCGCGGTCGCACTGACGAGCTGCTTGCCGCCCTTGGTGAAGGTCACGGTTGCGGTACCGTTTTCATCGGTGATGACGCCGGTAGGCTCTCCGTCGATCGTCAGCTCCGCGCCGGCGACAGGGAGAGTGATCGGCATGCTGTCCGCGTCAAAATCCGCGATAGTCAGTGTCAGGGTCAGGTCGGTGCTCTCGGTCAATTCAACCTCTTTCCGGTCAAAATAGGAGTATTTATCGCTCCATTTGTTGAGATCGGTATAGACATACGCCGCGACGTAATCGCCGTCCGCGACGGGATCGGTCATACTCCATGCGAAAGCGTCGTTGATCGTATAGCCGTAGCTGCCGCCGTTCGCTTCGCCCCAAAGCTTCATCAGTGAGAGTCCCCACTTGGTCGTCTCGGTCGCGTAGCCTGCCGCCGCGCCGCCCTCATAGAACTGCTCGTGAGCGGCGTACAGTACGTCGTTGACGGTCAGTACTTCGTCGCCGTCGATATCGGCGACGGACACGGACTCGTATGCCAGCGCGAGCTTGCCGTCCTTATCGGCGATGGTGACATAGACGTTTGTGCCCTCGCCTTCCGCTGACGCGAACAGTACGCTGACGGAAAGCACGAGCGTCAAAGCCATAAATAATGCAATGATCTTTTTCATTTTTTGTTCCTCATTTCTTTCATTTAGTGACAAGCGACCGGTGATAAGCTTATATAATCGGGTGCGGGCAAAGCCCGCCCGATAACTGATCACTGACCACTGTTAACTGACAACTAAAAAAGCTCTTTCCGAAGAAAGAGCGCGATAATCAAGCATAAAGCGGGAAGCCTTATGCTGAGATCGCACGCTTCCTGCCAAAGTGGCTTACTGCGGACACGGCAGGTCTCCCGGCTGATGAGGAAGCATATCACATATGCGCGGAAGGGAACCTTCTCGGAATACTCCAATGGTATTATCCCATCCTCTGCTCAATCACGGTAGTGGCGGCTGCTCCGGATTCGAACCGGATTCCCTATTAATCTAATCGGTAATAGCGAGCATGGGCTCAGCGTACAACGTTTCAAACCGTATCCGTATTCAATTATCTGTATTATACATGCTCCGAAAAGGAATTGCAATATCAAAACGGTTACAATATCAAAGAAAAAGCCCGCTCCTATTATGAGGAACGGGCTGATTAGATTATTTATTTGTTTTTGTTGAAATCGATGGTGATGGTGTCGCGGTGCAGATTCAGCTGGGTGGTGCGGATGCCCGCGGCGGTGAGCATCTTTTTGGAGGCGATCGTCTCGGGCTGATCGGCATATTTATCATAGAGATATACGATCTCGGAGATGCCGCTCTGGATGATCGCCTTGGCGCATTCGTTGCAGGGGAAGAGGTCGACATACAGCCTAGCGCCTTCCAGCGACTTGCCGTGCGCGTTGAGGATCGCGTTGAGCTCCGCGTGTACGACGTATTGGTACTTGGTGTCTTCGCCCTCGCGATCCCACGAGAAGGTGTCGTCCGAGCATCCGTAGGGGAAACCGTTGTAGCCGGTGCTGAGGATGCGCTTGCTCTTGTTGACGATGCACGCGCCCACCTGGGTGTTAGGATCCTTGGAGCGCTTCGCGGCGAGCACCGCTACGCCCATAAAGTATTCGTCCCATGAGATATAATCTTCTCTTTTCATCATGACCTCCTGATTGGTATATTTGATTAATGAATGACGTATATTGATGGTGAATGAAAGCGAGGCAGGGGACGGCGCTTGCGGCGTCCCGCAGACCGATCACTGTGTTTCACGCAGTTTGCTGAGACAATCCGCGCAGACGGGCTTGCCCATAAAGTCGCTCAGGTCGTCGCTGCCGCCGCAGAAGATACAGCTCATGCCGTATTTTTTGATCACGATCGCATCCGGCTCAGTGAAAAGCTCGATGGTATCGTCAGTGTGCAAATCATATTTGGAGCGCAGGGGCTTCGGGATGACGATGCGCCCTAACTTATCGATTTTACATAAAAATCCTGCGGGTTTCATTCTTGATCTTCCTTTTCGGTATTTGTCGGTTTATGACAAGATTTTACCAAAAACAGGTAAATTTGTCAAGATAGATAAAGAATAATGATTCCTGCGGATCATATCCTCAGAAACCGGTCATTTTTTATCCTTCAGAGAAAGGCAGGGGAAAAGATGTCATATGTGTTCGGTGCGATGATGGCGGTTTCTCTTCTGTATGCCGCGTTCAGCGGGAATATGTCCGTTATGAGTGAAGGGCTCCTCGATGCGGCGGGTGGTGCGGTGGAGCTGCTGATCTCGATCAGCGGGATGCTGATCATGTGGTCGGGCTTCATGCGGATCGCGAAGGACAGCGGGCTGATCGGGAGGCTCTCGCGCCTGTCGGCGCCGCTGCTCAGACGGCTGTACCCCGACGTCGACGCGGAGTCGGATACCTTCCGCGACATTTCCGTGAACCTCAGCGCAAATCTGCTTGGATTGGGCAACGCCGCGACGCCTCCGGGGCTGGACGCCATGCGCCGGCTCAAGCGGCAAAGCGGCAGCGATACGGCGACCGACAGCATGGTGACCTTTGTGTTGATGAACACCGCGTCGATCCAGCTGATCCCCACCACCGTAGCGGCGCTGCGCAAGAGCTACGGTTCCGCTCAGCCCTTTGATATTCTCCTGTGTGTGTGGATCACCTCGGCGGCGGCGCTGACGGCGGGGCTGATATCATCAAAAATACTATGTCGGAGGGAGAAATGGAAGCAGTCATACCGGTCGCCGTCACGGCGCTGTGCGTCTTCGGATTATTCAAACGCGTGAATATCTTTGACAGCTTTGTCGAGGGCGCGAAAGAGGGGATACAGACGGTGGCGTTTATCGCGCCCTCTATGATCGCACTGCTGACGGCGGTCGGAACACTGCGCGCCTCGGGCGCTCTCGACGCGCTTGCCGGTTTGATCCGTCCCTTTGCCGAAAGGATCGGATTCCCTGCGGAGCTGGTGCCGATGGCGCTGCTGCGGCCCGTGTCCGGTTCGGGAGCGACCGCGCTTTTGACGGGGATCTATGAAAACTGCGGCCCCGACAGCTTTGTCGGCAGATGCGCGAGTGTCGCGGCGGGCTCGACGGAAACGACCTTTTACGCCGTGACCATGTATTTCGGAGCGGCAGGGGTCAAAAAGATCCGCCATACGCTCTTTTCGGCGCTTTTGGCGGATTTTACGGCGATCGTATTCAGCGTGCTAACAGTCAATTTATTAATGAGGAATTAGGAATGAGGAGCCCTCATTTCTATTTCTTCATTCCTGATTGTACAGCAAAGTGTACAATTTTATCGGACAAACCTCTGAGGGTTTCACAGTTTGGCACTTGCAAAAGGCGCTCAATAATAGTATAATACTTTGTAATTGGCTTTTGAAGCCGCTTTTTGAAAAATGAAGCTATATGGAGGGAATTATGGCTCAGAATAAGAAAATGGTCGAGGCGATCACCAGCCGCGACGAGGATTTTGCAAAATGGTATACCGACATCGTCAAAAAGGCGGAGCTGGTAGATTACTCTAACGTGAAAGGCTGTATGGTCATAAGGCCTTACGGCTATGCCATCTGGGAGAACATGCAGGCGGATATGGACCGCCGCTTCAAGGAGACCGGTCACGAGAACGTCTATATGCCGATGTTCATCCCCGAAAGCCTCCTGCAGAAAGAGAAGGATCACGTCGAGGGCTTCGCGCCCGAGTGCGCTTGGGTCACGATCGGCGGCAGTGAAAAGCTGACCGAGCGCCTGTGCGTGCGCCCGACGTCCGAAGTGCTTTTCTGCGATCATTATGCGAAGGTCATCAATACCTACCGCGACTTGCCCAAGCTCTATAACCAGTGGTGCTCCGTGGTAAGATGGGAAAAGACCACCCGTCCGTTCCTGCGTACTTCTGAATTCCTGTGGCAGGAAGGTCATACCATGCACGAGACCGAGGAGGAAGCGCGCGAGGAGACCCTGCGTATGCTGCAGGTTTACGCGGACTTTTATAAAGAAACGCTCGCCATCCCCGCCGTTGTCGGCGAAAAGACCGAGAAGGAGCGTTTTGCCGGCGCGCAGGCGACCTACACCATCGAGCCGATGATGCACAACGGCGTCGCTCTGCAGGGCGGCACCTCCCACTATTTCGGCGACGGCTTCGCGAAGGCTTTCGACATCACTTATCAGGGACGCGACAACAAGCTGCACTATCCGCACCAGACCTCATGGGGTACTTCTACCCGCATGATCGGCGCGCTGATTATGGTACATTCCGACGACGATGGCCTCGTTCTTCCGCCGAAGATCGCTCCCATCCAGCTCGCGATCATCCCGATCGCCCAGCATAAGGAAGGCGTTCTGGACAAGGCGAACGAGCTGTATAACGCATTAAAGACAAAATTCAGAACCAAGTTAGACGATTCCGACCAGAGCCCCGGCTGGAAGTTCGCTCAGTACGAGATGAAGGGCGTTCCCGTCCGTCTCGAGCTCGGTCCCAAGGATATCGAAAAGAACCAGTGCGTGCTGGTGCGCCGCGATACCAGAGAGAAGATGTTCGTGTCCCTCGACAACGTCGATCAGACCATCGCCGATCTGCTCGTGACCATCCACGACGATATGTATAACCGCGCTTTGGAGAATACCAAAGCCAAGACGCACGTTGCGCGCGACTTCGACGAGTTTGTCGATATCGCCAAGAACAAGCCCGGATTCATCAAGGCCATGTGGTGCGGCAACATGGAATGTGAAGATAAGATCAAAGACGTCACCGGCGGCGTGAAATCCCGCTGCATCCCCTTTGAGGAGGAACACCTCTCCGACGTCTGCGCCTGCTGCGGCAAGCCCGCAAAGCACATGGTGTACTGGGGAAAACAGTATTAATTCTCGGTGAATGGTGAATGACTAATGGTGAATGGTTAAGGGAGGGCGTTGCCCTCACCCATTTATATAGGAATCCAAAACGCGTCAGCGTTTCCCGACACCATTCACTATTCACCATTAACCATTAACCAAATGAGAAAGGAGCGGTACTATGCCGATCAAAATACCCAACGGTCTGCCTGCGACACAGATACTCGAAAGCGAGAATATCTTTGTCATGCAGGAGGATCGCGCGACGACTCAGGATATACGGCCGCTTCGCATCGTGATACTCAACCTCATGCCGACTAAGGTCACCACCGAGACTCAGCTGATGCGCCTGCTGGGTAATTCACCTCTGCAGGTGGACGTCGAGCTGCTGCAGATGGCGAGCCACAAGTCGAAGAATACATCCGAAAAGCACCTGATGAAGTTCTATAAGACCCTCGATGAGATCCGGGAGGAGCGCTACGACGGCATGATCGTGACCGGCGCGCCGGTGGAGAAGCTCGCTTTTGAGGAAGTCGACTACTGGGATGAGCTGTGCGAGGTCTTTGAATGGGCGAAGAAGCATGTTTATTCCACGATGTTCATCTGCTGGGGCGCTCAGGCGGGACTGTATCACCGCTACGGTATCGATAAGATCGACCTGCCGAAAAAGCTCTTCGGCATCTATAACCATATGATCCTGAATCCGAAGCACCCGCTGATGCGCGGCTTCGACGACTATTTCCTGATCCCGCATTCGCGCTACACCGGTATCCGCAACGCGGACGTTGAGGCGATCCCCGAACTGGAGATCCTCGCGACCTCCAAAAAGGCAGGCGTCGCGATCATCTGCTCCAAGAACGGCAGAGAGTTCTATCTGCTCGGTCACTGCGAGTACGACTATGATACCCTCGCCAAGGAGTATTACCGCGACGTGGAGAAGGGGATCGATATCCAGATGCCCTACAACTACTTCCCTGATAATAACGTCAACCGCAAGCCCGTGATGACGTGGCGCTCACACGCGTCGCTGTTGTACGCGAACTGGCTGAACTACTATCTGTATCAGCAAACGCCGTATAACCTCGAGGACTTGAAAAAGATGTATTATGATTGAAATGAAGCCGACCCGTGAGGGCCGGCTTTTTTATATCAGCATCATCCGCATTTTTATCAGTATCTTCTTCTCGCGGCGCGATATCTGCACCTGTGTCGTCCCGAGCTGATCCGCGGTCTGCTGCTGGGTCTTGTGCTGAAAATACCGCATGGCGATCAGGTCGCGGTCGTCATCGGCCAGCGCGTTCAGCGCCTGTTTGAGCGCCATGCGTTCGGTCAGCGTTTCCTCATGCGAGGGGACGGGGATATCGGACACGAGCGCCTTTGGATCCGTATCATTATCTCCGTCGTCATACGAAAGGGATAGGACAGCCCGCGAGGCGTTCAGGGCTTGAGCCGCCTGATACGCGTCTACGCCGAGCTTTTCGGCGAGGGCGGTGATGGTTATTTCCCCGTCGTGCTCTTTACGGTACGCTTCGCATATCTTTTTGGCGCGGATACTCAGCTCCTGCAGGGAACGCGAGATTTTGATACTGCCTCCCGAACGGAAAAGCTGCCGGATCTCGCCGAGGATCACCGGTACGGCGTAAGTGGAAAAGCGAAAACCCTTCTCTTCGTCAAAGCGGTCCGCCGCCTTGACCAGCCCGACGCATCCCGCCGAAAACAGGTCGTCATATTCGATCCCTTTTCCCTCGAAGCGGTGAGCGCAGGCGTGGACGAGCCGCAGATTGTGCCGGATCAGCTCATTTCTGTCCATGTGTCGCGGCGCGGATGATGTTCTTTTCGAGCGTGACGGTCGTGCCTTTCCCGACGGTTGAGCGCACTTTGACGCTGTCCGTAAAGCTCTGCATGACCGCGAAGCCCAAGCCCGCGCGCTCGTCCGAGGAGGTAGTGTACAGCGGTTCCATCGCCTTTTCAATATCGGGGATACCTACGCCCTTGTCGCGTATTTTGATGATCGCTTTGCCCGTATCCGTCAGCTTCATGTCGATGTACACGGTACCGAACGTGTCGGGGTAACCGTGGACGATCGCGTTGGTGACCGCCTCCGATACGGCGGTCTTGACGTCGGCGATCTCGGCGACGGTCGGATCGAGCGGCAGCAGAAACGCCGCGACCGCCGCGCGCGCGAAGCTCTCGTTCGCGCTTTTGGAGATAAAGCTCAGCTTCATGCTGTTGACGATATTCATTTCATCACCCCCAAGTTTTCGAGCCCCGACAGGACAAAGATTTTCTTGAGATTCGGCGGGACGTTCACGACCTCGAGTCTGCCGCCGAGCAAGGAGATCATGCGGTATCGCCCCATAACCAGCCCGATGCCCGAGCTGTCCATGAATCCTACCTTTGAGAAGTCGAGGATCAGCTTTCGCGGACGGCAGCTCTCGCACTTCGCGTCGATCTCGCCCCGTATTCCGGGCGCGACATGGTGATCGATCTCGCCGTACAGCTTTGCGGTGACCGTGTTGTCGTTGTATGTGATATTGACCATGGTACCTCCTTTTAAATGAGGAATTAGGAATGAGGAATGAATGGCGGGCGCTGCCCGCACCCGAAAAAAAGTCATTATGAGAAGGGTGCTGCTCCTCTTTGTGGGATTGCCACGGTCGCAAGCTCCCTCGCAATGACATAAACAGGAAAAGAAAAATGTCAGCAGCTTATCAAAGAGTCGCGGACATTACTTTTTTATGTTGTTATTTCAATTTAAAACGCGTCAGCGTTTCCCGAAATTCCTAATTCCTCATTCCTAACTAAAAAAGCCTACCCCGATTCTATCAGGATAGGCTTGAATAATATGCTGATTTTTGACGGACAGGCTTTATTTATTCAAAACAGCCGGTCTGATCTCGCGGGCGAGGTACAGCGAACCGCAGATGAAGATATCGCCGCCGTATGTCAGCGCTTTTTCATACGCCGCTTTCGGGTCGGATATCACCTCGACGCTTTCCGCGATACCACCCAGCCGCCTTGCCAGATCTTCGGCGGGCAGCGCTCTGGGGTTGTTGATATCGACGGCGATGACGCGGGTGAACAGCCCGTCGAGATAACTCAGCACGCGGCTGTCCTTATCGGCGAGCATCCCGATGATCAGCGTTTTGTCGCCGTCGGGGTAGTAGGTGCGTACCGCGCGGGCGAACGCATGCAGTCCGTTGGGGTTGTGGGCACCGTCGAGTATCACCGTTGGATCGTCGCGCAGCTTTTCAAAGCGCGCGGGATGGCGCAGCTCTTTGAGACCGTCGCGGATATTTTCGGCAGAGATCGTCATATGATGCTCTTTTTGCAGCACCTCGATCACCGCGAGCGCGCAGCGCAGGTTATCGATCTGGTGAGCGCCGATCTGCGGCAGGAGCATTTCGACGTCGCGGTAGATAAAACGCGTGCCGCCGCGGCTTTTGTCGGTGACCGTCAGGCGCACGTCCTCGGCGCGGTAGAGGGTGTTGTGTTCCTCTCTCGCTTTCTGCTCAATCACGGCGTACGCCTCGCGCACCTGCGGGGCGACGACGGCGGTCGAATAGCTTTTGATGATACCCGCTTTCTGGAAGGCGATCGCCTCGATCGATTCGCCGAGAAAAGCGGTGTGGTCAAGGTCGATGCGGGTGATCACCGAGCAAAGCGGATAGGGGATGAGGTTGGTGGCGTCCTGTAAGCCGCCCATCCCCGCTTCACAGAAGACGATATCGCATTTTTCTTCTTTGAAGATGTAGAAACCCAGCGCGGTGAAGAACTCGAACTCTGTGATCACGGTGCCGTCGGCGTTGAGCTGTTCCACGAGCGGCTTGAGCGCCTCTACCGCCGCGGCGAAGGTTTCTTTCCCGACCATATGGTTATTGATCTGTATACGCTCACGGATATCGACGACGGCGGGGGAGGTGAACATCCCCGTTTTATATCCCGCCTTTGCCGTCACGGCGCTGAGCATCGCGCAGACGGAGCCCTTGCCGTTGGTGCCGGCGATATGGACGAATTTCTGTCCCGTCAGCCCGGGGATGAGGCGGAACAGTTTTCTGATTCTGTCGAGTCCGGGCCGCGAGCCGTATTTGTCGAGCGAATAGATGAAGCGTAAGCTGTCTTCGTAGGTCATAAAGATCTCCTTTATCGTCAGTCTTGTTTACATCAATTCCTTATAGATATCGTTCTTTTTCAGCCCCGCCATGGCTGCCGCCTCCTTAGCGGCGTCGGTGGGACGCATACCGTTGTCGATTAATGACTGCGCGTAGGCGACGGCGTCGGAAAGGGATATCTCAGCTTTTTCCGTTTCCTTCCTGCCCTCTAAAACCAGCACGATCTCGCCTTTGAGAGAGCCGTCCGCGTATTGCCGTGCCGCTTCTTTGGTCGTGGTGCGGATGATCTCCTCATGTACCTTGGTCAGCTCTCTTGCGATCGTCAGCTTTCGGTCACCGAAGGTCGCGTACAGGTCTTTTAAGGTATTCGGCAGCTTGTGCGGCGCTTCGTAAAAGATCATCGTGCGGCGCTCCTGCAACAGGCTCTCAAGGTGTTCGGAGCGGCTCTTTTTGTTGACGGACAAAAAGCCCTCAAAGGTGAATCTGCCCGTTTCCAGACCCGATACCGCCAGCGCCGAGATCACGGCGCTCGGACCGGGTACGACCACGGTTTTGACGCCCGCCTCTTCGCACTGTTTGATCAGGTCTTCGCCGGGATCGCTGATGCACGGCATCCCCGCGTCGGTGACGATGGCGCAGCTCTCGCCCGAGAGGATGCGGTCGATGATCTGTTTTCCTTTTTCGTGTTTATTGTGTTCAAAGTAGCTGATCATCGGTTTTTTGATGCCGAAGTGATTCAGCAGCTTGACGGTCACGCGCGTATCCTCGGCGGCGATGAAATCCACCTGCTGCAGGGTCTCGACCGCGCGGGGCGTCATATCGCTCATGTTGCCGATCGGTGTGCCGACGACGTATAGTGTGTTGCTCATAATAATCCTTTCATAAACGCAGGAAAGCCGCTTTGCGGCAACCCTCCGGCGCTGCGCGCCACCTCCCTTAGAAAAGGGAGGCTTAACAGTGTTCATCCTTATAGGTTCCGTAGATTTCTCTCATCTCGGCGGTGAATCCGTTTTCATCCTCGATGATCAGCGCAGGGAGGACGTCCATATATCCGGGTTTCGCGCCGCGCTTGGCTTCGCATAAAAAGAGCTTCGGCGCTTTGCCGGCTCTGCCCTGAACAAAACGCAGGCGCTTAGGCTCCATATCGTGCGCCCTGAGTGAACTCAGCACGTCTGTCAGCCGTTCGGGACGCTGACAGATGACGAACCGCCCGCCGAACCGCAGCAGACGGTTTGCCGCCGCGCATATATCGTCGAGCGTACATTCCGTCTCATGCAGGGCGATATTCTTCGCCGCGTCGGGGCTTTGTATCCCCGAGCCGCCGAGCTTATACGGCGGGTTGCAGATCACGAGGTCTGTTTCTCCGGCGGGCAAGCTTGCTTGGATATTTTTAATATTCTCCAAAACCGGTCGGATGATCGCAGCTCTTGCGCAAGGCTCCCTTTGGGAAAGGGAGCTGTCGCCGACCGGCGACTGAGGAATTGTATGATTTGATCGACCGGAGGGAGAAACCGAATAATCAGCCTTGTTCAGGTTATGCGCGATACTCTTTTGCAAAAGTCCGATCGCTTCCTCTTGGATATCGATCGCGATGATATCCTTTGGCGTATGCTCGCGGATCAGTAAAAGGGGGATCGTGCCGCAGCCGGTACCCAGCTCGACGACGCGCTCACCGTTTTTTACGGCGGCGAAATGCGCCAGCAGTATCGTATCGGTGGAAAAATGATGGGCGTCGGTAACGTAGACCTCAACGCCGTTTCCGAGCGGTTCCAGGCGCATGGCAAATCCTCCTTTCACAATTATCATTTCATTTACCATCATTTTACCATATAGATTTCTTCTTGTAAACGGCAAAAAAAATAACCGAGGCGTTCGCCTCGGTCGTTTTTTGCTTCAATTACTCTGCAGCAGGAGCGCCAACAGGGCAAGCGTCAGCACAAGCGCCGCACTCGATGCAAGCATCAGCGTCGATCTGGTACTGGGTATCGCCCTCGGAAATAGCGCTTACAGGGCACTCGTCAGCGCAAGCACCGCAGGAAATGCAATCATCAGAAATTTTATAAGCCATAATGAACCTCCTTATAGTTGTTGCCTACATTGTAGCACAACCGCTGAAAAAATCAAGGTCTTGTTTAAAAAATTATCATATGCTAACCGGAGAAATCTAATTTAGTGAGGAATGAGGAATGAGGAATGAGGAATTAAGGGCGGGCGCTGCCCGCACCCGATTCCTAAAATACCAGACAATAAACGTCGTATACAGGAAAAACGTCTACAGCAATATCATAGAGCTGCAGACGTTTTTATATGTCGTTATTACAAATCAAAACGCGTCAGCGTTTCCCAAAATTCCTAATTATTCTACTGGTCCTCGAGCTGTTTCAGCTCCTCGATCTCTTTCTTGTTGACCTTGATGTAGCCGTCCTTGACGATGCGTACCTCCTTGACCTTGAAGGTCTGGGGAGCGGCGTCGTCGGGCGTGTTGTCCATCTTGACCTTGAGCGTGCGGGTCAGTAGGTTGCTTTCCACGACCAGACCTCTGCCCAGCGGGGTCTTGACGATCGCGCCTACCTTGGGGGTGTGCTTCAAGAGGTCGGAGTACGCCTCCTGTTCATATTTTAAGCAGCACATCAGCCTGCCGCAGGTGCCGGAGATCTTGGTGGGGGAGAGGGACAGCCCCTGCTCCTTCGCCATCTTGATGGATACGGGGTGGAACTCGCCGAGGAAGGACGAACAGCAGAAGGGTCTGCCGCATACGCCGAGGCCGCCGAGCATCTTGCTCTCGTCGCGTACGCCGATCTGTCTGAGTTCGATGCGGGTGCGGAAGACGGACGCGAGATCCTTGACCAGCGCGCGGAAGTCGACTCTGCCGTCAGCGGTAAAGTAGAACAGGATCTTCGAGTTATCAAAGGTGTATTCCACGTCGACGAGCTTCATTTCCAGCCCGTGCTCCGCGACCTTCTGCTCACAGATCTTCAGCGCTTCCTTTTCCTTGCGGGCGTTTTCCTCTAATTTGCGCATATCGTCCTTAGTCGCGACGCGGATGACCTTCTTCAAAGGATGGACGATCTCCTCGTCGGGGACTTCTTTATTGGCGATGGCGACTCTGCCGCATTCGATACCGCGTGAGGTCTCGACGATGACGACAGCGTCCTGTTTGAGTTTGAGTTTATTGGGGTCAAAGTAGTAGACCTTGCCTACCTCTTTGAATCTTACGCCGATTACTTCTGCCATGTAATCCTCCTGTATTGTGATGACAGCCACGTTTGCAGCAGCTGCAGGTTAACGTTGGTTTTGAGCTTGCCGACAGCCTCGTTGGTGACGCCGATCAGCGCGATCACGCGGGCGCGGTCGAGCTTGCGGGTCAGCTTTTTGACGTCGGGATCCGCGGTATCGATACCGCTGTAGAAGCTCAGCGCCTGTCTGAGCTTTTCGACAAAGACGCCGAGAGCGTCCTTGAGCGCCTGTTTATCAGTCAGCGCGGACAGCGTCTTGAGCAGGTCGTATTCATACAGCGAGATGACGCCGTCGATGATGGATGAAGCGGCTTGTTCAGCCTCTTCGTCGGCGCTGAACGTGTGACGGAGCGTGATGACGCGCGAGCGCGAGCGCACCGTCAGCAGCATCGACTTCGCGCTTTCGACCGTGAAGACGAACAGCAGATTCTGCGGCGGCTCCTCGATGGTTTTGAGCAGCGCGTTCTGTGAATCCTCGCGCAGCAGCTTGTCCGCGTCGATGAAGAGATACGCCTTGACGTCCGCCTCGTTCGGCTTGATGCTCATCTGCGAGAGATAGAGATCGCGCAGATCCTTGAGCGACAGGATGCCGCTTTTGAGGTTTTTGCTCGGTTCGGGGATGAAGACGTCGGGATGAAAGCCGTCGAGCACCTTGCGGCACGCATTGCAGCACAGGCACGGACGGTCTTTTTCACGGCAGACGGCTCCCGCCGCCAGCAATACGGCGGCGCATTTGCGCTCTTCGCTGTTGCCGCCCTCGATGATGACGGTGTGCGGGATCCGACCGGAGCTGACGAGACCGCGGATGACCTCTTCGTTATCCTTTTGCAGTCTGATTTCCATGCCCTCACCGCCTTCTAAATCCTCATTATACCATAGTTGCCGCAAAAAAGCTACTGTTATTTTTGTGCTTACTTCAAGTGTGCGATATTGGAGAGTACCATGCCGTCCTTGATCTCGATCACGCCGAAGCTGCCGCCGTAGCCCAGCGACCCGGGGTTGAAGAAGCGGATCCCGTCTCTTAAGACGTCCATCGCGATATGGGTGTGACCGTACAGCACGACGTCGGCTCCCTTTTCTCTCGCGGCGCGGTCAAGGTCGAATAAGCCGTATTTGACGTTGTAAACATGACCGTGCGTCGCCATGAGGTGCACGCCCTGAACGGTAAAGTCCTCTGTGACCGGCAGATTCGTGCCGAAGTCGCAGTTGCCCTTGACGGCATAAAAGCGCATATTGGGATGATCCATCATGATCTTGTCGAGCTCGTCGCGGCTGTCGCCGCAGTGCACGACGATATCGGCGTTACGGTGCAGGTGCATCACTTTTCTGAAGTTTCTGTATGAGCCGTGGGTATCGGATACTACGATTATTTTCATATTTTTCTCCTGACTGCATAGTATAATACATGAGGTGAATTGATTATGGCTGATCATGAACAGATCAATATTTTGATAAAGAAGCTCAGCGAGCGCACGGGTACGCCCGAAAACGAGATCAAAGACGCCGTCGGTAAGTCGAGCTACGGCAAGCTGCTCAACCGTCTTCCCTCCGATAAGGCGAAGCAGATGGAAGAGATCCTTAACGACGAAGCGAAGGCAAAGGAATTCCTGAACTCGCCGCAGGCGAAAGCGATCATGAAGAGGATCATGGGATGACGGACGATCTCTCCGAAAAGCTCAGCGGGATTTTAAGTGATCCGGAAGCGATGCGGGACATCGCGGCTCTGGCTTCTCAGCTCGGCGTTGACGCGTCGGGCTTACATACGCAGGAGAGCCAGCCGCCGCCCAAGCCTCAGTCGGATCCGGCCTCTCTGTTGGGGAACCTTTCGGGCTCCGACGACACGGTGAAGCAGCTCATGGCGCTCGCGCCGATGCTGGGCTCTTTGAAGCAGGACGACGACACCACTCGCCTCTTGGACGCGATACGGCCGTTTTTATCGGAAGAGCGCCGGATAAAGCTCGATAAGGCAAAGCGCCTGATCAAGGTGATGAAGCTGATGCCGCTGTTGAAGGACCTTCCGCTGTTTGACTTGTGATTTGATACAGGAGGACGATATGCCGCAGCAATCATTGGAGCAGGAGGCGATGGAAAGGGTCAGGCGGATGTACGCGCCTTTTGACGGCGCGCGCGCCGATACCGGCAACATTCCGCGTCAGCCTCGTCCCGCTCCGCAAACGCAGCCATCAGAACCGAAGCCCGAACCGCCGAAGGCGGAAAAGGAGGCTTCCGAAGAAAAACCGTCCCCCGAAAAAACATCATCGCCCGGCAGCCTGCTCGATATCTTTATGAAGGATAAGGATCAGAGCCTGATCCTGTTGCTGTTGGTGCTGTTGATGAAAGACGGCGCGGATATGAACCTGACGCTGGCGCTGATGTACCTTTTGATTTAATGAGGAATAAGGAAAACTCCGTTTGCATTTTTGATTATTACCTATTATAATAGGTACATCAAAAGAATTCAACTGTTTTTACGGAGAACGATATGGAATTGACTGTTACCGAACAAAAGCCGACCCGCGCCCTGCTCGTCGAGGTCGATACCGGCGAATATGACGCCGAAGCGTCTTTGGCGGAACTGTTTGAGCTCGCCGAAAGCGCCGGCGCGGAGCCTGTCGCGTCGATCAGCCAGAAGCTGCAGCATGTCGACGCCGCGACCTGTGTCGGCTCGGGCAAGCTGGAGGAGATCAAGGAGTACTGCGAAGCCGAGGAGATCGACCTGATCATCTTCGATCTCGAACTCTCTCCCGTGCAGATCCGCAACATCGAGAAAGAGACCGACGTGCGCGCCATCGACCGCACCATGCTGATCCTCGATATCTTCGCCTTGCGCGCGAAGTCCCGAGAGGGTAAGCTGCAGGTGGAACTGGCGCAGCTCAAATACATGATGCCCCGCCTCACCGGCAAAGGCGTCGAGATGTCGCGTCTGGGCGGCGGTATCGGAACAAGAGGCCCCGGCGAGACGAAGTTAGAGACCGACCGCCGTCATATCAAGCGCAGGATGGAGACCCTGAAGGAACAGCTCGCCGATGTGGAGGCGCACCGCCATCAGCTCAGGAGCCGCCGTGCGAAAGACGGCGTGATCACCGTCGCCATCGTCGGCTATACCAATGCCGGCAAGTCCACCCTGATGAATACCCTCACCGACGCGGGCGTGCTCAGCGAGGACAAGCTCTTCGCCACCCTCGACCCGACCTCGCGCGCGCTAAAGCTCCCGAACGGCGTATCCGTCATGTTGATCGACACCGTCGGACTGGTCAGACGTTTGCCCCATCATCTTGTAGAGGCATTCAAGTCGACGCTCGAGGAAGCCGCGCAGGCGGATATCATCCTCAACGTCTGCGACGCGAGCAGCGAGGAAAGCCGTCTGCATTTGGAGGTCACGCGGGATCTGCTGGCGTCCCTGTCGAGTCTGGACAAGCCGATCATCCCCGTGCTGAATAAGTGCGATCTTATCCACGACAACATGACCGGTATCTCCGGCGCGGTACATATTTCGGCAAAGTACGGGACCGGTATCGACGATCTGCTGAAAGCGATCGAGGATAACCTGCCGAAAAAGCTGAAAAGGGTAAAGCTCCTCCTGCCTTTTGATAAAGCGGGTATCGCCGCCAAGCTGCGGCAGTCAGCCGTCCTGCATGCTGAGGAATACACCGCCGACGGGCTTGAGATCGAGGTCACCCTCGACGAGATCCAATATGCGCGGCTGAGAGAATTTGTCATTGATTAGGAGGAAAATAATGATGAAAGCTATTAAAACGATCATCGCATCCGTTTTGATAACGGTGCTGATCTTTGCGCTGTGCGGCTGCGGTCAGAATACTGCCGACAGTCAGGCGATCCCCGAAGAGTACGTCGGTACCTACACACTGTTCGGTATCAAGACTGCTCAGTCCGGTGATGCTGTTGTCAGCGTGGAGGGTTCGACGGATGTAAGTACGGTCACACTGAACGCCGACGGTACGGGGAGCTTCGATAACAGCGCCTATTCCAACGCGCTGACCTTTGTTGTGAACGGTTCGACCGTCACCATCACCGATTTAAACAACGAGACCATGACCGCTGTGATGAAAGGCGGCGTGTTGGAGCTTAAGCTCGCCGACGGTGAATACGGGTATTTTGCAAAGCCGGGCGCGGACACTTCTTCTTACGACGTCAAATCTGCAGATGTGCTTTCCGCTCAGGATGCAACGGAATAACAGACAGCCTATCGGCGGCGGAGAGTGATCTCCGCCGCTTTTTGTCGGAAACGAGCCGATTTCGGCTTTTTTGTCAAAAAGTGATAAAAGCCGACCGTTTTACGCCGAAAATATCAAAACCTTCGCCCCTAAAAAGTTGATAAAACCCCTTGCAAAGAACGGACAACCGTGTTAAAATGATTTTTATTAACAGTTTGTTAACATCCATCGCACATATTGTGTGTGCATGACCTGACAGATACAAAATGTAAGGAGAGATATGATGAAAGGAACTACCAAAAAGCTGCTCTGTGTACTGATGGCGATATTCATCACGGTCGGCGCCATGACGGCTGTCGGCTTTACCGCCGCCGACGCAGAGGACACCGCAGAGCCTACCGTCGCGGAAGAGATCGTCGAAGAGACCGTCCCGGCGGATAACGCCGATCTTGCACCCGTCGCGGTCGAGCCCGGTACCGAAGCGCCTACCGAAGCTCCCACAGAGGCTCCCACCGAAGAGCCTGTGCCTGAGGTGGGCAGAGTCAAGAATCTCGAAAGAGACAGCTATGAGAGCGACGCCTGCCTGCTGAACTGGGATCCCGTTGAGGGCGCGTCCGGCTATTATGTTTATTATCTGAACGCCGACAACCATAAGAACTTCTCGAGGTTTGCCGACGTCAAGACCAACTCCTGCCTCGTTACGCCCCTGCGACAGGGTACACAGTACCACTTCAAGGTCAGTGCGTACATCGAGTACAAGGGCAGTATCATCGAGGGTGAAAAGACGCTCAAGAAGACCGCTACCCAGCCCGCGAAGGTTACGGGGCTGACCAAGTGGCGCTCCTCCGACGTGATGGAGATGGAATGGGACCGCAACGATAAGGCGACCGGTTACCGCATCTACCGCACCGAGGGCGGCGGCAAGGAAACGCTCTATAAGACCATCCGCGGCAACAAGAATACCACCTATACCGAGAGCGGCGCCAAGGGCGGCCGCGTCTATAAATTCCG
The DNA here is from genome assembly GCA_017403985.1 of Ruminococcus sp. GTDB lineage: Bacteria > Bacillota > Clostridia > Oscillospirales > Acutalibacteraceae > Ruminococcoides. The sequence goes on along the minus strand of JAFRDE010000020.1, from coordinate 114,269 downwards.
CGTCAAGGCGTTCAGAGAGCTTTATGATACTTCCTACAGCTCCGACGCGGCGACCATGACCTTTATGGGCGGTCTGTGCGGACCCGACTATTCCATCACCTCCCGCCTCGGCAGAGTGAATCTGACATGGCGCGCCAATGCGTACGCGACCCACTACGAGGTGTTCATGTCCACCACCTCGAGCAACTCCGGCTTTGTCAAGCAGTTCACCACTCCGCGCCTGTATTACAATACACAGAAGCTGCCCGTCGGCAAGACCTACTGGTTCCGCATCCGTCCGATCTACAGGAGCGGTTCCACCACGATCGAGGGCACCAGCAATAAGAAGAGCCAGAAGATCACCGACAGGGCCTACGGCGACTATGTCGGCAGCACCTATATTGAGATCAGTATCGACCAGCAGCATATGTGGGCGTACAAGAACGGCAGCCAGATCGCCTCTACCGAGGTCGTTACCGGCAACAAGGGCGACTGTGATACCCCCAAGGGCTACTATGAGGTAGAGAGCAAGTCCCGCAACATCTATCTTAACGGTGCGGGTTACAGCTCCTTTGTTGAATACTGGATGGCTTTCATCGGCACCTCCTACGGTATCCATGACGCCTCCTGGCGTTCCGAGTTCGGTAACCCGATCTACAAGGGCAACGGCTCCCACGGCTGTGTCAACACGCCTTACAACGCGGTAAGGACCATCTATAACAACATTCCCACCGGCACGCCGGTCATCATCTATTGACGGTGATTGGTTAACGGCGGGCTCCGCCTGCACCTGATATTACTGATAAAAAGCAAAAATGCTCATGGCTTCTCAAAGAGTCATGAGCATTATTGTTTTCTATCGTTATAGTAATGCAAAAGCCGTCAGGCTTTTTCGTAGGACTACTACAGTCACCCTAACCCTTCATTTTCACCTTAAATTTACATTCCGTTCATTTGACTTTCGGCATACCGTATAGTAAAATATAAACTGTAAAAATATCCCCTTTCGGAGGTGAGGCGTTTGAATCTGCAGGTCCTTCTGGATATCGCGGCGATCGCGCTGCGGGCGCTGCTGCCCGTGTACGCGCTGGTGATCATTTACCAGTGCTTTGCTTCCGCGCGCCGTCACAGACGTCCCGAAAAGCCGCTGGTCACGCTGGAGGTGCTCCAGACGGGGCAGAAGATCCCCGTCCTCTTCTGGGAAAACTCCATCGGCAGGTCAAAGGGATCGGATATCCGCATCTCGGATATCAGCGTGTCGCGCGACCACTGTGTTTTTCTCAGGCGCAAGGAGGGCTGGTTCATCTCGGATATCGGCTCCAAGTTCGGCACCTTCGTTAACGGAGAACGCGCCGAGGGGCGTACGATGGTGGCGCTCGACGACGAGATCACCATCGGTCATACGACCCTGATCTTAAAGCGCGGCGAGGAGTATCAGGAGAAGCTGCGGCCCTCGTGGTTCTTCTCCAAGGCGTCGGATAAGGGCGCTTTAAAGCCGTACAAATTAATGATCCTGATCACCTTCTTCCACCTGTTCATGGCGGTGGAGGCGTGTTTTAGTAACGAAGTGCAGGACTTCGCGCCGCTGTTTGTGTTCGGCGCGATGGAGCTCGTGATGTGGGCGTTCTTCTGCGTTTCGTCTTACGCTCTGAACCGCGTGAATTTTGAGTTGGAGGCTTTGGCGTGCTTCCTTTCGGGCATGGGAATCCTACTGCTCGTGCGGCAGGAGCTTCGTTCGTCGATCGTCCAGCTGATCGCGATGGTCATCGGTATGATCCTTTTTGCCGTGATCGTCAAATTCATCGAGAATCCCGACCGCGTCAACTCGTGGCGGCTGTGGATCATGCTCGGTTCCGTGGGACTGCTCGGCGTCACCTTTATCTTCGCGCGTGTCACCTACGGCGCGGCGAACTGGATCTCTATCGGCGGTATCTCCGTACAGCCGTCGGAATTTGTCAAAGTCGCGTTCATTTTCGTCGGCGCGGCGGCGCTGGATAAATTACAGACCAAGCGCAACTTCATCGAGTTCATCGTCTTTTCGGCGATCTGCGTCGGCGCGCTCGCGCTGATGGGCGACTTCGGTACCGCGCTGATCTTCTTCATGACCTTCCTGCTCATCGCGTTCATGCGTTCGGGCGACTTCAAGACCGTGATCCTGGCGCTCGTCGCGGCGGCGTTCGCCGTCTTCCTCGTGCTCAACGTCAAGCCCTATGTCGCCGACCGTTTTTCGGCGTGGGGACACGTGTGGGAGCATACGCAGGACAGCGGCGGCTACCAGCAGGTGCGCGTGATGTCCTATATGGCGTCGGGCGGCTTGTTCGGCGTCGGCGTCGGCAACGGCTATCTCAAATATGTATTCGCGTCCGAATCCGATCTCGTGTTCGGACTGGTCGCCGAGGAGATGGGCGTGATCATCGCGTTCGCTCTGGCGGCGGCGATCATCGCGCTGGCGTTCTATTCCCGCGCGATCACGACCCGTTCCCGCTCCAGCTTTTACGCGATCTCCGCATGCTGTGCAGCGGGGCTGATGGTGGTGCAAAGTGCTTTGAACATCTTCGGCATCACGGATATCCTGCCGCTGACCGGCGTTACGCTGCCGTTCCTGTCGGCGGGCGGCTCATCGATGATCTCCTGCTGGGGACTGCTCGCCTTTATCAAGGCTGCTGACGAGCGCACCTACGCCGCGAAGCGCAGGGTGAAAGCTCCCGAAAACGCTTTGCCCGTTCAGGACAGGCGGGATAGGGAGGTGCGCGCATGAAACGGATATTGACGCGTTCACTGGTCCTGTGGTTCGTGACCTTCGCCTTTTTAGGCGGTATGGTATACCTCAGCGTGATGACCGTCTGGCACCACAACGAGTGGGTACAGCAGCCCTTCAACGGACATATGGCGTCCGCGAACGGGCTCAGCAAGGCGGGCAAGATCTATGACCGCAACGACAAGACCCTCGCCTACAGCGAGAACAACGAGCGCTATTACAGCGACGATGAAACCACCCGCGAAGCCCTCCTCCATGTTATCGGCGACGACGGGCTGAATATCTCGACCGGTATCCAGAGCCGCTACCGTACCGGACTGTCGGGTTATAACTTCATCTTGGGTGCGGGCGTGCCCGATTCCCTGCGCCCGAACACCGACCTCAAGCTGACGGTGGACGCGGATGCGTGTACAGCGGCGTATGAAGCGATGAACGGCAAAAAGGGCTGCTGCGTGGTATACAACTATCTGACGGGCGAGGTGCTGTGCGACGTTTCCGCGCCGAGCTTCGACCCTGCCGATCCGCCCGAGATCACCGAGGAAAATGAGGACGAATACGACGGCGTGTATCTCGACAACGTCGTATCCTCCCGCTTCACTCCCGGCTCGGTGTTCAAGATCATCACCGCGGCGGCGGCGATCGAGAACGTCCCAGATATATACGATCAGACCTTCACCTGCTACGGCGAGCTGGACGTCGAGGGCAACCCGATCACCTGCGAGTACGCCCACGGTACCCAGACGTTCAAAGAAGCGTTCGCCAATTCCTGCAACTGTGCCTTCGCGCAGATCGCGACGCAGGTCGGCGACGACAAGATGAAAGAGACCGCCGAAAAATTCGGCTTCAATAACGACAGCTTCAAGATGAGCGAGATCCCGATCATCGAAAGCCACTACGACGCCGTCGGCGACGGCGACAACGCGCTCGCGTGGTCGGGGATCGGACAGTACACGGACCTTGCGAATCCGATGCTGATGGCGATGATCTCCTCCGCTGTCGCGAACGACGGCACCGCCGCCGCGCCCTACATCGTGGAGGATGATGGCAACCTGATCGACAAGCTGAATATCGCCGTCAACAAGGGCGGCGATGTGCCGATGATCAGCGCCGATACCGCGTCTAAAGTCAAGGAGCTGATGAAGGGCTCCGCCGAAAGCTATTCATGGCGCGGCGTCAGTCTGTCGGGACTGCCTTTCTGCGCCAAGACCGGTACCGCCGAGGTAGGGGAGGATAAGGAGCCGACCGCGTGGTTCGTCGGCTTCATCGACGATATGAACCATCCCTACGCCTTTGCCGCGACCGTTGTCGAGGGCGGCTACGGCATCCAAGCCGCGACCCCCGTCGTCGAAGCGGCGATCAGCGCTTTGGTGAATTAGGAGTTAGGAGTTAGGAGTTAGGAATTAGGAATGAATGGCGGGCTCTGCCCGCACCCGATTTAATTGTATTTATCAAGACCATTTCTTAACAAAAAACGCTCATGGCTTTTTAAAAGAGTCATGAGCGTTATTGTTATATAACTGTATTATCCATTCAAAACGCATCAGCGTTTCTCAAAATTCCTAATTTCTCATTAGAAGAAGTGCATTATTTCTTCTTAAATCCGTCCTTCAGGCTGACGCTCCTGTTAAAGATCATCTTCTCCTTCGTGCTGTCGGGGTCAATGCAGAAGTAGCCGGTGCGCATGAACTGGAAGAAAGCGGGTGCTTCAAAGTCGGCGATCGCCTTCTCCGCCTTGCAGCCCTCGACGACCTTTAAAGAGTCGGGGTTGATGAATTCGAGGAAGTCGCGTCCGTCCGCCTCGGGATCGGGCACGGTGAAGAGGTTGTCGTACAGGTTGCAGGTCGCGTCGAGCGCGTTGTTTGCGTCCACCCAGTGGATGGTGCCGCGCACTTTGCGTCCGTCGGGGGTGTTGCCGCCGCGTGTTGCGGGATCGTACTCCGCGTAGACCTCGACGACGTTGCCGTCCTCGTCCTTCTTACAGCCGGTGCATTTGACGATATAGGCGCTCTTGAGGCGTACCTCGTTGCCCGGGTACAGGCGCTGATATTTTTTGATCGGCTCTTCCATGAAGTCGCCGCGCTCGATCCAGCACTCGCGCGAGAAGGTGACTTCTCTTGTGCCGTCCGCTTCATTGTTCGGGTTGTTCTCAACGGTGAAGCTCTCGCTCTGACCCTCGGGGTAGTTGGTGATGACGAGCTTGATCGGGTCGAGTACGACCATCACGCGCTGCGCAGTCATGTTCAGATCCTCTCTGAGACAATGCTCGAGGAAGTCGTATTCCACAGTGCTGTTGACCTTGCTCACGCCGATGCGGTCGCAGAAATTGCGGATGCTTTTGGGCGTGTATCCGCGTCTGCGCAAGCCGCACAGGGTGGGCATGCGCGGATCGTCCCAGCCGTTGACATAGCCGCCCTCGACCAGCGCTCTTAATTTGCGCTTCGACATGACGGTGTTGTTGATGCCGAGGCGCGCGAATTCGATCTGACGGGGTTTGCTGGGCAAAGTGACGTTGTCGCGTACCCAGTTGTACAGCGGGCGGTGATCCTCGAACTCGAGGGAGCACAGGCTGTGGGTGATGCACTCGAGCGCGTCCTCGATCGGGTGGGCAAAGTCGTACATCGGGTAGATGCACCACTTATCGCCGGTGCGGTGGTGGTGCAGACGGTTGATGCGGTAGATGACCGGGTCGCGCATATTGAAGTTGCCCGACGCGAGGTCGATCTTCGCGCGCAGGGTCATTTTGCCGTCCTCGATCTCGCCGTTCTTCATCTTCTCAAAGAGCTCGAGGCTCTCTTCGATGGGACGGTCGCGGTAGGGGGACTTGGCGGGGGTGGAGAGGTCGCCGCGGTTTGCGCGCACCTCTTCGGGCGTGAGCTCGCAGATATAGGCGAGACCTTTTTTGATCAGTTCGACCGCCGCCTCATACATCTTGTCGAAGTATTCGGATGCGTAGTAGAAGCGGTCTTCCCAGTCGAAGCCCAGCCAGTGGATGTCCTCCTTGATCGCGTCGACGAACTCCACATCCTCCTTGGTGGGGTTGGTGTCGTCCATGCGCAGGTTGCACACGCCGTTGAATTTCAGCGCGGTGCCGAAGTTGATGCAAACCGCCTTGGCATGACCGATGTGCAGATAGCCGTTGGGCTCGGGCGGAAAGCGCGTGTGCACCTTCATTCCCGCGTAGTCGCCGCCCTCGGCGATATCTTTTTCTATGATGGTGTGGATGAAGTTGGAGGACATTTCCTCCATGTTCTCCACGGTTTTGATTTCTTCTGACATAGTATTTCCCTCATTTTACGTGTATTGCAAAAACTACCCTATCGATGTCATTGCGAGGAGCGTAAGCGACGTGGCAATCCCACAAAGAGGGGTATTACACTTCTCTTACATCAAACTGTATTTCCGACAAGGGGATTGCCACAGCCCCGATGGGGCTTCGCAATGACGCGATTGTAGTGACGCTCATTATTATCTCAGTTTCTCCAGCCCTATCTCCATTCTGCGCAGGCTTTCTTCGCGTCCGAGAATATCGAGGATCTCGATCGCGCCGCCGGGGGTGACGGTCTTGCCCGCCGCGGCGATACGCGCCGGCCACATGACCGTGCCGTTCTTGACCTCTAACTTCTGTGCGAGGTTGATCAGCGCCTCGTGGATGGCGTCGTGGTTCCATTCGGGCAGGGCTTTGAGTTCGTCGTAGACCGCTTGGAGCATGACGGGAGCGTTCTCGGCGTTGGTCTTGCTCTTTTTGTTGTAGAACAGCTCTTTATCATACTCCGGCAGAGCGGCAAAGAAATCGATCTTTTCCGGAATATCGGTCAGCTTGATGACGCGCTGCTTGAGGATGGCGGCAAGCTTGCTGTAATCGAGCTCCTTATCGCCCAGCACCTCTTTGAAAAACGGTGTGCAGAGAGCGATAAATTTCTCGTCGTCCATCGCCTTGATATATTCGCTGTTGAACCAATCCAGCTTGTCGTAGTCGAATACGGACGGACTCTTGCTGATGCCGTCGATATCAAAGACTTCAACCAGCTCCTCAAGCGTAAAAAGCTCGCGGTTGTCCTTGGGGCACCAGCCGAGCAGGGCGATATAATTGATGATTGCCTCGGGCAGGTAGCCTTCTGTGACAAGCCCCTCAAAGCTCGTGGAGCCGTGACGTTTACTGAGCTTCGATACGGTCCCGTCCGGGTTCTTACCGTTGATCAGCGGTAAGTGGACATAGATCGGGATCTCCCAGCCGAACGCCTCATAAAGCAGATTGTATTTCGGCGTAGAACTGAGGTACTCGCTTCCGCGCACGACATGGGTGATGCCCATGGTGTGGTCGTCGATGACGTTAGCGAAGTTGTAGGTCGGAAAGCCGTCCTGTTTGATCAATATCTGGTCCTGCAGCTCGCTGTTGTCTACGGTGATCTCGCCGAAAACGGCGTCGGTGAAGGTGGTTGAGCCCTCGATCGGCATCTTCTGACGGATAACGTAAGGAACGCCCGCGTCAAGGTTCGCCTGAATCTCTTCTTCGGAAAGATCGCGGCAGTGACGGTCGTAGCCGCCGCCGACGGTTTCGTTCTGGATTTTTTCCAATCTCTCTTTGGTGCAGAAACAGCGGTACGCCTTGCCCTCTTTGATCAACTGTTCGGCGTAGGGGAGGTACATGTCCATGCGTTCGCTCTGGACATAGGGACCGTAATCGCCGCCGATATCGGGACCTTCGTCGTGCTTGAGACCCGCGGCCTCGAGCGTTTTGTAGATCACGTCTATCGCGCCTTCGACATAGCGTTCCTGATCGGTGTCCTCGATACGCAGGACGAAGGTACCGTCCTGACTTTTCGCGACTAAATATTCATACAGCGCCGTTCTCAGGTTGCCGACGTGCATGAAGCCCGTCGGACTGGGCGCGAATCTTGTTCTGACCTTACTCACTTTGATATCCCTCATCTATCGGTTTATGACATTTCTTGTATTTTTTGCCCGAGCCGCACCAGCAGGGGTCGTTGGGACCGGGCTTTTTCTTCTTGTTGACAACGGTCTTGTTGCCGGAAACGGTGCCGTCGCCCGAGAATTCCACCGGTTTTGCGACCTGCTCACGCTTGAGACCTAACTCAATGGCAGAGGGCTTGGGCTTTCGATCTTCCTCTGTCTTGAGGACGACCTGATGGGCTGCCGCCGCCTGCGCTTCCATCTCTCTGCGCTTTGCTTCGATCTCTTCGCGCTTTTTCTGGATCTCATACACGCGCTTGGGAGCGACGAGGATCATCTTGGCGGTTTCCTGCTTGATGGTCTCGATCATCTCGTCGAACATATCGAAGCCTTCGATACGGTATTCGACGACCGGGTCGCGCTGACCGTAGGCGCGCAGGCGGATGCCCTGCTTTAATTGATCCATGTTGTCGATATGATCCATCCAGTAGATGTCGACGTTCTTCAAGAGGTAGATGCGCTCCATCTCGCGCATGGTGTCGCTGCCGACGAGCTCTTCGTTCTCACCGTAGAGCTTCATCGCTCTGTCCTGCAGCTCCCTGACGATATCCGCTCTGTCCTTATCGGCGGTGTTCCTGTGCCTGAAACGGTTGTCGTCGTCGATCAGCCAGCCGCGATACAGCTCGTTAAGACCCGCGAGGTTCCATTCTTCTTTCAGAACGTCATCGGCGCAGAACATGTTGACGTTGGTCTCGATGGTATCGGTCACCATCTTTACGACGGTGTCGTGAACGTCCTCACCGTCGAGCACCTGATTGCGCTGACCGTAGATGATCTCGCGCTGGCGGTTCATGACGTCGTCGTAGTCGAGGACGGATTTACGGATCGCGAAGTTGCGGCTTTCGACCTTCTGCTGGGAGCTTTCCACGATATTGGTCAGCATCTTGGCTTCGATGGGCTGATCCTCGTCGACGTTCATGCGGTCGAGGATCATTGCCATCCGCTCGCCGCCGAAGATGCGCATGAGGTCGTCCTCGCACGAGAGGAAGAACTTGCTCATACCGGGGTCGCCCTGACGGCCGGAACGGCCGCGCAGCTGGTTGTCGATACGGCGGCTCTCATGGCGCTCGGTACCGATGATGTACAGACCGCCCGCGGCGCGGACCTTGTCCGCTTCCACGCCGATCTCTTCTTTATGGCTGTCGTAGTATTCCTGATATTTCTGACGCGCTTCCTTGATCAACTCGTCGTCGGTGTCCGCGAAGCCGGTCGCCTCGGCGATGACTTCGTCGTCGTAGCCGTCTTTTCTCAGCTGTGCTTTCGCCATGTATTCGGCGTTGCCGCCTAAGACGATATCGGTACCGCGGCCCGCCATGTTGGTGGCGATGGTGACGGCGCCGAATTTACCTGCCTGCGCGACGATCTCCGCTTCCTTTTCATGGTGTTTTGCGTTCAGGACGTTATGTGGAATACCCGTTTTCTTCAGCAGCTTGGCGAGCTGTTCGCTCTTTTCGATGGAGATGGTACCGACCAGCACGGGCTGTCCCTTTTCGTGCGCTCTTTTGATCTCTTCGATGATCGCATTGAACTTGCCGCGCTCGGTGCGGTAGATGGCGTCCTGCATATCCTGACGGATAACTTCCTTGTTGGTGGGGATCTCGACGACGTCGAGCTTGTAGATCTCCTGGAACTCTTCTTCCTCGGTCTTGGCGGTACCGGTCATGCCGGACAGCTTACCGTACAGACGGAAGAAGTTCTGGAAGGTGATGGTGGCGAGAGTTTTAGATTCGCTTTCGACCTTGACGCCCTCTTTGGCTTCGATCGCCTGATGCAGACCCTCGTTGTAGCGTCTGCCGTACATCAAACGGCCGGTGAACTCGTCGACGATGATGACCTCGCCGTCCTTGACGACGTAGTTGACCTCGTTCTTCATGCAGCCGTGGGCTTTGATCGCCTGGTTGACGTGGTGCTGGATGGTGACGTTATCGGGGTCGGAGAGGTTCTCCAGACCGAAGAAGCCTTCCGCTTTTTTTACACCCAGCTGGGTGAGGGTGGCGGTGTGAGCCTTTTCGTCGACGATGTAGTCGATGTTGTTCTCCTGATAGAATTCCTCCAGATCCTCTTTCGCGTCCGTTTCGGTGAAAACGTATTTTTTCATGGTGCGGGCGAGCTGATCGGCGCGCTCGTAGAGGTCGCTCGCCTTGTCGCCCTTGCCGGAGATGATCAGCGGGGTACGCGCTTCATCGATGAGGATGGAGTCGACCTCGTCGACGATGGCGAACGCATGATTGCGCTGGACCTTCTGCTCCTTGTACACGACCATGTTGTCGCGCAGATAGTCAAAGCCCAGCTCGTTGTTCGTGCCGTAGGTGATATCCGCCTCATACATCGCTTTTCGCTCGTTGGCAGGAACGTCGTGAATGATCAGACCCACGGTAAGACCCAAGTAACGGTACAGTTTACCCATCCACTCAGAGTCGCGCTTTGCCAGATAGTCGTTGACGGTGACGATGTGTACGCCCTCGCCGGTCAGGCCGTTGAGGTAGGCGGGCAGGGTCGCTACCAGCGTTTTACCTTCACCGGTCTTCATCTCTGCGATGCGTCCCTGATGCAGGACGATGCCGCCGATGACCTGTACGGGGAAGTGCTTCATACCGAGTACGCGCCAGCTTGCCTCGCGGCATACCGCGAAGGCGTCGGGCAGGATGTCGTCGGTGGTCTCGCCGTTTTGCAGGCGTTCCTTCAATACATTGGTCTGAGCCTTCAGCTCTTTTTCACTCATTTTCGAGTATTTGTCCTCCAAAGCGAGGACCTTATCGCAGATCGGCCTGATGCGCTTGAGCTCGCGCGCGGAGTAATCGCCGAAAAGCGTCTTGAATAAACCCATAGTAACCTTCCTTTCAGCAGGAAACAGGGGTCGAACCCCTATAATATCCCATTATATAATCGCATTATAACATAGTATACGGGAAAAATAAAGAAAAAATTGTAAACAAACGGAGATATATTTCTATTATGATATTGATTTTGAAAATCGGTTGATGTAAAATATGGGTACTTCTAAGACAACGATCGATTGATCGATGAGGTAAACCATGAATATCATTATCGTAGGCTGCGGTCGCGTGGGCCGCTCGATCGCGGAACAGCTGAATATGGAAGGTCATGCCATCACCGTGATCGATGAGAACGTCGAGGCGCTGGAAAGGCTTACCGATACCCAGAACGTCATGGCGATCGAAGGCAACGGCGCTACCTACAGCGTCCTGCACGAGGCGGAGATCGAGAACTGCGATCTGCTGATCGCGGTCACCCCTACCGACGAGCTGAACCTCTACACCTGCCTGCTTGCCAAGAACGCGGGCGTACCGTCGACCATCGCGCGCGTGCGCAACCCCGAGTATATCAACGACGTTGAGATCGTCAAGGACGATCTGAAGCTGACGCTGGCGATCAATCCCGAGTATACCTGCGCGAGCGAGATCGCGCGTCTGGTGAAATATCCCGGCGCTATCAAGATCAGCTCCTTCGCCAAGGGTATGGTCGATTTCATCAAGATCCGCCTGACCGACAGCTCTCCCATCGCGGGCAAGCGCGTCGCGGACTGTGCGTCGCTGCTTAAAGGCATGGTACGCATCGTCTTTGTCGAGCGCGACGGCGACGTCCATATCCCCACCGGCGATTTTGTTCTTCATACCGACGACATGGTGTCCTTTGTCGCGCCTGCCGGCGCGGCGGCGAAGCTGCTCCGTCAGCTCGGCACGATTTCTAATAAAGGTCGTTCTGTCTATATCCTCGGCGGCAGCAAGATCGGCTTCTATCTGGCGAAGATCCTGCGCGTCGCGGGCGTCAACGTAAAGATTATCGAGAAGGATCCCCACCGCTGTGAGGAGCTTTCCGAAGGGCTTGACGGCGTGATGATCATCAACGCCGACGCGATGGATGAGGATCTGCTTTTGAGTGAGCATATCGAGCGCGCGGACGGCGTGGTATGCCTGATGGATACCGACGAAGAGAATCTGCTCGCGTCACTGTACGTTAAAAAGGTGAATCCCAAGGCGAAGGTCGTCACCGAGCTCGGGAACCTCAAATTCAGCTCCGTGGTGGACACCCTGCCGCTCGACAGTGTGATCCGTCCCAAGCAGCTGACCGGCGAGTCGATCGTCCGCTATGTCCGCGGCATGCAGAACGCCGTCGGCAACAACGTCGAGACCATGTACAAGGTGAACGGCGACCGCGCCGAGGCGCTGGAGTTCATCGTGCGTGAAAGCAGTGCGGTGACCGGCGTGCCGCTGTCAAAGCTGAATCTCAAAAACGATCTGCAGATCGTATGTATCAGCCGCGGCGGCAGAGTGATTATGCCCGGCGGCGGCGACACCATCGAACCGGGTGACAGAGTCATCGTCATCACCAAGCATAAGGGTCTGTCCGACCTGAGAGATATATTGAAATAAATCATAGAAACCATTCGTAGGGCGGGAGCTTGCTCCCGCCGAAACATTTCTGTCAGATAAACTATAAAAGCGTAGCAGAGCAAAGGCGGGAGCATTCTGCCGCCTTGCATAACAGGCTGTTTTATAGGAGAAAACCATGAACAAGCGATTGATAAGTTATATTTTGGGATGGGTGCTGCTGGTCGAAGGCGCTGCGATGCAGATTTCGACCGTGGTCGGTCTGATCTACCGGGAATGGCACTTCATGAAATATTTCTTTTATGTCGGCGTTACGCTGCTGATACTGGGCGCTCTGCTGGTGTTCAAAAAGCCGAAAAACAACGTCATGCACCTCAAGGACGGCTTTGCGGCAACGGCGCTGTCGTGGCTGGTGCTGTCGATCGCAGGATGCCTGCCGCTCTGGTGGTCGCGCACGATCCCTCATTTTGTGGATGCGGTGTTCGAGACGATCTCCGGCTTCACCACTACCGGTGCGACCATCCTCACCGAGATCGAGCATCTGCCGCGCTGTATGCTGTTCTGGCGCAGCTTTTCCCATTTCTTAGGCGGTATGGGCGTCGTCGTGTTCCTGCTCGCGATCATCCCGCGTCTGGGCGGCACCCAGAACATCAACCTGATGAAGGCGGAGTCCACCGGTCCTTCCGTCAGCAAAAGCATCCCCAAGCTGCGTAATTACGCGGCGCTGCTGTACGGGATCTACGGCGGGCTGACCCTGCTCGAATGTATCCTGCTGCTGTGCGGCGGCATGAGTATCTTTGATGCGGTCACCACCTCGTTCTCTACTGCCGGTACCGGCGGCTTTATGGTATACAACGACAGCATGGCGAGCTTCAGCCCGTATCTGCAGACGGTTGTGGCTGTCTTTATGATGCTGTTCGGCGTCAACTTTTATATCTATATCCTGATCCTTTTCCGCCGCTTCAAACAGGTGGTCAAAAGCGAGGAGATGTGGGTCTATTTCGGAATTGTTTTCTTGATCACCGGTCTGATCGCCGCCGATCTGTATACGCATCATATCTACGGCGACAGCCTGTACAACTCGATCCACCAGAGCTTTTTCTACGTCACCTCGATCGAATCCTCGACGGGAATGGCGACGACGGACGTCAATACATGGCCAGAGTTTTCAAAAACGCTGGTATTGATCGCGACCTGTATCGGCGCCTGTGCCGGATCGACCGGCGGCGGCTTGAAGGTATCGCGCTTTATCCTGTTGCTCAAGGGTATCAGGAAGGAATTCACGCTGATCCTGCACCCGCGCACCGTCCAGACCGTCAAGATGGATCAAAAGAAGATCACCCACGAGGTGTCCCGTTCCGTCAGCGTGTTTTTTGCCATCTATATGGCGATCATCATCGTCACGACGATCCTGATTTCGCTGAACGGCTATGATTTTATGACGAGCTTTTCGAGCGTACTGGCGACGCTGAACAACACCGGTCCCGGTATGAACGTCGTCGGCTCGACCGGCAACTACGCGGGCTTTTCCGTGTTCTCGAAGATCGTTTTCTGTTTCAATATGCTCGCGGGCAGACTGGAGCTGTATCCGTTCCTGCTGATCTTTATCCCCTCTGCTTGGAGGAAGAATTAAGATTAGTTTGTAGTTTTCCAACTCGAAACTACCAACTCGAAACTACCAACTCGAAACTCTTAAAAAGGGGTTCTGACTATGTCTGTAGTACTGATCACCGGCGCCTCGCGCGGTATCGGCGCCGCGTGCGCCCTCGCTTTCGCAAGGGAAGGCTATGATGTCGCGATAAATTACTGCCGCAGCGAAGAAAAAGCGAATCAATTGGTGACTGAAATAAAAGCCCTCGGCGCGAGGGCTTTTGCCGTATGCGCGGACGTCGGCGACAGCGCGCAGGTGAAAGAGATGTTTGAAGCCGTCCGCAGGGAGCTGGGCTCGGTTGATGTCCTCGTCAACAACGCCGGTATCGCCCACACCGGACTGCTGACCGATTTGACCGACGACGAGTGGAAGCGCCTGATCGATACCGACCTCAGCGGTACGTTTTACTGCTGCCGCGAAGCACTGAAGGATATGATCCTCGCCCACAGCGGTGCGATCGTCAATATCGCCTCGATGTGGGGTGAGGTCGGCGCGTCCTGCGAGGCCGCCTATTCCGCGGCGAAAGCGGGCGTGATCGGACTGACGAAGGCGCTCGCCAAGGAGGTCGGACCCTCCGGAATCTGCATCAACGCGGTGTCGCCGGGAGTGATCATGACCGATATGATGGCGGAGTACACGGACGACGATCTCGCCGCATTGAAAGAGGAAACGCCGCTGAACGCCCTCGGTACGCCCGGGGACATTGCCGACGCGGTCGTGTTCCTCGCGAGCACTAAGGCGAAGTTTATCACTGGGCAGGTTTTAGGCGTTAATGGAGGAATAGTTATTTAGTTAAGAGTGAGGAGTTAGGAGTGAGGAGTTTCGGTTTCTCGCTGCGCTCATACAATTTTATAGGCATATAAAAAACGCTTGCAGCCCTTTATGAACTGCAAGCGTTATTACTGTAAGATACATATTCTGTTAGATGTTATACAAATCAGGTGCGGGTGTCCCGCCTGATTCAACTAACCACTGGTCACTTGACACTGGTCACTTAGAATGGGTGCGGGCAGCGCCCGCCGTCAATTCCTAACTCCTAACTCCTCATTCCTAACTCTTACGCTCTGCTCGTCTTTCTCACCGCTTCGATGATTTTCACGACGATCGGGCTGAGCACGATGTTCACGCCTAACTCGACGAGGAAGTTCACGCCGGTCAGACCGAGGATGATGTAGGTCAGCAGATCAGAGCCGCCTGCCCATGCCGCGAGCGTTTCACGGAAGAACAGCAGCATGCCGATGATGAAGATGCCGGTGTTGGCGATGGGGGAGATCAGCGCCGCTAAGATCACGCCGACGAGCTGATTTTTCGGAGCGACGAGCTGATACATCAGACCCGCCAAAAAGCCTGCCGCGGTACCCTTGAGCATGCACATGACGACGCACATAAAGGGATTCGCCGCCCAGACCATCGCGCCGCCGAGGTCGCCGCCCGTGATGCACATGATCACGACGACCACGCTGAATACCGCGCCTAAGTAAGCGCCGGCGCCTTTGCCGTACATTGCCGCGCCGACCACGATGGGTATCAGCGCGAGGGTGATGGAGAACGGACCGAAACGGACGAAGGTGGTGAATATCTGCAGCACAATGATGATAGCTGTCAAGGTTCCCAGTCCCGTCAGACGGTAGGTGTTCGATTTACTTGTGTTTGACATAATAACCTCCTGCTGCCTCTCCAAAAATATGGATGAAGCGCAATATTTATATCAAATCCGTAAGGATCGATATGCAGTTAAAGCCTCCCTTTTCTAAGGGGGTGCCCCGAAGGGGCGGAGGGTTGCTGCGTTTGAAGAGATGAATACCGAAACAGCCATCCAATTGCAGCGAGTCAACCCTCAGCCGCCTATGGCGACAGCTCCCTTAGGAAAGGGAGCCTTTTTTATTTCTTTCATAGATCAGCCTGAGTCCTTCGAGGATCAGGTTCTCGTTGATCGTGATATCATGCTCGCAGTAGCGAATGATCTTGTTGGCTAAGCCGCCGGTCGCGAGGATCGTGCTTTTTTCGCCCAGCTCCTTTTCGATCCGGTCGATCATGCCGTCGATCATGCATACGGTGCCCCATACCACGCCCGCGCGGATACTCTTATCGGTGTTCTTGCCGATGACCGAGTCGGGAGCGGTGAAGGCGACGTCCTGCAGCAGCGCCGTATTCTTGGTCAGCGCTTCGAGAGAAACGGAAACGCCGGGAGCGATCGGACAGCCGATCATACTGCCGTTGCGGTCGATGACGCACCATACCGTCGCCGTACCCATGCTGATAACGATCATGGGCGCTTTGCCGCCGGCGTTCGCCGCGACGCAGGCGCATACCTGATCGGCGCCTAAGGTGGACGGGTCTTCGATGCGGATGTTCAGCCCGGTCTTCACGCCGGGGCCGACGATCAGCGGCTCCACGCCGAGCAGCTCGCGGACGGCGTCCTCGATGCGGGTGGTGACGAGCGGAACGACAGAGCTGATGATACAACCCGAGAAATCTTCGCGGTGGATGCCCATTACGCGGATCAGCGAGTAGAGCTCCACGCCGTATTCATCGGCGGTTTTCGCCTTGTTGCAGGAGATGGTCAGCGTACGGATCAGCTCATTTTCGCGGAAGATACCGAACTTGATGTTGGTGTTACCGATATCGACTGTCAGCAGCATATACATTTCGCTCCTTTCCGATGGGATTGTATCATAATTTTTAGGTAGTTTCAATATAATTGACCGATTTTCGGCTTTTTTCACATAATGAAAAATATTTTGAGATAATTGTGGTAGAGTATTGATGTATGATGAATCATGTACAAGTGTGCAATTCTGCAAAAATTGTGATATTTTGGGGGAGGAATCAAGGATGAATCAGGCTGAGAAGAGAAATCTTGAGATTCTCGCTTGCAAAGCGCGTATGGGCGCGATCATCGGTACATTTCACGCGAAATCCGGACATCCGGGCGGCTCGCTGTCAGCGGCGGATATGTTCACCTATCTCTATTTCAAAGAGATGAACGTCGATCCGCAGAACCCGACTTGGGCTGACCGCGACCGTTTCGTATTATCCAAGGGTCACTGCTGTCCCAGCCTCTATGCCGTTCTGGCGCTTAAAGGCTATTTTGAATGGAAAGAATTAGAGGTGCTCCGCCATGTGGGCGCGATGCTGCAGGGTCATCCAGATATGAAGGGTACTCCCGGTATCGACATGAGCTCCGGTTCTCTCGGTCAGGGCGTTTCCGCCGCCTGCGGTATGGCGCTCGTCGGAAAGATCGATCATAAAGATTACCGCGTATACACCGTGCTCGGCGACGGCGAGTGTGAGGAAGGCGAGGTCTGGGAGGCGGCGATGTTCGCCGGTCACCACGGTCTCGATAACCTGACCGTCATCGTTGACTGCAACGGCTTACAGATCGACGGTACCACCGCCGAGGTCGGCGGCGTAGAGCCGCTCGACACCAAGTTCGAGTCTTTCGGCTTCGACGTCGCGATCATCGACGGTCACGACTTCGACGCGATCGAAGGCGCGCTGAATCAGGCGAAAGCGTCTGACAAGCCCTTCGCGATCATCATGAAGACGGTCAAGGGCAAGGGCGTATCCTTTATGGAAAATCAGGTAGGCTGGCACGGCAAGGCGTGCAACGCCGATGAATTTAAGGTTGCGATGGCTGAGCTCGAAGCACAGCTCGCGGAATTGGAGGCGTAATCATGGCTGAGATCATTACCAAGGCGACGCGCGTCAGCTTCGGCGAGGCGCTGAGCGAAATGGCCGATACCCGCGACGACATCATCGTTCTGGACGCCGATCTCGCGGCGGCTACCAATACCGCGATCTTCAAAAACGCGCATCCCGACCGTTTCTTTGACTGCGGTATCGCCGAGGCGAACATGGTCGGCGTAGCGGCAGGCCTGGCGGCTTGCGGCAAGACTCCCGTAGCGGCTTCGTTCGCGATGTTCGCGACCGGCAGAGCTTTTGAGCAGATCCGCAACTCCGTCGCTTATCCGAACCTCAACGTCAAGATCGCGGGTTCTCACGCGGGTATCTCTACCGGCGAGGACGGCGCGACCCACCAGTGTCTCGAGGATATCGGCATCATGCGTACCATCCCCGGCATGGTCGTTCTGAATCCCGCAGACCACTGGGAGATGAAGGCGGCGACCAAGGCGGCGATCGAGTACGAGGGTCCCGTCTATATCCGTTTAGGCAGACTGGCTGTCGACAGCTTCAACGATCCCGAGACCTACAAATTCGAGTGGGGCAAGGGTATCACTCTGCGCGAGGGCGCGGATATCACCGTTATCGCGACGGGTCTGTGCGTGCTGGAGAGTCTGAAGGCAGTCGACGAGCTCCAAAAGGAAGGCAAGAGCGTCAGATTAATCAACATCCATACCATCAAGCCGATCGACCGTGAGATCGTCCTCAAGGCGGCTCGGGAGACCGGCCGCATCATCACCGTCGAAGAGCATAACATCATCGGCGGTCTGGGCGACGCGGTATGCGAGGTCACATCTGCCGAGTGTCCCGTACCCGTCAGGCGCGTCGGCGTAAACGACGAGTTCGGCTATTCCGGTCCCGCGAAGGAGCTGCTCGAGATCTTCGGTCTGACCGCTCCCGGCATCAAGAAAGTCATTCTCGAAGAATTAGAGAAGAAATAAACACAGCGCCCGCCGCAAGGCGGGCTTCTTGTTAGATTAGGAATACTCTGCAAGAAAGGAGTCATTGCGAGCCCTTTAGGGCGTGGCAATCCCACAAACAGGGAATAAAGCTCTCTTTTACATCGAACGGTATTAATGACAAGGGGATTGCCACAGCCTGCCCGCGGCACCTCCTTATGGGAGGCTTCGGGCTTCGCGATGACAATGATACGATCGCGTTATAATATGAACATTTTACTATTCACTACCGGCGGGACGATCGGTTCTGCCTTTGACGGGAACAGTATCAATGTTTCCCACAAAGGATGTTCCGTCGTTGAGAAATATCTGAGCGAAAACACGCACGCGTGCGTACAATTTGATATCAAATCTCCGCTGAACATCCTCAGCGAGAGCATTACCGCCGACGATTTCAATACGCTGGCGAAAGCGCTGTTTGAAGCGGATCTTTCCGATTATGACGGCGTGATCCTCACGGTCGGAAGTGATAACCTTGCCTATCTCGGCACCTTTGTCGGTTTGCTGTTCGGCGGGTGCGGCGTTCCGATCTGCCTTGTCGCGTCCGATAAGGTGCTGTCCGATCCCGGGGCGAACGGGACGGTGAATTTTGCCTGTGCGGTCGAACTGATCCGTCAGAAAAAAAGCGGCGTGTATGTGCCGTATCGTAATTCTGACGGCGTGATGTATGTTCACAGCGCGACCGATATCCGTCAAGCCGATCTGTCGGATGATTTTGTCAGCTTTCACGGCGCTTACGCCGTATTTGAAAACGGCACTCTGCGTGAAAAGCGGCCGTATATCGCACAGCATATCCCGCCGGTATTCGATCGGGATATGCCGCCGCAAATCGATGATATTGTTTTGCTGATCCATCCGTATCCTTTGCAGGATTACAGCGGCATCCAACCGGTCATAACGCGCGCCGCGCTGCATACGCTGTATCACAGCGCGACCTTGGACAGCGAGAGGTTCATCCCGTGGATGAAGGCGCATCCCGATTTTCCGGTGTTCCTCGCCTCGTTTCGCAGCGGCAGAAAGCTGTACCGGACGGCGATCGACGCGATCGAAGCGGGAGCGATTCCGCTGTATGATATCGCGCCCGAGTGCGCGTATGTCAAGCTCTTGCTCGCCTGCGCGCAGGGTGTGATGAGCATAAAAGAGTTTATGAAGAAATGGTGATACTTCAGCGACGGAAACCCGCCGTTGAAGAAAGGCAGAAATAAATGGAACTTAGCAAAAGGCAAAAAAAAGACCCTGCGGGTCTGAAAAAACTTTCTGTATTCTTTGTACTGCTCGCCGGTACGCTGTGGGGCTGTATCGGTCTCTTTGTGCGCCGTTACAACGCGCTCGGACTGAGCTCCATGCAGACTGTCGCCGTGCGTATGGTGCTGTCGGCGGTCATCTTTGCGCTGTTTGTGCTGATCTACAAGCGAAGCCTGTTCAAAATCAGACTGAAAGATATCTGGATATTCGTCGGCTCCGGCGTGATCAGCGTCGGGCTGTTTACCTACTGTTATTTTACGTCTATCGAGCTGAGCTCCCTGTCCGTGGCGGCGGTGCTGCTCTATACCGCGCCCGCCTTCGTTATGCTGTTCTCGTTGATCTTTTTCAAAGAAAAGATGACGGCCGCGAAGGCGATATCGCTCGTTTTGGCGATCCTGGGCTGCGCGATGACGACCGGCTTGATCGGCGGGAATCTGACCGTTACCCTCGCGGGATTTCTCTTCGGACTCGGTTCGGGCGTATGCTACGCGCTGTATTCGATCTTCTCGCGCTTCGCGCTGGACAGGGGATATGAGCCGTTCACGATCACGCTCTATACCTTCCTTTTCTCGGCGGTATTCTGCCTTTGCGTCACGGATATCCGCCCCGTGATCGGCGTCGTGTTCGCTGATTTCGGCAGCGTGATGTACGCTCTGCTGTTCGCGCTGGTATCCTGCATCCTGCCGTATGTGTTCTATACGCTGGGGTTGAAACACATCAAGTCAAGCACCGCCTCGATCATCGCGACGATCGAGCCCGTGGTGGCGACGGTCATCGGCGCGGTCGTATTCAGCGAGCCCGTAGCGGTTCCGTTCGGCTATCTCGGCATCGCGCTGGTGCTGGCGTCTGTGGTATTGATCAATATGAAGTTCAAAACAAAACGCACGGAATAAAAGATGTTTAAACGCGAAGCAAAGCTTCGCTTCCGTAGGGGCGACCATCGGTCGTCCGCTGAATGACGGGCGATACCGATATCGAAAACTGTAGATAGGAAAGAAACGTTTCTGTCAAGCGGACGAGCAATGCTCGTCCCTACAAATTATCATCAACTAACAGAAAGGAGTGGTACCATGCCCGCATTATCCGTCAGCAAGCTCTCTATGAGCTTCGGCGAGAGAACGTTATTTGAAGATATGAGCTTTGAGGTCGAGAGCCGCGACAAGGTCGGCTTGATCGGCAGAAACGGCGTGGGCAAAACCACCCTTTTCAAGATCATCTGCGGCGAGCTGGAGCCCGCGTCGGGCGTCGTCGCGCGCGAGCGCGGGCTGAACGTCGGCTATATGGAGCAGCATGCCTGTTCCGCCGGCAGCCGCAGTATTTACGATGAGCTCGAATCCGTTTTTGACGAGCTGAAACAGATGGAAAACGAGATTGAGAAGATCACGATCACCATCGAGCACAGCACCGGCGACCTGACCGAGCTGATCGCGCGCCAGACGGAGCTGATCGAGCGCTTCGAGCGCGACGGCGGACTCACCTACAAGAGCCGCACACGCTCCGCGCTGATCGGATTGGGCTTCCGTGAAGCGGAATTCGACATGCCTACCTCGGCACTTTCGGGCGGTCAGCGGTCGAAGCTGAGCCTTTTGAAGCTCCTGCTGTCGAAGAGCGATCTTCTTCTCCTCGACGAGCCGACCAACCACCTCGATATCGCCTCCGTGGCTTGGCTGGAGGGCTTTTTGCGCGACTTCAAAGGCGCGATGATCATCATCAGCCACGATCGATATTTCCTCGACGCGGTGACGAACAAGACCGTCGAGATCGAGCACGGCAAGTGCATGACCTACAAGGGCGCGTACTCCGAATTCATCAAAAAGAAGCAGGCGTATGAACAGGCGCTCGAGAACAAATATAAAAATGACCTCAAGGAGATACAGCGCATCGAGGGTATCATCGAACAGCAAAAGCGCTGGAACCGCGAGCGCAATATCCGCACCGCCGAAAGCAAGCAGAAGGAGATCGACCGCATCAAGGCGCAGATGGTGGAGCCTGACGGCGCGCTCGAGGGCATCCGCATGCGCTTTGAGCCGCGGCATGAAAGCGGCAACGACGTATTGATGGCGAAGGACCTTTCCAAGTCGTTCGGCGATAAGCATCTGTTCAAAGACGTCGATATGCACATCACCAAAGGCGAGCGCGTGTTCATCCTCGGCGACAACGGCTGCGGCAAGACGACGCTTTTCCGCATCCTCAACGGCAAAATGCGCCCCGATACGGGCGAGTACGAATACGGCGCGATGGTGGACGTCGGCTACTTCGACCAGATGCAGGAGAACCTGAATCTGAACAACACCGCCATCGACGAGATATGGAACACCTATCCGCGCATGACGGAGACGAAGATCCGCACCTCGCTCGCGGCGTTCCTGTTCAAGGGCGACGAGGTATATAAGCCGCTGTCCGCGATGAGCGGCGGCGAGCGGGCGAGGATATCGCTGCTCAAATTGATGCTCGGCGGGTATAATCTCCTGCTGCTCGACGAGCCGACCAACCACCTCGACGCGTCCTCCCGCGAGGCGCTGGAGGATACGCTGCTCCACTATGAGGGCACGCTCCTGATCATCAGCCATGACCGCTACTTTATCAATAAACTCGCCGACCGTGTGCTGGCGATGACAAAGGACGGTCTGACCGAGTATCTCGGCAACTACGACAACTACCTCGAGCGCATCTCCGCTCAGCCGGCTTCCGCATCATCGGAAAGCGCTCCCGCGAAAAAACAGGAAAAGCCGCTGAATGATTATCAGCTCAAAAAGCTGCGTCAAAGCGAGGAGCGCAAAAGAAAAACCCGCCTTATGAGAACGGAGGCGGAGATCGAGGAGCTCGAAGCGGCTGTCGAAGAATTACAGGCGGAGCTATCCGAAGAAGAAGTGCAGAGCGACTATGAAAGGCTCATGGCGCTGACCGCCGAGCTGGAAGAAAAGCAGAGCCGCCTTGAGGAGCTGTACGAGCTATGGGCGGAACTGCAGGAGTAGAGCGTATATGATGTGAATCTGTAGGGGAGCGGCTTGCTGCTCCCGCGGCAGAGCATTGGTTTACCGTACGTGTCGGTCAAAGAGCAGCGTGTCATCGTAGGGACGAGCATTGCTCGTCCGCATAGCAGGATAGTATGGATCCTATCCGACGTATTCGATAACCGGCACGCCCGTCATTCTGCGGACGGTCAATGACCGTCCCTACGTTATCAGGTATTTGCTCCGCATGAATGTTCCATCTGTCGGAAAAGAAACGGGAGGAGCATTCTTCAGCCGAAAACGGCTTCTTCTGCGAAGACAGCCGACCCCTTTGTACGCTTTGCGGACATTTCCCCTAGCAGGGGAATCTCCCTCTGTCGCTGCGCGACGTCTCCCCAACGGGGAGCACCTCAAGGGGAAGGCTCTTGACCGATCTCTATTCGTAAAAGACGGCTTTTCTATCAATAATTAAGAGGCTGTGAAGAACGAAGTTCCATACTTCATTTCTTCACAGCCCTTTCATTTTATATTTTATGGATCTGTGAGATCGGCGCTTCTTCCTGATACTTCTTGACGTACTCGCTCGGGGCGCAGCCGTAGACGCTTTTGAATACCGTGATGAACGCCTTGACGCTCGGGAAGCCGTTCTCGAGCGAGGCGCGGGTCTCGCTCATGCCGTTCTGCTGGATATCGATCAGCGTGTTTTCCAGACGGACGAGGTTGAGATAGTTTTTGAACGTCTTGCCGGTGCACGCGGAGAAATAGCGCGAGAAGTAGGTCGGAGTCAGTCCGACAAAGGAGCTGATGTCTTCGAGGGAGATGCGGTGACGGTAGTTGTCCTTGATGTAGTTGATCGCCTTGGTGATGTAGTCGGGGGCATCCTCTGCGGGCGCGGCGTTGGGATCGACTTCGCGCTTGATGCGGCATTTGGTGAACAGGTTCATCAGTATCTGTGCCATCGCGCAGGAGGTCTTCAGCTTGGAAAATTCCGAAGGATTCTCCGCCTCAAAGACGATCGCTTTCAGCAGATCGCGCACACGGGCGCGGACCTGTTCGTTTTTATTGACGTCAAAGTAGTAGCTGTCAAAGTCGGGGAAATACGACTTGATGTAGTTGTAGGAGAACAGCACGACCAGATACTTCACCGGCTCGTCGGGTTCTTTGCCGCAGGTCTGGTGGATCGCTTCGCTGTTGACGAGGATATAGTCGCCGTTGTACAGGTCTCTGTCCTCGCCGTTCAGGTTCGTCCACATGCATCCGCGTACGATGTAGTCGATCTCGAGGTTCTTGTGCCAGTGCTTGTTGGTGTAGCACTCCTTGCCGGGCTTTTCATACAGCATCACCTTGCCGGGGAGGTTGTCGTCCGCCGTCACGATCTCATATTTTCCTTTGTAGTTCGCAGCCATAATAATACCTCACTGTTTGGGTGCGGGAAGCGCCCGCCCATCACTATTCAATATTCACTGAAAACCATCTGCTTTATATATATTACCATATTTTATCCGAATAGTCAAATTTTATCTTGAATCGGGGTGCTCTTTGGTGTATGATAGTAGCGGTGATTAATGTTATGAAACGGTTTTTATGTGTGCTTTCGGCACTGACGATGGTGCTCTTTGTCGGCTCATGCTCACGTTCTGCCGCGCCGCAAATGACGGGCGGCGACGACCCGAAGCTGACGGTGCATTTTATCGACGTCGGCGAGGGCGACTGCACCCTGCTCGAGTCTGATGACGAGTTCGTGCTGATCGACGCGGGCGAGCGCGACTACGGCGAAGAGGTGCTTCGATATATCGAAGACCGCGGCGCCGACGAGCTGAAATATGTGATCGCGACGCATCCCCATTCCGACCACGTCGGCGGGCTGCGGACGGTGATCGACGGGATAGATACGGAGAATTTCATTACCGTTTCCTGCGACAGCGATACCTATACATGGGAAAAGCTGCTCAGAGCGGTAAATCAGAACAACATCAATCAAATCGAAGCCGAGGTCGGACAGACCTATTCCTTCGGTGAAGCGAGCTTCACGATTATGGGACCGGTGTCGCGCGATTATGAGAGCTTCAACGATCTCTCGGTCGTCACCAAGGTCACCTGCGGTGATATCGGCTTTCTGGTGATGGGCGACGCCGAGCACGCGAGCGAGTACGATATCGTCGACGCGGGAGCCGATCTCAGCGCCGACGTGATACGATGCGGCCATCACGGCTCCTCCGACGCTTCGAGTGATAAGCTGTTGCGAGCGGTGAATCCCGCCTTTGGCGTGGCGTCCTGCGGCGAAGGCAACGAATACGGTCATCCGCACCGCGAGACGGTGCAGAAGTTCAAGACGATGGGCTGTCCGCTCTTGCGTACCGATGAGGCGGGCACGATCGTCGCATATACCGACGGAAAGAGCCTGCGCTTTGAAGCGGAGAATCAGGACCTTTCCTCCTATACCTGTACGGCGGGGGAGGAGAAGCACACCGCCGAAAAGCTGAAATATGTCGGCAATAAAAACAGCCTTTATTTCCACTATTCCGACTGTGACGGCGCGATAAATATGAAAGAGAAAAACAAGGTGTTCTTCGATTCGCGCGACGAGGCTGTCGCGCAGGGATACACCCCCTGTCCCGGCTGTATGCCGTGAACTCAGTGACCGGCTGATAAAACGATTTCCACCTATTGGCTTTAGTATGACTTCATTATTCCATTTTGATTATCCCAACGTCTGGACGGCGCTCGCGGATTGCCGCGAGCCGATCGTCCTGTACGGCATGGGCAACGGCGCCGATAAGGTGCTGGATGCATTTGAAAAACGCAATATCAAAGCCGCGGGCGTGATGGCGAGCGACGACTTTTGCCGCTATCAGGAGTATCGCGGCTTCACGGTCAAGAAGCAGAGCGATTTTGAAAGTGAATTCGGCAGCTTTACCGTCGCGCTGTGCTTCGGCAGCTCTCTGCCGGATGTGATGAACCATATTGATGAGGTCGCCCGGCGGCACACCCTGCTCGTCCCTAACGTCCCCGTTGTCGGCGACAGCCTGATGGACGACGCTTTTATTGAAGCACACCAAGCGGAGATCGAAAGCGCATATGCACTGCTTGCGGACGATCCGTCCCGCCGCGTATTCAAAGGCGCACTGGACTTTTATTATACCGGACGGCTCGGATACCTGAAAGGGATCGAAAGCGATAAGGATGAAGTGTTCCATGATATCCTGCGCTTACACAACGAGCGATATCTCGACCTCGGCGCGTATCGCGGCGACACGGTAGATGAATTCCTGCGCTATGCCGACGGATACGAAAGCATCACCGCCGTCGAGCCGAATCCGAAGAATTTTCGAAAGCTCAGCGAGCATTTAGAGAATATCAAAAACGCCACGGCTGTGAACGCCGGTATCGCCGACCGCGAGGGTGTGATGTATGTCACCAAGGGCGGCGGCAGGATGGCGGCGCTGAACGCCGACAGCGGCGTTGAAGTCCCTGTCGTGACCGTGGACAGTATCGGTGGCAACCCGACCTATATCAAGGTCGATATCGAGGGCATGGAGAGCGCGATGCTCGACGGTGCGATCCGTACGCTGAAAGAGGGCAGACCGAAGCTGAACCTCGCCGCGTATCACCGCGCGGAGGATTTCTTCAAGCTGATTCTGCGATTACACGAGATCGATCCCGATTACCGCATTTTTCTGAGGAAGCATCCCTACATCCCCTGCTGGGATCTGAATATATACGCAATATCATAATGAAAAAACTGATAATGACGATTGAAATCGGAGGCACATGATGTATGTCAACGAACCGCTGAAAGGCAAGAAAAAGAAATTCCGCTGGTGGAAGATACCGCTCATCCTGATCGCAGTCATACTGATCGTCGCGATCATCTATGTTTCCTACGTCTTTATCTCCTACAGCCGAATCGACGATAATCAGCCGATCATCCCCGAGGGTACGCCGCAGCATACCGCCGCGCGGGCGGGGGAGGAGTACACCGCGATGACCTACAACGTCGGCTTCGGCGCGTATACGCCCGATTTTTCCTTCTTTATGGACGGCGGTAAAAGCTCGTGGGCGGCGTCAAAAGAAAGCGTGATCGCCTGTATCGACGGCGCGGCAAATATCCTGAAAGATCATAACGTCGACTTCGCGATGCTCCAGGAGGTAGATTTCAACTCGACCCGCAGTTACCATGTGGATGAGAGAGATCAGATCATCGCACAGTTCCCCGAATACAGCTCCGCTTTCGCGATCAACTACCATTCGGCGTTTCTCTTTTATCCCTTCACCCAGCCTCACGGCGCCTCCAACAGCGGTCTGCTGACCCTCAGTGAAAGCACGATCTCGTCGGCGCTGCGGCGCAGCCTGCCGATCGCGACGGACGTCAAGAAGATCCTCGATCTTGACCGCGCCTATTGCGTCAGCCGCATCCCCGTTGACAACGGCAAGGAGCTGGTGATCCTCAATACGCATACCTCCGCCTACGGTACCGACGGCGATCTGCAGACCCAGCAGATGCAGATGATGTTCGACGATATGAAGGCGGAATACGATAAGGGCAATTATGTCATTTGCGGCGGCGATTTCAACCACGATTTCACCGGTGACAGCCGCTTCAAGCTCAACGACGCGACTCCTGAGGATATGGATACGCTGGCGTGGTGCGCCGAGTTCCCTGCCGATATGATCCCCGAGGGATTCTCCCGCGTGACGGATTACGCGAGCGGGCTGCGGCCCTCCTGCCGGAACGCGGACGTTCCCTACAGCGAGGATAACTTCGTTGTGACGGTCGACGGCTTCATCGTATCCGATAACGTCGAGCCGACCTTTGTCGACGTTGTCGATACCGGCTTTGCCTACAGCGACCACAATCCTGTGGAGATGAAGTTCAGG
This sequence comes from Ruminococcus sp., assembly GCA_017403985.1. Lineage (GTDB taxonomy): Bacteria > Bacillota > Clostridia > Oscillospirales > Acutalibacteraceae > Ruminococcoides. The sequence goes on along the minus strand of JAFRDE010000020.1, from coordinate 86,838 downwards.
CTGAAGTAGCCGGATACGACGGCATATTATTCACAATTATAATGATTATTCTTTTGTCTTGACTATTGTCAATATTTGCCGATTATGATACAATAAACAGGCAACCTGCAAATACCTTAATCAAGGAGCAAAACCATGGAAAAACGCAGTTCCTTTTCGGGTTCTATCGGCTTTGTGCTCGCGGCGGCGGGCAGCGCGGTAGGCCTGGGAAATATCTGGAGATTCCCGTATCTGGCGGCGAAGGACGGCGGCGGATTGTTTTTGGTGATCTACATCATCCTCGCCCTGACCTTCGGCTTTACGCTGCTGATGACCGAGGTCTCCATCGGACGAAAAACAAAGCAAAGCTGCCTGACCGCTTACGGCAGGCTTCATAAAAAATGGGGCTTTCTGGGCGGACTCGCCAGCATCGTGCCGTTCATCATCATGCCCTACTACTGCGTGATCGGCGGCTGGGTCTTAAAGTACGCGTTGGTGTTCATCACCGGTCGGGGCGGAGCCGCCGCCGGCGACGGATTCTTCGTACAGTTCATCACGGGCTATGCCGAGCCGATCGTCTATAATTTTGTGTTCCTGCTGATGACGGCGGCGGTCATCTTCCGCGGCGTCAACAAGGGTATCGAATCGCTCTCCAAGGTGCTCATGCCGATCCTGTTCGTGCTGATCATCGGTATCGCTGTCTATTCGCTGACGCTCAAGGGTAATGATGCGACCGGCGGCAGGACTGCTATGCAGGGCTTGGGCATCTATGTGATCCCGAACTTTAACGGAGTCGGCGTGCGCGACGTGCTGATGACGATCATGGACGCGATGGGGCAGCTGTTCTACAGTATCAGCGTGGCGATGGGCATCATGGTCACCTACGGCTCCTATTACAAGGATGACGACAACCTGATCAAGTCGGTCAACCAGATCGAGTTTTTTGATACGATGGTTGCGTTCCTCGCGGGCGTGATGATCATTCCCGCTGTCTACGTCTTTCTCGGCGAAGAGGGCTTATCTAAGGCGGGACCGGGTCTGTTGTTTGAAGCGATGCCCAAGATATTCGACCAGATGGGCGTCGCCGGCAATATCTTCGGCGCGCTGTTCTTCCTGATGGTGCTGTTCGCGGCGCTGACGAGCTGTATCTCCATCATGGAGGCGATCTGCTCGGGTATGATCGACAAGGGGATGTCCCGCAAAAAGGCGACCATCACCGAGGGTATCATCGCGCTGGTACTCAGCACCGTTGTATGCCTTGGCTACAACGTACTCTACTTCGATTTCAAGCTGCCCAACGGCTCCGTCGGTCAGATCCTCGATATCATGGATTACCTCAGCAATAACGTGCTGATGCCGCTCTTGGCGATCGGTACCTGTATCCTGATCGGATGGGTATTAAAGCCCAAGACGATCATCGACGAGGCGACCAAGAACGGCGAAAAGTTCCGCAGAAAATGGCTGTATATCGGTATGATCAAGGTGGTCGCGCCGATCCTGCTGGTGATACTGCTGCTCGGCTCGCTGGGTGTTTATTGACAGCATAAAGATAATGCCTGTTCCTTAAAGGAGCAGGCATTTTTTGCGCGATCAACACAGCATGATGACTTGCGTTTACTTTTACAATTAAAGAATGACGCCGTGCGTTCAAAGTCCCGTTTATTGTCATTATCCTTTGCTATACTGTTATTGTAGGAACGAACAAGGACAGCCTATATTTTTCAGACAGCAAAGGAGAATGGATATGTTGAACAGAAATGATTGGAACACAAGCGAGAACGTGATGAGCGCCGCGAAGGAGGCAACCTCCGACATGCGCGGCATGCGCGTCCTGCGCGCCCGCCGCACCGAACGCGGCTGGTCGCTGAAGTACATCACCCTCAATGGAGATGATTATCCCATCGCCGCGATCGAGCGCAGCCTGACACGCATGCTCGGCGAAGCGGTGAATATGGTGAATCTGCATTACGATTTCGACACCGCCGCGAGATTGATCTGCGCGTGATTTGATAACGATACAGAAGCAGGCTGTCCGAAAGGACAGCCTGTTCGCGTATCAGATATGATGCTCTTTTCGAATATGGTCGAGCAGCGCCCGACACCCCTGTGTGATATCCTCCCACGTCTGTTCAAAGTCGCCCGTGTACCACGGGTCGGCGACGTCGCGGCTTTGACCGGCGTATTCCATCAGCCGACGCACCTTGCGCTGCGGGTCGCTGCCGATGATGCGCATGATGTTGCGCTCGTTGTTCCGATCCATGATGGGAATGTAATCCCAGCGGTCATACTCGGCGGCGGTCATCTGTCGGGCGTATTTGCCCGAGCAGGAGATGCCGTGTTTTAAGAGCTCACGCCGCGCGGGAGGATAGACGGGGTTGCCCAGCTCCTCGCGGCTGGTGGCTGCGGAGGCGATCTCAAATTCCTTGCTGAGTCCCGCCTCGCGGACATATTGTTTCATGACGAATTCCGCCATCGGGCTGCGGCAGATGTTGCCGTGGCATACGAAAAGTATTTTTATCATATCATGGCACTGACAGATAATCTGTCGCGGCTCCTTTCTTCATATTTTCCGCTCAGTCGCAGACGATCTCTACGCTGCTGCCGGTGCGGCTCTTTGTGATGACGATCTGCTTGTCGATGCGTTCCTTGAGTTCGCTGACATGAGAGATGATGCCCACCAGCCGGTTGCCCTCGCTCAGGCTGACCAGCGCGGTGACGGCGCTGCGGAGCGATTCGTCGTCCAGCGTGCCGAAGCCCTCGTCGACGAACATGGTGTCGAGGCGAACGCCGCCCGCCGCGGACTGCACCTCATCCGAGAGCCCGAGCGCCAGCGCCAGCGAAGCCTTGAACGATTCGCCGCCCGAGAGGGTGTTGACGGGGCGCTCGCTGCCGTTGTAGTGGTCGATGACGTCAATGTCCAGACCGCTCTGAGTCTTCCTGCTGGCGGCTTCCGTGCGGCGCTTCATCTCATATCTGCCGTCGGACATCACCATCAGCCGCGTGTTCGCGCGGGCGATGACGCGGTCGAAGTAGGTCGTCTGGATGTACGCCTCGAGCGTGATCTTGTCCTTGCCGGGAATCTCGCCGTTCGCGGTGTCGGACATGGCTTTCGTCAGCTGATAACGCTGTTCCGCTTGCTCGATGGTTTTCATGCGGTCGCGGATGTTGTCGAGTGTTTTTTTGTTGGAGGCGTAACGGTTGCTGACGGCTTCGCGCCGATCGGCGATCTCCTTTTTGCGGGCGGTCAGCTCCGCCTTTTCCGCTGTGAGCTTTTCTTCGTCGATCTCGACGGCTTCGGCGATCTGCGCCTCGAGCTGGATGCGCTGACCGGTCAGCTGTTCGACGATATCCTTTTGTCGGTTGTGTTTCTCACGAGCGTCCTCAAGCGCGGTTTTCAGCGCGGTGATCCTGCCCTCCAAGCTGTCCAGATGCTCTTGCGCTTCTTTTTTGGCGCCGAAGCGCAGGCTCGATTGGAGCGCTTCGAGCTGATTGGTCAGCTCTTCTTTTTTTGCCGTCAGCGCGGACAGCGCTTTTTCGGAGTCAGCTAAATCATCTTTATGTGCTTTGAGCTTTTCTTCGCTGTCGGGGATAAGGCTGTCGAGCGTCTTTCTGCGTTCGATGCGCTTTTCCTGCGCCGCGATCTGCGCGTCGAGCGATGTTGTCTGCTTTTGCAGAGCGGAGATATTGTCCGCGAGGATATCGCTTGCCGCGGAGAGTTCCGCGTTGATGCCGTTCTCTTTGAGCTGTTCCGTGACGGACGTCTTTTGGCTGTCGATCCTGCCCCTGTGTCCCGCGCAATCAGCGCTGAGCTTTTCGGCTTTGCCCTGCGCGGTATCGGCGGTCTGTTTCGCTTTCTTCAGCGACGCCTCGTCAGGCGCGTCGGTCGATTTGCGTGCGGGGGAGGGGTGTTCCGTACTGCCGCATACGGGGCAGGGCTCGCCGGGCTGTAATGTTTCGGCAAGGATGCCTGCCTGTTCGCGCAGGAACGCCGCGTGCATTTCATTATACGCTTGCTGAGCCTCCTGCGCCGCGCGGATCGCGTTGTCGCACGCCTGCTGTTCGGTAGCGTATTTCTTCTCCTCGTCGAGGAGCCCGCCGATCTGCTTCTGCAGCTTTTGCAGGGCGGTCATTTTTGCGGACGCCGCCTGCTTTTCGGCTTCGGCTTTCAGCTTTTCCGCATCCGCGCCGTCGAGCGAGGTCTTTTCCGCTTTCAGCGCCTCGATGCTTTTCTGTGAGGCTTGTATCGTGTCTTCCAAGGCGGCGATATGGGCTTTCAGCTTTATGATATCCGCTTCGGTTATTTTCAGAGCCGCCGACTGCGTTTCAAAGCGCTCGTAATCGGGCATCTTCGCTTTCAGTTCACCGATCCGACCTCTCAGTGTGTCGACCTCTTCGTGATCCTTTTGCGCCTTATCGAGCTGTTCCTTTGTCGGCTTCAGCTTTTCGGTCTCTTCGGTGATGCGGTCGCTGATCGTTTTGAACTTTTCCTTTGTCTTGCGGTTCTCTTCCGCCTTGCCGAGGTCGTTGTTGACGGCTTCGAGCTTTTCTTCGAGCGCTTTGAGCGATCCCGCAAGCTGTTCGAGCGCTTCGCTGTCGTCGCGGTTGATCCCCTCGAGCGCCGCCGTCGCCTCCGTCAGGGGCGCTTCCTTCCGCTTCGCCTTTTCGAGCGTGAGATAATAACCGCTGTCCTCGGGGCAGATCACGCCGCCGATGTACTGACAGACGCTCTTGTTCGCGTCGTCAAGCTGACGCTTCGCGTTCAGAAAGTCTTCCTTGAGCTTTCGCTGGAGAGCGTCGTATTTGGATGTGTTGAAGATCTGACGAAAGATCTTTTTCCGATCGTCCGTGCCGGCGAGCAGGAGCTTTTTGAACTCGCCCTGCGCGATCATCGCGATCTGCATGAACTGGCTGCGGTCGAGCCCGATGATATCGCGGATCTTTTCATCCGCTTCGGAACGGACGGTGACGATATCGCCGTCGGGCATGATCAGCTCAACGCCGGCTGATTCGCTTGTGAGGCCCGTACCGCTCTTTTTCGGACGCAGGTACTCGGGATTGCGTTTGATCCGGTAGGTTTTATCGCCGCATTGGAATTCCAGCTGAACATAGGTTTGGGTACCGGGTTCGGCATACTTTGAGCGCAGCATTTCCGGCTTGCGGTCGTCGCTGCCGGTCTTACCGTACAGGGCGTAGACGATTGCGTCGAAGATGGTCGTCTTTCCGGCGCCGGTATCGCCGGTGATCAGATACAGTCCGTTTTTGCCAAGTTTGTAAAAACCGATATCTGTCTTGTCGGCATAGGGTCCGAATGCGGACACGGTCATGTTTATCGGTCTCATATCAGCCCTCCCATACGCTTTCCATCATGCTTTGGATATATGCCTCTTGTTCCTCGTTCATCGGCTTTCCGTTCTGCGCGGTGAAGAAGTCGCTGAACAGCTCCGGCGGCGTTTTCGTATCCGCCTGCGCGTCGAGGGACAGACTGCTGTCGGAGCGGGTGCGCTGATTATCGTAATCGAGCTTCATCAGCTTGTGGTAGATCGCCCGAAGCTTGCCGACCGCGTCGGGGATATCCTCTTCGTCGGTGAGGGTGATGTGGACATAGTCCTCGCGGTAGGTCGTGTTATCATAAAACTGCTTGCTCGTCAGCTCGTCGTAGGAGCCTTTCAGCTCGACCATCTCGCGCTCGGGGACGAGGGGGACGGTGCGGATCGTAAGCTCTCCGTTATCAGCAAGCTCGCCGACGGTCACGGACTTTTTGTCCTTTGCTTCGGAGAAGGAGTATTTCAGCGGCGTGCCGCAGTAGCGGATGCGCTCGCTTCCGCAGTTCTGCGGGCGGTGGATGTGCCCGAGCGCGACATAGTCGAACGGCGCGAAGACCTCCGTGTCCACATTGTCCGCGCCGCCGACGGAGATCTCCTCGGATTCTGTGCGCGAGGAACCGGTCACGAACTGGTGGGTGATCAGGATATTACGCTGATTCGCGTCGAGGTTCAGGCTGTCGACGACGACCCGCATCGCGTCGGTGTAGCTGCCGATCTTTTCGTCCTCAAAGTATCGGCGCACATGGGCGGGCTTGAGGAACGGCAAAAGGTAGATGTTCACACCCTCGACCGTATAGCGCGCGACTTTGCCGTTATAGACGCGCGAGATATGGACGCCGCTGTTCTCGATCAGCCGCGAGGCGAACGCCAGACGGTCGGCGCTGTCGTGGTTGCCGCTGATGATGAAAGTTTCCGTTTCGCGCTCCGACAGCCGGAACAAAAAGTCGTCCAGCAGCTCGACCGCCTCGGTCGGCGGGACGGATTTATCATAGATGTCGCCGGCGATGAATACCGCGTCGGGATGTTCGCTGTCGATGATATCGAGGATCTGGTTTAAGATGTGCTTTTGATCTTCCAGCATCGAGAATTCGTTGACCCGCTTGCCGATGTGCAGGTCGGACAGATGGATGAATTTCATAAGGCGGCTCCTTTGTTTGCTAAAAATCCTGTTGTATTTAGCTTATCACAAAACACCGTATGAATCAATCGGATTTTTGAAAGTAAAAACGGCGCCGCTTTTCAGCGACGCCGTCATTTTATCATGTTTTATTCTGCTTTGACCCGCCGTTGATGAAACGTTAATGAATATCAACGATCGCAAAAGGCGGAATTGGGTGCAGCTTCAAGCTGCCGGATCGGGTGCAGCTTCAAACTGCCGGAACCGATGCAACAACCTGTTGCTTAACCTCTTCTGCCTCTGCCGCCGCCGCGGGGACCGCGACCGCCTCTGCCGCCGTCGCGGCGGGGTCTGCGTTCCTCATCGGGGTTGTTCTCGGGAGTCAGACCGTCTACCTCGATCAGCACGTCTCTGCGGCTGAGGTTGAGGCGGCCCTTGTCGTCGATCTCCTGAACCTTGACGCGGATCACATCGCCGACGTTCACGACGTCGGTGACCTTGTCGACGCGCTTGACGTCGAGCTGGCTGATGTGTACGAGGCCTTCCTTGCCGGGAGCGATCTCAACGAACGCGCCGAAGTCCATCAGGCGGGTGACCTTGCCCAGATACATTGCGCCGGGCTCGGGGTCGGTGGCGATGGTCTGGATGATATCGATCGCGCGCTGGCACTTCTCGGCGTCTAAGCCCGCGACGAATACCTGTCCGATCTCGCCCTCTTCCTCGATGTCGATCTTACAGTCGCACTGCGCCTGGATCTCCTTGATGACCTTGCCGCTCTTGCCGATGACCTCGGCGATCTTGTCGGCGGCGATGGTGGTGGTGAACATCTTGGGAGCGTATTTGCTGAGCTCGGGTCTGGGCTCGGCGATCGCCTTGAGCATGATCTCGTCGAGGATGTAGACGCGCGCCTTGTGGGTCTTTTCGAGCGCCTCCTTGACCATCTCGGGCAGCAGACCGCTGATCTTCAGATCCATCTGGATCGCGGTGATGCCTTCGTGGGTACCGGCGACCTTGAAGTCCATGTCGCCGAAGAAGTCCTCGAGTCCCTGGATGTCGACCATGGTCATCCAGCGCTCGCCCTCGGTGATCAGACCGCAGGAGATACCGGCGACCGGAGCCTTGATCGGAACGCCCGCGTCCATCAGCGCCAATGTGGAGCCGCAGACGGAGCCCTGAGAGGTGGAACCGTTGGAGGATACGACCTCAGATACCAGTCTCAGCGAATAGGGGAACTCCTCCATGGAGGGGATCACGGGCAGCAGCGCTCTTTCAGCCAGCGCGCCGTGACCGATCTCGCGTCTGCCGGGACCGCGTGAAGGACGGGTCTCGCCGACGGAGTAGGAGGGGAAGTTGTAGTGATGCATATAGCGCTTCTCGGTCTCTTCATCGATGCCGTCGAGCAGCTGCATATCGCCGACGGTGCCGAGGGTAGCGATGGTCAGGACCTGTGTCTGACCGCGGGTGAACAGACCCGAACCGTGTACGCGGGGCAGGATGCCGACTTCACTCGCGAGGGGACGGATGTCATCCATGCCTCTGCCGTCGACACGCTTCTGCTCGTCGAGCAGCCAGCGGCGGACAATGAACTTCTGGGTCTTGTACAGGCACTCGTCGATCTTCGCTTCAGACTCGGGATAGATCTCGTCGAATTTCTCATGGACAGCCTCATAGATGGGCTTGAGTCGCTCATCGCGGACGGTCTTGTCGTCGGTGTCGAGAGCCGCCTTGACGTCCTCCTCGGCAAACGCCTTAATCGCCTCGAACATATCGTGATCGGGCTCGTTGGACGGATATTCAAACTTGGGCTTGCCGATCTCGGCGACGATGCCCTTGATGAACTCGATGATCTTCTGGTTCGCCTCATGACCCGCCATGATCGCGTTGTACATGACCTCGTCGGAAACGCAGTTCGCGCCCGCTTCGATCATCGCGATGCGGCTGTCGGTAGAAGCGACGGTGGTGGACATATCGCTGACCTTGCGCTGCTCGGCGTTGGGGTTGATGACGATCTCGCCGTCGACCAAGCCGACGCTTACGCCGGAGATCGGGCCGTTCCACGGGATATCGGAGATGGAGATCGCGATCGAGGTACCGATCATCGCGGTGATCTCGGGAGCGCAGTCGGGATCGACGGACATGACGGTCGCGACGATACTGACGTCGTTGCGCATGTCCTTCGGGAACAGCGGACGGATCGGACGGTCGATGACGCGGGACGTCAGGATCGCCTTTTCGGAGGGACGACCCTCACGGCGCATATAGCTGCCGGGGATCTTGCCCACGGAATAGAGCTTCTCTTCATAGTCGACGGAGAGGGGGAAGAAGTCGATGCCGTCGCGGGGCTTCGCCGAAGCGGTAGCCGCTACATGCACGACGGTCTCGCCGTAGCGTACTAAGCACGCGCCGTTGGCGAGCTGGGTCATTTTGCCGGTTTCGACGACCAGCGGTCTGCCCGCGAGCTCGGTCTCGAACACGCGGTACTTGTCAAAAGTCATAGCCTTGTTAGCCATAGAGTTACCTCCTGTAAAATGGATTTGTACAGGATCATTACAGCCGTTTAGCAATAAAACCAAAGGATTTCAATCGTAGGGACGGGCTTTGCCCGTCCGCGGACGACCGATGGTCGTCCCTACAAACCCTCTCGTTTTACCGCTAAGCTGAACTGTATAATCCTGAAATTGAATGTGTTTCACATTTCGTTTGATAGAAATGCAGGGCAAACGGAAGATTCCGTCTGCCCTCATGCTGTGCCTGACAGTAATAATCTGAATCATGATTTTGACGGGCATATTTTAGCCTGTCCTTTGTTAAAATCCGCGTCAACCCGTAAAGGGTTGACTGTGGTTTTGTCGCGGTCAGCCAAAAATCTGCTCCATCAAAATTCCAGAGGACTGAAATGCGCAAGATTTCGAGCAAGTTTCGGTGCAGAAAGCGAAGTCAGGCTGGCGCCTGACGAGATTGATAAACCGAAACCTGCCGAAATATTGCCATTTCAGCAGGTTCAGATTATTCCTGTCAGGCAATTGATTACTTACGGATACCCAGTCTCTTGATGATGGAACGGTATCTCTCGATATCTACCTTGATCAGGTAGTTGAGCAGCGCGCGGCGCTGACCGATCATCTTGAACAGACCGCGGCGGGAGTGATGGTCCTTCTTGTGGATCTTGAGGTGCTCGGTGAGGTCGTTGATTCTCTTGGTGAGAAGAGCGATCTGGACCTCGGGAGAACCGGTGTCACCCTCATGAGTCGCATACTCCTGCATGATAGCAATCTTTTCTTCCTTCAGCATTTGTTTCACCCTTTCTTAATGATTTGCGCTCCGCATAGTACAGGGCAGGTGAAGTCCTCGTTGAGGCGTAACCCCTGAACCATATCGGGCGTCAAGTGATATAATATCATATTTTTTCTCAAAAGTAAAGAAAAATCGAATAGAACATCTTCCTATTTTAGCGGATATCATTTGTCTTTTTTGGACAAATTACCCATCATCTCGAGCGCGAGCTTCTTTTCTTCCCTGCTCAGCGTGCGATATTTCGCGATCAAGCCGCGCTCATCCTTTGAAAGCTGGAAGATGGGGCTGTCGGCGTGCGTGACGTCCCGCAGGCGAGTGACCCGCTCGTCGTCGGAGCTTTCGGTCGGCAGAAGTTCCACAGGATCAATGTTGAAGATCTTTGCGATTTTGACCAAGGTTTTGATATTGGGATCACTTTTGCCGGTTTCATACTTGGTATAGGTGGAGCGTTCGATGTTCAGCGCGTCGGCGACCTGCTGCTGTGACAGCGCGCACGACTCGCGATAATGCCTCAGCTTTTCGGCAATTTCTTTCCTTCCCGGATTCATATAGCACCTCCCGCAGCCGGTCAGAGCAAATCAACGATGTTAACCGGCGTCGATTTGAGTATAACGTGAATATTTTTCACATTCATTTTCCGGTGAATTTTCTTCACATAGTGGCTCCCGTTACCTTAGGATGCCCTGAAAAATGCAAATTATGACAGCGGTCGCCGGTGCGTTTTGTCAGATGGATATGTTTGTATTATCGGACGGAAAGGCTGATCGGAAAAGGCGGGATATTTCGCAACTCGTAAGCTGTTTATCGCATTTCCATTCGCTTATAGCAGAGCATATTTCATTCACTTTTAAAAACTACTTGAAATCTTTCGAAAAGTAGTATATAATCATGTGTAGCGATTTTGTAAAGACAGATCGGCAACAGCAGGAGACAACGTTTTATCTGCTGTTTGCCGCATAGGACTTGCAATATCCATGGAATACAATTTCATATCCGCTAGAGTGGCGCAGTTGGTAGCGCAATTGATTCGTAATCAATAGGTCGTGGGTTCGAGTCCCATCTCTAGCTCCATCAATAGGGAGAGCACCTGATGGTTCTCTCCCTATTGATTTAGTGGTCGGACTCAACCCTGTCGAGCTATTGATTTGAAAGAGGGGTCCCCGACGCGCCCCTGCGCGGTGGGGGAAGGAGGAGTCGCGACGCGAGCAGGAGGGTGATTTCGCCGAGAAATCGCCCTCGGCGAGTACAGCGAACGACGACGCAGGTCGTGGGTTCGAGTCCCATCTCTAGCTCCACGGGGCTGTAGAGATACAGCTCCGTTTTCTATGCATAGCTCGATAGGGAAAGGTCCCATCTCTAGCTCCACGGACATCTTGTTTGAGGTGTCCGTTTTTCTTTGCGTAGCTCGGTAGGGAAAGGTCCCATCTCTAGCTCCACAAAAAACCGCATGGATAAGCCATTTTTGAGCCTACCCATGCGGTTCTTCTTTTGTGATTCTATGATTTGATGTTTATTTGATGTTTATTGTGAACATCAAGGCTACTCCTCAGAATCAAAATCAAGGACGCAGAAAGTTCTATGAACGACGGTATGATAGTGCCAAACACTCGAGGACTTTTATAGTATACCTGTTTTAAAAACGATCCTCACTTCCTTGCAATCACTGTGATCCAAGGTTTTCCGCCATAAGAGTCGGATTTCACCTCTGTAAAACCGGCTTCTGTCAGTGCAGAAAAGAGCTCATCGACGGTATAGCACTTCATGCCTTTAATGATCTTCTCATATTTCAGACTCGTATCATCGGTTCCGTCGGATTCGTTACAGATCATAAAGGTACCGCCGGGCTTCAAAACCCTGCACACCTCTGAAAAACAATGTTCAAGCCCGGGCCAGAAATAGACCGTCTCAAACGCTGTGGCGAGATCAAAGGCGCCGTCCTCAAAGGGCAGTTCGGCAATATTCCCTTGAACGACGGTACATCTGCCAGCCGCGATCATATCCTTGTTATACTCCTTTGTTTTTTCGACCGATAGTGCGGAATAATCAAGCGCCGTGACCTTTGCCTGCGGATAGCGTTTCAAGAGTTCGGCTGTGTTGCGACCTCCGCCGCATCCGAGTTCGGCAATGCTTGAAGGAGCGATTCCTTTGAGGTGCGCCATTCCCCAGTCAGCGAGCTTGGCGTGTCCGCTGTTCATGCCGTTGACCATCATCTTACCGAGGAAGCCCTCCGGCTTTCTTGTTTGATTAACGAAATTCTTGTAAAGTCCCATCATATACCTTCTTTCTTACTTCTTGCCGACCAACATCGCGGAGCCGGACAATTCCATCCATACCGGTTCCCATTTTTTCATAAATTTGTCTGTCGTGTCGATCAGCTCAACCTTTTCATAACCCATCTCTTTCAGCTTTTTGACAAAGGCTTGCATATCGCCGTACTTTGATTTTGAAAAGATATCGTGAAGGGCAAAGGTGCCGCCTTTTTTCAGTACCCTCAGGGTTTCGAGCAGGATCGTTTGCCTGTCTTTGCTCGGGATATTGTGATACACATAGTTGCTCGTTACCGCGTCAAAGGTTTCATCGGCAAAATCGAGCTTCACCGCGTCGCCGTGTTGGAATTTGGCGTTGTTCACCTTCTCCGCACTCGCGTTTCTCTCGCAGAGCTGTCTGCTGAAAGAGGCATATTCCTTGCCCCAGCGGTCGATGCCGATGATCTCGGCATTCGGATTTCGTTTGGCACAGGCGATCGCAAGCGCTCCGCTGCCGCATCCGACGTCGAGGATCTTACCGCCGCCGGGAACGTTCACATAGGATGCGACTCCTTCAATAATCTGCTTTGACATCTGCCGTTTACCATCGTAGGAAAACGCGCGGTACATCAATACCATCCATACGGTGATCACGCAAGCGAGCAACGTCAATATGAGCAGTACGATGAACAATACAGTTTTCAGCGCGCCGTTGGTGATGCCGGTACATCCGAAAATGAATAAACAAGATCAAGAACAGAAGCGTCACCGCAGCTGAGCCGTAGATCATACCCTTCGGCATCCAGTTTTTATAATCAGGTTTCATTATTATCCTCTTTTCTTTTTTACTTATCCCAGCGCTACGTCCAGCGTCATCATCACAGTAAAGCCTACGGCAAAGAGCAATACGCCGATGTGAGAATGCTCTCCCTGTGCCATTTCGGGGATCAGCTCCTCTACCACCACATACATCATCGCGCCTGCGGCAAAGCTGAGCAGATACGGCATAGCGGGTACGACAAGTCCCGCGAACAGTACCGTCAATGCGCCGAAGATCGGCTCGACTGCGCCCGACAGAGCGCCGTTCCAAAACGCTTTTGCTTTTGACTGTCCCTGTGCATGGAGCGGCATGGAGATAATCGCGCCCTCGGGAAAGTTCTGGATCGCAATGCCGAGCGAGAGCGCAAGCGCGCCTCCGGCTGATATTTCTGCCGAGCCGGATACCAGACCTGCGTATACGACGCCGACCGCCATACCTTCGGGGATATTATGTAAGGTTACGGCGAGCACCATCATCGTCGTGCGCGCCAATCGGCTTTTCGGTCCCTCCGCCTTATCTTCATTGATGTGCAGATGGGGGATGATATGGTCGAGCAACAGCAGGAATCCGACGCCGAGCCAGAAGCCGATGAAAGCAGGCAGCGTCTATGTAGAATTAAGCGGGGGTTCTAAGTGGACATTGACAGCCGACAGCTACATCACCTCGCTGACCTGTGATGCCGACAGTATCGAACTCAACGGTCACAAACTATATGTGAACGGCATCGAATATCAAGAGGGCACAGCATCCTCGGGTACTGCGATCGAATTCACCGTCAGCTCTTCCGGCGGTCACGGCGGAGATAAGCCTGGCAACGATCACAACGACAACGGCACCCCTCCGGCTAAACCGGACTAATCATATACATAAAATCAAATAGTATTAAAGCTGCCTTGAATAACTCAAGACAGCTTTTTTGTATCCTATTCAGTTTTTATTGTTCCGTTAAGAACATCGCCCTTTATGGGGAGAGGAGGAGCCGCGAACACGCGTGTTCCGCGAGGTCAAAGCGTACCAACCGGATACGCTTATCGAGTACGGCGATCAACGACGATGGCAAATAATACCTCACAGCCGTTTTGCGTCATCCTGATTTTTATTCAATATACAGCACTCCGGTCGGTCTGCTTTTCGAAACCGATCACCGGGTATATGTGCCGAAGCCCGCGATTGCCTCGTCTATGGTCATAGCTCCTGTTCCGACTCCGTAAACCGCCTGCCTTAACTGGATGACCGCGTCATCCGTCAAGCCGATTTCTTCCGGCGAGAAGACCCGGGATTCCGGAATAACTCCGAACGCGGCATACATACTGTTAAAGGACAGATCTTTGGTCGGCGACATAAGTCCCTTATTTTGTGCCATCTCGTTCAGCTCCCGCGATGTAATCAGAAAACGCATAAACTCGTTTGCCATATCCAGATTACGGCTGTCTTTGTTGACAGAGAACTGCAGATTGGGCATATCGAGGAAGTAAGCGCCTTCGTCAGACATAGGAACAGGAACAAAGGTGTAGTCAAAGGGGTTGGCAATAAACGCCTCGGAACGGCTCTCCCTCTTCTTGGTTCCGGAGACGGTATCTCCGGAGCAGGTCATCATGGGGACGTCTCCTTCAAAAAAGCGGAGGATCACGGCGTCATAGTTGTTTTCGATCTTCGCGCAGGCATCCGGATTCACACAGCCTTCGCTCAGAAATTGCGCCATCTTTTCAAGGGAGGGGCGCATATACTCGCCGGCTGACGGATCAAGGGCGTTGAGCTTCTTGACAGCCTCTTCATCTTTCGCTACCGTTCCGCAGAAGAACGGATATATCGTCAAAGTAAACAGCGACGTCGTCTCCGCGTTGGTAAAGCCCATCAGCGGATTCTCATAGCCCTTCTCACGGAATGCTTTGCACACCTCGACCAGCTCCTGATAGGTCGTAGGAACGCTCAGACCTTCCTTCTCAAAAAGATCGTTGTTCACCAGCATACCGTAGGTGTTTGAAAAGACCGGGACCATCGGGAGCGTACCGTCGTCCGTATTCAGGATGATATTGCTGCGGATGCAGCTCAGATCAAGATTCAGCGCGGGATCAGCCAGATTCTCGGCATGATCGATCGAAGACTTATACTGATCCCGACCGTACATCCATGAGTAATTGACGTAGATGTCGGGGGCGTCGTTTCCGTCCAGAACCGTGCCGATCATATTATTATAGTCGTCGACCTTCGTGAACGTCAGCTCAACATTGGGATAATACGCGTTGAAGCGCTCAAATTCGGTTTCCAGCGCCTCAAAGTTGTCGTAACCGCCGGCTACAGTGATTTTGCATTTTGTCGCACTGTCGAGAGCAGGCTGATAGCCTTCCACGGCCGCCTCTTCCTTCTTCTCTTCTGAGCCGCACGCAGTCAGTCCCAGCAGCATCAGCAGCGCTAACAGAATACACAAGGCCTTTTTCATGATTGTTCCCTTCTTTCTTTGATTCTTCGGATTTCTTTGATGACTAATTTGATATCAACGGGCTTTGCAATATGCCCGTTCATTCCTGCGTTCAGACATTCCGCTACGTTTTCGGAGAAAGCATCTGCCGTCATAGCGACGATCGGGATCGAGGACACCCATGGGTTCTCTGAACTCCGGATCGCTCTTGTTGCGTCGAGTCCGTTCATCTCAGGCATCTGCACATCCATGAAGATCATCTCATAGCTTCCTTCGGCCGCGCTGTTGATCATATCTACGCAGACGCGCCCGTTCTCCGCGCGGTCGGTTGTGATCCCGAACATGCCGAGCATGGCGGATATGATCTCCCAGTTGATGTCGTTATCCTCGGCGATAAGGATATGCAGCCCCTGCAGATCGGAGTAATCATCCTCCGGCTCGCGTGAATCGGAATTGTTACCGGTCAGATCGTTGATCTTTTCATAGAGCGTGGAGCGGAAAAACGGTTTTCTGATAAAGCCGGTTGCGCCCGCCTCTTTTGCCTTGTCCTCAATATCCGACCAATCATATGCGGAAATCAGCAAGAACGGAATCTTCCATTCTGCGTTCGAGCTGATACGGCGGATCGTCTCAATGCCGTCTGTCCCGGACATTTTCCAATCAACAATGACCACATCGTAATCCCGTCCCGACAGATGCTTTTGCTCGATCATGCTGATCGCTTCCGCTCCGCTTCGCGCCTGCTGTGCTGAGGCGCCGAGAGCTTCGAGCGTATCGGCGGCAGTCGTGAGCGTGCTCTCATCGTCGTCAACGACCAGAACATCAACGGGTTCAAGCCGGAGATTATCCCGCTGCCTGTCGGCTGCAGGTATATCCAGCACGACGGTAAAGGTCGTCCCCTTGCCTTCTTCGCTCTGGCATTCGATCGTGCCGCCGAGCAGCTCGACCATCTGCTTGGTGATCGCCAGTCCGAGGCCGGTTCCCTGAATCTTGTTGACACGGCTGTCTATCTGGCGCGAGAAGGGCTGATACATGGTCGCCATGTACTCCGGGCTCATACCGATGCCCGTATCGGCGACCACATAGGTCAGCTGTATGCAGCCGGGTACGGCGCTCTCTTCCTCTCGCAGCTCAACGTTCACGCTCCCGCCGGGTTCCGTATATTTGACAGCGTTAGAGAGAATGTTGATATAAATCTGGTTCAGGCGAAGCTGGTCTGTATGCAGATATTCCTTTTCCATCCCGTTAATCCAGAAGGTGAAATCAATATTCTTTTCCTTGACCATCGGCTGCGAGATGTTGATCAGGTTCTCAACCGTTTCCTCGATGGAAAACGTCAGAGGCGTCAGTTTCAGCTTTCCGCTTTCAACCTTGGAGATATCAAGAATATCATTGATCAAGGTCAGCAGATGATTTCCGGCAAGCCTGATCTTCCTGATGCTCTCCCCTGTTGACGCCACATCCCCGAGATTATTCTCGGCGATCGTCGTAAGACCAATGATAGCGTTCATCGGCGTACGGATGTCATGAGACATGGCAGAGAGAAAATCGGTCTTCGCCTTATTCGCGTTTTCCGCTTCCTTAGCCGTAACCTGAAGCCGCTTGTTCAGATTGAGCATATACAGCAGGTCGAAGAGGAACAGGATCAATAAACCGGCAGAAACAGTCCCGACCAACAGCCAGTTTTCGATACCGCCGGAGAGATCCTTCGCCGGCACAAAACCCAGCAGCGTCCACCCGACGGAGTCGGTGAGAGGGGTATAGGCAAGGATGCACTCCTCCCCGTGTGAATTAACCATTGAAAGAGAGCCGGTAGCCGAAGTGATTTTGTCGAACAATGCCTTTGACGACGCGGGATCCGACGGATTGTATGATTTATAGAACTCGAAAAAGTTGGAGTTCTTAAAGCTGTATCCTTTGAGAATATAATCGCCTTTGGAGTCGATCATGGAGAGCTCGGCATTCGCAAACTCCTCCTGCGGGAAGACCCATTTCTGCTCGAGCTCCAGCACGGGGATCACGCGCAGAAGAATCGCCTCCACGGGGGCGCTGCTGTCAGGATCCTTCAGCGTGACCCTGTCGCAGAAAGCCAGCGACTGCTCGCCGTTCATCGGATTGGTATATGCACGGGAAACATTGATCGACTCTCCGATCTCGTTGATCCAGCTCACATCCTCCAGGAGATCTATCCGCTGATAAGTAACAGTATAGTCGTCGGCAGCTCCCTGTTTCGGGCGCGTAGACAGACCGGTGAGCGTGTCGCGATACACGAGATGCGCAGACGTGTTCTCCAGCACACGCGAAGAACAGATAAACTCGTGCGCCTCTTCCATCGTCATGGGATTGTTGTTGATATAACGCGCCCAGACGTCGCAGATTCTCTGCTCGCCCTCCAGATAGTTCTCCGTCACATGTTCCATGGTGACCGTTATGTTCTGAAAGTGCTCTATCTGTCTTGAATATGTATCTTTGCTTTCAAATTGGGAGTAGAGAACAACAAAGACCAATATGGCAGCCATAATGATCGCATTGACAATAATAACAATCCTTTTCATACTCCGTCTCCTACAAAACGTCGCCTCATGATTTCCGGTCTTCGAACAGCATAATCAAGGGAATCTTACAGAATATACTATATAATAACATGATATATTATATAACATACGGACCCCCTGTTGTCAAATCCCGCACAGGCTGCGATCATACGAATCTGTAGGTTTACAATAGAGTCGTTACAGCAGCAAGTAAAAAAACAGCACATAAGGCGAGATAAACCGTTGATGTTCATTTGATGTTTATTTTCGTTATCGCCGATTTTTCTGTGCGCGGGGCTGTAATACTACGCGTGAGGCTGCGCCCGTTCCGCTGTTTCCTCTTTTTCATCGTCTGCCCTGCGCATCTTTTATGTGATAGCAAGGCAAAAAAGAGCGGATTTGCGGCAATTTGGGATTGTAAAATGATTGTTGCCGGTTTTGACGCCGATTTTTTGATCTTTGCTATTGAAGAAAAGGAGCGTTCCAGTTATATTAGAACTAAACATCAATGCACCGAAATAGATCAAGAGCGCAGCAGCCGAGAATACAACTGCCATAACGCCGTTATGCACGATGGAGGTCGCCTTTGAGAAATCGGGCGCAACCTCAAGCACCTCCCGGATGATAAAGAAGATATACACGAGCGGCAAAAGCGCCGTCAGCGCGCTGATAAATGACAGTATCCATGAGAGATACGTCAGTATTTTATAGCCGCCGGCATATTCCATCAGCCGGGAAAGCGATGAAGGTTGTTTTTGTTTTTTCATAACTTCAACTCCTGTTTGATAATCTTCTGTCCTTGCGAAAAACGCAGCCGCCGGATCACGACGACCGCGTTTCTCTCAAAAGGAAAATTGTGCAAAAATGAAATCGCTGCAATTCACTTTTTGCATTATTCTAACCCTTTCAGGGCTTCTACCATATCGATCTTCTTATTCTTTCGCGCCACCATCAAGCCGACCAAGAGCGATACGCCGAAGGTCAGGAGAATGGATACGGTATAGGTCAGCGGCCCCAGCATCAGCTTCATTTCGTATTCACCTGCGAGCGCCGTGATCAGCCAGTGCAGTACGCCTACGCCAGCAGGCAGACCGATGAGCACGCCGAGGACGGTCAGCCAGATATTCTGCGAGATCAGCAGCTTACCGATGGCGCGGTTGCGGAAGCCGAGTACCTTCAGGGTAGCGAGCTCACGCGAGCGTTCCACATAACTCATGATACCGAGGTTATACAGCACCACGATGCCGAGGATCACGGCGGCGACCACAAGGATGATCACCATGCTGTCCATAATCTGCACAAAGCTGTTAAAGCTTTCCATGAGCTGGGCTTTATCCTGCTTGCCTGCGATCAGGTCGGACGAGGATACTTCATCGGTGGTTTTATCCGTATAGATCGAGGTGAGGGTATAGTCGATCCCGAGCTTGTCGGCAAGGGCGTCGGTCATCGTAACGCTTTCGGTCATGATCGAGCGGTTATAGCCTGCGACCTTGACCTTGTAGGTATCCGTTGAACCATAGGGCGAGAATTCGATCTCGTCACCGATATCCGCTTTGTCCTTTAATCTGAGGCAGAGATAAACGCCCTCGTCGCTCAGATCGATCCGGTTGTTATCCTCGTCGATGACATTCATCAGATCGTGCGGATTATGTACGACGTCCAGCGCGACAGTATTGCCGGAAAGGCTGATACCGGTCAGGCTCTCCCAGTCGCCGTCGAGCTCATCTGCGAGGGAGATCGCCTTTTCCTTATCGGCGTTATCGACGAGGTTGACCTTTGTGGTATAGTTGGAGATATCGTTGTCGAGCAGGTCGAGGAAGCCCGCCATCGTGTCGCGCATTCCGAGTCCGCCGACCAACAGGATCATGCATCCGACAATGCCGAACAGCGTCATTGCCGAACGGCTCTTGTGGCGGCTGAGATCTCTGAGGTTCCACTTCGTCCCGAACTTCATTTTGTCCCAGAAGCGGAAGCGCTCCAAAAACATCTTGCGCATCTTCTTGGGCGTATAGGGACGCAGCGCGTCGGCAGCGGTGCCCTTGAGCTGCTGCCTGACGGACAGAAAGCTGATGAGCGTCAGGAGCAGTATCGTCCCGATCATCACGGGGTAGCAGAACGTCGGAACAGCCGCGCCCCAGTCGGGCATATCGAAGTAGGTGCCCATCATGCCGTCCTCGCTCATCACGAGCTTGCATACGCCTAAGCCAAGAAGCGAGCCGAGCGCCGTACCGACGATGCCGATGAACAGACCGTAGGAGGTATAGTGCCTCAGTATCCGGCGATTCTTGAATCCCAGCGCTTTCAGCGTGCCGATCTGCAGCTTCTCTTTGGTAGCAATACGGTGCATGGTGGTGACCATCGTGAGGATGGCGATCGCGAGGAACAGCACGGGCAACACCGAGCCCATCGTCTTGCCTTCCTCAGCTTCGCCCATCGCTTCTTTGTAGACGACATGATCCTCCTTTGAGGTGACCATGATCGTGCGCCCGAGCGCATCTTTGACCGCGTCCTCCAGATCTTCCTTAGACAGATCGGAGATAACGTTCACCTGTGCATAGACCTGATCGAGCGCCTCGTCGATTTTCTCTTCATTGAGGACTTCTTTAAGGCTGTCGTCGAGATATTCATCAGGAACGCCTGCCGCTTTCAGCTCATCTATGGCGGTGTTTTTCGCTTTTTCTTCAACAACGCCTCTGAGCTTTTTCGGCATGATATAGGCATAACCGAAGGTGTTGTAATCGGGCATCATCTGGTTTTTGTCGGCAACGCAAATCATATGCTCGCCCGACTTGATCAGTCCGAC
The DNA here is from genome assembly GCA_017403985.1 of Ruminococcus sp. Taxonomy (GTDB): domain Bacteria; phylum Bacillota; class Clostridia; order Oscillospirales; family Acutalibacteraceae; genus Ruminococcoides. The sequence goes on along the minus strand of JAFRDE010000020.1, from coordinate 66,302 downwards.
GATCTCGCCGGTGATCTCTATGCCTTGAAATTCGAGGGTCAGCGTGTCGCCGATCTCATACTCATTCGCGGCGGCAAATTTATCACTCAGCCAGAAGCCATCGCTGTTTTCGTCGTATTCAGCACCGTCTGTCACAATAAAAGTGGATACATTGAAATCCTCGCTGACGTCCAATGCAAGGCTCTTATATTTTATACTTTCGGACACCGCTTCGTCTTGACCACGCCGTTGATCATACGCTAATGATTCATCATCTTTTCCATAGGCGTGATTGGATGCAACGTCACGTTGCTTTATATCGAGGTTGACGGAGAGATAGCGCGTCGCCTTATCTACGCCCTCGATACTCTCTATCTTTTGTAAATCATCCGCTGTGAAGCCTTTTTCCGAATACAGGCGATAGTCGGCATAGTTGGTATCGTCAAAGAACTTGCCGGTATCGACCTCGATGGTGCGCCACTCCATGTTGAAGCCGAGGAAGATACCCATCCCCAGCGTGATCATGATGATCATGGAGATGAACTGCGCCTTGTAGCTCCACGCGGTTCGGAATAGTTTTCTGATAAGCATATCACCACTCCACTTCGTCGGCGCTCATGGGATTCGCCTGTTCTTCGATCGAGCGGATCTTGCCGTTCTTGACGCGGATCACGACGTCCGCCATCTTGGCGATACTCTGGTTATGGGTGACGATCACGATAGTCTTGCCGTAGTTCTTCGCCATGCTGAGCAGGAGCTTTAAGACCATCACGCCGGTCTCGGAATCGAGCGCGCCGGTCGGCTCGTCGCAGAGCAGGATCTTCGGATTCTTGGCAAGTGCGCGCGCGATCGAAATGCGCTGCTGTTCGCCGCCGGATAACTCCGCCGGGAAGTTGTGCAGGTGATCGGTCAAGCCGACCTCTTCGATCATCTGCTTGGCGTCGAGCGCATCTTTGGAGATCTCTGATACCAGCTCGACATTCTCATAGACCGTCAGTGTCGGGATGAGGTTATAGAACTGGAACACAAAACCGACCGTCGCCGCGCGGTAATCGGATAGTTCGTTGTCGGATAGTGTGCTGATATCTCTGCCGTTCACCGTGATGGTGCCCTCGGTCGGACTGTCCAAGCCGCCCAAGAGGTTCAGAAGCGTGCTTTTGCCCGCGCCGGAGGGCCCAAGGATGACGACGAATTTGCCTTCATCCAAAGTAAAGCTGACCTGATTCAGCGCCTTTAATACATGGTCGCCGCTGGTATAGGTTTTGGTGACGTTTTCAAATTGAACGATACTCATATATCTAACCTCTTTTCAAATACTATGTCATTGCGAAGCCTTTATAATTGCCGATTCAATCGACATTAATGCAACAGCGTCATTACGAGGAGGGCACTACAAAAACCTTATTATTGCCCGACGTGGTAATCCCCCTGTCATTGATGACGTTTGATGTGACAGAAGTCGTTCTGCTCCTCTTTGTGGGATTGCCACGGGCTAAAGCCCTCGCAATGACTGCGAATTTTTTGGGATTCCCACGGTCGCTCAGTCGCTCCCTCGGAATGACAGCGGGAACGAAAACTTCTTCTTTTCATAAGGCTCGGTTTTGACCTCCAGTACCTTGTACCCGGTCTTGCCGATCGCTTCTTTCAGAGCTGTTTCATCAAGTGCGCTTTCGCTGATGATCTCGGTGACTCCCTTTGAATGAGAAGAAGAAACCTTTTTGATCTTGAAATGATTCCGAACAGTATCGTTGATATGGCTCTCGCACATACCGCACATCATGCCGTCGATGGTTAATGTTGTTTTAATCATAATAAACCCTCCTGTTATTGTTTGAATGTCATTGCGAGGGCGTGACGACTGCGTCACGCCTGTGGCAATCCCCTTCCTTTTGCAACCGGTAGTAATGACAGGGGGATTCCCACGGTCGCTGTGCTCCCTCGGAATGACAGTATCAGCGGTCTGCCGTTTTCATATTGCTTCTGATAAATCCTTGTACATTTCTTGAAGCGTTCAAACAGTTTCTGCGCTTTATCCGCGTCGCCGTAGACCTTCCAACACCCGACGCATTTAGCGCACGCCGCCTTGTTCTCGATAAAGCCTTTGACATCCTCGCACGGATAGCCGAGGAACAGCCCGATCTCATGCGGGAAATCATCGTTCTGACGGATTCGTTTCATCAGCTCGACAACACACTTCTCACAGCTTTCGGTACAGTAGCCATGCTGAGAAAGAAGATCGCATACAGCGCCGTCGCTGAAATCCTTGCTGAGCCGGGAAGGACGATAAACATAGATCAGCGCTTTGTTCTCCTGCAGCCGAAGCGGTATCAGCCGAACGCCTTTGCGCCTAAGCTTGGTGTTCCATTCGCGCAGAAAGCTGAGTATCTCTCCTCTATCCTGATAGGAGCAGCTGAACAGGTTTCCTGTTTTCAGCCCCGCCAAAGTCGGCGAGCAGTGCCTGACGATCATTTCCTCCGACATCGGTATATCCCTCCATCCTCATTTGTTGCGGTTAGCAACCGCTAACTAATATCCTAAAAGCAAGCACCCGATTCCCGGATGCTGACGGTGTTATTATAATCCAGTTACCTATTGCTAACTTGGATTATATCGCTTCCAAATCGATTTGTCAAGTCGTATGATAAAAAACTGCTTCTTTTACATCGATGAAATACATTATTAAGACAAGAAGCAGGGCGGTGAAAATCGCCTTGTTTTTCGTAGACAAAAACGATTATTTCTGATATGATAGTAGTATAAGTTTTTACATAGTAGAATTAATTGCATAAACATACACGCAGCGAATGATTTACGATCATCGGAAAGGCAGAGCAATATGAAACAGATCAATATTGTCAACGGACCTCAAAACGCTTCTCAGATCATCCTCGGATGTATGCGTATGCCTGCGCTCAATACGGCGTATCCAAGACTGCGATCGCGATCGCTTGGATTTTGCGTCATCCCGCAAAGATCCAGGCAATAGCCGGAACAATGAATCGGAGCCATCTCAGGGAAATCTGTGAAGCGACAAAGGTCGATCTCACCCACAACGAATGGTATCGGCTGTATCTTGCCTCGGGCAAGTATCTGCCGTAAGTTATACAAATAAAATCATATTATTTTAGGAGGTTAATTATGGAATTGAAATTCTACAAATGCAAACACTGCGGCAACATTATCGCTGTTGTCAAAGCAAGCGGAGCGCCTGTCTCCTGCTGCGGCGAAAAGATGACTGAGATTGTCCCGGGCACTACTGACGCCGCCGCTGAAAAGCATGTACCGGTCGTCGAGGTCAAAGACGGTAAAGTGATCGTAACAGTCGGCGAGGTCGCGCACCCGATGGCTCCCGAGCATTATATCGAGTGGATCGCGATCAGCACCGATCAGGGCAACCAGCGCAAGAAGCTCGAGCCGGGCGACGAACCCAAAGCATGCTTCGCGCTGTGTGAAGGAGAAAAGTTTGAGGCGGCATACGCCTACTGCAATCTCCACAGTCTGTGGAAAAGCTGAAAAAAGGGAGGATTATTCATGTCAAAATACGCAGGTACACAAACAGAAAAGAATCTGGAGGCTGCTTTTGCAGGCGAATCTCAGGCGAGAAACAAGTATACCTACTTTGCCTCGGTTGCGAAGAAAGAGGGCTATGAGCAAATTGCGGCGCTGTTTCTGAAAACCGCTGATAATGAGAAGGAACACGCGAAGATGTGGTTCAAGGAGCTGGAAGGGATCGGTTCTACTGCCGATAATCTGAAAGCTGCCGCAGACGGCGAGAACTACGAGTGGACGGATATGTACGATGGCTTTGCCAAAACCGCCGAGGAAGAAGGATTCCCCGAGCTCGCGGCAAAATTCAGACTGGTTGCGGCTATCGAAAAGCATCATGAGGAAAGATACCGCGCGCTGCTCAGTAATGTTGAAACAGCGCAGGTATTTGAAAAGAGCGAGGTCAAGGTCTGGGAGTGCCGCAATTGCGGACATATCGTCGTCGGTACGAAGGCTCCCGAAATCTGCCCGACCTGCAATCATCCGCAAAGCTTCTTTGAAATCCATGCAGAAAACTATTAATCGTTAAAAGATGATGTAGGAGATCGACGATGGAGTATATCAAACTCAATGACGGCGTTGATATACCCGCGATAGGCTTTGGCACCTTTCTGATACCGCCCGACGGCAGCACATACAGGGCTGTGCGAGAAGCGTTGGAGGTCGGCTATCGCCATATTGATACTGCAACCGCTTATGAAAATGAAGAAGAGGTAGGCAGGGCTGTGCGCGACAGCGGTATCCCGCGTGAAGAAGTTTTCATCACCTCCAAGCTGTGGCTGTCGCAGTACGGCGAGCCGCTGAGGGGAGTGGAGCGTTCTTTGCGAAAGCTCGGCATGGATTACATCGACCTGTACCTGATCCATCAGCCTTATTTCGATGTTCTCAATGCGTGGAAGGGTTTAGAGGAGGCAAAGGCAGCGGGTAAGCTCCGCTCGATCGGCGTGAGCAATCTATCGCCGAAGCTCTGGAATACTTTTATCCCGCAGTTCGAAACACTCCCTTCCGTCAACCAGATCGAGTGTAACCCCTTTGCACAGCAAAAGGCGATCCGCGCGATGATGACGGATAACGATGTCAAAGTTGTGTGCTGGGGGCCTCTCGGACAGGGCAATCAGGATTTGCTGACAAATGAGACGATTGTGCATATCGGTGAGAAGTACGGCAAGAACGCCGGTCAGGTGATCCTGCGCTTTGAAACACAGGACGGCATGATCGTTTTGCCGAAGTCCGTCCATCCGGAGCGCATCAAAAGCAATCTTGACATCTTTGACTTTACGCTTACCGAGGACGAGATGAACGTCATCCGTGCTCTCGATACCGATAAGCCTACGCGAGATCCCGACGCGCCGGGCAGAGGCGATTATCTGAACAAAAAATTCCAAATTGCAGATTGACAAACCGTATTAAATAAAAATTTAGTGAGGATACTGATGAACACATTAGACGCCATTCTGACGAGGCGCAGTACCAGAAAGTTTTCAGGAGAGCCGATACCGAAAGAGATCATCGAAAAGGTGATCGAAGCCGGACGATATGCGCCCAGCGGAGGAAACAGTCAGGCAACTCATTTTATGGTATTTACCGACCGTGATATTCTTCTTGATATGGCTGAATTGGTACAGGAAGAATTTGCAAAAACAGAGATCACGGATAATATGTATCGTTCATACAAAGCCTCTGTAACAGCTTCTAAGAATGGCGGTTATGTCTTTCATTATCATGCTCACGTTCTCATCGTCACCGCGAATCTAAAGGGTTATGGGAACGCGATCGCGGACAGCGCCTGCGCACTCGAGAATATGATGATCGCCGCCAATGCGCTGGATCTCGGCTCCTGCTGGATCAATCAGCTGCATTGGCTGGATGATAACAAAAGCGTGCGCGATTTCCTTGAACAATACGGACTGAAAGAGAACGAAACCGTTACCGGAGGTCTGGCGCTGGGATACGCGGACAGCGGATTACCGAACAGAATACCCTTGGAGAGAAAAGGAAATCCGGTAACATGGATCAACTGAATCTGCGTCGAGGTATGCCCGCAAAGCTGTATCATCACGGAAGATATTCCGTATGTGATCATGCAGGAGAATTGTCTGCACTGCGGCAACTGTTATTCCGTCTGTCCCGCAGGAGCGATTACCTTTGAACAATTGAATACGATATACCAAACAGGGCGGTGAAAATCGCCCTGTTTCTTTATAGACAAAACCAATTATATTTGTTATCATAGAATCAACGAGTGGACAAAATACCGTGAGGTAAACGATCATGGAAATATGGAATCCTTGGCACGGCTGCCACAAGATCAGCGAAGGCTGTCTGAACTGCTATATGTTCCGCAGGGACGCGATGTACGACAAGGACAGCGATATCGTGACGAAAACTTCGACCTTTGACGCTTCCGTCAAGCGCAGCCGCGACGGCAGTTATAAAATGCAGGAAAGCGGCACGGTCTACGCCTGTATGACCTCCGACTTCTTTATCGAAGAAGCGGACGAATACGCCCTTTTACTTCAAACAGACCGGTGCAAGGGGTGAACAGAATGCTTGAAATACCTTTTATAACTCTTGAATTGTTGTTTACCGCTGTTTGGCTGGCGGTCAGATTGATCGTATGGATTCGCCAAAAGCGAATCATATGGAAACGTGAAGCCTTGCTGCTGTTGATGTATATCAATCTTGCTGTCATAATCCGGTTTGCGTTTTTCCCGAGAGAGTTAGTGAACGGTCATATCCAGCCTTTGATTTTTGACACAAAAGCTGCTTTCCCTTTTCGGATCAATATAATCCCTTTTGTCAATTTGCTTCAATATGACAGCACAAGAGATATCATTTGGAATGTAGTCGGGAATACGGCATTGTTTATTCCAAGCGGGATCATATTGCCTGTTGTTTATAATAAGTTGAATACTTTTGGTAAGGTGATTGCGGCAGGAGCGTTTATATCTTTTTTAATTGAAGTTATTCAATTACCCTTTACGTCAAGAGTTACGGATATTGACGATCTGATTCTGAACACACTCGGCGTGATGATAGGTTATGGAATTTACTCTTTTGTCAAAAAGATGAGGGAAAGGAAAGACAAATAATATGAGCATTATCATTCGCAATATCACAGACAAAGATCATTATGAAATAGAACTTGTCGCAAAAAGAGCCTTTTGGAATTTGAATATGCCCGGGTGCGACGAGCATTATTTGGTACACAGACTTTGGAACGCTCCCTGTTTCATACCGGCGATCTCTTTAGTTGCAACCGATGATGATAAAGTGGTCGGCGCTATTTTGTATTCAAAAGCCAAAATCGAAACGAATCACGGCAGCAAAGAGATTCTGACCTTTGGTCCTTTATGCGTCGATCCCGATCATCAAAAGACGGGTATCGGCAAAAAGCTGTTATTGGAATCTATGCGTTTGGCAACTGAGAAAGGCTATCAAGCGATCTTCATCTGCGGAGTTCCTACGTACTATCCCAAGTTTGGCTTTAAGACAGCCGATATGTTTGGGATAACAATGCCCGACGGCTCCAATTTTGATGCTTTTATGGGATATGAGCTTCAAAAAGGCGCATTAAAAGGCGTGACCGGAAAGTTTTATGAAGATCCTCTTTTTGACTGTGATGTACACGACGAAGAGTATATGAAAGCAGTTGATGAGTATGATAAAAGATTCCCTTATATGGAAAAGCAGGTTCTGCCGCATCAGTGGAGGTAAGGAAATATGAAATGTATTAAAACAACGTTAGCTTGTTTGATGGCAGTGATAGTATTCTTGTTAAGCGGATGCGGTGCAGTAAATTCGGATACTAAATCCACTGCATCGAAGGAATCCACAAGCGACACAACGGTGAAAAGCACTAAAACACAGCGGCACAAGGTGATTATTGATACAGATGCAGGCTCGGACGATGCAGCTGCGCTTGTCCTCGCGGCAACGAGCGAACAGCTCGATATCCTCGGAATAACCGTGCTGTACGGTAATGTGCCATTGGAAAACGCAGCAAAAAACGCGCTGATGACATTAGAACTCTGTGATGTTGAAGCTCCTGTTTATATCGGCGCGAAAAAGCCTCTGAAAAAAGAACGCGAGGAGATGATAAGCGTTCACGGTGAGGACGGAATGGGTGATCAAGATCTTATTCATCCCAAGCGCAGCGCGGAGGACGGCGATGCAGTGGATTTTATCCTCGATACAATCAAGTCCGATCCGGGAGAGGTCGAGATTATCGCTATAGGACCGCTCACCAATATCGCCCTCGCTGTTATGAAGGATCCCGATACAATGAAGCTTTGTAAGCGTATATGGGTTATGGGAACAACAGGATTCGGAGCCGGAAACGCTACTCCCGTATCGGAATTCAATGTTTACAGCGACGCGGAGGCTTACGACACAGTGCTTCGCGCTGAACTGCCGATGACAGTCTTAGGCCTGGATATGTGCGCGATTGAAGAAGTAATGCTTACCAATGATGAGATGACAAAAATGGCGCAGGGAAACGCAAAAGGCGTATATATGAGCAAGGCTTTTACGAAACTCTTTGCCTTTGAACAGGAAAATGGTAATAATATGATGATACCCGACCCGATTGCTGTCGCCTGCTTGATTTGGCCCGATATGGTGCTTGAAACAAAAACGTGTTACGGCGAAGCCTGCGTCGGTAACGATGCAGCCTACGGACAGATCGTCCTATATCAGAAGGGCTCTATATACGAGGCAATGCCAAAGATAGGTTCATATAATCTTGAAGTCGTCACAAAAATTGACGCTAAGCTTTTTATGGACGGTTTTATGTCGGTAATGACAGATTGATGTTGAATTATCGGTGTAATACGACAACACTACACTCCTTTTTCGGTTTATACCGAGAGAGGGGTGTTTTCTTTGAATTGGTACTTGACAAAGCAGGAGGTGTATTATATAATTAACCTACTATGTTAATAGGCAATAGAGGGATAGTTATGAAAGTAAAGGCTTTATTCACCATGATGCTGATGGGCGGCAGTTGTATGTCGTCTTGTTTGTCATGTCAAAAATAGCCTCTGAACGAAAACTGTCTGTTTATTGATCCGGGGCGTGTATGCGCCTCGTTTTTCTTTATATGGTGAATTATCATGTGCGAAATATATGGCTTCTCGGGCAACCGGGAAAAAGAACTGAATACCGATTTGAGAGAGTTTTATTCTCATGCGAACGAGCATCCCAACGGTTGGGGATTGGCGCTGTTTGGGCGGCAGGAAACTCAGATTATGCGCGAAACAAAGCGCGCGGATCAGAGCGAGTATCTTCATGAACTGCTGTCTGAGCCTATCGTTGCAAAAACCGCGCTGGCGCATATCCGTCTGGCAACGATCGGCAACGTGGAATACGAAAATTGTCATCCCTTTGTCGGCACAGACAACAGCGGCAGGAGTTGGACGCTGATTCACAACGGTACCGTTTTTGAGAACGACAGGCTGAACAAGTATGTCTTTCTGCAAAAGGGAGAAACAGACAGTGAGAGAATACTCCTGTATATCCTTGACAGTATCAATGAAGCGTCCGCAAAGCTCGGACGTCCGCTGAATGCGGAGGAACGCTTTCGGGTAATCGACGGTATAGTCAGCAGCAGTTCGCCGAAGAACAAGCTGAATCTGCTGATTGATGACGGCGAGATCATGTACGCGCACACAAATTTCCGGGATTCGCTGTATCTGCGAAAAGACGGCTCCGGCGTGACCTTTTCCACACAGCCTTTATCTGAAACCGGTTGGCAGCCTGCTCCGTTTATGACTTTGACAGGTTGGCGTGAGGGTGAGCAAATTTTCACGGGCACCACACATCACAACGAGTATTTCTTCAACGCCGACAGCTACAAGCCGCTTTATATGGCTTATTCGGGACTATAAGAAAACATAAGGGGAAAGTATATGAAAACAGCAAACGAACTGATTTTTGATCGCTTCATCTCGTCTTTGCAAAAACCGCGAGCGAATTATATCGGTATCGAGATCGAAATGCCGATCGTCAACCTGACCGGAGAGAAAACCGACAAAGCCGTCAGTATCGCCGCTGTGCAGAAGGCGATCGAACACTTTGGCTTTACGCCGAAGAAATTCGACGACGACGGAATCTGTCACGAAGCAGTATGCGAGGATACCTGTGATATCTTTTCTTTCGACTGCTCCTACAACAACTTTGAGATCGCGCTCGGACGCGTTCGCACTCTCCATGAAGCACAGGCGAGATTCAAAGATTATGTGAGCTTCATCAACGAAGAACTGAATCAAAATCAGCATACTCTATCAGGTCTCGGAGTGAATCCTAATTACAAAATCAACGATTTTAACTTTGTTCCCTCGCCGCGATACCGGATGCTGGAAGGGTACCTAAAGAAAGCGGAAGTCTGGCGGCACACGCGTTTGATAGATCACGACTTTCATCATTACTACGGGTACGGCACCTTTTCAAGCGCCTCTCAGGTTCAGCTTGATATTAACGAGGAGAACCTCTGTAGCGTCATCAAGGCATTTTCACTTGTCGAGCCGCTTAAAGCGGTACTGTTCGCCAATTCCTATCTGCCGGAAATGCCGGAGTTGCTCTGCGTCAGGGATTATTTCTGGGAGCGTTCGGCTCACGGGATCAATCCGAAGAATCTCGGCTTCTTCGAGCCTCTGCCGCAGTCGGTCGGCGAGATCACGGACTATTTGAGCAGGACAAGCATCTTTTGCGCTGAGCGCAACGGCAAATACCTGTTCTTCTATCCGATTCCCTTTGACGAATACCTGACCCGCGAATCCATCGAGGGCGAATACTACGACGGAGAGTATCATCCATATTGCTTCACCCCGAAAGCGGAGGATATCGCGTATCTGAGAACATACAAGCAGATCGACCTGACCGCGCGCGGTACGCTGGAATTCCGCTCCGCCTGCACCCAGCCTTTGTCGCAGGCGATGACGGTCGCAGCGTTCCATCTCGGTCTGATGAATCGGGTTGCGGAATTGACGGCGCTTTTGTCCGGCTCATTACTGTATCGTGATGGCGGCGATCCCGACCTTTTGCGCCGCAAAATGAACCGAAGGGATTTCCTATCCTTTGTCAATCCCGACGAGCTGAGGATGCTTTTGACCGAAATTCTGACGCTGTGCACCGAAGGACTGCGCGAGCGCGGCTATGCGGAGGACATCTACCTCGAGCCGCTGTTTAAACGCGCCGAAACGCTGACCTCACCGTCAAGCTATCTGCTGCAAAACCAAAATAATATTGATAAGGTGATTCGCGAGTACGCGAGTCTATAGGTGAACTATATGCTGAACCAACAACTTTCCACCAAGCATATAACGGGCGGAACCTTCGGCTTGGAGCGCGAAACGCTGCGCGTTACCGCCGAGGGCTATCTGTCGCATACGCTCCATCCCTTCCCGGACGACGAGCATATCGTCAAGGATTTCTGCGAGAATCAGGCAGAGATCAATACCGGCGTCCACGACACGGCACAAGGTGTGCTGAAAGAATTGCAGGAGCAATCCGACCGACTGAATAATGAACTCAAAAAGCACAGGGAGATCATCTGGCTGTATTCCAATCCTCCGTATATTTTGAGCGAGGACGATATCCCTATCGCGCTGTACGAGGGCGATCAGCAAGGCAAGCACAGCTACCGTCTGTACCTCGCCGAAAAGTACGGCAAGTATAAGATGACGCTTTCGGGTATCCATGTGAACTACTCGCTTTCGGAGCAGCTGTTGAGCTCTGCTTTCTCTCAATCCGATCTCAACGATTATACTGAATACAAAAACGCCGCCTACTTGCGTTTGGCAGAGGGTATGACGGAATACGGCTGGATACTGAATCTGTTGTTGTCGGCTTCACCGATATGCGACGGTTCGTTTTTCAATCCCCGTCGCACCGGTGAAACGGTGATCACGGACTATGCCTCTCTGCGATGCGGTATGAATGGGTATTGGAATGATTTTACGCCGATCCTGCAATATGACAGCATCCTTGCCTACGCCGAAAGCATCCAAAAATATCTTGACAGCGGAGCCCTTGCCGGAGTAGGCGAGCTGTATTATCCCATCCGGCTGAAGCCGAAGGGAGCGAACCGCCTGAACAATCTGGTGCAAAACGGCGTGAACCACATCGAACTGAGAAACATTGATATCAATCCGTTTTCCGAGACAGGGATGGATGTGCGCGATCTGGAGTTCATCGAGCTGCTGTGCATATGGATCTTTGCCGTATATCGGGATCGGCTGACCGAAGCCGATCAGCTCCGCTCAGTCGAGAATTTCAAAACGGCGGCGCTATTCGATATCGACAGCGCTATTCTCCTGACAAGGAACGAACAGCAGGTGAGTGTCAGAGAAGCGGGACTGCGCGTTCTTAGCAGAATGACCGACTATTATATAGGGAACGAAAAGGCGCTTGATCTATTAAGCTATCAGCAGAACAAATTGCAAACACCAGATGCGCGGTACGCCGTGCAAGTGATCGATGCTTTCGGTGATAAATACGTCAGAAGCGGCTTAACACTATTCCGATAAACAGAACGGAGCAAGACAATGAAACGAATCCTCGCTTTCGGAGACTCCAACACATGGGGTTACGATCCTGCGACAAAAGAACGATACGACAAAGATATTCGCTGGACGGGATTACTGCAAAACGCCCTTGGGGATGATGCGCTGATCCTCGAAGAAGGCTTATGCGGCAGGACTACCGTTTTTGACGATGCAAACAGAGCAGGAAGAAACGGCTTTGCCGCTCTGCCATCCATATTGAAAGCGGTCGAGCCGATCGATACGGCAATCATCATGCTCGGGACCAACGACTGCAAGAGCGTTTTCGGCGCGTCAGCCGGGGTGATCGCGGCAGGCATGGAGAAGTGTATCGCTAAGCTGACCGAATATGTGAAGCCCGAAAACATCCTGCTGATCTCTCCGATCTTTCTGAAAAACGCCGCTCTGAACAGTTCTTATGACAGCCGTTCTCTGGCGGTCAGCCGGGAACTGAAGCCGGCGTATCAGAAAATAGCTGAATCATATGGGATTGCCTTCCTCGCTGCATCGGACATCGCCAAAGCAAGCGACATCGATGGAGAGCATTTGACCGAAGAAGGACACCGCGCTTTGTGTGAAGGTGTTTATAATACTATTATGTCGATGGGTAGGTGAAACAACAGTGCTGAATTTATCCGAGATCATTGAGCTTAAGAAAGAGCTTGACAAAGTGTACCATACCGATCTGCATTATCACGACGTTTGTCCGAAACCGTTTTTTACTCTGGAGCATACAAACAGTGAGATCAGGGAGTATATCACTGATTATTTGCGGAAAAAGCGCTATGCCCCTCAATTCTCTGAAGACAGGCTTCAATTTACAGTAGAAAGAGGCTTTTAATATGATGAAATCTATATTGATCAAAGATACGACAAGAGAAGAACGCGAGCAGATCGTGCGCCGATCGCTGTGGGGCTCGTGCGGTGCGGAGTGCGAATTCTGCTCCGGCTGTGATAATCGCGGCGGCGGAAGGATCGAAAGTCTGTATCAGCCGTATATTGATGGTCTGAAAGAGATCGCCGAGATCAACGCAGAGTACACCGCACCGTTTGTGAGGTAATCAACAAAATGAACTCATGACAACACGTTTGCAAACCCCGTTTGAATTTTGCAAACCCTCTTCGGATTTTGCAAACCCCCTCTTGCGAAATGCAAACCCTGAATTTTGAAATGCAATGCTCATTTTGAAAAATGCAAACCTCTGAACAGCGATTTGCAATAACACTATAATTAGCGTTAAGACACACGGGGCTGTTTCTTAGCAGCCCCGTTCTCTATTTGTAGCTCGGTAGGGAAAGGTCCCGTCTCTATCTCCATCAAAAATCGCATGGATAAGCCATTTTTGATCCTACCCATGCGGTTCTTCTTTTGCGATTTATGTTTGGTGTTTAATTAATATATGCAGGAACTAAGAGGAAAGCTATGATCGAAGTAGTAGCGGCGCTGATATGGGATGGGGATCGGTTCCTGATCTGTCAGCAGCCGGAACGGGAAGCGCCGAGGCTCGGAGCCCTCGGATAACGACCGGCGAGTCGGTGCCTGTCGAAATGACCGCAGGTCATGCAGATGGGCGGACGAGTGGGAGTTATACGAGGATCAGCGCAGAGCAGCGAGGTGTGACATAAGGCTCGTGGATTATTATGGGAATATGTCGGCGGGAAGGTTGAGCCGAGCGAAACAAAGGAAGAAGCCCTCATCCGCGAGTGCCGTGAGGAGCTTGGCGTCACTGTAGCGGTTGGCGATATGTTCATGGATGTGGTACACGAATACCCTGACATCACTGTTCACCTGTGTCTGTTCCATGCCTCTATCGCAGAGGGTACCATCCGCCTGATTGAGCATAACGCCGTTGCATGGATCACCCCGGCTGAGATATCGGACTACACACCCCGGCTGAGATATCGGACTACGCCTTTTGTCCTGCTGATAAAGAGATCAACGATCGGATCGCAACAGACTATGCAAAACAATGATGAGCCATTTCACATTGTCGTCGGGTTATGCTTGGCGGCTTTTGCATTTTCGATAATGAAAAATAGTGAAAAAATAGTGAAATTATAGTGGGAGTTTTGCTTCGAGTATGGTATAATAACCGTATAAATCCGGTTATTATAGAGATTTATATTGCCCGCCCAGTTTGTCGCTTTGCGACAACGAGCGATGGCTGATTATACCATAAACTCCTTTGGAGTTATGTTATAATACGCATGAGGTGTTTTTATGATCAAAGTACCCCTGACAAATGGAATACTGAAATATATCACAGAGATTGACAAGAACCGGTATATGGTATCCTCCGTCAAGTTGTCGAAGTCGGTTGCGAACAGACTTCGCAAGAATTCCAAGAAGAAAAGCTCCTATGCCTCCAACAAGATCGAGGGCAATCCTCTCTCCGAGCAGCAGGCAAATGACGTCATCGACGCCGATGAGCACAAGCATTTTTTGAAGCCTGAACAGGAAGTACGCAACTACTTTTTGGCGCTGAATTACCTCGAACAGCAGGCAAAAGAAAAAGCGCCGTTCTCAAAAGAACTGATCTTTGCCGTACAGAAGCTCGTAGAGAAGGGCGCGTCCAAAGAGAAGATCGGGCTCAGAGGCCCGACTCCGCCCGGCGTATTGTTCGCTGTGTACGATTCACAGAGCGGCACTCCCGACTATATCCCGCCTGAGTATTGCGATATTCCCGAACTGTTGGATGAGCTGGTGGCGTACGTCAATTCGACTGACGATCATCCGCTGAGTGTGACCGCCTGGTGCGGAATTGACGCGCTTAGTCACGGCCTCGAGGGTCTGGCGGCGGATGTGCGGCCGGATGAAAAGGATATCGTGCAGCATGAGCTGTTCTGTCCGCTCCTGCCGGTAGTACCGTTCAAAGACGCTGAGGTCGACAGCCTGATGGAAACGATCGCCGACCGCGAACATCCGCTGGCGATGTACCTCTTTACCTCGGATATGAAATGGGCCGAGCGGGTGATGTCGACGCAGCAATTCGGCGGCGGATGCATCAACGAAGTGTGCGTGCATATGATGGTCAAGGGCGTGCCCTTCAACGGAACCGGACACTCCGGTATGGGCGCCTATCACGGAGAGTGGGGCTTTCGTGAATTCACCCATCCGACCACGGTGCTCAGGGGCAAAACGCGCCTGAATCTGCCGCTGCGGGAGCATCCCTACTCCGGCAGGACGGGTGATAAGAAAATGAAGCTGCTCAAGCTGTTTGAAAAATAATGCGCCAATTCGTAAACGTCGCGTTCGCAGACACAGGTTTGCGGCAGTCATGATCATAGAGAGAAGATAACGATATGGAGAACAGATATGAAAGCTGAGAGAAAAGACGCGGCTCGACTTGCTGATTTGGTCAAGTTGATCTGGTCGGGCGATACGGAACAATTGACACGCGTGATTGAAGGATATATCGCGTCGGATCATGCGGCTGTATTTGCTCAAACGGCTGACAATATTTTTGTCGGCGCTGCAGTTTGCAGTCTGCGTCACGACTATGTTGAGGGCTGTGAAACAAGCCCGGTCGGTTATCTGGAAGGAATCAGTGTGAAAGAAGCCTATCGGCATAGGGGAATCGCCAAGAGCCTGCTGGAGGAATGTGAACAGTGGGCAAGGGAGAAAGGCTGCCGTGAGTTCGCAAGCGACTGTGAATTGACAAATACGGATTCTCTGCACTTCCATCGGAGTATCGGTTTTCACGAAGCGAATCGGATTATCTGTTTTACAAAGAAACTATAGAATCAAGCTATACTCTATAAGGACGATGATGGATATGAAATACGATTTTACAACGATGCCGGATCGTACCGGCAGGGACGCGCTGGCGGTTGACGCGATCGGCGCGAATGTGGATTGGGCGATTGCGCCTACCGCTCCGAAGGATGGCTTCTCCAAGCTCCCGATGTGGGTGGCGGACATGAATTTTTGCACTGTGCCGACCATCCCGGAGGCGATCATCAAACGCGCGGAGCATCCGCTGTACGGCTACTACATTCCGACCGACGAATACTACTCTTCCATCATCCGCTGGCATGAACAGCGCAACGGCGTGACAGGGCTTACAAAGCGCGATATCGGCTATGAGAACGGCGTGCTCGGCTGCGTCAGCACAGCGATACAGGCGTTCACCGCGCCGGGAGAAAAAGTCCTGCTCCACAGCCCGACCTACATCGGTTTCACCCATGTTTTGGAGGACACCGGCAGGGTCGCCGAGTTGAGCCCTCTCAAAAAGGACGCGGACGGCGTATGGCGCATGGATGTTGAAGATATGGACAGGCGGCTCAGGACGAATCACATCCACCTCGCCATCCTCTGCAGCCCGCACAACCCCTGCGGTCGTGTCTGGACACGCGCAGAACTCGAGCAGGCGATGGAGGTGTTTCGCAAGAACGACTGCATTGTGATCTCGGACGAGATCTGGTCGGACATCCTCTTGAACGGCAACAGGCACATCCCGACGCAGAGCATTTCGGACGACGCGAAGAAGCGCACGATCGCCGTTTATGCCCCGAGTAAGACGTTCAACCTCGCGGGGCTGATCGGCAGCTACCACATCATCTACGACACATACCTGCGCGACAGGTTGCGCCGTCAGTCGGCGATGAGCCACTATAACTCGATGAACGTGCTGTCCATGCACGCCCTGATCGGCGCGTACAAGCCCGAGGGGCATGAGTGGGTAGATGAGCTAAATCAGGTGCTTTCACATAATATTAACTACGCCGTCGATGTGATCCAAAACAGCTTCGACGGCATCGAGGTCAGCAAGCCCGAGGGGACGTATATGCTGTTCCTGCACTGTGAGGATTACTGCAAACATCACGACCTGACCATCGACGAGCTGATCCGTATGGGCTGGGACGTCGGCGTCGCGTGGCAGCAGGGAGAACCTTTCCACGATCCGTGGGGCATCCGCATGAACCTCGCCCTGCCGTATGCAAAGGTCGTCGAAGCCTTCGACAGGCTGAAACAGTATGTATTCCATGTATAAGCGCCGGAGGAAACTATGAGAGTGAAAAAAGTTCTTTTTGTCATATTCTCGGCACTGTTCCTGATACTGATGTTCGCAGTACTGGAGCTGAACAAAAACACGGTGATCGGATTTATCCTGACCGCCGTACTTGGCGCGGGGTATTACTGTTTACACCGCCTGATCGTCAGAAAAAAGAATACGTGGTACTTAAAAGGCGCTGCCTTGCTCGGATGGCTTTTGCTGTTTGTCGGCGTCGTGTTCCTGACATGGCCGCCCGTTCAGCGCGTTCCCGCCGTCGATGTGAAGGATCCGGAAATGACCGATATCGTGACAGTGCGTCAGGGCGATCTGCAGGGCGTTTACAGCGAGGACAAGAGCTTTGAGGTATACGCAGGCGTCCCGTTTACCGAGCCGCCTGTCGGCGAGCTGAGGTGGAAGGAACCGCAGGATGCAAAGCCGTGGGACGGCGTGCTGAAAGCCGATCACTATGCGCCAATGAGTATGCAGCCGCAGAATCTGCCGATCTATGATTCGCTCACGCAGATTATCGGCTACCATGACTACGAGATATCTCTCGACGATAACTATACCGTACCTGTCAGCGAGGATTCGCTTTATCTGAACGTCTGGAAACCGGCAGGCGAGGATAAAAACCTGCCTGTCGTAGTGTTCATCCACGGCGGCTCGCTCAAAACCGGCCATTCGTGGTACAAGGATCACTGCGGCGAGGGGCTGGCTAAGGAAGGCGTGATCGTCGTCGAGCCTGCCTACCGTCTGGGTGTTTTCGGCTACTATGCCGACGAAGAGCTGGCGGCGGAATCCACGAACGGCACCACCGGCAATTACGGGATGCTCGACCAGATCAAGGCGCTCGAATGGGTGCGCGACAATATTGCGGCGTTCGGCGGCGATCCCGATAATATTACCCTTGCAGGTGAATCGGCAGGATCGGCAAGCGTCAGCGCACTGTGTACCTCGCCCCTTTCAAAAGGGCTGTTCAAGCGCGTTATCATGGAAAGCTCCACCGTCGCGTCCGTCAATCCGCCGCACTCCTTCCGCACGATGAAAGAAGCCCTCGAAGCGGGGGATAAGACGAAGGAGGAATACGGCTGTACCTCTGTCGACGAGCTGAGAAAGCTCTCCGCCGAAAAACTGGTCGCTCAGGCGGAGCATCATCATCATATGACGGTCGACGGCTACGCCCTGACCGAAACGCCCTACGAATCCTACAAAAAGGGCGTGCATAACGAAGAGGCGATCCTGCACGGCTATAACGATGAGGAAAGCGCGGCGTTCATCATCTTCGATCATGCGAACATGAAGAACTACGAGAGCAAGCTCCGCGATTACTTCGGCGACCTGACCGACGATATCCTCGCGATCTATCCGGCTGAAACGGATGAGCAGGCGGATGAATACTGGGCGGAGATCTACGGCGCGGTGTTCTTCGATTATCCCCACTACTGCCTCAACCGCCTTGCCGTCGAGAACGACATCCCCGTCTATGAATATCTGTTTGCCAAGCAGAACGGCAGACTCGGCGACTGGCACAGCGGCGAGGAGGTTTACTGCTACGGCAATATCCCGGACGGCTCAAAGCTGTATGACGACCGCGACAGGGAACTAAGCGCAGAAATGGTCGGCTGCTGGAAGAATTTCGCGGCTGCCGGCGATCCCAACGGCGGCAGTCTGCCAAAGTGGGAGCAAAACAAAGGCTCTGACACGGTGATGCTCTTCGGCGATACGACAGAGATGATCAGCGAAAAAGAACACGCTCTCTTTGCCGTGCTCGATCAAAAAGACGGATGGAATTAATCATATGATCAAAGAATCAGTACACGACCCTTTTGTTGATCGCTATCTTGATGCAGAATGATCACGATAAGACCGGTCATTGATGTTTATTCGAAGTTTGACCACACATAAAGCCGCATGGATAAGCTGTTTGTTAGCCTGTCCATGCGGTCTTTTTTTGTGATTTATGATTTGATGTCGGATAAGAATAGCTCCTTTATAAGAAAGCGCTCTGCCCTGCAAAAAGCAGGGCGCTGACTTGACTGAGATTCTTACTTTTTGATATGTTGGATGATACTGATGTTAAAGCCCGAAGGCGATATCATCATAGCGGCTTTGGACGATTCTGTTTTGACGATTTCATCGCCGTAGGCATTTTTGAATCCGCGCTGCAAAAGGATTCGATAAGTCTCGTTAAAATCATCCACATTCATGCGGATGCCGACCGTGTCGCGCGGATCCTCGACGTTCGACTTCAAAATATCCAGATAAAAGCCGTTTGCGTCTTTCATCCTGATAACCGAGTCATCCCTGTCCGCTATTTCGATCCCTTCCTTTGTATGACGGCGTTCAAAGCCGAGCGTTTCAAATAGCTTGATCGTATCGTCAACTTGTGATGTAACGATAAAAGGGTTAAAGGTTGTGATTTTCATTGCTTTTCTCCATAGTGTCAATGCTGTTGTTTAAGCCGGCGCCCTGCCCTGCTGAAAGCAGAGCGCCGGATCACCGAATTATCAGTTGGATTGATTGGGAATATACTGCGCGATCACGCCGGCGGTTTTAGCCATCGGCATCGTCTGGATCACGATTCTGCCGGGACCTGTCACGACGGTGTTGAACAATCCTTCGCCGCCGAAGAGAACGTTTTTCACGCCGCTGATCCTTTCGATATCCATCTGGCAGGTATCATCCATCATCACGAGATGACCGGTTTCCATCACCTTTTTCTCGCCGGGAGCAAGCGTATACTCCTTGATCGACCCGTCGACCTCGAGAAACACAAGACCGCTGCCCGTGAATTTCTCCATGATAAAGCCCTCGCCGCCGAATAAGCCTTTTCCGAACTTCTTCTGGAAGTATACGGACATTTCTACGCCCGCCTCACTTGCGAGAAACGCTTTTTTCTGTGCGATAATACTCTTGCCCGGCGTCAGGTTGATCGCGAGTATCTCGCCCGGGAAGCAGGACGCAAACGCGATCTCTCCGTCCTGCTGAGCCGTGTAGGTGTTGGTAAACAAAGACTCGCCCGAGAACATCCTGCCGAACATTTTACCGGCGCCGCCTCCGGTGGTTTCCATTTTGAAAACACCGTCCATCCAGGACATTCCGCCCGCTTCACAGATGATTTTTTCACCTCTGGTCAGTCGGCAAAGTACCGCGGGAAGATTTCCTCCGATAATCTCATATTGCATAATCAAATCTCCTTTCAAATATTTATTTTTATGTAAAGCTGCTCAGGCAGCATCTCTACGGTCAGTTTGGTGTTGTCGGGTTCGGTCAGATAACCTTTTCTGCGCAGATAACGGAGATACCCCTGCGCATCTTCCGCAGTCGGATCTGCAACGAATTGCTCAAACGACATACCGGTCTGTTCTTCAAAGGTGCAGCGTCGCAACGTTGACGCCGTATGCGCCGTTGCTATAAGTGATATTCGGTGCATCCTCCCGGTTGGTGACATACATACCCTCGTCTGCCTGCAAAGGATCGACCTTAATTTGTCATTGAAAAGATGGTTCACTGAAATAAAAAAGCACGGGCGCAGTGAACCTGCGTCTGTGCTGTCATTATCGGAATATGAAATTACTGGAAAAGGGCGCTGTAAGCCTGTACTGTATGTACGCGTGTGTGTGCTGTGCTGTGTAAGTGAAGCCCTTCGTCATAGCTGTGTCAAGCCTTTTCATGATACTTTAATAATCTATGTATATTATACATCCCAAATCTTTTTCAGTCAAGATTCTTCAGCGGTTTTTGTCACGCTTTTTCCGCGAAATTTCTGTTTATTGCCTTTGTTTGAAATCAGTATCATTTCCCGAAAGAGAGACCATGTGTGGGAATGAATGACAGATCTCTCTCAAAGGGGAAGGGCGCTCGACTCCTGTTGCCTCAAATAGTGAAATCAGACCGCGTGCTTCGGCACAACGGTCTGATCTTTGCTGTTTGGATGGTTGGTATTAAAAGAGTTTTACGGCGCCAGCCATTCGTTGATGGTTTTGTAATCCTCGGGGAGGATATCGCCGTGCCTGTCATCGTCATGCGTGATCAGGGTGCAGTCGATGTTATCCTTTAGCTTTTCGTACATCTCCTGTGCCTGCGCGTAGGATACCCGCTCGTCATTTGTGCTGTGGAAAATCATCACGGGTACCGTGATCTCGTCGGTCCAGCAGATCGCCGAGCGTTTTTCGTACTCGGCGGGATTTTCTTCCGGCGTACAGCCGATGAGGCTTTCCATTACCTCTTTCATATCGTCGCGTTCTTCATAGGAACGGAACAGATCGCTGACAGCGGATATCGCGATGATCCGTCGGATCCTTTTGTCCTGACGCGCCGCCATATATGCACTCATCCCGCCGCGCGATGTTCCCACGACGCAGAAGTCAGCCATATCGACAAAAGAAAAGTGCTTTTCGCAAAGGTCAACCAGCTTGATCACATCATGGAGGTCATCGCCGCCGAATTGATCGGCTCCCTCTGAATCGCCGGCGCCCCGGAGTTCCGCCGCGATCACGGCGCGGCCGGTGACGGAGCAGATATAGCTTGTGTAAGAATCGTTCATGGGACCCATATTCGCGTTGCCGCCCCGGCAGAACAGGATGCATTTACATGGTTCGTTTGAGGAAACGGCGGACGTAGGCAGTGAGAGATATCCTCTGATCCTGTATCCGTCCGACAGGAATCGGAATGTGTAGGTCTTGCAGCGCTGCGCGTTGTCGCTGCTCAGCGATACCTCTTCGATATCAAAAACCTCGTCGCTTTGATAATTCTCTATTTGATACAATCCGCTTTGCGTGTCTGACGCTTCATCCCGCGTGCCGGAGCCTTCCTCAGACGTTCCGCACGCCGAAAATGACAGGAGCGTCAGCACCGCTGTCAGCAGACACAGTAAAGACAAAATCCTTTTCATAAGCGAACCTCCCGAATAATGCTGATTCTATGATAAACGATTTATCGGCGATTGTAAAGCAAAACTCCTTGCAAAGTATCCGATCAGCGGATATAATGGAATCAGAAGTTTTCAGGAGGCGCCGCCGTGAATTCAATGACGATCAATAATGAGCTGAAGCTGTCGTATCCCGACGGCTTCCATGAGATGGATAAAGAGGAGATGCAGCGATTCTTTTCGGCGTCCCTGTACCGTCAGGGCATTTATGATGAGGACAGGCATATCCTGATCTCTGTCGCGTGGACAAAGCCCGGACCTGTCAATTATCTGACGGACGCCAGGACGATCCTCCTGCGGGCGGAGCTGGGTATGAAAAGAGGCTTGCAGGATTACTGCCGCGTGAAAGAAACGCAGGTCGAGGTCGCCGGCAAAAAGGCGCGCTGTATCAGCTTCACGTTTACCGCGCAGGGGAGCGATATCGCCCAGAGCGGCGAGATGGCGGTTTTCAGAGCAGGGAATAAGTTCTATGCCGTCACCTTTGTCGCGAGAGAAGATGGCTATGACGAGAGCCTTAATGTTTATCACGGGATACTGGAATCATTAAGTTTAGAATGACTACGTTTTGTTAAAGGAGTACAATTATGAGCAGAATCAAAAGAGCGCTGCTGTTTACGCTGGTGCTGCTTCCTATCGCGATCGTCGGCGCGTATTTCGCGACGCTGATGACGCTGGATACGCTCGATCCGGCTTTGATGGACGAGGCGATCGGTCAGGTCGGCAGCAGGGAGCTGGTTCTCGTGATCAGCTGTATCCAGCCGGTAGCTCTTACGCTGGTATTCGGCTTCTTCGGCTATATCCTGTCCGACAAGATCGGCTTGATGCGGTCGTTTAAGTTTGAGGGCTCCAAGCTGATCAAAGCGGTGAGCATATCGCTGATCGGCGGCGCGGTGTTCAGCCTTGACGCGTGGACCTTCGCCAACTGGATCCCCGGGCTGGATTATTCCGGCGCCGGATCGTTCGCCCCGGTGACATGGCTCGCTTCGATCCTGTACGGCGGCGTGATAGAGGAAGTGTGGATGCGGCTGTTTTTGATGAGCCTGCTGGTGTTCCTCATGTGGAAGATATTCTTCCGCAAGAGAGAGGAGATACCGACGGGGGTGTTCATCGTCGCCAACGTCATCGCAGCTTTGCTGTTTGTCACGGGACATCTGCCGATGACGCTGCAGACGTTCGGGACGCTGACGCCGCTGATCCTGCTGAGATGCTTTTTGCTCAACGGCGCGTTCGGGCTGGTTTTCGGATGGCTTTACCGCAAATACGGCATCCAGTACGCGATGCTCAGTCACATGCTGTTCCATATCGTCTCGAGAACGATATGGCTGATCGCGTTTTGATCCACAGGAAAGCAAGGTGATATTTTGGATGAGATAAAAGTACTCCGCGCGACGGAGCTTTGGCAGAAGGCGGGCGCGTTTTCGGTCAGGATCGAGGGGATGAACCGTCAGCACCGTATCTCCCTGCGGGATGAATTTGACGAGCACGACGGCGACGAAAGCAGGTACATCGTCCTGCTCGACGACGAGTATCCTGTCGCGACCTGCCGCTTTTATGAGCTAAGCCGCGAGTGCGTGCTGATCGGTCGGGTTGTCGTGCTGCCCGAATACCGCGGAAAAAACCTCGGCAGGAAGGTGATCGGGGAAGCGGAACAGTGGATCAGAGAGCTCGGCTATCGTAAGATCGTGATCGACAGCCGGCTGGAAGCGGTCGGCTTTTATGAAAAGCTCGGCTATACCCGTGCGGACGACAGCGTTTTTCTGAGCTGGCAGTTCGAATGTACACGGATGCAGAAAATGCTGTAGTGTGCAAAATCGGCGAATAAAAATATCTGAAAAGAAAAAACGGCATAGACAAATTGCTTTGTTTCTGTTATACTAATATCGGATAATAATATGTATGGAAAAATCGTGATCAAAACGTTTTTTTGATGCGAGTTCATACAGGAATTTCAACTGTCAATCGGAGGTATTTACATGCCTGATATCGTTGTCCATACCAATTTCGGATTTAAGATCGCCCGAAAAATGGAATTGGATATTGATCCGGAAATTTATCACTTCGGGTTGTTGGGACCCGATCCGTATCTGTTCTATCACTTCTATATGAAGCCGCTGAGTAACCGCGTGAACAAATACTCGTCGGTCATGCACCGCGAGCATACGGGCGATTTCCTGACGGAGCTCGCGAAACGCGCGAAGGACGATCAGGATGTGTTCGCGTATCTGGCAGGATTTTTGTGCCACTACGCGCTGGATTCGGATACCCATCCCTACATCAACCGTAAGGCGAAGAACAGCTACGCGATGCATATGGCGATCGAGCATAAGCTGGACAGGCTCAACGGCGGCAAGATCAATATCCCGCCTTTCCTGCCCGATTCGATGGAGGACTCTGTCGGCGGCGCGATCACCGCGATCTACGGATGGAAGGACGCATGGGAAAAGCTGAAGGCGGGTCACCGCGACATGGCGCCGTTTTATAAGATCGTTGAGGATAAAAAGGGCAGGCTGAACTTTTTCGCGAGCCTGACGCATACGAAATTAGCGCTGATCTCCTACCGCAGCAGGGAGCTGGATAATATGGATCTGCGCGGATTCGCGCCGCTGTATCAGCGCGCGCAGAACGACGCGGTGAAGTATATCGAAGCGGCTCAGGCGTTTGTCGGCGGCGAGATCGATGAGGAGGCGTTCCGCGAGGTGATCGGCAGCCGTTCCTATATTGAAGGATAACGCTATGTTCAGGAAGCATATCGTACGGAAGTATATCCGCTTTTACGGACAGGTACAGGCGGTCGGGTTCCGCTGGCGCGCCACGCAGGCGGCAAGGGCTTACGGTGTGTCGGGCTGGGTGCGCAACGAGTATGACGACTCCGTCAGCATGGAGATCCAGGGCACCGAGCGCCAGATCGACGACGTCGTTTCTTCACTCGAACGCGGCAGTTATATCCGCATCGACCGTATGGAGGTCAAGACGATCGCGGTCGACCCGGACGAGCGCGGCTTCAATGACAAATATAGATAAATTTATCCCCGCGCTTACGGATGGTTTTCACCGTAAGTTTCGGGGATTTGTTTCTTAATCGTGCAAGGAGGAACAGCATGGATAATTTCAGATTTCATATCCCCACGGAAGTGATTTTCGGCAGAGGCGTCGAGGCTCAGGTCGGCGAGGTCGCCGCGAAATACGGTGGGCGTGCCCTGCTCGTCTACGGACAGGGCAGCGTCGTCAGAAGCGGTTTGCTCGCGCGCGTCAAGGATTCTTTGGAGGAGGCGGGGATCGCCGTTGAAGAATTCGGCGGAGCGCAGCCGAACCCTACGCTTTCCCACGCCGAAGATGGTGTGCGGAAAGCGCTCGATATGAACGCCGATATCATCATCGCTGTCGGCGGCGGCAGCGCGATCGACACGGCGAAAGGGATCGCGCACGGCGTGGCGAATCCGGACGAAAAGCTCTGGGACATCTGGACGAAGAAGGTTCCGCTGACGAAATCGCTCCCTGTCGGCGCGGTGCTGACCATGCCCGCCGCGGGCAGCGAGATGAGCGATTCTGCGGTGCTGACCAATACCGAACTCGGCAAAAAGGCGGGGATCAATACGCCCTTCAACCGCTGCCGCTTTGCGGTGATGAACCCCGAATGGGGCGCGACCCTGCCGCCTTACCAGGTCGCCGCGGGCGTGACGGATATCATGATGCACACGATGGAGCGCTATTTCATCCCCGACGTCAAATGCGACCTGACCGATGAGATCGCCGAGGGACTCCTGCGTACCGTCGTCAAAAACGGCGCGGTCGCTGTGAAGGATCCCGCGGACTATGACGCGATGGCGGAGGTGTTCTGGGCGTCGAGCCTGTCGCACAACAACCTCACCGAATGCGGCAGGGGAAAGGACTTTTCTGTTCACAAGCTCGGCCATC
Organism: Ruminococcus sp.; assembly: GCA_017403985.1. GTDB lineage: Bacteria > Bacillota > Clostridia > Oscillospirales > Acutalibacteraceae > Ruminococcoides. Next base: position 40,392 of record JAFRDE010000020.1, on the reverse strand, counting down.
CGCTTTCGGCGCGTTACGGCGTGACTCACGGAGCATCCTTGGCGGCAGTCTGGGGCGCGTGGGCTCAGGAGCTGTACCGCGACTGTCCGTCGCGTTTCGCGCGTTTCGCGAGAAGCGTCTGGGGCGTGGATGAAGCGGACGATCTGACCGCCGCCGGAAAAGGGATCGGATGCACCGTCGGCTTCTTCCGCTCGATCGGCATGCCGACGAATCTGAACGAGCTGAACGTCGGTATCACGGAGGACGATCTGCATCAGCTCGCCCTCGACGCGACGCTGAACGATACCCTGCGTCTGTCGAGGATAAGACCCCTCGACGCGAACGATGTCGAGAGGATCTACCGCAGAGCGCTGGATGATAAGAGATAGATATATAGGAACAGCCGGTCGGGCTTGACATCCTGTCACCCCTCCGGCTGTAATGCTATCTGTTGGAAAGTCTTGCAATCCTGCCGCTTAACAGATATAATGAAATCAGAACGGATATCGGAGGAATATACAATGAGCGCAAAACTTTTCTTTCAGGCGATAGGCAAATTTCTCGCGGGGCTGGTTCTGATCGGGTTGCTGCTGTTCCTCCCTGCCGGGTCGTTAGGCTATTGGAACGCGTGGCTGTTCATCGGCGTCCTCTTTATCCCGATGTTCATCGCGGGGATCGTGATGATGTTTTTGAATCCCGAGCTGCTGAAAAAGAGGCTGAACGCGAAGGAGGAGGAAAAGGAACAGAAGGCGGTGGTCGCTCTCAGCGGGCTGATGTTCATAGCGGCGTTTGTCGTCGCGGGGCTGAACTTCCGCTTTTCATGGATCGTGACGCCTGACTGGCTGGTATACGCAGGCGCGGTCGTGTCCCTGCTCGCTTACGCGATGTACGCCGAGGTGCTCAGGGAGAATACCTACCTCTCGCGGACGATCGAGGTCCAGGAGGGTCAGAAGGTCATCGACACCGGTCTGTACGGCGTGGTGCGCCACCCGATGTACAGCGCGACGCTGTTTTTGTTCCTGTCGATGGGGGTCGTCCTCGGCTCGCCGATCTCGGTCGCGATCACCCTGCTGTATATCCCCATCATCGCCGTGAGGATGAGGAACGAGGAAAAGGTGCTCGAAAAGGATCTGGAGGGTTACGCCGAGTATAAGAAGAGAGTTAAGAATAAGGTCATCCCGTTTATCTGGTGACGAAGAATTCTATCAGGATTAAAAATCATCCCTGCCGAACAGCACGTTTGGCAGGGATGTTTCATATCAGATTATCCGAAGGGATGATCGTCGACGATTTCACCGGGTGATGACGCGGCTCTTTCCAAAGCGGCGGTTTCTTCAGCGCTGTTTTCGGTCAGCTCGGTCGTATCGGAGGGGAGAAGAGAGGCGTCGTTACGGTTTTTCATATACCAGTCGAGCGCCTTGTAGTTCGCCGGGGTATTGGTTTCAAACCCTTCCGGGTCGCCGCAAAGGGTAGCAAGCATCCGCATGATATAGTCCTTCAGCGAGGTTTCGGGACGCCACGGCTCAGACGGCGAGTAGACGCCTTTGGAATACCAGTCGGGATGGAAGACGGGAGGGATATCGAGCATCTTGACATACGGAGCCATCACAGGGTAGGAGTCCCACAGCGTCACCCTGACCGTACAGCGATGCACGGCGCCTACGGTGTATCTGTCGGACTGCACAGAGAGCACATAGGTCCTGAGCTTGACATGCAGAAGGTATTCCTCCGCATAGGGAGGCTCGCCTTTTGTCGCGATCCACGAAAGATACGGGCGATCCTGTATCTTCATCATGCCGCGATAATCCTTTGCCAGACGTTCGTTCCTGTTTTGAGGCATCATGATATCCTCCTTTGTCTTTTTTGATAATATTAGCATATTGATCCGGCTTTGTCTATCGCTCCGTACATATTTGTATGATAGATGATGACAAAGAGCGCTCTTTGTGCTATACTGTGAAAAAAGAAACGAATAACGAGGAGAATCATGATGAACGAGGATATCAGGATCAGAGAGGAGCGGGTGACCGCACAGGAGTATATCGATTTTCTCAAGCGGACGGATCTGGGCTCGCAGTATCCGAAGGAGCGATTTGAGCAAAGGATCGCGAAGCTCGTCGGCAATGTGTCGATCAGCCTGATCGCGAAGGATCGGGACGGCAGGATCGTCGGCACGCTGTTCGGACTGACGGACTTTGCCTACTGGCTGTATGTGACGGATTTGGGCGTCGACAGAGCATACGAAGGACAGGGGATCGGCACCCGCCTGATGAAGACCGCGCACGATATCGCGGGCGGCGAGAAGGATATTGCCGTCTATCTGATCGCAAATGAAAACGCGATCCCGTTTTATGAAAAACTGGGAATGGAAAAATCGGATGAAGTGATGCAGTACAATCACATCGAATGGACGGGGTTCACGGTGGAATAACGGATAAATTAAAAAACGTTGTGAATCTCGCTGATGAGAAGAGAGTTAACAAGATGAGTATACTGATATGTCCGGTCTGCGGCGAGGCGCTGAGTTGTGAAAACAGAATATGGAGATGCGTCAACCGGCACTGTTACGATGTCGCCAGGGAGGGGTATGTCAATCTGCTGTCATCCTCGCGAAAGGGCGACGCTGTCGGCGACAACAAAGACATGGCGCGCTCCCGCCGCGACTTTCTCAATAAAGGCTATTACGAGCCTCTTGCCGAAGCGGTCGCCGATTGCCTGAGCGCGTATTCCGCACAGGGTGATACGGTTCTGGATATCTGCTGCGGCGAGGGCTGGTATACCGCCTACGCATGTGAGCGTTTGAGCCGCAGCTTTTACGGCTTTGACCTGAGCAAGAACATGGTGCGCCTTGCCGCAAAGCGCAAATGTCCCGCCGAGTTCTTTGTGGCGAACATCGCGTCCATCCCGATACGGGACAAGGCGGTCAAAACGGCGTTTCATCTTTTCGCTCCCTTTCATGCGCGGGAATTCGGCAGGGTGCTCGCCGACGACGGCGTTCTGCTCACGGCGATCCCGGGCAGAGATCACCTGTTCGGGCTCAAGGAGCTGCTCTATGACGAGCCGTATCTCAACGATGAAAAGGAGCCGGACGCGGAGGGCTTTCGCGTTGCGGAGCGAATCCGCGTGCGGGATGAGATCACGCTGACCGATCGCGGGGATATCTCCGCGCTCTTTCAGATGACGCCGTATTATTATCATACGCCTACGGCGGGGATGAACCGATTATCCGAGTGTGATCGCCTGACAACGCCTATCGATTTTGTACTGCTGGTATTAAAGAAAGAATCATAAGGAAGAAAACCTGATTATCAAGAACCATTTACGGAGGTAATATTATGTTAGCTATCGGTACTGCTGCACCCGAATTCACACTGCCCGACCAGAACGGCGAGCTCAAGTCGCTGTCGGATTACAGGGGGCAGAAGGTTGTTTTGTATTTCTATCCCAAGGATATGACCTCGGGCTGCAGCAAGCAGGCTTGCGCGTTCGGTGAGCTGTATCCGCAGTTTCGTAAGAAGGGCGCCGTCGTCCTCGGCGTGAGCAAGGATACGGTACAGTCGCATAAACGCTTTGAAGAAAAGTACGGTCTGCCGTTCACGCTCCTTTCCGATACCGAAAAGACGGTGATCCAGGCGTATGACGTCTGGAAGGAAAAGAAGCTCTACGGCAAGGTCAGCATGGGCGTCGTCCGCACCACCTACCTGATCGACGAAAACGGCGTGATCGTCAAAGCCTTCGATAAGGTCAAGGCGGTGGATAATCCTGCGCAGATGCTCGGCGAGCTGGCGTGAGGAGTACAGAGGAAGGATTGTTTATGAAGATACTGATATTGAACGGCAGTCCCAAAAGGGACCAAAGCGACACGATGCATATTACCCGGGCCTTTGTAGACGGCATGAATGAATATGCCGAAAACGAGGTGCATACGATCCATGTGATCGACAAACGCATCGAATACTGCACCGGCTGTTTCGCCTGCATGCGCAACGGCGGCGACTGCATCCATCATGACGATATGCGCGATATCCTCGAGGAAATACTGGAAAGCGATCTGCTGATATGGAGCTATCCGCTGTACTGCTACGGTATGCCCGCGCCGCTGAAGGCGCTGCTCGACCGTACGCTTCCGCTGTCGTCGATGGCGATGCACAAGGTCGGCGATCGATACGAGCATGTCGGTCAGGCGGACTTTTCACACCTGAAATATGTGATGATCTGCGGCTGCGGTTTTCCCAACAGCAAACACAACTTTGAGGCTGCCGTGTTGCAGTTCGTCCGATGCTTTCCGAATGAGCACACGATGATCACCGTTCCCGAAAGCCCGATGTTCAACGCGCCGGAGGCGGCTGTCGTTACCGAACCGCGGCTGGCGCTGGTGAAAAAAGCGGGAAGGCAGTACGCCGAAAGCGGTACGGTCAGCGAAGAGATGATCAAAGAGATCGGCTCGCCGATGATCCCCGAGGAACAGTATGCGCAGATCGTCAACGGAACCGTCAACTGAATTTCATGTGTCAAAAAAACCTCCTCTATCCGATCCGATAGGGGAGGTTTCGTTTCGCGTTCCGTTAGATTATTCAGATCAGGCGTATCCTAATACGCATACCGCTCCTTGCGGCTTTGCGCGCGCAGGAGCGCGGCGTCCCACTCCGCCTGTTCACGGTAGGATCGCAGATCGAGCCCGTAGGGGATGGGAACGGGCTTGCCGTCCTCGTCGACATGGACGAAGATCAGGTAAGCGTGATTGATGGCGACGCGGTTGCCCGTCGGGATCTCTTCGGCATAGGTGTCGACACGCACTTCCATCGAGGTGTTGCCGACATAAGTGACCTTACCCTCCAGCACGATGACCTGATTCAGGTACGCGCCGTGCTTGAACAGCAGCTGATCGACCGCGAGGGTCGTTACCAGCCCGCCGCAGTGGCGCATCGCCGTGAGCGCGCCGACCTCGTCGATCCACTCCATCAGCCTGCCGCCGAACAGCCTGTGCTGACCGTTGATATCCTCCTGACGAATGATTTTTGAGCTCTGTGTAGCGGAGTCCACTACGCGCTTTTTCGCTCTGTTCTGTTCCATGACCGATCGCTCCTTTCACAGTCCTCCCGCATGATTCGAGGACGGCGTTTTTATTGCTTTTATCTGTTCACATGATAACTGATTTTTACTGATTTGTAAAGACGGTTTGCGATTGACAGCAGATAAATAATCCTGCTATAATTGACTTATATCATGACAGGGGGGATTCGATGATGAACAGGATTATTACGAGGATAGGCGCGGCGGTCGTGACGGTCACGGTCTTTTTGTTCGCGGTATTCTTGATCGCGGACTATTCTTTCGGTTCATACCTTGTGTGTATGTTTCTGCCTTTGGGCTATATTATGACGGCTGTAGGCTTTCAGCAGGAGAGCGATAAAGGCCGACGGGTCGCAGCGAATGTCGGAGTCATATTCTCGGCGATCTACGCCGTGCTGATCCTTTTGGTGTATTTCGCTCAGACGACCAGCGTCCGGCTGGATGGCTTGAACGATCAGGCGGCGCAGATACTGGATTACAGAAAAGGCGGTCTGCTGTTCAATTACGATCTGCTCGGTTACGGCATGATGGCGCTGTCCACCTTCTTTATCGGCTTGTCGATCAAGCCGCAAACGAAAGCGGACAAGTGGCTGAAAGCCCTGTTGATGATCCACGGCGTTTTCTTTATCAGCTGTTTTGTGATGCCGATGACGGGCATGTTCACCAAGATGGCGAACGGCAACTCAGGGAATGGGGGAACGATCGCGCTGGTCATCTGGTGTGCGTACTTTCTTCCGATCGGCATACTGTCGTTCCTGCATTTCGGGAAAAAGAAACAGTGATGTTGGAAATGGCGTTATTTGGGCATGACACGCTTCGTGTCGACGATGTGACGGAGTGAATCTTTACTTGTTTTCACTTATCTGCTACTTTCAAACTGTGATAAACAGACGAAAGGACAGATGAGAATGAAAGCGAGAAAAGTATTATTCATCGGTGTGGCTTTCCTGCTCGCGTTTATATTATGGACGGTGATGATCGTCAGCGTAGACATTCAGCCTGTCGGGCAGCAGGGAACGGCGGTCGGCTTCGCGGCGTTCAACACATGGTTTTATCATCTGACAGGCGTGCATATGCGGCTGTACGATATAACGGACTGGCTCGGATTGGTCCCGATTGCCGTCTGCATCGGCTTCGGCGTTATCGGACTGGTTCAGCTGATCCGCCGCAGGAGCCTGTTCAAGGTGGATCCCGATATCATCCTGTTGGGAGTTTACTATATCTTGGTGATCGCGGCTTATATCATATTCGAGATGATCCCGATCAACTACCGACCGATCCCGATCGACGGATGCATGGAGGCGTCCTATCCGTCCTCAACGACACTGCTGGTGCTGTCGGTGATGCCGACGCTGATTTTTCAGATCAAACGCAGATGTAACAACAAAACCGTAAGATACATTGTTTGCGCTTTCGCGGTGTCGTTCTCAGCGTTCATGGTGGTCGGCAGACTGATAGCGGGCGTTCACTGGGCGACGGATATCATCGGTTCGATCCTCCTAAGCTTCGGACTTTTTGCGATGTATCATGCCGCTGTACGGTTTTCAGATATGAGGAAAGAACATGGAATTCAATGAAAAATTGCAGGAATTAAGAAAGAGCAAAGGACTGACGCAGGAGGAGCTTGCGCAGGAACTCTATGTGTCGCGAACGGCGATCTCCAAATGGGAGTCGGGACGCGGCTATCCTAACATCGATTCGCTGAAAGAGATATCACGCTATTTCTCTGTATCGATTGACGAGTTGATCTGCCCCGACGAGATCATCGTCGCCGCAGAAAACGAAAAGCGGGATCTGATCGGCAAGTACACCGCGCTGATCTGCGGCTTGCTGGATATTCTGACCGCGCTGCTGCTGTTCATACCTGTCTTCGGAAACGGCGAAGAATCGACCGCGGTGCCGCTGTTCGGTCTGACCGATACAGCCGCATGGATCGTGATCGTATATGCGGCGGTGGTCGGTATCACGGTACTCAACGGTATATGCGCGGTGATCATCAGCCGCTTGGATAAGCCCATCTGGAATAAACACCGGCTGATCACGGGCTTGGTTCTGTCTGTACTCGCCGTATTGTTGTTTATCGTCACGCGTCAGCCGTATGCAGGGGTTATTTGTTTTGTGATACTGATTATCAAAGGCTATCTGATATTGAGGAGCCATAAAAACGGGAAATGAGTCCCGTTACATGAAGGAGTCTGTCATGGGAAATGTCACTATACGTTTGGAAACCGAGAATGACTACAGAGAGGTAGAAGAGCTGACGCGCGAGGCGTTTGACAAAACCTTTCCGCCGAAGGGAAAGGCATGGGCGCCGAGTCAGGAGGAATTCTACATTTACAGTCGTTCTTCGGTAGTCAGATAGGGTGAGTGTAGAAGAATAAATTATTGAACCACTGACAGGAGGTATAAGTATATGAAAAGGATCCTCGCCTACGGCGATTCCAACACATGGGGGTTTGATCCCGAAAACTTTGATAGGTATTCCGATGAGATACGATGGACGGCGTTGCTGCAGAAGGCGCTCGGGAACGATGCGCTGATACTCGGGGAGGGCTTGAACGGCAGAACGACCGCGTTTGACGATCCCGAATGCGGCGGCAGAAACGGCTGTACCGCGCTGCCCGCCATACTGGAAGCGGACCGACCGATCGATATGGCGATCGTCATGCTGGGCACCAACGACTGCAAAAGCGTTTTCAAAGCTTCGGCAGAAGATATCACGGCTGGAATGGAGCTGTGCCTGAAAAAGATATTTGACTATGTAAGTCCCCGAAAGGTATTGCTGATCTGTCCGTTTTATCTGGAAGAAGCCGCGCTGAATTTCGGTAATGACGAGCGATCTCTGGCGGTGAGCCGGGAGTTGGAACCGGCATATAAGGAACTGGCCGACAAATACGGCTCCGCTTTTCTCGCCGCTTCGGACGTTGTAAATGCGAGCAGCGTCGACGGTCAGCACCTGACAGCAGAGGGACACCGCGCGCTGTGTGAAGCTGTTTTACCGATCCTTGTTTCGATGGGCGTCTGAGGGCGTTTTCAGGATGACGGACGCGGGCTTGATTATTCCCGCGTTATCAGTCTTCTTCGAAGTACGGCATCCCTGTCTGTGAGCACCTCTTTGCGTGCCCGATTCAAAAGGCGGACGGGAAAAATTCGGGAGTTTTATGATGCTTCCAAGGGGGGCAAATGATGAGTATAACTAAGAAAAGAACGGCGGTATCGCTGATCCTCAAATGCATCGTCGTCACAGCGGCGGCGGTCGGCACTTATCTCAGCGCGTTCGGCGGGACAAGCGGCTTTATGGTCGGCGGCAAGGCGTTTATGTACTTTACCATACAATCCAATATTCTGATCGCGCTGATCTGCGCTGTCGGCGCTGTTCTGCTGTTCAGGAAAACCGACGTGAAGAATGTCTGGTTCATCGTCAAGTATATCGGCACCGTTGCGATCACGCTGACCGGCGCGGTATTCACCTTTGTACTGGCGCCTACGCTGGGGGATTTCGCGTGGCAGTTTCAGAACATCCTTACCCATCTGGTCGTACCTGTCGCGGCGATCGCGGACTTTTTTGTCACGGGTATTTACGGCGATATTCAGAAGAAATATGTTTTCTTAGTGGAGATCCCTCCGATCGCGTATGTGATCTACGCCGCTGTCTGTTATGCGGCGGGTTGGACCTTTGCCGACGGCAACAATTATCCCTACTTCTTTTTGAACTGGGGCAGCCCCGCCGGCGCGTGCGGCTTTATCGGCGAATTTCCTTTCATGGGCTGCGTGTGGTGGATCCTGATAATGGGTGCCGCCATCCTCGCCGTCGGCTATATCTACATACTGATCCTCAACCGGATGAAACGCAGACATTCGCAAAAAAACGCATAGCCGCAAAAGCGTACAGTGAATAATACACCGGTGATCGTTTTAAACAATGAGAAATAAACAGGTCAGGTACGACGAATCGTACCTGACCTGTTGTATTATCTTCTTAAATAGCATAGGCAAAAAGCCGAAATGTAAGTTAATAAGGCGGGCGAATCCCATCATTTGCCTGCTTTATTTCTTGATATGCTGCGTCAATGTGATGCCGAAGCCGGACGGGGCGACCAGCATGGTGGATCTTGCGGAACCGGTCTCGGTGACCTTATCCCCGCGGGTGTTCACAAAGCCCTTTGAAAGCAGCAGTTCATATGCTTCATCAAAATCGTCAACATTGATATTGATGGCTGTCAGATCACGCGGAATGACCTTGGAGCTCGCGATGTTGATGCGGTTGCCGTTGGCGTCTTTCATCGAGACATTCTCGTTATTCCCGCCTTCGATATCGGTCTTCAGATGGCATCTCTCAAAACCGAGATCCTCAAATACTTTGACGATAGCTTCCTGATCCTGTGTTACGATGATGGGGCAAAAACCTGTGATTTTCATAGTAAAACTCCTTTAAAATTCTTATTGTTTTGATGTGTCATCGAACAGTTACTTGATATGTTGAACGAGGTTAATGACCAAGCCGGACGGAGCGACATAGAACGCGTACTTACTGGTTTCCGTATGGAGCTTGCCGATGATCTTTGACTCTCTGTAGCCGCGGCTCAAAAGCCGTTCTGCCGCTTCGTCAAAATCGTCGACATTGATGCGGATGATCGTCAGGTCGCGCTCGAGCATATTTCTTTTTCCGCTGACGATATCGACATGGAATCCGTTTTCGTCCTTCATACGGACTTCGTCAAACGCCACTTCCATCTCATTGATTTTGTTATGGCGTCTTTCAAAGCCCAGCTCTTCAAAGAGTTGGATGTTCGCCTCTGCGTCTGCCTCTTTAGTGAGGATCATAGGATTGAATCCGGTGATTTTCATTGTGCTTTTCTCCTTTGTATTTTAATTATTTTTGTTTTTCTTTTTGAAAATCCTGTCGCCGAGACGGAACACCAATGGATATACGCCGATGATGATGAAGGTGATCACGCAGTAGCGTATCGCTCTGACAGCGTAGGCAAGCGTGGTTCCCGAATCGAGGAAGTCGCTGCTGAACGGCAGCTTCAACAGGGTGTTCACGCCGAAATATAAGCCGACGCCGATTCCAAGGCGAAGTACCCAGCGCAGTACGTTTCGGGTGGTTTCAAACTTGACAAAACGATCCTCAAACTCTGTTGCGAGGATGAAGCCGAAAAGGAAGCCGAAGCCGGTATAATAATCGGTGCTGCGGCAGAAGAACCATCCGGGCACGGTGGTCACTATCAACAGTGCGTAAAAAATCCAGCGGTTTTTGATCTTCTTCTTCAAAAGCGGAACGATGAAGATGACCAGAGCGCCGATCAGCCATCCGGCTATTACGTCGGTGGGATAATGTACGCCGAGAGCAAACCGGGAGATACCTATCAGCAAAGGCAGAATGATTCCCAAGATCATCAACAGCTTTTTCTTTGTATATACGCCGATCCCGGTATACAGCGTCACCGCTTTAGAAGCGTGGATGCTGGGGAAGGAATATCCCTGCGCCGATATGTCGTAGATATCGGCACTGCTGTCAACGGGCTTAAGACATTTAATCCCTTCGTTGTCAAAATACGGTCTGCGCCGCAGTACGATGTTTTTGATCATGCCGCTCAGCGTGACGGCATACAGCAGATTCAGCCCGACGTGCTTGCCGAGCTCCTTGTCCCAGCACCAGTACAAGAAGCCGATGACCGCAACACATACAAGATCCTCGCCCAGAATAGTAAAGACGGATGCTATCGCGATTCCGACGGTACCGAGCCATGATTGTATCCATTCGATCAGGGATACTTCCGATTCAAAGTAAAATGTGTTTCCGCCCATTAAGTTGTACTCCCTTCTTTTTTGTTTGATTTCAAAGAAATCCATCCGATTATCATTATACTTTATTATCCTGACGAATACAAGAGGTGTTCCGAAATGAACCCTCTCATTTCCGAAATGAACCCCCTCATTTTCTGAAAAAATTGTTTTTATGTACACTTACCGATGCAAACAATGTGCCGGTGACGTTTTTGCTGATGATAACTAACTGTACACTCGCAAAACCGTAAAATGCCAAAAGTGTGACTGTTTTTCAGCCCAATAAATCGCCCCGTTATTTCACTGCTTTTTCATTATCAAGGTCGCAAAAATCGCCGGGCATAAACCCGGCTGAGCTATTGATATTACATTCAGTCTGTGTTACAATTACAATAAATAAGTATAAGGAGGATACAAACATGGGACTTTTTAACAAAAAGAATAAGGAAACTGCCTCGAGTTCGGGCGGCAACAGCTATTTGAAGATCTCGATGACAAAAGACGGAGCTCAATACACCTTCCTGCTGGAAGGCAGATTGGACACCGTCACTTCTCCCGATCTTGAGAGCAAGATCAATGAGGTCACAGGCGATGCAACGAAGCTGACTTTGGATCTCTCAAAGCTCGAATACATCTCCAGTGCGGGACTGCGTGTGCTGCTTGGCGCTCTGCAGGCGATGGAAGACAAGGGAGAGATGGTCATTTGCAATCTCACGCCGCCTGTGCATGAAGTTTTCGAACTGACCGGATTCAGTCGCCTGTTCAACATTGAATAAGCGGAATAATAAGATACATCCCCGGACGGCGGCAATGGCGCTGTTTTTTGTTCCGACTGTTCGGTATTGTCATAACGGAGAGAACATATGATTAAGAAATTGAAAGATATCCGATTTTACGGATTGATTTTTACCATAGCGGCTGCCGTTTTTATCATCGTATTCAGCGCACCCTTTTTCACCGAAGCAAGATTGCAGCCGTATCTGTATAATTCCGGTATAGATTCACTGGGCGCGCTGATCTGCGCGGCGCTGTGTTTCGGATGTATGTCGCAGAAGGGTGAAGGAATCAGAGCCTTCAGGATACTAATTATTTTGGTGTGCGCATGCTTTGTTGTCAACGAAGTGATCTGTTATACGGTGTTCGTGCCGGAATATCGCACACTCTGTTTCGTTTTCTGCCTTTTGAGTAAGCTGATCGATCTTGCGATGATCTTCCTCTTCTACCTGTATGTAAGAGAAACGCTCGGCTTTGAGGGAAAGCTCGCAAAGATTGCAGAAAAGCTCATCCCCATCCTGTTGGTTGTTCAAACGCTCGTTTTGCTCGCCAATATCATCACGCCGGTCTCCTTTACGGTTACTGCAGCAGGGGTGTATGAAGCAACGGCAATTGATTTGATCGAGGAAGTTTTTCTTGCCGTGACGTCCGTTCTTACGGCGATCATGATATTTATGTCCCACAACCCCTTCAGCCAGAAGGCGGCTGCCCTGACGTTCATCATTTTACCGCTGATCGAATTTGTTCTGATCGGCGGCAGCTTCGGCGAAGCCAGCCAGTATGGGATCGTCCTGATGTCGCTGATCATCATGTACTGCGTGATCTTCAACGCCAAAAGCAGAAAGCTGGCGTCCACGGAGACCGAGCTGAATATGGCGACCGAGATACAGACCGGTATGCTGCCTTCCATCTTCCCGGCTTTTCCGGAGCGAGCGGAGTTTGACATCCATGCTTCCATGGATCCGGCGAAGGAGGTCGGCGGAGATTTCTACGACTTCTTCATGATCGACGACGATCACCTTGCGATGGTGATCGCGGACGTATCCGGAAAGGGCGTCCCGGCGGCGCTGTTTATGATGTCCTCGAAGATTCTGATTAACGACCATGCCCTTATGGGCGGCACTCCGGCAGAGATACTCGAAAGAGTGAACAAGCAGGTCTGCGCCAACAACGACGCCCATATGTTTGTAACGGTTTGGCTGGGTATCCTCGAGATCAGCACCGGCAAGCTCACCACCGCGAGCGCCGGTCATGAGTATCCTATCATCAACACGACCGGAAAATATGTATTGCTGAAGGACAAGCACGGTCTGGCGGTCGGCGCATTTGAAATGTCCAAGTATAAGAACACCGAGATCCAACTCAAGAAGGGCGACAGTATCTTCGTCTACACCGACGGCGTTGCCGAGGCGACCGACGCGAACAATGAGCTCTTCGGTACAGACCGCACCATTGAAGCGCTCAACGCGATTCCCGAGGGCGCTACGCAAAAAGAGATTCTGGCAGGCGTGCGCGCCGCTGTCGACGCTTTTGTGAAAGAAGCGCCTCAGTTTGACGATCTGACGATGGTCGGATTGAAATACAACGGTCCTCAGGATGACGCCGTAACGGAGGAACAAGCATAAAGGAACGGGCAACAACATGAATGTATATGATTTTGACGGAACGATATTCCCTACGGATTGTTCGATAGACTTTTTTATCTGGTGCATGAGACGGCATCCTAAGCTGTGTTTCACCTTTGCGCCGAAGGTTGTCAAGAACCTGATCAAGCGCAAACTGGGAAAAATGCCGGAGTATCTGATGCAGCGTGAGTTTTTTTGCTATCTGACGCTGATCGATGATTTTGATGAACAGATCGAGCGGTATTGGGACAAAAACGAGAAGAAGATCGCTCCCTGGTATCTCAAACAAAAACGATCTGACGATCTGATCATCAGCGCGTCGCCCGACTGCATCATCGGCCCTATCGCGAATAGGCTCGGCGTGAACTTCATGGCGACGGAATTTAACCGTAAATACGGGGTGTTCGTGCATAATCTGATGTACGCGCAGGAAAAGGCGCAGTATATGATCGACCACGGCTTTCCGAAGATCGATAATTTTTATTCCGACTCTCTTGCCGATACGCCGATTGCGCTTTGCGCCGAAAAAGCCTTTCTGGTAAGCAACAAGGCGAGCACCGTGACCGAATGGCCCGAGCTTGATGAGGAGACCCTTAAAAAGGTTCATGAAAAAGTCGACACGGGATGGACCGTCCATCTGGAAGAGTAAGAGCAAATGTATATCATTATTTATGACTTCGGAACCAGCAGCGTAAAAACCTGTCTGTTTCAAATCGATTCACAAATACAGTTGATAGCCGGATCAACTGCCGAATACGGTCTTTATATCTCCGATGACGGAGGCGCGGAACAGGATACGGATGAATGGTGGGCGGCGCTGTGCTCGACCACGCGTGACGTGTTAAAGAAATCGGGTATCAAGCCCCAAGAGATAGAAGGAATGGCGTTCTGCTCACAGATGCAGGGATCGGTTTTTGTCGACGAGAACGGCAACGCTCTCAGACGTCCGATGAACTATCTCGATCAGAAGGGCTTCAAAGAATACAAGGAATGTATGGGGCGCGGCGTGATCAAGGTATCCGGCTGCAGCCTTTATAAACTGGTACGGAATCTGCTTGTCAATTACGCGGGCTCAACCAGCGCCAAGGACCCTGTCTGGAAGTACAAGTGGGTGGAAAACAACGAGCCGGAGGTCTTCAAAAGAATATATAAATGGCTGGATATCGGCGACTATCTCGTATCCCGATGCACGGGCAGGATCGTCAGGACTGCCGATACCGCCTTTGCGACCTTTCTTTATGATACCCGCAAGGGAAAGGAAGGCTGGAACAAAGGACTTTTGAAGATGTACAAGGTGAATCCCGACCATATGCCCGAGATCATCGACTGTACGGATCCGGTCGGCGGGCTGACAGAGAAAGCGGCTCGGGAGCTCGGACTCGCTGCGGGGATCCCTGTCTTCGGCGGAGGCGGCGACACCACCTTCGTCAATATCGGCGCCGGATGCACAACGCCGGGAGACACGCATATCTATGTCGGGACGTCGGGATGGGTATCAACCTTTATGGATCATCAGACCGTCGATATCAACGCCATGATCACAGGCGTCCTGTCCGCCCAACACGGTTACTTCAATTATTACGCGGAACTGGAAACAGCCGGAAAGTGCTTTGAATGGGTCATGGAACATCTTGCCCTGGATGAGATCGGCGTTTATCTGAGTAATACCACTGTGGCGGATGATATCGAAAGCAAATATATAAGCCTCTATGATTATCTGTCCGAAGAGGTCAGCAAAGTTCCTCCGGGAGCAAACGGCGTGATCTTTACCCCTTGGATGCACGGCAACCGCTGTCCGTTCGAGGACTCCAACGCGGGAGGAATGTTTTTCAACCTCAGGATCGAAAACGGCAAGCGTGATATGATCCGAGCGGTTTTGGAGGGTATTTGTTATCATCTGCGCTGGCTGCTGGAATGTGTAGAGAAAAAGGTGAAAACATCCGATACGATCCGATTTGTCGGCGGAGGAGCCTTATCTCCCGTGACCAGCCAAATGCTTGCCGACATTACGGGCAGAAGGATAGAGACGGTCGACAACACGCAGGAGGTCGGCGCGATCGGAACGGCGCTCGTTGTTGCGGCGGGCGTCAAAGGCGAGGATGTGCTTGCTTTGTCGCGCCGGCTCGTCAAAGCCGATCATGTATACGTTCCCGATCCCGAAAACAGGGGAATATACGAACGTAACTACAAGGTTTTCAAAAACCTCTACCAATCTAACGCCTCGAATTATAAGGCTATCAACGGAGGTGCCGGAGATTGAACAAAAAGAAAGAACTGACCAGAGGCGTCAAATTCGTGCTGTTCTCCATCTCTGCAGGCGTCATTGAATTTGTTTCTTTTGCGCTGCTGGACGCCTTTACGCCGTGGGCATACTGGCCGAAATATCTGATTGCTTTGATCCTGTCAGTGCTTTGGAATTTTACATTGAACCGAAATTTCACATTCCGCTCCGCAGGAAATGTACCGATCGCCATGCTGAAGGTCGCAGCCTTCTACGCCGTGTTCACACCGGCTACCACCATTTTGGGAAACTGGTTAGCCGAAACCTGCGGATGGAACGGGCTTCTCGTGACGATCCTGAACATGGCGCTCAATCTGGTGACCGAATATCTTTATGATCGGTTTTTCGTATTCGGAAAGTCGATCGATACCAATAAAAAAGCAATCAATAACACTAAGGAGGAAGATCAATGAAAATCACAACCTTTAACCCGCAGATCATCACCAAAAACGCTGAGCCTGTCGTTCAGCTGTTTGAAGAACTGGGCTTTGAAAGACGCCATAATCAAGAGGGAATCGGCGAACTGGACGTCACGGGCATCCGGATGAAGAACGCTGACGGATTTTATATCGATATCTCGCAGGCGGACGCTCTGCCGGTCGATACGCTGACTGCGATCCGCATGAATGTGGACGATTTTGACGAGGCGTATCAGATGCTGATCTCACGCGGTTTCAAAAACTATTACGGAGATCAGGCGGTCAACACCAAAACATCCAAGTCCGCCGTCATGATCTCGCCGTCCGGATTTGTGATCAACCTGATTCATCACATCAAAAAGTAGTATCATTTATGAAATAGCAAAAAGGCTGAAAGAACCCGCTGTCGGAATCTCTCAGCCTTTTTCCGTAGCATTTGTATTATGCTTGATTATTTCTTGATTATCCGCGTTTCTTGTGCTACACTTCTACTATAAGATAACGCCTCATAAGGACGGTGAGAGAACGATGAGTTTGAGCAAAACACGATCCATAGAAATTCCGCTGACAATGGACAGCTTTGAAACCGCCGATACGTTTATTGAACAATGGCTGGCTCAAAACCGTTTCAGCAAAGATACCATCACAGAGACCAAGCTGCTGTTTGAAGCGCTGTTCCGTGATTTCATCGAACAGGGCTTTGATCAGGATACCACACTGACGATAAAGGTACAGCGGACCTTCGGAGAATACAATATCAAGTTCGGCTTTGAGGGTAAATCCTATGTTCCGATCGAAAAGAATAAAGATAAGGTATCGCCCGAATTAAGGATCGTGCAGGCTTATCACGACAAGATAAGTTACAGATATCGGTTAGGCTATAACAGCATCCGCGTCGTCGTCAAAAGAAACTACCGGAGCTCGCTGCTGTACTGTATGATCGGGATCGCGCTGGCGATCCTCGTCTATCTTCTGCTCAACACGGCGATGAGCGCCGATAAGATGGTTGAGATCGACAAAAGCTATCTTATGCCTTTGATGACTCAATTCGCCAACGCGATGCTGATGGTAGGCGCGCCCGTCACCTTCTTTTCACTGGTAAAAAACCTGACGGACATCTATATCGTTTCGGAAAAAAGCTCTTCGGACAGAAAACTGCAGATAAAGACGATCGTTACTTCGCTGATTGCTATTTTGCTTGCGATCGGGACGAGCTTCCTTATCGCGATCCTCTTGAGCTATCGGGAGGGCTATCTGGAAGGGAACAATGCCTTCGAAGGCGGAATGAGCGCTACTCAGTTTATTTCCTCCCTGCTGCCGAGCAGTATTTTTGAGCCCTTTGAAACCTACCTGCCCTTCCCGATCATTATCCTCGCGCTGCTTACCACATACGCTTTCTGTTCGGTCGGAGAGTATTTTGACGTCATGCAAAAAGGGGTCAACGTCTGTTTGACATTCTTTTCCAAAATGCTGAACGTCGTGATGTTTACTCTGCCGTTCTTCTGCTTTCTGGCGATTCTCTCATCGCTCTTAACGGACGGCTTTATCAATCTTCTCGTTATAGTTGAATTTGTCGGCGTCGTATTTCTTAGCCTGATCGTGATGGCGGCGTTTTATCTGATACGGCTTTTGATCGGCGGCGTCAGGATCATTCCGTTCGTCAAAAAGTTTCCTCCGCTGCTCTGGGAAAACTACAAGATCAATTCAGCCATTGACGCGCTCCCTTTCAACATCAGATACTGTTCGCGCGTATATGGATTTAACAGAAAACGTATCTCGGCAAAACTGCCGATCCTTGCTCAGACCAATCAGGACGGCAACTGCTTTTTGATCATGCTGATCTCCATGATTTTTATCCATATGCTGGGAATTGATGTTTCCCTGCTGCAAATCATCGGGATCACGGTCCTCGTTTTGTTCCTGTCCATCGGCGCGCCGAACCAGCCGGGGTCGATCCTGATCGGTATGCTGATCATCACATTCTACCTGCAGGCAAAAGAGCTGATCCTGGTCGCGATCTATGCCGAAGTATTTTTCGGCGCTCTCCAGAACGCGATCAACGTGGTCGGCGATATCGTAACGGTAGCGATAGAGGAGCAAAAATCAATGCGGTCAACAGCATAGAGATATATGCTTGCCCGGAAAGGAAGTGCGATCTGATCATGGAAAGAACCATACAAGACAAGTTTGAACTGACTGCGGCGGAGATAGACCGTTACGTCGGAGAGACGGAAGAAGTCCTGGCAAAGGAAAAGATCGATCCGAAGGACGCGCTGCGCCTGCGTTTTATGCTGGAAGAGACGATCCTCAAATACCGTGACGCGCTCTCGGAAAAAGCGGTGGCGTCGCTGCGCTTTTCCCGTTTCTTCGGAACCTTCCGCGTATCGCTGAAGGTCAAGGGCGAGCGCTACGATCCCTTTAAGGAGAGCGACGACTCCGCAGCGTCCGTCATGGGCTCGCTGCTGGCAAATTCCGGCGGGCTGAACCGCGCGTGGAAATATCGCGGCGGCGCGAATCTCGTCACCTTCACATCGCCGAGAAAACGGCGTGTCAGTCAGCTCGTCGCTATTCTCCTCGGCATCGTGATCGGCGTGATTTTCGGGCTGCTGTTCACAGCGATCGCACCCGATACCGCTCCTGTCATAGCCGAGCGGATCATTACGCCGATCACCAACGCGTTTACGGGACTTCTCTGCGTGATGGCGACGCTGTTGTGTTTTGGCGCCATCGTCCTCGGTATCGTGCGGCTCGGGGATATCTCGACGTTCAGCAACATCGGAAAACGGATGATCCGCAGCTTCCTGCTGGTGGCGTTCGTTCTTACCCTGCTGAACACGGCGTGGATGGTGCCGGGTATGACCTTCGGTATGTCTTCCCGGGTATCGATCGACTTCTATGATTTTTTCGATATCCTGATCGACTTTGTGCCGAATAATATTCTCGCGCCGATTCTGGAGTTCAATTCCGTACATATCATCATTATCGGCGTGATGTTCGGTATCACCATGCTGAAAATGGGACAGAAGGCGGACCGCCTGACCGAAATTTTTGACGAGGTCAACATCGTCGCCATCCTCTCTAATACCTCTCTCAATTATTTCATTCCCATCTATGTCGGACTGATGGTCTCAGGACTGATTATGTCCGGTCAGCTGGCGGTGATTTCGGGCTTCTGGAAGCTTTTGCTGATTGTTGTTGCGGGCGAAGCCGTGACCCTCATCGCGTATACGCTGGTCGTCTGTATCCGGCTGAAGGTAAACGTGCGAACCTACATCCACAAACTGCTGCCCCCGTTTATGATATCCCTATCCAGCGCCAACGTCGGCGCGGCGTTCGTCACTACCATCGACACACTGATCGGCCCTCTTGGGGTAGACGCGGACTATGCGCCGCTTGCCTATAATCTCGGCAGCATCCTGTTCCGTCCCGGATACTGCATCGTATTCACGGCGTGCAGCCTGTTTACGGCGGATCTGTACGGGATCAAAGTAACATGGGCATGGCTGCTCGCGGCATTCCTGTTGTCCTTCATCCTCTCGGTGGCAACACCGCCGGTGATCGGCGGCACGACCGTCTGCTTCTCGATCCTGTTCTCACAGCTCGGCATCAAGGCGGAGGCGCTGGCTGTGATCATTTCCGTGAACGCCGTATTCGAGTTTCTGACGGTAGCCGTCAACAATTACTGCCTGCAAAGTCAGATCGTCCTGCTCGGGCATAAATTCGGCAAACTGGACTGCGATCGGCTCAGAGCTGCAAAGGCAAAGTAACAATCTTCCACGCGATGATGAAGTATGTCGGTAAAGGTAATAATTCCGGATCATAAAGGATACTTATCTCACTTGACCGCGGCTTTATTTGCTGTATTGCAGCTTGGTTGGCGCTATTGTCAAGAATTTGTTCCTATCTGTCAGGTTCATACCCGTTCCCATCATTTCGAAAAACGGCGTCAATATTTGAGCTGCCAAACAAGGAATAGAGAACCCGTTTTTATTATCAAATCGGAGCTATTATAACAACAGTATAACAGTATAGATATAATCGATTAATCCTGTTATGCAAACGTTCTATACACAGGCATACTGCGGCGGCTCGGGCTTGAATCCCGACGAAGTAGATTGTTAGCATAACAAATATCCAATACCCAATATCGAAAACCGCCCGATCGCGTTATGCTTTCGGGCGGTCGACTTTTAATTTGTCAATGTATTCAAAATTCAGTCTGCCATTTGGATGCGATCATGCTGAGACGGGTTCACCGATTGCATAAGGAACTTCGATTCCTGCGAGATATCGTTGGATACAGGTGACGTCGATGATTGTCACATCACCGTCACCGTCAACATCGGCGGCTTTTTCATTAATGGCATAGGGAAGTTCAATACCTGCCAACGCACGCTGGATATATGTCGCGTCGATGATCGTTACATCTTCATCTCCGTCGGCGTCACCGAGAATATACGAGGATGTTTCACTCTTCTCTGTTGTGATATTGATCGTCACCGCTCCGGTGACCTTCGTGATACGGTAGGTTTTGTCGCCCATAGCTTTGAGATTCTTGTACGCGCCGGAAGCGACCACGTCACTGAGAGCATATCCATCCTTGAGAACAACGACGAAATTGACCTGACCATCGCCTGTTACGACAGGATAACCGGAGTCGCCGTCGCGTGCTATTGCGGAAGATACGCCTGTTTCATCAGCAGAGGAATAATCTTGCGTATAGTAGACGTTGATCGCCTTGACGCCTTCATCGCAGGAGAAGGTCGCCGTGAAGGGTGAGGCTGTCCTTGTATCGGTATACTCCGTGGAACCGATAGAAGCCTTTGCGGTAAAGGTGATCAAAGAGGACGAAGTGAGCGCACTTGTTACAATACCATCAATATTGACGGTATTGCTGCAATCCGCGCAAGTATAGGATAATGTAGACGTACCGTAGCCATCACTCCATGACCATGAGGGAGTTGTACCGGAAGCTACTGTTCCGTGCAAGCACTGAACGGTCGCGATTGTGATAGTGGTATCTGCGCTGACCTTTGTGATGCGGTAAGTGTTCGCAACGCCTGTATCAGTCGGCCCCTTGATGTTCTTATAGGTGCCTTCGGTTACTGAAACACTGTCTAATGCATAACCATCCTTGAGAACGATGGTGAAGTTGACCTGACCGTCGCCGGTGGAATCGGGCTCGCCTGTCGCGCTGCTGCGGGATACGGCAGAGCCTGTCGCAGAGACAGATTCTGACGCGCCGGTGTAGTCCTGCGTCTGATAAACGGTAATAGAATCAACACCGCTGTCGCCCGCAAAGGTAATTGTGTAGCCGTTGTCGGCGATCGCTTCCTGATCGACAGTGTGATCGCAGGCTTTAACAGAAACGGTCATCGGGATCGTCTGCTGTTCTGTCTCACCGCATTTGGTGCAGGTATAGGTCATCAGACCGGTTGAGGTGGATGTTGCCGCAGTATTTTCCGTTCCGGAATTCCAACTATGCGTCGAGGATTCGCCCTTGCACGCGGTCACGCTTGTTGCAGTTGCAAAAGCGGGCGTGCTGCTCGATACCGCAGACGGCCATGAAGCCATAATATAGTTGACCGATCTCGGCAGCGCATAGCTGAATACCACACTGCCGTTACTGCCGGCTTTTGTATTGATGATCGTACCGGAATTATATCTGGTTGTACTCGAAGAATACTTTTGATTGGTGCCGAACCAGCTTGATTGAGCGGAGCCGTCCATGCCCGCTGTACCCGCCGTAAAGACTGTAGCGCCTTGAATTGATACCGTACCATCGGCGTCTATGGCAGAATTGTCGCCGCCGGCCTGCATACTGAATACCGCCTGCGTACCGCCGTAGAGATACAAACCGCCGTTGGAATCGAGACCGTCGCCGGAGCAGTTCACATACAGATCGCCGCCGTAGATATAGATGTTATAGTCTCCGGAAGTTGCAGAACCGCCGCCTCCGGGATTGAATCCACCGCCGGGACCGTGTCCACCGGGTCCTCCGCCGGGATTGAACGTGTTTCCGCCGCCTGCGCCGGGATCGGAACCACTGCTGCTACCGCCTGCGGCGTTCACGCCGTCATCGCTTGCGACAACATAGGCGCGTCCGGAATACATATAAACCGTGCCGCCCTCTAAGCCCTCATAAGAGTGATTGATAGTGATATCGGGATCGCGGTCATAACCGTTTTCGGTGCCGATGGTGAGCGATGTATCTCCGTGCATACCGTCGTCGCCTGTTTGGATGGTGAAGGTACCGCCGGTCACTGTGGCATACGCGTCGGAATGGACAGCGTCATCGCCCGTGTTCAGCGTAAAGGTACCGCCTGTGATATTCAGAGCGGGTTCGATGCCTGCCTCTTCCGCTCGATCGCCGGAGGCTTTCAAGCCCTTGCAGCTGTAAGAATCGGCAAGGGTATCGTTCCATACGCTGTAGCCCTTCCATGTTTGGATATCAAAGGTGCCGCCGTTGATGTTCAGCTCGGTATCCGCCTGGATGCCGTCGCCGTCAACATCGATATCAAAGGTACCGCCGTTGATGGTAACTGTACCCGCGGAATCAGTGTCGATGGTAGTCCCTTCGGTCGTATCCGTCGCGTCGGGAGCGCTCTTGATGCCGTCGTTGGCGGCTTTGATGATATAGGTTCCCTGATTGATGACGATACTGCCGTCGCAGCCGATGCCATTGTTGACAGCCGCACCCGAGGTCGTCGCTCCGTAGTATTTGGAATTACCCGATACATTGATAGTGCCGCTCTGGTTGAAGATCAGAGAAGTAGTGGAGCCGCCCTTGATACCGTTTTTAGCATTGGCGACGACGTTCAGATTGCCGCTGCCGC
Organism: Ruminococcus sp.; assembly: GCA_017403985.1. Lineage (GTDB taxonomy): Bacteria > Bacillota > Clostridia > Oscillospirales > Acutalibacteraceae > Ruminococcoides. The sequence goes on along the minus strand of JAFRDE010000020.1, from coordinate 17,615 downwards.
AGAAGGTAACGGAGGAACCGCTCTTGACCTTTATCGCTGCGCCCTCAAAGGCTTCGGCAACGGTCACATCGGAGGAAGTCTCGTTTGCGGGATCCTCATTATCGGTGAGGGTAGAGGTTCCTTCCAGATGGATGTTGACCGTCGCGGTTTTCTTGACGACGATCGGCGCCGTCGTCGATGACGCGAGCGTCAGATCATCGAGAATAAGCGTGACGTTGCTCAGCCCCTTGCTGACAATGATCGCGCCCTCTGTGCAGCTGCCGCCGATCCGATAGGTGCCCGCCGCGGTTATGGTCAGCGTAGTACCGTCGATGGTATAACCGCTGCCTGCTGACGTCTCGGTGATCGAGTTGTCCGAGAATGTCAGCACCGCACTCTGGTCAACAGTGACAGCAGATGATGCTGTGTCGACCGCAGCCGCCATTGTGGTGACGGTGAAGGTGAATACCAGCGCCAAAGCCAGTATCAAGGATAGTAGTTTTTTAGTCATCATAAAAGCCCCTTTCAAATGATTTCATTATCATCATAAAGAGTCAATAAGGAATATTTGTGTTCGTTATGTGAAAACTATGTGAAAATTTTTCATTTCCATCTTTTCACAAAACTTTCACAGACTCATCATGATACCGTCATATTGACAGTTTATCATAAAGCCATAAAATCAAGCAAAGGAGCTGAAACTTATGTCAAAAGCCTATCGTTCACAAAACATCTTTTTCGCCCTCGGCGTCTTGTGCACGCTGACCGTTTATGACGGCAACCGCTTTTATGCTCTGAGCAGAGCCAAAGAAAGAGTGAAAGATATTGACAGAAAGAGCGGCTCCGTTCAGCCTGTTGCGATCGGATACGCCGCGCAGGAAATCAAGAGGATATTCAAAGAGGAAGGCGTGACGCAGGCTGTCATCCAATTAGGCGATACGGTCGTCAACATGGGAAGAACGCGCCGGATCGGGATCCAAAATCCTTTCACAAAGAGCAAGGTGAATTTCGCTTTTCTCGATATCGGAGAAAAAGCAATGGTAACACTCAATCGGAATGAGTTATCAGAATCGGTTGATTGCCGATATCATTTAGCGAGCGTGACCATAATCGGAAAAGACGCTGTACAACTGAGCAAATTGTGCTATACTGTAAGCGGATACTCTCTGAATGAAGCGTTAGCGTTTCTGAAAGGAACAGAATTCGAAGCGATCCTCGTCACGAAGGATGAACAGGTGTTCACGACCTGCGGATTGTCGAGAGAGCGGCAGATCGCCGCGTGATCAAATATGATATATTAGGATACAAATATTATTTGAACCCAAAAGACAGGAGGCAATATGATGAAACATCTATATCAAAAAGGTTTAGCAATCCTTATGGCAGGCTTGCTGATTGCGTCCCTTGCGGCATGTAACGGCAATACCGACAGCACCGAGGCAGTCGGAGCGACAACGGCGACCGTTGATGAAGCGACGCATCCCGCCGCGACAATTGCATCCTCCGCGACAGAGGCGACCGTCAAAAAGCTGACAGAAGCAGATATCACGATCAACGAAACCATCGAGAATAATGTCGGCGGCGAGCACGCTATCACAGCCGACGGCGAAGAAGCGAGCTACAGCAACACCAAGGTCGTCAAGACCGGCGACAGCGAGCAAAACGACGAGGCGGACTTCTACGGCGACAATGCCGCGATCTTCGCCACAAACGGCGCTACGCTCGACCTCAGCGAGATGGTCGTAAAGACCGACGGCACCCACGCGAACGCCGTGTTCAGCTACGGCGAGGGTACGACCGTCAACATCAAGGACAGCTACATCGAAACCTCGGGCAATTGCTCGGGCGGCTTGATGACAACGGGCGGCGGTACGATGAACGCCACGAATCTTACGATCAACACTTCCGGCAGATCATCTGCGGCGATCCGATCTGACCGAGGCGGCGGCACCGTTAATGTGGACGGCGGTTACTACAGTACCTCCGGCACAGGCTCGCCTGTTATCTACAGTACAGCGGATATTACCGTATCGAATGCCGAAATGACATCCTCCGCCTCCCAGGGTGTGGTCGTCGAGGGAAAGAACAGTGTCACGCTGAACAATGTCAACCTGAGCGCCGATAACAATACCAAGAACAGCGATAAGTCCGACTGGTATCAGGCGGTCATGATCTACCAGAGTATGTCCGGCGACGCAGCACAGGGCACCTCGTCCTTTACCATGAACGGCGGTACATTAACCAATGCGAACGGCGACGTCTTCTTCGTCAACAACACCGCAACCGATATTAATCTGACGAACGCGACCATCGTCAACAACGATACAGACGGTTACTTCCTGCGCGCGGCTGCGGCAGGCTGGGGCAGCGAGGGCAGTAACGGCGGTCAGGTCAGCCTGTACGCCAAGCAGCAGACCATCAACGGCGATATGCTGGTCGACGACGTTTCTCACCTCAACCTCTATCTTTCCGACAACTCCGTCTTCAACGGCGCAATAAACTCTGACGGTCAGGCGGGCGATGTCTATGTCGAGCTGAAGGACGGCGCAAAGTGGACGCTCTCCTCCGACAGCTACATCACTTCTCTGACCTGCGACGCGGACAGTATAGATCTCAACGGTCACAAGCTGTATGTCAATGGTCAGGAATACACCGCGGGCTCGACCTCGACCGGTGAAGCAATCGCAGTCATATCTACCGGCGGAAGCGGGGGCCCCGGCGACGGCGGCACCCCTCCCGATAAGCCCGGTGAGGGCGGATCCGATCACGGAACACCTCCTGCGAAGCCTGACTAATATAGGAACCTTTCGATTAGAAAAAAACAGGAATAAACATTTACAGGGCGGTGAAAATCGCCCTGTTTCTTTATAGACAAAACCAATTATATTTGTTATCATAGAATCAACGAGTGGACAAAATACCGTGAGGTAAACGATCATGGAAATATGGAATCCGTGGCATGGCTGCCGCAACAACTGGCATATACATCACGCGACAAAGGGCGGCGGTCAAATGCTGATCTGCATCGGCGGCAGAGGTTGGTATCAGGAGAAAGGCAAGGACGCAGTCGAGCTCACTCCCGGCACCGTCGTCAACATTCCGGCTAACGTCAAGCACTGGCACGGCGCAGCGAAAGATAGCTGGTTCTCCCACCTCGCCCTCGAGATTGCCGGAGAGAATGCATCCACCGAATGGTGCGAGCCTGTGAGCGATAAAGAATACTCAGCCCTATCTAAAAACAATTACAGCCTGCTGACCAAACGATCAGCAGGCTGACTTTATGTTCACATGAAAACCGGCATATTCCGGTATCAAGTCAAGACTGTGGACTATCAATAATCTCGAAATTACCCGTCAGTATATCAACGTATTGCACAGAATGGATCCTCGGAGAGCTCCCGGTATATTCTTCGATCGTAAAAATGTTTTTGTAAACGCCTTTGATTTCAACAACATCGTTTTTCAGCACCAGCCTCGGGTGATACAGGTTAACATTCACATGGACTTTTGGGGAAACAGAATACAGATAAGCGACCTTCTTTTTGATCAAATCGAGTTGTGTCATAAACCTTTCCTTCTTCCCTGAAAAAGAATAAACGTGCAACGCCAACCGGACTTACGCGGTCATACGCTACACGTTGTACTGTTATTATATCATTTTTGAATCTGCTTTTCAAATGGTAATTTTGCACGAAACACAAAGCGAATCATGCTTGACTTTATGGCGTGAGAGTCAATGCTTTATCAAATCGAGCTTCTCTTGTCTTGTCAGTCTTTTGATATGATATTCTCTGCTCATCGCTTCCTGCTTTGTTTCAAATTCTTCATAGTAAACGAGCTCGACAGGTCGGCGGGTTCGGGTGTATTTTGCCGCTGTTCCCGCGTTGTGAGCGGCAAGGCGTTTTTCAAGATCATTTGTCCAACCGCAGTAAAGCGTATCGTCGGAACATCTGAGGATATAGGTGTAGTTACTCATTATCTTTTAGTTTTCTACAAAACAGCCGATGATCTCGTCATAACGTGACAGCACTTTTTCACGAACAGAATTCGCGTAATGCGGATGATACTCTTTCGGCAGGCGCGGATGTGCCATCGCTGCCGTGAAATACATCATCAGCGCATAAGGCTCCAGCAGTTGATCAAACTGCTCCGCTTCTTTTTCACCGCCGCAGTATTCTGTCAGAAAGACCTTCCAATAGCGCTTCATCTCCCCGTAGGTGATGCCGATAAAGGAAACCTCGTCATCCGCACGATCCCTTGCTCCGATTCCCATAAAGCGGTAACACATACAGCAGTGGATCAGATCGATCAGCGGATTGCCTGCGCCGGCGTCGCCGAGGTCGATCAGCATCAGTTCGCCGTCAGCTTCCATGATGTTCTTGACGTGATAATCATTATGGATAAAGAAATTCTGTCGGGGGATCGAGTCATACAGAGCGCGCAGCTTTTCTATTTCTTCCGGTGTGAAATCCTCCGATACCTTATCGAGAGTATCATATATTTTATGCGTCGCGTCGGGTAACTGCCCCTCGGGGATCTCTGTTTGATGGAGCTTTTTCAGAAGAGCGGCGGATCGCCTTGCGTAATCATCGAGTTGATCGGGGTTTTCACAGATACGCTCCGTCAGAGTCGCGGCATTCAGCGTTTCATATACCGTGCCGTAGCTGTCGCCGAGCGCACCGTATCATAGGAAATCGCGCACGGTACGCCGAACAGGAAAGCCTTGCGGGAGCTTTCGCGCTCCTGCTCGATGACGTCAAGCGAAATACCCGGGCGAAACACCTTGATCATCTCGTCCTTCGTCAGCCGGTACACCTTTCCGTTCGCACCCTCGCCGAGCAGCTCGCAGCCCTCGACAGACACCTCGCGCAAAGCCTTTTTGATATTCAGGATGCTTGTGAAGCCCGTGACGTCGAGGATATCGTATACCTCGGAGCTGACGTTGCAGACAGTTACATCGCCGACGGCCTTGGTCAGCTTCAATAATACGCGCAGACCTGCGCTTGAGATATATTCGAGCCCTGACGCGTCGATCTCGGTCAGCAAAGCCGCCATGATCTCTTTCTCAAATACCGGCGCGTTGGTCGAGTCGATTTTCCCTTTGATTTGATACATAGATACCTCCCCAAATATGTTGCGCTCATTATCTAAGGATGAGGAGAGTTGAACTCAATCGCCGATAATGAGCGCTTTTCAGTCTTTTTCGGCTTATCGTCGATCGCAACCCGTCAGGGTTACTCCTACTCTGCACCGAAAAATCTTTGAAAATCATCTCATTCTCGGTGCGAGACAGTTTATAGCGAGTAGATTTGTGTCTGATCGAGGAAAAACCGCAGTGAATACTGTCGTATTCACGAGAATTTTGACGATGAGCAGGCATAAATATACCGATAGAAACCGATTGGGGTTCGACTCTCTTCATCCTAACATAAGTCAGCAGAAAAGACAAGCAAAAACATTATCCCTCAAACGATGCTCGGATCTGTTCCAAAAACCTTTCCGCAATCGGGGTGAAGGTCTGGTACTTGTTCCAGATCAGGAAGAGCTTTGTTTCGAGCCTTGGGGAGAGCGGTCGGAAGGCGAGTCCGCTTTCTTCGGAGGTGTTGATCAGCTTATCGAAGGTCAGCAGATAGCCTAAGCCCTCCATGACAAAGAGCGATGAATTGTAGGAAAGTCGGAAGGAGCCTTCCAGTTTCAGCTCGTTCATCCGCTCGCCCGCCCATCGGGGTATATCGTTTTGCCAGGACTGCTGTGAGCAGAACAGCGGCAAGCCGACAAGATCGTCCACGCGGACGGTCTTTTTCTTTGCCAGCTTGCAGCCGGCAGGCATGACCACGCCCCAGATATCCGCTTCCGGAAATTCGATGTAGTTATACTTCCGTGCGTCGGGCGTGTCGCAGAGTACGGCGAAGTCGAGCAGACCTTTGTCGAGCTTTTCGGTCACCTGCTCCGTGTCGCCGCTGGTTATGTGGTAGTTGATCTTCGGATAGAGGTTTTTCAGCGAGCGGATGGCGCGTGCGAGATAGCGTATCTGATACGATTCACCGAGACCGAGATACAGATCGCCGCCGGCAATATCGTCCAGCGTGAGGAATTCGCGCTCGATCTTGTCCGCCATCGTCACCAGGTCCTCGGCTCTGTCGCGCAGGAGCACGCCCTCGTCGGTAAGGGATATGCTGAAGCTGTGGCGCTCAAAGAGCTTTTTGCCGAGCTCCTCCTCCAAGGAGCGCAGGGCTTTGGATAAGGTCGGTTGGGTAACGTGCAGCAGCTGAGCCGCCTTTGTCATGTTTTCCTCCCGCGCAACGGCGAGGAAGTATCTTAACGTGCGTATTTCCATAGCGTCCTCCTGATATTCCGAATCGTTATATCCTGATATTCATTATAACCATTAGCGAAACCAAAATCAATATGTTATGATAGAATTGCAAAAGAAAAAAGGGGTGATTTGGTTGAACGTATCATTGGCAGAAACACTATCCGAAATCGGGCTCTCGCAGGATGAGATATCGACGGCGGAAAGATTCAGTAAAGCCGGCAGAACAGACGATTTGCAAAGGTATCTGAGGATGCGTAGATGCGACCTGATGGACGAAATGCACCACACCCAGAAAAAGGTAGATAACTTAGACTATTTGATCAGACAACTCAAAGGAGGAGCTACATTATGATGAAAACAGCAGAATTGAAACTGACACAGGAATGGGACAAGACTTTCCCGAAAAGCGATAAGGTCGATCACAGCAAGGTGACCTTTATCAACCGCTACGGTATCACACTGGCGGCGGATATGTATGTACCGAAAGACGCCGAGGGTAAGCTCCCTGCGATCGCGGTTTGCGGTCCCTTCGGCGCGGTCAAAGAGCAGTGCTCCGGGCTGTACGCACAGACAATGGCGGAACGCGGTTTCCTGACGATTGCATTCGATCCGAGCTTTACCGGAGAGAGCGGCGGCACACCCCGCTATATGGCTTCTCCCGATATCAACACCGAGGATTTTCAGGCAGCGGTTGACTTCCTTTCCAACTGCGATAGAGTCGATCCCGACCGTATCGGTATCATCGGCATCTGCGGCTGGGGCGGTATGGCGCTGAACGTTGCGGCGCTCGATACCCGCATCAAGGCGACGGTCGCCTCTACGATGTATGATATGACGCGCGTGAACGCCAACGGCTACTTTGACAGTGAGGACAGCGAAGCACAGCGCTATGAGAAAAAGGCCGCGCTGAACAGCTTGCGTACTACCGAATACGCAAAGGGCGCATACTCCCGCGGCGGCGGTTGCGTTGAATTGCCTGTGCCTGATGATATGCCCTTCTTCGTCAAAGATTACAGCGCATATTACAAGGGCAGAGCCTATCACGCCCGCTCGCTCAACTCTAACGAGGGATGGAATTCCGTCGGCTGCCTGTCGTTCATGAATCAGCCGATCCTGAAATACAGCAGCGAGATCCGTTCTGCGGTATTGGTCATCCACGGCGAAAAGGCGCACTCCTGCTATTTCAGCAAGGACGCGTTCAAGGATATGACCGCCGACAGCAAGTATACCGACAACAAAGAACTGATGATTATCCCCGACGCAGTGCATACCGATCTGTACGACAACCTTGACGTCATTCCGTTCGACAAGATGGTAGATTTCTTCAATGAGTATTTGAAGTGAGGTAAAGAACATGGCTAAAAAAGTATTGGTTATCAGTACCAGTATTCGCGCAAACAGCAACTCAGAATTGCTTGCGAACGCCTTTGCAGACGGCGCAAGAGAATCCGGCAACGAGGTGAAGATCATTTCGCTGAAAGATAAAACCATCGGCTTTTGCAAGGGCTGCCTTGCCTGTCAGAAGCTCGGTCGCTGTGTTATCAACGACGACGCGAATGAGATCACCGAAAAGCTGCTGAACGCTGAGGTCGTCGTATGGGCGACGCCGGTCTATTACTACGAGATGAGCGGACAGATGAAAACCGTGATCGACCGCGCCAATTCCCTCTACCCGCGCGATTATCAGTTCCGCGACGTCTATCTGCTGACGACAGCCGCCGAGGATGAAGAGTATGTAGACGAGGGAGCTTGCAAGGGTTTGCAGGGTTGGATCGACTGCTTTGAGAAGGCACGCTTTGCCGGAAAGGTGTTCGCCGGCGGCTATGATAAACCTAATTCAATCGAAGGCAGCGCAAAGCTCAAAGAAGCTTATGAAATGGGTAAAGCGATCCAATAAGGTATTATAGAGAGGAGCCCCGATATGAAAAAGATACTCACGGCAGTTTTGCTGATTTCCATGGTTTGCGCTTTACTTTCAGCGTGTAACGGAACGCAAGAGAATGAAGCAGCAACCGAAACGATTACTCAGACAGCGACACAGGCAAGCACTATCACTAAAGAAACGACACAGCCGACAAATGCCGATGATGTATCGGAAACACAACCGCTAACCTCTGCGCCGGAGAGTACACAGGTGCTTCAGATAATTGAACAGCCGGAACATGATGAAGAACATCCGCAGAATGAAGTCGATCAAACGCCTGAACAGGATTTGACACTTCAAATGACGATAGGCGGTACACCGGTATCGGTCACATGGGAGGACAACGAAGCAGTACAAGCGCTGAAGGAGCTGTGCCGGAGTCAGACGTTCACGCTCAATATGTCAATGTACGGCGGTTTTGAGCAGGTAGGCTCTATCGGAACAACTCTGCCGCAAAACGATGTGCAAACTACAACATCAGCCGGGGATATCGTCCTGTATTCGGGTGATCAGATGGTCGTATTCTACGGCTCCAATACATGGGCGTATACACGCCTCGGTCATATCACCGATCAAGATGAAGACGATATGACACAACTTCTGGCAAACGGTGATACAATTATTACGATCAACTTGGGATAACAACGGGGACAGATGATGAAAAATATAATCACTATAGCCATAACGGTAATGATGTTGCTTACGGTAATACCTGTCGATGCTTATGCAGAATCCGAAGTAACAGATTCCACACAAAACACGATACTATATGGTGACGCCGATGGCGACGGTACGGTAACGATTATAGACGTTACCTGTATTCAAAGGCATTTAGCTGACATTTACCCGCCGATTTCTGAAGAAAACATGAAAGCTGCTGTCGTATCCGGCGACGATGAATTATCCATTATTGATGCGACGCTGATACAGCGTTGGCTTGCAGATATAATCAGTCGATTTCCTGCTGAGGAACAAGCACAGCAGCCAACCGAGGTGGAAGATCTGGTAATGAAAATGACGATTAACCATACTCCCGTCACAGTAGAATGGGAGGAGAATGAAGCTGTCGCTGCTCTGTGTGAGGAGGTAAAGGAGAATCCGCTGATGATCAGTATGTCGATGTACGGCGGTTTCGAGCAGGTCGGCTCGCTCGGTATGAGCCTGCCGCAAAGCGATACCCGCATCACAACAGAAGCAGGAGATATCGTCCTGTATTCGGGCGATCAGATGGTCGTGTTCTACGGCTCCAACACATGGGCGTATACGCGCCTCGGTCACATCACCGACAAAACGCAGGCGGAGCTGACACAGCTTCTATCAAACGGAAATGTTACCATTACTCTCACATATTAACAGTACAGGAGATATTTATGAAAAAAACGATTATTGCGCTTATAGCTGTAATACTTATGGTTACCTTGATGTTGACCGCTTGTTCCGGCAAACAAAACATTACGGATACTCAGGCAAACGCTTCGTCCTCAGATTCAGTCGCTGCGGAAACGCAAGTCGATTCGCAGGAAACCGGCGAAGGTTATGATCCTTATGTTGTGGAAAACCGTTACGACATCGGTTCCGAAATGTTTGAAAAACAAAGCGGCGTGGACTACGGCACCTTACTCAAGGATGTATCTTATTATTCGTCGATTGCCGGTGATAACAAGCAAGTCAATATCCTTCTACCGGCAGGCTATGACGAGAATCAAATCTATCCCGTGACCTATGTGTTCCACGGCTTCGGCGGCGATCACAATACCCATATCGATACAGATTCTTATCTTGTTCTGCTTTACGGCAATATGCTGCACAGCGGACTTGCCAAACCGCAGATACTTGTCGGCATGGATATGTACACGGATAAGCTGGCAGATAAGGATGATAAAACCGAAGAGGAACTTCGCTTTATCTATGACAAGGCGATCGAGGAAACCGGCGTAGATCTCATGCCGTTCATCGAAGAGAATTATCCTGTAAAAACCGGCAGAGAGAATACAGCGGTTGCCGGTATGAGCGAGGGCGGTGCGAAATCGCTCTGCACGGGCTTTCAATGGCTTGATAAGTTCGGATATATCGGTTCCTTCGCTCCCGATACAGGCGTGATTCCGACCGAGTATTACAAAGGTACCTTCTGGAACACGCCGTATATGCAGGAATTTCCTCAACCGAACGAAAATAACATGCCGTATTATCTCTATATGACAGTAGGCAGCGAGGATCCGTGGAATATCGACTGCACCCTCTATTACCGAGATGTGTTGAATGAGATGGGAGTTAAGAATCAGACAGATTATGTTGAGGGTTACGGACACGACGCCGATTTCTGGGGACAGTGCTTCTATAACTTCCTGTCCAAGGTATTTAAATAAAACGAAAGAAAAATGATATAAAAATAGTAAACATCTTTGACTATATGTTTTTCAAGATCCCCTTTGCTTTTCTCGATTATTCCAAAGCGTGGTGGCTGGTGCTCTTCGAGAATCTTGCCATGCTCCTTGCTTGGGGCTTTGCGGGCTATCTGCTGTCGCTGTTCCTGAAAGCAGTCGTCAAAAAAGAAAAGCGGAAAAGAGCTTTGCTTTATATCGTTACGCTGATCGTGATATTTGCAGCGGCATTGATTATCTCAGGGCTTTTCTGAACTGGTTATTTACGAAATATTTACATACAAAACTAAAAAACTGTGTTATAATGGAATTGCCAAAATAAAACACACGGAGGGATCCCTATGGCTAATCGTATCGTACTGAACACTATTTCCTATCACGGTCACGGCGCAATCGAGAACATTGTGCCTGAGCTGACCAAGAGAGGCTACAAAAAAGCCTTTGTCGCTACCGATGCAGATCTGTTGAAGTTCGGCGTGACGAAGAAGGTTACCGACCTGCTGGATGCGGCGGGCTTCGCCTACAGCATCTACAGCGACATCAAACCCAACCCCACTATTGAGAACGTCCAGAACGGCGTTGCCTCGTTCAAGGAAACCGGAGCGGACTGCATCGTCGCGATCGGCGGCGGCTCCGCGATGGATACCGCTAAGGCGATCGGCATCATCATCGAAAATCCCGAGTTCGCCGATGTCCGCTCGCTCGAGGGCGTAGCGGACACCAAGAAGCACGCTGTATTTACCATCGCCGTACCAACCACCGCCGGCACAGCAGCCGAGGTCACCATCAACTATGTTATCACCGACGTGGAGAAGAAGCGCAAGTTTGTCTGCGTAGACACCAACGACATCCCCGAGATCGCTGTTGTCGATCCCGATATGATGGCTTCCATGCCCAAGGGACTCACCGCCGCTACCGGTATGGACGCGCTGACCCACGCCATCGAGGGCTATATCACCAAGGGTCACTGCGCTATCTCGGATATGTTCCACCTCGAGGCGATCCGCCTGATCTCAGCAAACCTGCGCGACGCAGTACAGAACACTCCCGAAGGACGCGAGGGCATGGCGCTCGGTCAGTACATCGCGGGCATGGGCTTCTCGAATGTAGGCTTAGGTATTGTTCACGCGATGGCACACGGCTTGTCCGCTCTCTATGACACACCTCACGGAGTCGCCTGTGCGATCCTGCTGCCGGTTGGCTTGGAGTATAACAAGTCCGTATCGGGCGAGCGTTACCGCGCTATTGGTAAAGCGATGTGTGTCGAGGGTATCGACGCCATGAGTGATGAAGAAGCCGCCGACGCGACCATCGCCGCTGTCAAGAAGCTCTCTGCTGACGTAGGCATCCCCGCGAATCTCGTCGGCATCCTCAAGGAAGAAGATGTACAGTTCCTCTCTGAGTCTGCCTTTGCCGATGCGTGCTGTCCCGGCAATCCGCGCGACACAAGTGTCGAAGAGATCGCAGAGCTCTACAGAGGTCAGATGTAAAAATCCAATAAAGCTTTTCTCGATAAGTAAAGAACAAATAATATAGCGGCAATAATTCAAGCTCTGAGTTTTCCATGCTCAGAGCTTTTGTACTTTCTTTTTGCTTCTTGTTATTCCCGTTTATTTCTGCGGCTTTAGCGGGAATCTGTATGTTGGTTTGAAGCGAAGAAACAATATGAAGCCTCCTCGTAGGTTTATTTGTGGGAGCCATAATTGTGGTCATAAAGAATTTGTGTCTATCTGTCGGGCTCAAACCCGTCCGGATATTTGCGAAAACAGGGTGTCAAAATTTGAGCTGCAAACAAGGAATAGGGAACACGGTGTTTTATCATTATTTGTTTCACGTATTCTCATCTTTTTAAGGCGGGTATTACAATCAATGTTCGCACCTGTTAAACGCTGATAAGCCAAACCGCATTGACTGCCATTATCGGTGTGTCAATGCGGTTTTTTATAGTCGTATTGGAGCAATTCGAACATGCGGCATCCTGCTCTATATTTCTATTTGTGGTCATCGTTGTGGTCAAACCCTATTTTGAAAAAAAGGCAACGAATCTGCTTTTAAACATCTCAAAATAGAAGCTATAGAAATGAACCCCCAAAAAAGCCACTGTTTAAGCCATTGTTTGAAAAAGAAAACAGTCCTTGACTAATCATGTCAAGGACTGTTGTGGTCGGAGTGAAGGGATTTGAACCCCCGACATCCTGCTCCCAAATTGAATAGCATGAAAAAGGATCTCGGAGAATGTAAAAAGCATTTTCCGAGATCCCGCTTTTTTCCGTAAGGGGGTGTCTTTTTCTGTTGTCCGATTTTATCGGATCCGTCCACGATAGGGGAGGGCTCCCGTTCCCCGGTCAAAAGCGGTTGCCTATGAAAATCCGACAGCTGATTTTCGGTTGCTTTCAACAAAATAACCCGGAATAGAGCAACTTGATTTGTAAATATTATTGACATATTATCCACATTCAGTTACAATAAAAAGGGAATATGCACGGATTTTAACATATAATGGGATATTTTTGTACGCGTAAAATGCCGCGAAACGAAATATCGTTTCACATCCGGCGCCGGTAAACAGGATGTACGCTGCCGCTTTTTACGGCAGGCCGATAGAGGACCGACAGCCTGATGTCGGAGCCGTGACGCTGCCGGCGTTGAATATGTGATTTTGGTATCGAGCGGTCGCCTTACCGCTGATATAGCAAAAAACTCAATCAAAGAAGGGATGTCATGTTCAAATTACTTTTCAAAAACATGAAGGCTAAAAACTGGATCTCAGTCATAGCGATCTTTTTGCTGACGTTGGGTGAGGTTTTCTTCATGATGCAAATTGTCAGCTACATCAGCCTGTTGACCGGCGCTGTCCAGAACAGCCGTGAAAACGGTGTAGCCGAGATCTGGTGGTATGGTCTGTATATGGTCATATGCGCTATTATGATGGCGGCGATCGAGGTCGTTATCCGATTTGTAGCCAGCGCGACCGCCAGCAGCTGTGTAACCGGTATCAGACAGAGAATGTATGAGAGAGTCAACAAGTTCGCTATCTCGGACTTCGCTTCTTTCTCTACCGAATCTTTGATCACCCGAACCACCAACGACATGCAGAATGTCCATCTTGCATGGCTCACATTCTTAAAGACCGCGTTTTTATCTCCTGTCGTCATGGTGTGGTCTGTCATCCTTCTGATGCAGTACGCCAGCACTTCTTTGACGATCGTCACCGCTATATGGCTGGTTCTCCTCGTCGTTGCGGTTGTCGTTCTTCTGATGATGCTGACGCCGAAGTTCAAGATCGTCCAGAAGCTGACCGACGCGCTCAACGTCGCGTCCAGAGAGAATCTGACCGGCGTCCGAGTCGTCAGAGCGTTCAACGCTGAGACCTATCAGGAAAACAAGTTTGAAAAGGTAAATACTAATTTCACAAGGGTACAGATCTTTGCCGGAAGAGTTATGTCGTTCTTTACGCCGTTTGTAATGATGGTCATGTCCGGACTGTCTCTGTCTATCCTGTGGGCGAGCGCTTATGTCCTGAACGGCATGGATATGGAAACCGCTGCGCAGTCTTTCAGCGCGACAAACGCGTTTGTTATGCTTGCGAGCCAGATCATCATGTCCTTCGTTCTGATGGTTACCCTGATCGTTATCTGGCCGAGAGCTGCTGTCAGCGCAAAGCGTATCAACGAGGTCATCACTCACGAGGTCTCCGTTCTTGATCCCGAGAATCCCGTTGACTTCAAAGAAAAAGGCACGATCGAGTTCAAAAACGTTGGTTTTGCTTATCCTGGCTCGGATAAAGAGGCTGTTTCCGATATCAGCTTCAAGGTCAAGAAGGGGGAGACCATCGCGTTTATCGGCGCGACCGGCAGCGGCAAAACCACCATCATCAATATGATTCCGCGTATGGCTGACTGTACACGAGGCGAAGTACTCGTTGACGGCGTCAACGTCAAGAATGTTCTCCAGAAGGATCTGAGAGACCGCATAGGCTACACGCCGCAGAGAGGCTTCCTCTTCAAGGGCAATATCAAGGATAATATCGCGTTCAAAGATTCCGATATGACGCTCGAGGACGTCAGATGGGCGGCTAAGATCGCCGACGCGGACGACTTTGTCATGAGCAAACGAAACGAGTATGATTCTTCCGTCGCTCAGGGCGGTACCAACTTCTCCGGCGGCCAGAAGCAGAGGCTCTGTATCGCGCGAGCGGTAGCTACCAAGCCTGAGATCCTGATCTTCGACGACTCCTTCTCGGCTCTCGACTACAGGACCGATAAAACAGTCAGAGGCCGTATCGCGGAGCAGCTCCCCGATACCACAAGAGTCATCATCGCACAGCGCGTCGGCACCATTATGGACGCGGATCAGATCGTCGTACTGGATAACGGTAAGATGGTCGGTATCGGCAAGCACTATGACCTTGTCAGGAATTGTCCTGTTTATCAGGAGATCGCGTTATCACAGCTTAGTAAGGAGGAGTTAGGATTATGAGTACAAACGTAAAAGCTCCTGCTAAAGAAAAGAACAAGCTGGGCAGTCTTGTAAAAGCATTCAAACCGTATTATGCTCCTTTTATTCTCGCTATCATCCTGCTGGTCACATCTGTTATCTTCACGATCCTGACTCCGGGCGTTATCCGCAGCCTGACCAATGAGATCTCTCCGGTCGGCAAAGAGGCAGTAAACGGAGCTTTCGTTATCAACATGGATAACGTACTCAATTACGCGCTGACGCTTGTTGCGTATATAGGTATCGCGTTCCTTTCAGGATTTATTTCCGGTTTTATCCTCAATACTATCATCCAGAAATTCTCCAAGGATCTGAGAAGGCAGATCTCTCACAAGATCAACATCATGCCGCTGGATTATTTTGATACGACTCAAACCGGTGATATCCTGTCAGTTATCGCCAACGACGTCGATATCCTCAGCACTTCTCTGCAGAACTCGGTGAGTTTGCTGGTACAGTCCGGCATCATGTTGATCGGCGTATTCGTCGCGATGTTCCTCGCCTGCTGGCAGATGGCGCTCGTCGTCGTATGCTCGCTCCCGATTATGCTGATCATTGTCGGCCTTACCTTCAAATTTGCGCTGCCGCTGTTCGATAAGAACCAGAAACTGCTCGGCGAAGTCAACGCCGCTGTCGAAGAAAACTACTCCGGTCAGCTCGTTATCAAGGCGTTCAACGCTGAAGATAAAAAGGTTGAGGAATTCAGAGAGAAAAACGACCTGTTTGGTAAGATCATGTATAAATCTCAGGCGATCGGTACCCTGATCGAGCCTGCTATGCAGTTCGTATCCTATCTGACCTACGCTGCGGTTCTGATCGTAGCGGGTCTGCTCTTTGCCAATGGCAGTATCTCCGATATCGGCGTTATCACCGGCTTCATCATTTATGTAGCGCTGTTCCAGGAGCCTCTGGCTCAGATCGGTCAGGCAAGCTCCACCATCCAGCTCGGTACCGCTGCCTGCAACAGAGTATTCAACTTCCTCGAGCTGGAAGAGCTTCCCGAAGAGGGAGAGAAGAAACAGCTTCTTGACCACGACCATATCCGCGGCGAAGTCGAATTCAAGGATGTGTGCTTCGGTTATGATCCTAAGAAGTTGACAATCACCAACTTCTCCGGTAAGATCAAGCCCGGTATGAAGGTCGCGATCATCGGTCCTACCGGCGCCGGCAAGACGACGCTGGTCAACCTGCTGATGCGCTTCTATGAGATCACCAGCGGCGACATCCTGGTCGACGGCGTTTCCATCAAGGATATGTCGCGCCATGAGCTCAGAGATATCTTCGGTATGATCCTGCAGGAGACCTGGGTTATCAACGGCACGCTCAGAGAGAACATCGTCTATAACCTGAAGAATGTTGATGAGAACAGACTTCAGGAGATCTTGGAAGAGACCAACCTGAGCCACTATGTATCCACCCTGCCTCAGGGACTTGATACCGAGATCCAGAAGGAGAGCGCTCTCTCCGCCGGTCAGAAGCAGCTCGTTACTATCGCAAGAGCCATGACCGAAAACGCTCCGATGCTGATCCTCGACGAAGCGACCAGTAACGTCGATACCAGAACAGAGATCCTGATCCAGAAGGCGATGGATTCTCTGACAAGCGGCAGAACGAGTTTTGTCATCGCGCACAGACTTTCCACCATCAAAAATGCCGACCTGATCTTTGTTATGAAGGACGGCAATATCGTAGAGACCGGTACCCATGACTCCCTGATGGAGCTCGGCGGACTCTACAGCGAGATCTACAATTCTCAGTTCAACTGATATCGGGTGGGTCATTTGCGGGACAGACTTCGGCAACAGGCTTCACCATAATCAATCATGTAACAGAAAACCGCATTGGCAGGCAAAAACGGCTTGCCAATGCGGTTTTTATGGTTAAGCAACCAAGAACAAATCCGAACCCGGTTTTGTTCTCGGTTGCTTAGGGTAACGGGAGCCGAACTCGCGGCTATGACATTCCAACGGCTCTGAAAGTTTTTGTTTCTTTAGCCGTTCCTGCTACACCCGGATTTTTCGATATACCCTCTTTTCTCCGTCGTTTCCGATGCTTCCGCTTCCTCATAGAAAGTAATGGATGATATTCCTAAGTATCACTTGCTCCACGGGAGTTGGATATTCGGCACATCCAATACGGTTACATCCTGCAGATTGTAGGTGATGCCGTTATCCTCCAGTTCTTTTGAAAAAGCGTTAACGATAAGCGGACTTGAAAACGGCTGTATAAAGTCAAACGTGAAACGACCGTTCACCGCCGCGATCTCAATACAAGGATAATTACCTGTCGCGCCTGTCCATGTTCTAAAGTCGCGAATATACTTTTCCGCTTCTTTATAGTTGGCTTTTCCCACATAGCTGACCGTCGCCGTCATGAGCTGCTCTGCCGATTTTCCGAAATACGCCGCAATGCCGAGACGTTCCTGATCTGTTTCCTTGGACAGAAGCATTTGCGTGACCATTTTCATACCATTGGCTGCGGCAAGAACTATCTCATCCATCGTCTGCACAAATACCAT
>JAFRDE010000056.1 GCA_017403985.1 Ruminococcus sp. | reverse complement strand
TTTAGCAGCTCACTCAGATATTGCTCCGTGGAAATGTACTGCACCGAACGCCAGTTCTTCGCCAAACCGCCCAGCTTTAAAGTGCGCATATATTGTTCGATTTGTTCAGCCATGAACTTCACCTCCCATCAGACCGTCATAGGCAGAGAGGTTGGGATTGTAGTTTATGACAGGAGCAGAGACCAGAATTAACGGCGTCGGACGGTATTCACGCTTAGAGATCATGTAGTAACACTGTCTAAGACTGTCCGCGTCCGTTCTGCCGTTTTCTTTGGCGAGAAGCAGAGTGTCATCGCAAAGTCCGGCATTTCCGTCGGAAACGATCTCTTCGAGAAGCTGCAGCGCACTTTTACGTTCCTTGCCCGCAGTCCCGACAAGATAATCTTTCCACAAATCGGGGAATTGCTTAAAGAATCTGGTGTTTTCCAGTGCTCTCGGCTTTTTGCAGAGGGTAGAAACATACAGCGTCCAGTCGAAGATCTCCTGTTTATGACCGTAACTGCGTTTGAATGAACCGACAGGCTGATGATCATAGAAGAATTCGATCCGATTGAAATAAATCTTTGCCTGCACTGTTTTGCCGGCGAGCGCCGGAGACAAGCCGTATTTGTTTGTATCCACGACGGCGAATCCGGTTTTGTCAGCAACAAGGGCTTCGTATCTGAATACCGAATACGGGTGTTCAGGCAGGACCAGCAGTTTTTTCTTATCCTCCTGCCACAGCTCCTCAATGGGGATTTTGTGAGCATAGTGCTCGCGCTGAGCATCTTTTTCGCACCATTCCCACATCGATTCGTTGAATTCATCGAAGGAAGTAATGGTAGGAACCGGAACGAAGGCGTTGCGTCTGCTGTAGCCAACCTTGTTTTCTACGTTGCCCTTCTCGTTGCCGGAGGCGGGATTGCAGAATTCCGCTTCAAAACGGTAATGCAGCATAAAGCTGGTCAAGCCGTCGGTCAGCTTACGCTCGGCGCCTTCCAATACCTGCGTAACTGCTGTGGACATATTATCGAAGCGGATGCGGGAGGGTACGCCGTCGATGTATTCAAAGATACGCTTCATTCCCTCTAACAGACATTCTTGGTTCTGCGCGGGAAAGACCTGGATATATGCTTTGTTCGAGTACGGGAAGGAAATGACCAGCGCGTAGGCTTTATTTTCCTGTCACTGAGCGTCGTAGTAAATGAATTCGCCGAAATCCAACTGCGCTTCTCCCGGCAGATGCGCCAATGGTAAATAGCCGCTGGGCTTGGAACTCATTTCGGCTTTCTTCTTCCGCAGATACTTCTTGACGCTTGAATAGCTGCCTGTGAAGCCGAGCTCGTCGCACAACCTGTAATAGATCCGCTTACCCGTGTGACGCTGCTTGCGCGGAACCAGCTTATCTTTTTCCAGCCATTCGTTGATGGTTGGAATGAACTCACCTAAAACCGGATAACTCTCCGGCTCAAGATTCGGCAGTTTGTCTTCGTTCCAATCGTCCTTGAGCGCGTACTTGCGGACGGTACGATAGTTGAGATTTGTTGTTCTGGCGATTTCCGCCAAACTTTTCTCTTC
>JAFRDE010000019.1 GCA_017403985.1 Ruminococcus sp. | reverse complement strand
CAACACAAACGTAAACCAGAGAGTAGGTTTGCCTACCCTCTGGTTTGCTATGCTTTGTTATCCTACAATATTCTCTATTGAGATGTTTATCTCATCAAATTCTTAAGGCTGTCGCAAAACTACTCGTTTTGCGACAGCCTCAATTAAGTGTTCCTTGCGGAACGTGAAGGATCTGTCGATATGAAGTATGCTTCGCAAGTGAAGTGTACTTTATGGCACATTATCGGGACACTTAACTTCATTTTTAATGAAAACTTCATTATTATGTAAAGCATAATAACTTCATTTGCCTCAGGCATACTTCTTTTTTCGGGAGCAGTCAACATGTCAGATAACAAACTCAAAGACTTGTCAACAGATTTTGCCGTAGAAATCCTAAAACTGGTAAAAGAGTTGAAGCAACAAAGAGAAAGTATTATTTCCAATCAAATCGGCAGGAGCGGCACCTCAATAGGAGCAAATATTCGCGAAGCTAATTATGCTCAAAGCAAAGCAGATTTCATCTCAAAACTACAGATTGCACTGAAAGAGTCAAATGAAACCGAATATTGGCTGGAACTTTTAGATAGAACCGGTTATCTGGATGAAATACGATTTAAAAAACTGGATACTGACTGCACTACAATCAGAGTGCTGCTTATTTCATCAATCAACACCGCAAAAAAGAACATGTAAATAGTTTTGTTGGTTTAGTCCAACTGCCTGATTGTGAAGCAGGCAGTCGTTTACTACAATAAAAACTAAATTAAACGATCCTATACTGATTAAAAAAAAGGAGCAGTTTTCGCTGCTCCTTTCATTATGGCTTGATGATCTCTTCCCCTATCGGATACGGTTGGTCGATATGGGCGAGCCACCTCTGGATATAGGTCACGTCTATCACCGTGAGCTCACTGTCTCCGTCGACGTCCGCGGCAGTCTCGTCAACAGCAGCCGCGATGAGATTCGCGATATGCCGCTGCGTCAACGTCACGTCGACCGCATTCACTTCCCCATCGCCGTCGGCGTCGCCGAGGAGTCTCTGCTTACTGCCGCTCGGAGTCGGCATATCGGCGGGGACTTCTCTGCCGAAGAGCTGCCACGCGAACTCGGGATAGTCGATAAAGACGTTGCGGTTGCCCTGCACGCTTTCGGTCAGGTCGTTGCGGCGCATCTCCCACGTATCGACGGGATCCTCCTCGCACCAGTCGAGCAGGGTATCAAGACTCTCGATGACTTTTTTCCCCGAGTCGGTGCTGTCGGAATCGTTCGCCGGCAACTGATCAGCCGGAATATCGGTATAGAGATTCGGCTGTTCCCACCGGCAGTAGACATAGAGAAGGATACGCGCGACATCGCCTTTAACGTCGTCCTTACATTCAAAGAGGTCTTCGGAAGTATTCACCCAGTAACAGACTTCGCCGTTGACGGCGCCTTCCTTCACGCCCTCGGTATACACGCCGTTGATGTTGCCGAACAGGTGATCGCTCTTTGCGTTATTCAGGGTGCTCACCGCAGGGCGCAGATGGTGCAGATCGGAGCCGCCGCTCCCTTTCTTTTCACCGAATGAAGCGCGGCTCTTGGGCCAGATATGCTCGCGGTTGAGCTTGATATTCTCCGCGTCGGCGGGGACGTCGGAGTAAAACATCGTATAAGTGCTGTAGCTGTTCACCGCGTCGGTTCTCGTCCAGAAATACGCGAGCGATCCTGCGTTGTAGCCGCTGTAGGATGTGTAATATTGATGCGTATCCGTCATCAGCGTATGGAGCGCCGAAAACAGCTCATTGCCCTGCATGGCTGTATAGCCGTTGGTCGTATCACTTGCGCCCGACAGTGCGCTCAGCGCGTCATATTGATAATCGTCGGTGTAGTATTCTTTTGCCGGCTCGGACAGCTCTTCACAGACGATGTGACGCGGCTGTTCGTTGGCAGTCGGCAGCTCCCCCAGCGCTGCGGCGCATGGGATCGTCAGAACGATTATAATGCTGATAAAGAAAAATAATGCGATGCGTTTCATATATCCACCTATGTAGTTTCTTCTCGATATGGCGCGGAGAACCAAACCACTATTACCGGTCACTGGTCACTTGCCACTGGTCACTGGTCACTTGCCACTAAATAAAGGCGCCGTACCGACAGCGTTGGTAGGCGCCTCATTTTACTCTTGTCCCATCTGTCTGGTCGCGTCGACGTACTCCACGCCGGGCTCAGGCTCGGAGCCGCCCTTCAGCGCGATCAGGTCGTGACAGGTGACCAGCTGATAACCCTTTTCGATCAGCTCGGGCACCATGCGCTCGACCGCGTCGGCGGTAGAGCCGTATATCTCATGCATCAGGACGATATCGCCGTCGCTGACGTTATCCACTACCGCGTGGTACACGGCGTCGGCGTCGCGGGAGCTCCAGTCCTGCGTATCGATCGACCAGTAATAGAGCGACATATTCTCCGCCGCGCACTCATTCTTGATAACGTCCGTCGTCATGCCGCCCGGAGAGCGGAAGCAGGTCGGATACTGACCGCATGCGTCATAGATACCGTTGCTGCCCTTGCGGACGTCGTCGGCGGTGACCTCGTTGCCGTAATGGGTGTGGTTCCATGTATGGTTGCCGATCTCCATCTTCAGGCTGACCTTGCGCTTGAGGTTGTCCGGTTCTTCGCCTGCGTTGCAGCCGAGCATGAAGAAGGTAGCTTTCGCGTTGTACTTCTCAAGCACATCGAGGATCCTGTCGCCGCTGTCCATATCGACGGCGGGACCGTCGTCAAAGGTCAGGGCGATCATCGGCTTATTCGGATCGAGCGTGCTGTCGACCTTCTGATCCTTCGCCTTGGGCTGGACTTCGGTCTCTTTATCCACGATCTTGACGGAGACCTCGTCGGAGGGTGCGCTCCTGAGTTGTTCGCTGCCGTTGACAAACGCGGATACGCGGGCGGCGTAGGTCGCGTTGACCTCGAGGTTCTCGATATCCGCCTTGCACTCGGCAGGATCGGAGACCGTCAGCGTCATATCGGCGGTATACTCGCCGCCGTCCTTTTTATACTCTACGATATAGCCGCTCGCCGTGGGATTTTCGGACCAGTCGAGGTGCATGATCCCGGGCTTTGCGGAAAAGCTGTTGGTGATCTCGGGCGTCGCGGGCAAGGTGGTGATGTTCTCGATCAGCACCGGCTTGCCTTCCTTCTGACCGCGCAGCGCGACGACGCTGAAGCTGTAGGGTGTCGCCTGATCGAGATTCCCCACCGTCGCCGTCAGCGTATCGGGATTATCGATCGTCTGGACCTCCTGAAACTCGGCGCCGCCCTTGGACATCAGCACCTTGTAGCCGTCGGCGTGGCTCGCCTTTTCCCAGCTGATCACGATCTTATCCGAGGAAACGTCGGAGGAAGCGAGTTTCTGTACCTCGCCTACGCCTGACGCGGATACGATCAGCGCGATAACGCCGATCAGCACCAAAAGGATCGCGGCGAAGGACAGGACGATCATCGTGCGGCGGAACAGGCGCGACTTGCGGCGCTTGCGCTGACCCTGCGGACGGCGCTGATCGTTTTGCGGCCGGTTCGGTCTTCTGCCGTCGTCATTCCCGTCGCGGTCGTATTCGCGCACGGTACGGCGGTTGGTGCTGCGGTCGCGTCGATCGCGGTAATCGCCCTCGCGGTCGTAGGGCGACCTTGCGCCGCGGTTGCTCTGCCGCCTGTCATTTTGTCGGCGCGGATCGCGGCTGCGGCGCGAGTCGGAATAAACGTCCTCGTAATCCCGTTCGCTGACCTTTGACGAATCGGAAAAAACGTCTTCAAATTCAAATTCATCTTTATCATCATCGGAATCGGTCAGACCGTATTCCTTGAAAAATTCATCGCTGTAATAACTCATGTCTTATCCCCACAATATTTTGTATCATAACACATTCATAGGTCATTATACTGTGCTTTGGCGGGGCTTTGTTTCTAATTTAGAATAATATGTAATATTTTGTCGAATAATTGAGCGTGCAAGCTGCTCACTGCCCGTTAAATATTGTTCCCGCGGGTGATGATCTCGACCCACTCCACGGGTCCGACGGCTCCGTTCTGCTCCACGCCGAGATGCGCCTGTATCGCCTGCACCGCCGCCTTGGTCCGCGGTCCGAAGATACCGTCGACGGCGATCTCCGGGACGGCTGGATCGGTGCGTCCGATGCGGCTGATATATCGCTGGATCACGCGCACCTCCTCTCCCCTGTCGCCCTCGACCAGAAAGCGCCCGGGATAGGGCTCGCCGATCGCGCTCTGATAGTTGGCGGGCAGGTCGGCGACAGCGTTTTTATAGGTGCGCTCGATGGTATAGTAGGTGTTCAGATCGACAACGCCTGTCACGGGCAGGTTATATTCATTCTGGAACGTGAACACCGCGTCGCGGGTCAGCTCGTCGAAGAAGCCGTTGATCGGGATCGGCGGGAGCTGCGGATAGAAGTAGCCGAGGAAAGCCAGATAATACTGCAGCGCCTCGACCTCAACGCCGCTGTCGCCGATACGCAGCTCCGTGCGGAACACGCGCTCGACCTCGGGGATCGTCAGCCCCTCGCTGGTCAGCTCGGAGAGGCGTTTCACCGCGGCGTAGATCTGCTTGATCTTGTACCACGTCGCCTTTCCGACGACGCCGTCGGGCGTGAGGTTGAAGATGCGCTGAAAGGCTTTCACCGCCTCCTCGGTCTCGCCGTCGAAGACGGAGGTGTTCGTGTCAATGTTCGGGATGGCGGGATAGTTGCGGCGGATACGGTTCAGCTCATTTTTGATCGTGCGGACGTCGTCGCCGAAGGAGCCGCGCGCCAGCGCCGTGCCCGGATATGACTGCGTTTTGTCGGTCAGCGGGGCGTTTTCGACCAGCTCGATATCGTCGCCGTAATAATATCGGAGTATTTCGAGGGTCGTGTATCCCTGCTCGGCAAGCTCCACCGTCCCCCACTGCAGCAGCCCGCCGCACATCGTGATCCTGCCGTCGCAGAATTTTGCCGCCAGCGGTTCGACCGCCCCCTGCCGACGGATATAGTTGTTGAATATCTCATCGACGATCAGGCTGATCGTGTCGAAGACCTCGCCGTCGGGCGTATAGGCGTGGTCGTAGCGCGTATCGTTGGTGATGTCAAAGTCATACCCGCGGCTGGGGTAATACTCGGTGTAGACGCGGTTGAGCGTATAACTGATCTGCGCGAGGATATTAGCGCGCAGGGACGCGGGCGGCCAGTTCGGATAGATCTCGGACGAGGCGACGTTTTTGATATAGTCCGCAAAGCGCACGGTGACGTTCTCCGCCCTGCTGTTCGGGGATCCGAGGTGAACGGTGATATAAGTCGGGATCGTCGGCAGCTCAGCCATCTTCTCTCTCCCCTGTCAGCGGTACCAGCGAGACGGGCAGGATGGTCTCTGTCTTGTCGTGGATGACGATCGCGCAGTCTTTCATCTCCTTGAAATCGGGATGAAAGATCGTGACCAGATACTCCGCTTCACCGATCTGCGCCGACTCAAAATTCAGCGTGCTTTCGATCGACCGCGCCGGCAGCACCATGTTGTCGACGATGCCGGAGATATCGGTCACGTCGTTATACAGGCTGTAGCGCACGCCGTTGTAGATCTGGGACACGTCGACCAACACGTTCTTCAGCGGGAATGCTCCCCGCGCCACGCTGATCTGTACCTTCAGGGTGCCGCGTCCGGGATAGGCGCGGATATACTCCTCATACTCGTCGCGGAAGGGCGTTTCGCCCCGCGGCAGTACGCGCTCCGGCGCGTAGATCTCATCGGGATTTCTCCCCGTGTTCAAATAATCTCTGTACATATTTCCTCCTTTATAAGATGTTGATTTAATTAGGCGCCGATAATAAGGACATTACAGTAACAGTGTCATTGCGAAGCCCATAGCCTCCCTGCGGGAGGTGCATAATGGGGACCCCGAAAAGCAACTGCTTTTTGGGGAGAGGACGATCGGCGGCGCGAGGTCAAGGCATACCTACCGGATATGCCTTCCGAGTACAGCCGATGAGGACGACGTTGCAATCCCCTTGACGCTTGCAACCGGTTTGGAGGAAATATATAGTCCCTCTTTGTGGGATTGCCACGGTCGCAAGCTCCCTCGCAATGACATAATTTAAGTTGACTGCATTATCCGGCGGGAGCACCTCGCCGCCATCATCTGGCACTTCTTATCGCTTCGGTATCATAATATGCACCGCAGAGAAAGAATATGCGTTTTCCTCTCCTCAGTGCTGAAAAAACGCATATTCCGGCACATTTGCGAATAATTACCCGTTCCGCGCATAAACAGGCTTCTATACGATTCTTTTATGCACAAAAATAAATTTATATTTGTTTAACAAAATTATTGTAATATTTTGTATAAAATGCTAAAATATAGTTAATTATAAACTCCACACCCTATGCAAAGGAGCGAATTTTATGAAAACGATTTCCAAAAGACTATTATGCATCCTGCTGAGCGTATTCCTGCTGCTCGCGGCGCTGCCCCTGACGGTATCGGCGGAAAGCACCTTGTATCAGGTCGGCACCTCTCAGGAAATCCAGGACGCCGCCGCTGCGATCAACAACGCGGGCGCCGGCGAGTATGTGATCGAGCTGACAGCTGATATTACATCAACTACGGGCGGTATATCGTTCAGCGGTGAGGGTACGGTCGTTACGATCATCGGTAACGGATACACCTTTACCTCTACTTCCGGACAAAACGTACAGGCATGGAACGGCGCCAAGGTTATTCTCGGTGATGGTGAAAGCGAGCTGACTTTGATCGGCAGTATGAGCGAATACGATAACAGCTATCCCGGTATTTTCTATATCGTTGATCCGAATTCTGTCGGCATCATGAACGATAAAGTTACCCTCAAGAACAATATTACCAATAACCACCTCGGCGCAGGCGTCAGCGTGCAGAGTAGCACCTTCATCATGAATGGCGGAACAATTGAAAACTGCGGCGTCAACGGCGGCTCCGTTTGCTACGGCGGCGGCGTTGCGGTATTCAACGGCGGATATTTTGAGATGAATGACGGTACTATCAAAAACTGCTATGTGGAGAGCGTCGGCAGCGACAACGGTTGGCAGGTACCATGGGTAGCCGGCGGCGGTGTTTTTGTATGTCGTGCTGATTTCACGATGAACGGAGGATCGATCGAAGGTTGTACAGCTTCAAATTATGAAGATTCCGACATTTTTGACGCTTTCGGCGGCGGTGTTGCTGTTGTAACATCGGATGAAGCATATTTTGATAATAATAGAAATTTTGGTTACCTCGACTCCAACTTCACCATGAACGGCGGTACTATTAAGAATTGCTCTGCTGATGTGACAGGCGGCGCATTAGCCGTCGGAGCAGCATATGTTTCCATTAGTCCGCTGTGCACCCAATATTATGGTGTTCTCTCGGGGAGCAATAACCCGGGTATCTTTTTGAATAGAGGCACTATGACCGGAAACGACGCCACTGACGGAGGCGCTATCTTCCTCAACTGGATTCGTCCATCTATTCCTGTCAACATCAAAAACATGCTGATAGATTCAAATAGTGCGGATGAAGGCGGCGCAATAGACATTTTTAGCTATTGGACACAAGCACGTATCGAAGGATGTACAATCACCAATAACACCGCTGAATCAAGCGGCGGTGCGATTATGTTGGATGGCAACGGTTCCTCAAACGGAACATTCCTGAAAGACACCACGATCACCGGCAACACCTCCGGCGATCGCGGCGCGGGCGTTTATTATGACGCAAACTCCAGACTGAATATCTCCGGCGCGGATGTCATCCAAGACAACACCTATAACGGCAAGCTCAATAATCTTAACGTTTTGGGCGTCGACTATCCCGTTTATGTCAACGGCGATCTGACCGGCTCACAGATCGGCTTATCCGACCCCGACCTCTGGGACGATGATCTCGAAGATACAGATCCCGATGCTGCATCTGCAGATCACCTGACAAGCGGTTACAGAACTTACAACCCCGTGGTTCACCCCGACCAGTACTTTACCTCCGACCACGAAACTTGGTATGTGGACAGGAGCCAAAAGATCACTACTACAGAGCCGGATACTTCGTCAGCATATCGTGTATATACGTTTGAAAGACATCCTGTGGAAAGCATTGGATCATATTTGTCAAATCAAAACGCATATTTTGCACCTTATGCCGGTAATGTTGGTCAATACGAAATATCAGAAATCCAGAAGCCGGAATTAAAGAATAAGTCCGGTTTAACTCAGGAAGAGATAATCGAAGAGTTAGCATATCGCTATAGCGATACGGATAAATACAGTTTTAAAGATGATAGTTCAACATATGTGAATGATCATGTAAAATATACATACACCCCCAAAGCCGATACATCCTTGGCTTCCAGCCCGTTATCATCAATTGTTCTTGAAAAAAAGCATAATGAAAACGATAAAGTAACATTAAGCTATAACGCAAAAGCAAGGATGGATAATCAGATTAGAAGCGGATCGGTTACATATACTGCATCTGCATCAAACCAGCCATACCCGGGGAAATTATTGTTACAGATCACCTCAAATGGGACAAACTATCTCAATGATACTTATTACAGGTTTTCGGATGATTACACAGAAAAAGCCGTAGAATATGTTGATGCTGATCTTCCGACGACCGGAGTATTATATGAATATGATAAAGAAACCGGCGATATTGTCGCTAAGCTAATTCCAATAATTGATCCGTCTACTCAAAAATCCTATGTAACGGAATACGCTAAAACAATCACTACAGAAAGCGGAACCGATGACGAAGTCCGTCTCAACCGCAAGGAAACGGTCGACTACCACATCAACAACGAAGATATTGCTTCCGCATCCTATGACGACGACGATCTTTTCACGCAATATGTCAATGAATTAGTCCACACCGTAAGCATCGGCGATACGATAGAAGAGTTTTATCTGATTCCTCAGCATGATACCGAGTACATCTTCAAGGGCTGGTATTACGATCCGGAAAATGATAATGATACCCATCCCGTCACATTCGGCACTGATAAGTATACCAAGGGAAAAGATATCTACGCCCACTGGATCAAGGTCGAGGACGTTGATAAAGACCCGGAGGACGATAACGAGCTTCCCCCGGGAGATAACGGTCGATACGGCGGCTTTGACCTGACAGGCGTTCAGATCCGCAAGAAGGTCGTCGACTCCAACTTCGATTACGCGTGGAAGCCGGGCGGTATGCGCTTTGTGACCTCGCTGAGCACTGACGTTGTCGAACAGATCAACGCCATACGCCCCAACAACATCGAGTACGGCTATGTCGCCGCGACCAACGAGGGCTGGATCGGTTATCATCAGGACAAAGGTCACAAGCTGCAGTACATCAGCAAGACCGCGAACGGTATCGACACCTCCGAAACCGCGACAGATGATAACTACTTCGACTTTGCTTCAAACATCAACTGTACGTCGAGGCAGACGAATACGAGCGGCGTCGTCTATGAGGATCACCGCAATTACAGAGACTATCTGCTCTACACGCTGGTCATCACCTATGAGAACGTCGACGACACCGGCTACGACAGAGAGGTCCTCGCCAGACCGTACATCCACTATACAGACGCCAACAACTTAGAGCGTGTCGCCTACAGCGAATACCGCGGCGGCTCCAACACCCTCGGCGGATGCTATACGAGCTATAACGACGTAGCGTAACAAGGAGGTAAGGAAATGAAGCAGCAATATGAAAAATCCGTATTACAGATCACACGCTTCCCGGATGACGACGTCATCACAACCTCCTATGTGGTCGACAAAAACAACGCCTACAGAGGTCTGGAAGATCTGAATAAAGAAGGAACAAGAATGTTGCCCGATCATTGATGCAAACAGGCATAAAGCAACGCCGTCACAGGAATGTGGCGGCGTTTGTCTTTGAAATTAATATTACTTCGTATTGAAATGATAGGGCGAAAAGTCGAAGGTGGCGAAGTAGTCGTCCATGTTCTCGGCTCTGCGGATCATCTGATGGGAGCCGTCCTCCTTGAGGAGAACCTCCGCAGAGCGCAGCTTGCCGTTATAGTTATAGCCCATCGAGAAGCCGTGCGCACCGGTATCGTGGATATAGACCAGATCGTCCGGTAAAATCTCGGGCAGCATGCGGTCGACGGCGAACTTATCGTTGTTCTCGCACAGACCGCCGGTCACGTCGTACTTGAAGGTACAGGGGTCGTTCTCCTTGCCCAGCACGGTGATGTGATGATAGGAGCCGTACATCGCGGGGCGCATCAGGTTCGCGGCGCAGGCGTCCAGACCGATGTAGTCCTTATAGATGTGCTTGGTATGCAGACAGGTCGCCACCAGCGCGCCGTAGGGCGCCATCATATAGCGTCCGAGCTCGGAGAAGATCGCGACGTCGTCCATGCCCGCGGGGACAAGGATCTCTTCATACTTCCGGCGAACCAGATCGCCGATGATCATGATGTCGTTGGTGGGCTCGTCGGGACGGTAATCCACGCCGATGCCGCCGGACAGGTTGATGAAGCTGATATGCACATGGCAGCGGTCGCGGAGTCTGACAGCCAGCTTGAAGAGGATGGACGCGAGCTCCGCGTAATACTCGTTGGAAACGGTGTTGGACGCTAAGAACGCGTGAATGCCGAAGTGCTTCGCGCCGTCCTTTTTCAGGCGGGTGAACGCTTCTGCCATTTGATCCTCGCTCATGCCGTACTTCGCCTCGCCCGGGTTGTCCATGACCTGCACGCCGGTGCGGGAGGCGGCGAGCTCGAAGGTGCCGCCGGGATTATAGCGGCAGCAAACGGTCTCGGGAACGCCGGTCACGCGCTCGATAAAGGGCACGAAGTTCAGATCGTCAAGGTTGATGTAAGCGCCCAGCTCGAACGCCTTGATCATGTCCTCCTCGGGGGTGACGTTGGACGAGAACATGATATCCTCCCCTTGAAAGCCGCAGGCTTCGCTCATCACGAGCTCGGTCAGCGAGGAACAGTCCACGCCGCAGCCCTCCTCCTTGAGGATGGACAGCAGATACGGATTGGGCGTCGCCTTGACGGCGAAATACTCCTTGAAGCCCTTGTTCCACGCGAATGCCTTGTACAGACGGCGGCAGTTCTCGCGGATGCCCTTTTCGTCATAGATGTGGAACGGCGTGGGGATATCCCTGATGATCTCCTGCGCCTGTGCCTTAGTCAAAAACGGTGTTTTTTTCATATTATCCTCCCCTTTTTGGGGCGGGTCCTGACCCGCCATAAATGTGACGTCTCCGTAGGGGCGACCATCGGTCGTCCGCAGACGGACGGGCGTCTCAATAATCGAAAACCTCAGATAGGAAAGAAATGTTTCTGCCATACGGACGAGCAATGCTCGCCCCTACGCAAACGCCTGTTTAACAAGATAAACAGCAGCTTCTTTCCGAAGAGGTTTTTATCTCAAATACTGCTCTATCGCGTCCGTGATTGCCTCTGCCCCATCGCCGCTGAGCGCGGAGAAGGGATACAGCCCGACGTTCGGATACGCCGCCATGATCTTAGCCATCTGCTCCATCTGAGCTGAGTATTCGCTCTTATTGAGCTTGTCCGACTTGGTCATCACGACGATGAACGGAACGCCGCTGTCGTACAGAAAGTTGATCATGTTCATATCGTCGGCGGTCGGCTTGTGGCGCATGTCGACGATCTGTACCACCAGCGCGATATTGCGTCCGGCGGCGAAATAACCTTCGACCAGCTCCGCCCAACGCATCTTCTCAGCCTTGCTGACCTTGGCGTAGCCGTAGCCGGGCAGGTCGACGAGGTTGAACGTTCCCGCGTCGAAGAAGTTGATGGTCGCGGTCTTGCCGGGTCTGGAGCTGACGCGCGCCAGCGCCTTGCGGTTGCACAGCTTATTGATCAGCGAAGACTTGCCCACGTTGGAGCGTCCGGAAAAGACGACGTCGGGTCGGTCGTCCGGCCGCAGCTGTGAGCTCAGCCCCGCGGAATAGGTGAATTCAACATTTAACATATTTCTAATTCAGAATTAAGAGCAAAGGGTCAACTCCTCACTCCCAACTCCTCACTCCTCACTGTTTTAGCGGCTTTCTTCCTGCCCTTCGCGGACTTTTCGGCGGGCTTATCCTTCGTGACAATTGCCAGCGCGAGCACCTCGTCCACGGTGGATACGGGGTGATAGGTGATGTGTTCGAGCAGCTCCGCGTCGAACTCGGAAAGATCGCGCTCGTTCTCCTTGGGGATGATCACGTGCTTCACGCCCGCTTTATACGCCGCCATGCTCTTTTCCTTCAAGCCGCCGATCGGCAGGACCTTGCCGGAAATGCTGATCTCGCCGGTCATCGCGACGTCGGCGCGCACCGGCAGACCGGTCAGCGAGGAATAGAGAGCGGTCGCCATCGTCACGCCCGCGGAGGGTCCGTCCTTCGGGATCGCGCCCTCGAGCGCATGGATGTGGATATCGTAATTCTTATAGAAATCGGGATCGATGTGGTATTTGTCACAGCGGATACGGATCGCGGTGATCGCCGCCTTGGCGCTCTCCTGCATTACGTCGCCGAGAGAGCCTGTCAGCTCGATCTTTCCGGATCCGGGCATCACGACGCACTCAAGCGGCAGCAGCGTGCCGCCGACGGTCGTCCACGCGAGACCGTTCACCAAGCCGACCTCGTCCTTCTTCGCGGATACGTCGTCGAGATATTTCTTCACGCCGAGGAAGGCTTCGAGGTTCTTGTCGCTGACGCGCACGACGGTATCGGGATCGGACAGGATCGCGACCGCCGCCTTACGCAGGATCGCGGTCAGCTCGCGCTCGAGATTACGCACGCCCGCCTCGCGGGTATAGTAGTCGATCACCGCGTAGATCGCCTTGTCGGTGATGCGGAAATTCTTGCGGCGTATACCGCACAGGTCCATCTGCTTGGGCAGCAAATGCTTCTTCGCAATATTGAACTTTTCCACGCGCGTATACGACGGCAGTTCGATCACGTCCATACGGTCGCGCAGAGGCGCGGGGATCGCGTCGGCGTCGTTGGCGGTGGTGATGAACATCACGTCGGACAGGTCGAACGGCAGGTCGATATAGTGATCGACAAAGGCGTAATTCTGCTCGCTGTCGAGCACCTCGAGCAGCGCGGAGGACGGGTCGCCCTTGTAGTCGGAGCTGAGCTTATCCACCTCGTCGAGGATCAACAGCGGGTTGCGGGTACCGCACTTTCTGACCGCGTTGATGATGCGTCCGGGCATGGACGCGATATAGGTGCGCCTATGACCGCGGATCTCCGCTTCATCTCGCACGCCGCCTAAGGCGACGCGTCCGCTCTTTCTGCCGATGGCGTCGCCGATGGACATGGCGATCGAGGTCTTGCCCACGCCGGGAGGTCCGACGAGGCAGATGATCTGCCCCTTCGCCTTGTCGCTGAGCTTGCGCACGGCAAGCTGTTCGAGGACGCGCTTTTTGACCTTATCCAGACCGTAGTGGTCGCGGTCGAGCTGTTCGCGCACCGCATCGAGATCGATCTTTTCCTCGGTCACGGTGTTCCACGGCAGCTCTAATACCGTATCTATGTAGGTTTCGATGACGCTGCTTTCGTTGGTGCCGACAGGCAGGCGCTCGAGTCGGGAACATTCCTTCATCAGCGCTTTTTCCACCTCTTCGGGCAGCTTCATATCGGTGATCTTTTTTCTGAGCTCGTCGATATCGTTGAAGTCGCCGTTCTCCCCCAGCTCGTCGCGGATCACGTTCATCTGCTCTCGCAGGTAGTAATCGCGCTGGCTCTGGTCGATGCGCTCCTTCGCCTTATCCATGATATCCTGCTCGACGCTCATGATGAAGATCTCGTTCTGCATCGCGTCGATCAGCACCTCGAGGCGGTCGGAGATGTTGACGGTCTCTAAGATGATCTGCTTGATCTCTGTATCCAGCATCACGTTGGACGCGACATAATCCGCCAGCTCGCCGGGATCGGAAGCTGTGCCGATGCGAAACAGGATATCGGTGGGCAGCTTCGGGGTGAGCTCCATATATCGCTCGAAGGTCGCTTTCAGGGAACGCATCAAGGCGATATCGCGGGTGGTGAGCGCCTTGACTTTCGTATCACCGTAGGGCTCTACCGCCGCAAACAGGCAGCTGTCATTCGGCATGCTTTCAACGATCGCGCCGCGCCACAAGCCTTCCACGACCACGCGGGTCGACTTGCGGTCTTCTTTGACGACCTGTTTGACGCGGCATACCACGCCGACCTTGTATATATCTTCGACCTCCGGCTCGTTCACGCCGGCGTCCATCTGGGCGGTCAGAAAGATCAGCTGATCGCCCTCTACCGCCATGTCGACGGCTCTTTTGGAACGCATGCGGTTGACGTCGAAGTTCAGCATCATTTTGGGGAACATCACGACGCCCCGCAGCGGCAGGACCGGAAGATTCAATCTATTTGTAAAATCTTTCATAATTCTCCTTAGGAATTAATTTGTTTTGTATCATAATCAGCATAAGGCTGCATGGGAAACATACAGCCTTGCAATATTATTCGGTTGATGAGCTTTTCTTCGCGAAAGAAAGCATCCTATCGCGGGAAGAGCAAGCCCCTCCCCTGCAATTGAAATCAAGACGCGGTATCGGTTTCCTCGCTGTCAAACTCATGCTTGAGCGGGAAAGCGGAATCGTTGCGGATGATCTTCGGCTCGGCGCCGTCCTCGACGACCTCACGGGTGATGATGATCCGCTCGATGGTCGTATCCGATGGCGTCTCAAACATCAGATCCATCAACAAACCCTCGATGATGCCGCGCAGTCCGCGCGCGCCGGTGTTCTGTTCCTTCGCCTTTTTTGCGATGGCATAGAGCGCCTCTTTCTCAAACAGCAGCTCAACGTTATCGAGCTTGAAGAGATATTTATACTGGGCGATGATGGAGTTCTTCGGCTCGGTCAGCACGCGCACCATATCGTCCTCGGAGAGATCCGACAGCGCCGCGATAACCGGCAAGCGTCCGATAAGCTCGGGAATGATGCCGAACTTGATCAGGTCGTGACCCGTCACATGCTTCATCCACTCGTTCTCGAGCGCCGCGTTGGTATCAAAGACGTCCGCCTCAAAGCCGAGCACGGAGGAGCCCATGCGCTTTTTGACAACCTTATCCAGACCGTCGAACGCGCCGGCGCAGATGAAGAGGATGTTCTTGGTATCAATCTGCAAAAACTCCTGCTGCGGGTGCTTTCTGCCGCCCTGCGGAGGCACGTTGGCTACGGTGCCCTCTACGATCTTCAAAAGCGCCTGCTGAACGCCCTCGCCGCTGACATCGCGGGTGATGGAGGGGTTCTCGGACTTGCGGGCGATCTTATCGATCTCGTCGATATAGATGATGCCGCGTTCCGCCTTTTCGATATCGTAATCCGCCGCCTGGATCAGCTTCAAAAGGATGTTTTCAACATCCTCGCCGACATAGCCCGCCTCGGTGAGCGTGGTCGCGTCGGCGATGGCGAAGGGTACATCCAGCGCCTTGGCGAGCGTCTGTGCCAACAGCGTTTTGCCCACGCCGGTGGGACCCAGCATCAGGACGTTGGACTTGGAGAATTCTACGTTATCGTCACGGTTGAACACGCGCTTATAGTGGTTGTACACCGCGACGGACAGCGTCTTTTTCGCCGTTTCCTGACCGATGACGTATTCGTCGAGGATCTCTTTGATCTCGGTCGGCTTCAGCAGATTGCCTTTGACGGCGGTGAGCTCCTTTCCCTTTTTCGCGGGCTCGGGCTCGCCGTCCTCTAAGATCGACATGCACAAGTCGATACACGCGTCACAGATATATACGCCGTTGCCGGCGATCAGACGTCCGACCATCTCCTGCGGCTTTCCGCAGAAAGAGCAGTAGATGTTGTCGTCGTTTCTTTTTCCTGCCATACTAAACTCCTAATCGGGGAAATCGATTCCCCTGCTTTACTGATTATCGGTCATGACGACTGCAATCGATCTCCTCGACCGACGTTCGCAATCTTCAGACGTCCTGCCCGGGAGGAGCAAGCCCCTCCCCTACAGGATAATCACTGACCGATGATCGTTAATCATTATCTATGCTCGATCACCTTATCGATCAGGCCGTATTCCAGCGCCTGCTGAGCGGTCATGAAGTTGTCGCGCTCGGTATCCTGCTTGATGACGTCGAGAGGCTGACCGGTGTTCTTTGCGAGGATCTCGTTGAGCTTCTGCTTGGTGTGCAGGATGTGCTTGGTGTGGATCTCGATATCAGTCGCCTGACCCTGAGCGCCGCCGGAGGGCTGGTGGATCATGATATCGGCGTTGGGCAGCGCGTAACGCTTGCCCTTCGTGCCTGCAGCGAGCAGGAACGCGCCCATAGAGGCAGCCATGCCCATGCAGATGGTGGAAACGTCGCACTTGATGTACTGCATGGTATCATAGATCGCCATACCGTCGGTCACAGAACCGCCGGGGGAATTGATGTAAAGGGAGATGTCCTTGTTAGGATCCTGTCCCTCAAGGTAAAGCAGCTGAGCGACTACCAGGCTGGCGGTAGCGGAGTTGACTTCCTCATTCAGCATGATGATCCTGTCGTTCAACAGACGGGAGAAAATGTCATAGGAACGCTCGCCGCGGTTGGTCTGTTCCACAACATAAGGTACTAATGCCATAGTGTATCATCCTTTCGCAATAATGCAGTAATATAGTATTAATCGGATCAATCGTTTTATTCGTAAATCGGCGTCGGTGATAATCAAACTACAAATCGGGTGCGGGTGTCCCGCCCGAAACCATTCACCGTTCACCATTCACCATTCACCTTATTTAATAACCGCGTTATCCTTGATGTGCTTCATCGCGAGCTGTACGCGGAGGTCTTCCTTGAGGCTCTCTTCGGGGATGATCTCCTTGACCTTATCGACGTCCATCTTGTAGATCTCAGCCATCTTCGCGTACTCTTCCTCGACCTCTTCGTCGGTGGGCTCGATCTTTTCGAGCTCGGCGATCTTCTCGAGCGCTAAGCGCATCTTGATCCTGCGCTCCGCCTCCGGCTTGTTCATCTCGAGAACGGCGCTCGCGTCCATGCCGGTGTACTTCATATAGGTGTTGAAGTCCATGCCCTGCTGACGCAGACGCATATCCATCTCGCGCACCATGTTCTTCGCTTCGTTCTCGATCATCTGCACGGGGATCTCACCCTCGACCTTTTCGATGATCGCGTTGGTCAGCTTGTCGTCCAGATCGCGCTCAGACTCGCCGTCAAGACGCTTCTGGATCTGCTCTTTCAGCTCGTCGCGGTACTCCGCTACGGTGTCCTTTTCGGAGACGTCCTTGACGAAGTCGTCGTCGACCTCGGGCAGCTCCTTCTTCTTGATCTCGTGGAGCTTGATCTTGAACTGCGCGTCCTTGCCCTTGAGGTTCTCCGCCTGATACTCCTCGGGGAACTTCACGTCGATGGTGAACTCGTCGCCGGTGTTGTGACCGACGAGCTGCTCCTCAAAGCCGGGGATGAAGTTGCCGGAGCCCAGCTCGAGGTTGTATTCCTCAGCCTTGCCGCCTTCAAAAGCCTCGCCGTCAACAAAGCCCTCAAAGTCGATGACGACAGTGTCGCCGTTCTCGGCGGCTCTGTCCTCGACGGTGACCATGCGGCTGTTGCGCTCGCGTACGCGGTCGATCTCTTCGTCGATCATTTCCTCGGTGACCTCGGTAGAGAGCTTCTCGACCTCGATACCGTCATAATCCTTGATCTCGATCTCGGGCTCTACCACGACGGTAGCCTTGAAGGTGAAGCCTTCCTTGGACACGAGGGTCGCCTCGAGACCTGTTACGGCGACGACCTTCAGACCGGCTGCCTGGCACGCCTCGTCCAGCGCGTCGGGATAGCAATCCTGCATCGCGTCGTCATAGAATACGTCTTCGCCGTAGATCCTCTCGATGATTGCGCGGGGCGCCTTGCCCTTGCGGAAACCGGGAACGGCGATCTTCTTCGCCTGTTTTTTGAATACTCTGGAGACGGCGTCCATAAAGATCTTGCCGTCTACCTCAACTTCCAGTTCGTAAGTATTTGTTGCAGTCAGATTAGATGATTTTAAAGCCATTTTCTGTTCCTCCTATTTTAACCTTTCATTT
Organism: Ruminococcus sp.; assembly: GCA_017403985.1. Classification (GTDB taxonomy): domain Bacteria; phylum Bacillota; class Clostridia; order Oscillospirales; family Acutalibacteraceae; genus Ruminococcoides. The sequence continues at coordinate 63,718 of JAFRDE010000019.1, read as the reverse complement.
TGAACTTTGTTTGAACTTTAATAATATATCACACACGGTCGATAAACCTATGTATAATTTGTTAATTATCGTTTGCGGGAGAGTCCCTTTCCTGCGGATAATCCTTCCGTTGAAAATCTTCAAGTGAAGCGCGTCACTGTATCCGAGTCATTGCGAGGGATTCATCCCGTGGCAATCCCCCTGTCGTTAATACAGTTTGATGTGGGAAAAATGTCCAGTCCCTGTTTGTGGGATTGCCACAGCCTGCCGCGTCGCGGCACCTCTCTTATCGAGAGGCTTCGGGCTTCGCAATGACAGCGAAAATAGTAGCTGCCTATCTCACTAATACGGGCACAAAGCGCATATAATCGCAGGAGATCAGGTGGAAATCGATCCCCTTATACATCCCCGTCACGGCGTTTTTGTGTGTACGCTCGCCGTGCAGATGGCCGTAGTAACACTCCTTCACGCCGAGCTCCAGCAGCGCCGACATGATCTCCTCGCACTCGATGTCGCCGTATACGGGCGGATAGTGCAGGAAAACGATCGGCTCGCTGTCACTGAGCTTTTTCGCCTCGTTGTACGACATTTTCAGGCGCCCGATCTCGCGGTTGATCACCTTGATATCGTGCTCGCCCTCTTTGTCGTAGTACCAGCCGCGGGTGCCGCAGACGGTTTTGCCGTCGACCTCGAACGCGTTGTTGAACAGGATCCTGATCGTATCGAAGCCTTTGAGCGCCAGATAATCGTCCATCTTTTTCTTCGTCGTCCACCAGTAATCGTGGTTGCCCTTCAAGAGCAGCTTCTTACCGGGGAGCGAATGGATGAACGAAAAATCCGCATCGCACTCTTCTAACTTCATCGCCCACGAGATATCGCCGGCGATCATCACGGTATCGCCGTCCGTCACGAGGCGTTCCCAGTTGGCTTTCAGCCTGTCGACGTAATCAGACCAGCCGTGGAACACGTCCATCGGCTTATCCGTGCCGAGGGAAAGATGCAGGTCGGCGATCGCGAAAAGACTCATTACTGAATACCCAGCGCGCCGAATACAACGCCCTGCATATCTTCCTTATCCGTCACGTCGGAAAAGCGCGCCTTCTTGCCGCGCAGAGAGGCGAGCGGCTTGGGTACGTCGGCTCCGGTGATCTCATGGAGCTGTTCCACCATGTCGAACTCGCTCTCGGGCATCTTGCCCTTGTTCAGCGCGCTCAGCACCGCCCTGCTGAATTTATAGGGGCTTGCGGTGGAGGCGATCACGACGGGAGTCTTGTCGGCAGTCTCGCGGATGTACGCGTCGCAGACGCTCACGGCGACAGCGGTGTGAGTATCGCAGAGATAGCCCTGCTGCTCAAAGAGATCGTGGATGGTGCGCGCCGTCGCGTCCTCGTCGGCATATCCGCCCCAGAACATCGACTGCAGCTTTTCCTTGATCTTCGTGGAGACCGTGTACACGCCCTCGCTCTTCAAGAGCTCCATATAACCCTTGGTCTCTTCGTCGTTGCAACCGGACATGCAGTACAGCAGACGCTCGAGATTCGAGGATACCAGAATATCCATCGAGGGAGAGACCGTGGTATAGAAATCGCGGTTTTTATTATATACGCCGGTGCGGATGAAATCGGTGAGTACGTTGTTAGAGTTGGACGCGCAGATGAAGCGCTTCACCGGCAGCCCCATCTCATAGGCGTAGTAGCCCGCGAGGATGTTGCCGAAGTTGCCGGTCGGCACGGTAATATTGATCTTGTCGCCGAACGCGACCTTGCCCATGTTGACCATGTCGCAGTACGCGGAAACGTAGTAGACTATCTGCGGGAGCAGTCTGCCCCAGTTGATGGAGTTCGCCGAAGAGAACATCATGTTGTTCTCGTTGAGGACTGCCGCGGTAGCGGGATCGGTGAAGATCTTCTTGACCGCCGTCTGGGCGTCGTCGAAGTTGCCGCGGATGGCGCAGACATAGACGTTGTCGCCCTCCTGCGTATTCATCTGATGCTTCTGCATCGCGGACACGCCGTTCATCGGATAGAAAACGATGATCTTGGTGTGCTCGACGTCTTTAAAGCCCTCGAGCGCCGCCTTGCCGGTGTCGCCGGACGTAGCGACCAGGATGACCGCGTCCTTGCCGCCGCCGACCTTCTGCAGCGACTTGGTCAAAAAGTGCGGCAGGATCTGCAGCGCCATATCCTTGAAGGCGCAGGTGGGACCGTGCCACAGCTCGAGCAGATTCAGCTCTTCGCCGTTGAATTCGACCGTCGCGATCGGCGCGGGATTCTCGGAGCCGAACTTTTCGACGGTATAGGCGCTGTCGACGCAGTCGGCGATCTCGTCAGCCGTGAAGTCGGTCAGGTATTTGCCCATGATCAGCTTCGCCCTGTCCTGATAGGACATCGAGAGCATGCTTTTGAGCTCCTTCTCGCTGATCTGAGGAAAGCTCTCGGGCACAAACAAACCGCCGTCCTGAGAAATGCCCTGCGCGATCGCCTGAGCGGACAGAACAGCCTTGCTTTTATCCTGAGTAGAGTTGTATTTCATCATGACCCTCCTGATGATTCAAGGTTTGCGCCTGCGGCGCTTGTCACGCCTCGTTGTCCTGCGCTCATCCTCGTATAACTCCTACTCACCCAACCACTCTGCATGACCTTTGGTCATTTCGAGCGGTCCCGGTTCGTCCGTCGTTATCCGAGGGCTCCGGACCTCGGCGCTTCTCACGCCTCGTTGTCCTGCGCTCATCCTCGTATAACTCCTACTCACCCAACCACTCTGCATGACCTTTGGTCATTTCGAGCGGTCCCGGTTCGTCCGTCGTTATCCGAGGGCTCCGGACCTCGGCGCTTCTTTCGATAAACCATTTTAACCCATTATACGTTATTACATAATAACATAATATGCACTTTTTCGCAATAGTCAAAGGTACAAAAAAGCAGGATTAATCGTACTTTTTATGGCAAAAACGCCGTAATAGAAAGGCTCACCTGACGGACACGCGCATCGCAAGGGCACAGAAAGCTGAAAAAGCCCCCTCTGACGAGGGGGCATGCGGGCAGACGGTTAGGGCAATACCTTTTTGTCGCAGGAGAGAGATAACGCAGCATAACCATAAAAACATACCTTTGCCCTTATGTGCCTTGCAGTAACACCGTAGGGGATGGTGCTTGCAACATCCCGGGAATGACGGGCGTTTCTGTTATCGAAAACGCAAGATAGGAGAAAAACGTTTCTGCCGTGCGGGACGTCGACAAGCGCCGTCCCCTACCAATACACCGACACGTTTCATTGCGCCTCTCAAAACCTCGCGTAATCCTCGGTCTGAGAGAACGCGTTTTTGATATGATTGACGCTTTTCAGCTCGCCCGAGGAGCGGTTCACCTCGACCTCGAGCACGTCAAAGCGCGGCTGGAGCGTACAGCGTGTCACGCTCAGATAATAGGACGCGGTCCGCATGATATGGAACTGCTTGCGCTTGTCGACGGCGTACTGACCGCTGAGATACGGAGCGGATGAACGGGTCTTGACCTCGATGAAAACGATCTCTCCCCTATCCTTATCCCACGCGATGATATCGATCTCGCCGAGCTTGTTCTTATAATTCTTTTCAAGAATTTTATAATGCTGTTGTTTCAGGTGTACGGCGGCGAATTTTTCGCCCAGCGCGCCGAAGGCTTTGTTGGATAATGGTTTCATGATAATATATCCTCCCGCTGTCATTGCGAGGGAGCTTGCGACCGTGGCAATCCCACAAACAGGGACTGAACGCAGCTCACATCAAACAATATTAATAACAAGGGGATTGCCACAGCCTGCCGCTCCGCGGCACCTCTCTTAACGAGAGGCTTCGGGCTTCGCAATGACACTTTTACTGTAATGTCTGATAAATCGGTATTTACAGTTGATAAAAGCACATCGTCAGAGGCTTATCACCGATACTTCGCGTAGATCTTTTTGAGAAAGCTCGGGCGGTGGATCGGGGTCTCGCCGAGCTCGAGGATCTTCTCAACATGCAGCTTGGTGCCGTAGCCCTTGTGCTTTTCAAAGCCGTACTCCGGGTACTTCTTCGCGTATTCGAGCATCAGGCGGTCACGCGAGACCTTCGCCAGTATCGACGCGGCGGCGACGGACATCGACTTCGCGTCGCCTCCCACGATGTACTCGGCAGAGATATCGAGCTTGGGCAGGCGGTTGCCGTCGATCATCGCGTAATCCGCCTTGACGGACAAGCCTTCTATCGCGCGCCTCATGGTGTTCATGGTGGTTTGCAGGATATTGTCGCGCTCGATCTCTTCGACCGTGCCGAAGGCGATCGAACAGGAAACGGCGGTCTCGATGATCACGTCGAACAGCGCGTCGCGCTTCTTTTCCGTCAGCTTTTTAGAGTCGTTCACGCCCTCGATGATACATCCCTCGGGCAGGATGACGGCGGCAGCGCAGACAGGTCCCGCCAAGGGGCCGCGTCCGGCTTCATCGACGCCGCAGATATGGCGATAGCCCTTCGCCATCGCTTCTTTTTCGTAGTATAACCAGTCCATGGGATTCCTTTCGTTTTATTGTAGGGACGACCATTGGTCGTCCGGCACCGCAGATGCATGTTTCAGCCCTATCTGCGGTTTCTGCTTTCTTTTGCGCCCGTCATTCTGCGGACGAGCAATGCTCGTCCCTACGCAAACAGGCTATGGCAATTCCAGCGTGATCCTGCCTAATTTCGCGGCGCGGAACTCGTCGAGCAGGGTGTAGGCGGCGCGTTCGGCGTCAGCTTCGCCGCCGGCAATCAGCATCCCGCGGTTCTTCGCGATCTTTTCCAGTATCTCGTAGCTTTGCAGCTCCAGATCCTCGTCCGTGAGCTTGTATCGCTCGATAAATGCGGGCGTTTTCAGCTCCTTTAACAAGTCGATCAGGCGCACCGCGAGCAGCTCGGTATCCATGACCTCGCTCTTGATCGCGCCGGTGAAGGCAAGGTGTTCGCCGACGGTCTGGTCGTCGAATTTCGGCCACAGCACACCGGGGGTATCGAGCATCTCAAAGCCTTTCGAAACGGTAAACCACTGATTGCCGCGCGTCACGCCGGGACGGTCGGCGGCAGTCGCCTTCGTCTTCTTGGCGATGCGGTTGATAAAGGTCGACTTGCCGACGTTCGGGATGCCGACGATCATCACGCGCATGGTCGGATTCACCATGCCCTTCGCCTTGTAGCTCTCGATCCTGTCACTGAGCAGATCGGTCAGCACGGGAACGAATTTATCCACTCCCCTGCCGCTCTTGCAGTCGACCGGGATCGCGCGGACATTCTCGCGGCTGAGGGCGCTGACCCAGCGATCCGTCGCGCGGGGATCAGCCATATCGCACTTGTTGAGCAGGATGATGCGCGGCTTTCCGGAGGTCAGGTTCGCGATGTCGGGATTGCGAGAGGAGATCGGGATGCGCGCGTCGATGATCTCCGCTACCGCGTCCACGAGCTTTAAGTCCTTTTCGATGCGGCGCTTGGTCTTGGTCATATGACCGGGGTACCACTGGATGACCTGCGTATGCTCGGAGGAGCTTGCATTTGATGGCTTTTTCTTCGGTTTAGCGGGTTTATTCGCCGGTTTTGCGGATGCTTTCGCATTCTGCGTACGGTTCTTAGGCGCGTTCATCCGCGCGCCGGAAACGCGTGCGTTGGAACGTCCGCCCTGCGGCTTTTGCGTTCTTTTGTTATTCTTGTTGTTCGTCTTTTTCATATGGTCACCATGTTATTGTCACACAAGCGGTTATTTGTAGGGCAATTATTTTATATCGATGTTTGAAAGGAGTATAACGTCATCGTAGGGTACGGCGGTTCCCGACGTACCGTATGGCTGACACGCTTCTCCCCTATCTCGTGTTTTCGACATATGCAGCGCCTGTCATTCTCGGACGACCGGTGGGATCTCCCCGGGTGGGGAGGTGTCCGCAAAGCGGACAGAGGGGTGCCGTCTCCGGCTGAGGAACGCCCCTACGGAAAGGTAGGTTATGCTTCGCCTGTAAACGGCATTGTGACAAACGCTGCGGGACGTCGACAAGCGCCGTCCCCTACATCATACGTTTTATTTGCTTCGCACTAAAACAGATAATGACGCACGCGTCCGGGACGTCGACAAGCGCCGTCCCCTACATTATGCCGTCCCCTGCATGATTTTGAAAAAGCCTGCTCCGTTTGAAGCAGGCTCACATCAGTTTAGTTATAAACGTACCGGATCTTGGACAGGTCCAGCTTCAGCACGCCGTTTTCATCGTAGGTATGCGGGATCACGTCCAGCTGCGCCTTGCCGATGATCAGGTCCTCGTCGATGAAGCCGATCTGCTGGTAACGGCTGTCGAGCGAGATGCCGCGGTTATCACCCATGACAAAGACCTTGCCCTCGGGCACGATACCGTTGAGCTGATCCTCTGGAACGTCGCCGCGGACGGTCACGCCCTGGATATAGGGCTCGTCTAACTTTTTACCGTCGACATAAACCGCGTTGTTATTATAATCGATCTTCAGATCCTGACCCGCGGTCGCGATCACGCGCTTCACGAGCGGCTTTGTGTATTCCTCAGCGTGGCTGATGATGACGATATCGCCGTCATGCGGCGTATAGAACAGATCCGTGATGACCACCTTATCGGTATCGATCAGGGTCGGCTCCATGCTTCTGCCGTCAACGTCGATGATGCGGAAGGCGAAGGTCATGATCAGCAGGACGACGATAAGCGCCATAAACAGGCTGCCCAGCCAGTCGTATACCGTCGCGACGGCTTCGCTTTGATTCAGCTTGATCCGTGTTCCGTACGGCGCCTCATCTGCGGGATCGACGTCTTCCAGAAACAGTTCGTCTAATTTCGATTTATCTATCTTCAAAGATCACATCTCCAATATTATCGGTTGAGATTGCCACGCTCCTGACGGGGCTCGCAATGACGTTTTATATCACTGTAATCATACCACGGAAAAAGGGGGCTGTAAAGCCCCCTTCGTCATAATTCAAGAATTATTTACGAATTTCTTCCTTGACCTTAGCAGCCTTACCGACTCTGTCGCGCAGATAGTAGAGCTTGCTGCGGCGAACCTTACCGCGGCGGACAACCTTGACGTCGACGACGTTCGGGCTGTGGAGCGGGAATACTCTCTCAACGCCTACGCCGTAGGAAAGGCGGCGAACGGTGAAAGTCTCGGCTACGCCGGAACCGCGGCGCGCGATAACGGTACCCTCGAACATCTGGATTCTTTCTCTCTCACCCTCACGGATGTTGACGGAGACCTTTACGGTATCACCGATGTGGAATTCGGGGGTAGTTTCTTTGACAGAACCTTCTGCGATTTTCTTTAATGCGTCCATAATTTCCTCCTGATTTTTTCAGACATTCGTACCCCGATGCATATGCTTCGTGCAGAGGACTGTCCGCTTCAAATTTGAACATTTTTGTTCGAATCTGAACCCCGTCTTGGGACTGACGGATTCAAATGCCTAAGTATAATACCACAAAACGCGGATAAATGCAAGTATTTTTTGAAAAAGAAGAAAAATTCCTTTCAAATTTTCGGAAGTTGCATAAAAGTATGCAACTTTTTGAATCGTCGCGGCATAGGTGAAGGAGTTGATATGCATGAAAAAGCCCAAAGGATTCTTTACCTATTTCCACCACAGCGCGCTGGTCAATCACCTGACGGATGAACAGGCAGGCAGGCTGTACAAGGCGCTGCTGCTCTACGGCGACGAGGAGATCGAGCCGGACTTTTCCGACGACCGGACCTGCGCGCTCGCGTTCATCGTCTTCAAAGAAGAGATCGACCTCAACTTTGAGAAATACGCCGAGGTCTGTGAAAACAGAAGCAAGGCGGCAAAGGAGCGTGAAGCAAAGAAGCGAAAAGAGAATGAATGTTGATAACTCACAATTGTGGTCTTTTGTCACAAAAGACACTAAGATAAAGACAAAGACAAAAATAAAAGACAAAGGCAATGACAATGACAATGACAAACGCCGCTTGCGCGGCGCCCGTTTCATCTCATATCATTTCATGATGATTTATCAATAAGTCAGTATTCATAGTCAACTGCCAACTCAGAACTAACAACTAATAACTGCCCACTCCCCTGAGCTTCTCTCGAAACTTCACAAAGCTCTCGGGCGGGTCGGCGGTGAATTCCAGATACTCGCCGGTCACGGGATGGATGAAGCCCAGCTTGTACGCGTGCAGGCACTGACCGCCCAATGTGGTGATCACCTTGGAGGGACCGTACACGTCGTCGCCCGCGATCGGGTGACCGATGTGAGCGAGGTGTACGCGGATCTGGTGCGTGCGTCCGGTTTCCAGACGGCACAGGATATAGGTAAAGCCGTCGTACCGCTCCAGCACCCTGATGTGGGTAATTGCAGGCTTTGAGTTGAGTTCTGTCACGCACATCTTCTTGCGGTCGGTCTTATGCCGTCCGATCGGCGCGTCGACCGTGCGCTCATCCTCCTTGATGTTGCCGTAGCAGATCGCGAGGTATTCACGGGTAAAGCTGTGATCCTTGATCTGTTCGCTGAGTCCCGCATGGGCGATATCGGACTTCGCGACGACCAAGAGTCCGCTGGTGTTTTTATCGATGCGGTGGACGATGCCGGGGCGCAGTTCGCCGTTGATGCCGCTGAGACTCTCGCCGCAGTGATACATCAGAGCGTTGACCAGCGTGCCGCTGTAGTGACCGGGCGCGGGATGCACCACCATACCCTTGGGCTTATTGACGACCAGCAGATGCCCGTCCTCATAGACGACCTCGAGCGGGATGTCCTCGGGGGTGATATCGACCGGCTGAGGTTCATCGGTCAGAACGACGATCAGATCGCCGGCTTCGGTCTTGTAATTCTTCTTGACCGGCTCGCCGTTCACCGTGACATTCTCTTCAAAGATCAGCCTGCTCGCCGCGGAACGGCTCAGGTCTTCTGAGACGTCGGACAGGTATTTATCGATGCGGACGCCCGCGTCAGCCGCGTCCACCGTAAATTCAAGCCTCATCATTCTGTTCGATCTTCTTTTTATCTTTCTTCATGAAATCGGAGAAGAACAGCAGGTATACGATCAGACAAATCGTGCCGGCGGTGATGCAGTAGTCGGCAAAGTTGCAGATCGGCGGAAAGAACGACAGGCTGAGATAGTCCACGACATAGCCCAGCACGATGCGCTCGAAGAGGTTGCCCAGTCCCCCGCCGATGATCAGCGCGGCGGCTGTCGCGAAGAGCTTGCTTTTCTTATAATTCTTAAAAAGAAGTATGGCGAATATGATAATGACGATCGAAGTGGTGATTGCGAAAACGACCGTGCCGTCCTGAAAGAGACCGAAGGCGACGCCGCGGTTCTCGGAATAGGTCAGCGAAAAGACGCCGGGGATCACCGAGACAAAGCCCTCGGGCTTGACGTTCGTCTCGATCACGGTGCGGATGCACTGTGCGAGGATCGGCAGGATCACGATGATCGCGATATAGATAATGAGCATAGATTCACGCCCTTTTCATGTAATTGATATGGTGGGCGATGCCCACACCCGATTTATGTCGGGAGGAGCAAGCCCCTCCCCTACATAACACACAGAAAACAAAATAGTACAATGCGGTGTACCATGGTGATACACCGCATAAGTTTTAATGGAACAATCTGTAGGGACGGTCATTGACCGTCCGCAGAATGACGGGCGCCGCCTTGATCGAAAACCGTAGATAGGAGAAAAACGCTCCTGCCAAGCGGACGAGCAATGCTCGTCCCTACGGTAGTGTTATGCTTCTCACATTAAGCTTTCTCGTCAAGAGAAAGTTCGTCATTCACTTATTATGAATTCAGGATCGCGGCGCAGCGGGCGCAGAGCGTGGGATGCTCCGCGTCAGAGCCGACGGTGGACGAATACGCCCAGCAGCGCTCGCACTTCTCGCCCTCAGCCTTTGTGACCTCTACGGACAGTTCGCCATCCGCCTCAACAAGCTTGACGTCGGAGACGATGAACGCCGCCTTGAGCTCGGGCAGGACGCTTTCGATGAAGCTGTATTCCTCGCCGCTCGCCTTCAGCGTCACGCAGGTCTCGAGGGAGGTCTTGACGACCTTATCCTTGATGACGACCTCGAGGGACTTCTTGACGGTATCGCGCAGCTCGTGGATGCGGTCCCATGTCGCGATGAAGTCGTCCGCTACGGTGATCGCAACGGTCTTGGGCATGTCGTTGTACAGGATATTCTCCTTGTCGTCTGCGGCGCGGTGCGGCAGGTATCTCCAGATCTCGTCTGCGGTGTATGCCAGGATAGGAGCGAGCATACGGGTCAGAGAATCGAGGATGAGATACATCGCCGTCTGTGCGGCGCGGCGCTCCTTGGAGTCAGCCTTTTCGGTATATAATCTGTCCTTGAGTACGTCGAGGTAGAAGTTGGACATATCGACGACACAGAACTTGTGGATCGAATGATAGACCTGATGGAACTCGAACTTGTCGTAGGCGGAGAGGCACTTTTCGATCAGCTCGTTGAGCTTGACAACCGCCCACTTGTCGATGGGCAGCAGTTCGTCGGCAGATACCATATCCTTTTCGGGATCGAAGTCGGAAAGGTTGCCGAGGATATAGCGCGCGGTGTTGCGGATCTTGCGGTACGCTTCAGACATCTGCTTTAAGATATCGCGCGAGATGCTGATATCGGACTGGTAGTCGGAGGAAGCGACCCACAGACGGAGCACGTCGGCGCCGTACTGCTTGATGACCTCCTGCGGGCTGATACCGTTGCCGGCAGACTTACTCATCTTGTTGCGTTCCTGATCGAGGATCATGCCGTGGGTCAGGACGGTGCGGTAAGGCGCTACGCCCTCTGTCGCGACGGAGGTGAGCAGGGAGCTCTGGAACCATCCGCGGTACTGGTCGTTGCCCTCAAGGTAGAGGTCGACCGGCGCGCCCAGATACGGACGGCGCTTGCAGACGGATTTCCATGACGAACCGGAATCGAACCAGACGTCCATGATATCTTTTTCTTTATCGAAGGAGGCGCCGCCGCACTTCGGGCACTTGGTAACCTCGGGCAGGATCTCGGACGCGTCCTTCTCAAGCCACGCGTTAGAGCCTTCCTTACCGAAAAGGTCGGCTACCGCGAGCATCGCTTCTTTATTCACATAAGGCTCGCCGCAATCTCTGCAGTAGAAGATCGGGATCGGCACGCCCCACTTGCGCTGGCGGGAGATACACCAGTCCTTGCGGTCGCGCACCATCGCGGTGATGCGGTCCTTGCCCCACGCGGGGATCCACTGTACGGTGTTGATCGCGTCGACAGCCTTGTCCTTGAAGTCGTCCACGGAACAGAACCACTGATCGGTCGCGCGGAACAGGATCGGGGTCTTGCAGCGCCAGCAATGCGGATACTGGTGGATGATCTTCTTGAGTGCGAACAGATAGCCGTTCTCGTCGAGATAGATCGCGATCTTTTTATTTGCCTCATCCGTCGTCAAACCGGCGAACTGACCGGCTTCTTCGGTGAGCTTGCCGTCGCCGTCTACGGGACAGATGGTGGGGATCTCGGGATAATTCTGGCAGACGTTAAAGTCGTCTACGCCGTGACCGGGAGCGGTATGAACGCAGCCGGTACCGGACTCAAGGGTAACATGCTCGCCGACGATCAAGAGGGATTCGCGGTCGAGGAAGGGATGCTGTGTCTTCATATACTCGAGCTCAGCGCCCTTGATGGTCGCAACGACCTCGTAATCGGTCAGCTCAGCCTCCGCCATCGCGTTCTCATACAGATCGGTCGCCATGACGTAGTACTCGTCGCCGCACTTGATGATAGAATACTCATAGCGCGGACCGACGCAGATCGCAAGGTTCGCGGGCAGGGTCCATGTGGTGGTCGTCCAGATGACGAAGGAGACCTTGGACGGGTCGATACCCATCGCAGAAAACTTGCCGAGGTCGTCGGTCACGGGGAACTTGACATAGATGGAATGGCAGGGATCCTCGGCGTACTCGATCTCAGCCTCGGCGAGAGCGGTCTTGCACTCGGGGCACCAGTAAACGGGCTTCAAGCCCTTGTAGATATAGCCCTTGTCAGCCATCTCGGCAAAGACCTTGATCTGCTCCGCTTCAAACTCCGGCTTTAAGGTGATGTAGGGGTTATCCCACTCGCCGATACAGCCGAGGCGCTTGAACTGGCCGCGCTGGTCGTTGATATAGCCGGTGACGAATTCCTGACACAGCTTTCTTAATTCTAATACAGAAATATCAGCAGAAGAGCCGATACCCGCCTTCGCTCTCGCTTTGAGCTCGGTGGGCAGGCCGTGGGTATCCCAGCCGGGCACGAACGGCGACTGAAAGCCCGCCATATTCTTATAGCGGACGATAAAATCCTTAAGGATCTTGTTCAGCGCGTGACCGAGGTGGATATCGCCGTTGGCGTAGGGAGGGCCGTCGTGCAGCACGTACTTCGGCTTGCCCTCGTTCTTTTTGATCAGCTTTTCATAGACCTTTTCCTCTTCCCAGCGCTCGAGCGTCTTGGGCTCGGACTGCGGCAGACCGCCCCTCATGGGAAATTCGGTCTTCGGAAGATTCAGGGTCGCGTTATAATCCTGGGACATCATATACACTCCAAATTTTTATTCTAATAAAGAATCATATCGTTCCTGTACGGCATTTTCGCCAAACAGGATTTGATTCCGTAAAACTGACATTCAGCCGATTGTTTCCAACCGGCTGAAGCATATTACTTATTCAGCTATTATTCTACATCGAAGTTATCGCCGAACTGCAGCTTGCCGAACTTGTCGGGCTTCTCGCGCTTGAGGTCGGGACGAACCTTTACGTCGGAATCATCCTGCGCTTCGGGCTGCGGAGCAGCTTCGGCAGTCTTGGGAGCTTCCTCACCGTCAGTATCTTCGTCGGTGGAAATCAGATTCTCTACGGGCTCGAAGGGGTATTTCTCATCGAGCTCGGCGCGCTTCGCCTTAACGTCCTCTTCCTTGGGGAACTCTTCTACCATAGCGAGGTGCCTTTTGTACAGAGCAAGGATCTCGGAGCGGAGCTTCGCGGTATCGGCATGAAGCGCCTCGAACTTGTCCTTCTCGCGCTCGGTAGCCATCTCCGCCTCGGTGAGGATCGCGCGGCTCTTCTTCTCGGCAGCCTTGACGATGTACTCCGCCTTGCTCTGTGCTTCCTTCATGGTGGTATCCGCCAGCTTCTGGGAGGTCAGCAGGGCGTTGCGGACGGTCTCTTCGTCCTCGCGATACTGCTCGATCTTGCCGGCTAAGATATCCATCTTGCGTAAGCAGTCGTTCTTTTCGGCGATCAGCTGTTCAACGGTCGCGGTCACCTCATCGATGAACTCGTCAACGTCCGCAGCGTTATAACCGTTCTTGCCTGCGCGTCTGAAGCTGATGTCTCTGATTTCGTCTAATGTTAACATAGTCTACACTCCTATCCTGTAATAACATCGGTTGAGATTGCCACAGCCCTTTAGGGCTTCGCAATGACAATCTAATTGTTATCTGTAGTGTCTGACCGCGATCCGCAGCTTTCCCTTTTTGGAGGTGCCGATCTGTGAGGTCAGAACAAATTTACCGTATTTCCTTATGGTGACCGTCATCCCGTCCTTCAGCGGTCGGGAGACCTCGGTCTCGGTGACGTGATCCACCGTCACCATTTCACTTTTGATCAGCCGCGCCGCCTTATCCCGCGACAGATGCGCGGCACAGGCGACAAAGGCGTCCAGCCTGAGAGAGCTCAGCGTCCAGACGAGCTCCTCGATATCGTCGGGTACCGGCAGATCGGAAACATCCGCGTAACCGACCTTTACCCCTACCCTGCCGATCTGATCGACTTCGGTCAAAAGGAAAGGCGCGATCTCGTCGCGGACGAACACCACCGTCCGACCCTCTCCCGTGAGGATATCCCCCACGGTCTCCCTGCGGATCCCCTGCGCCGTCAGAGCGCCTAAGAAATCGCGGTGCCGCAGATCGAATTCAGCCTTGTAGGTGAACTCGAGCGCGGTGATCGGGAAGTCCTCCTCCTCAGCGCCCGCGCCTAACATCAGCCGCACGGCGCCCTCATAGCCGCCGTAAAACAGGACGTCGGCGGACTTGGGGAGATGCTGTCTTAAATACAGACTTTCATGTTCATTCAAAAAGCCAAAAAACCGGGGAATGTTCCTGCGCTGTGAAAGCGTGATCGCATCGTACGCCTTGTCGAGCAGGAGCTTATCTTCATCGATCACGCGGCAGCCGCTTTAGAAATAAACGCCGCTGTGCTCGAGCTCGTCGAGCAGATCGTCGCCGGTCAGGTCAACGTTGTTCGGGATGATGATGAAGGTAGAGGTCGCCACCTTCTTGATCTTGCCGCGGTTGGCGTACGCTACGCCGGACAAAAAGTCGATGATGCGGCGCGCCATATCCTTGTTGGTGTTCTCGAGGTTGAGAACGACGGTGTGGGTCTTAATCAGCTCGTCGGCGATGTTGCGGGTCTCTTCGCCGAAGCGTTCCGGCTTGAAGAGCGCCACGGAGAGCTTCGCGGTCGCGCTGATGTTGACTACCTTGTTGCGGCGGGATGAATCGCGCGATGAGACCGGATCGTCAAAATCGTCATAACGGGATGAATCACGGGACGAACGGCGCGAAGAACGGGAATCTTCGTTACGGTCGTCGATATCCGTGTCATAATCGTCATAATCGTTGTAGTCCATCTCATCGTCAGGTGCATCCCACATGCGCTTGAACTTGTCTACAAATCCTGCCATTTTGGTTTCCTCCTGTTTATATGGTTTCTGTTTTAGAATAATTAAAATAATCCGCTGTCATTGCGAGGAGCGCAAGCGACGCGGCAATCCCACAAAGAGGGACTGTACATTTCCTCCAAACCGGTTGCAAACGCCAAGGGGATTGCCACAGCCTGCCCCTTCGGGGCACCGCCCTCATAGAGGACGGCTTCGGGCTTCGCAATGACACTGTTACGATAACGTCGATTTCTTCGACAGTTACTCAAGGGAGCCTATTACGCCGGATAATACCTTGCGCCGAACAGAGCCGAGCCGACCCTGATCATATTCGCGCCGCAGCGTATCGCTTCCTCATAATCGTCAGACATACCCATGCTAAGTATATCCATAGATATATTATCTATATTTTTGCCCTTAATGTCAAGAAAGAAATTACGCATATTATCAAAAAAATTGCGATTTTCTTGTGCATTTTCACAAATCGGGGGGATCGCCATCAATCCGCGTACCTTTACGGCAGGGATATCCTTCACTTTGTCGAGCAGTTCGGGCAGCATTTCGGGCATGACGCCGGACTTGTTCTCCTCCCTGCCGATGTTAACTTCGAGCAGGATATCGGTGGTGATACCGAGCTTCTGTGAACAGCGGGAGATCTCACGCGCAAGCTTCTCGGAATCGACACTCTGGATCAGATCCACCTTGCCGACGATCTGGCGCACCTTGTTCGACTGCAAATGACCGATAAACTGCAGAGAGGCGTGGTCGAGGTCGTAGTCATCGTACTTCGACAGCAGCTCCTGCACCCTGTTCTCGCCGATATAGCGCAGCCCTAAGGAGATCGCGTGGTTGATCACGGGCGCGTCGACGGTCTTGGTCGCGGCGAGGAAGATGATATCGTCGGCGGTTTTGCCGACGGATTCAGCCGCCCGCGCGATATTTTCACATATCTGATGATAGTTGTATTCTACGTCAGCCAATGATCTTTCCATTGAACAAATCTCCTCCTTCTACGACGACCTTATCGTACAGCGCCACGGTCGTGCCGTTGAGCAGCGTGCCCTCCGGCGGGTTGGGGTTACAGATGATGTAGTCGTCGCCGGAATAATCGATCACGACCTGCTTGAACACCAGCTCCACGCCGTATTCGACGTAGACGCCCTGGACGCGCTCGGTCTTCTGTGTATCGTTGTTCTTATCGTCGGTAACGGTATAGGTGATATCGTCGTCGTGCAGCGCCGACTTGCTGATCTTGAGGCCCTCATATTCGTTGACGATGATCTCGACGTTCTCCTCCCTGAGCTTTGACAGCGCGTCGCTCATGTAGTTGCACTGCAGGATCGCTACCGCCCTGTCGGAGTCGCCGAAGGTGTTGACGCGGACGATCTTTGCGGGGATTTCGCCGTCGATCGCGGAGGGCAGGCGGACCTTGACGGTCTCGTCGGCATGGCTCAAGGAAGTCGCCTCGTCGGCTGATACGGGACACAGCAGATACCAGTTGACGTTCTGGATGATCTTGCCGGTATAGTCCTCGGGGTTGATATCCGCCGGTTCGGCGTCCTCGATATCGCTGACGGTAATCTCGTCGAGCTTGCCGATATCAAAGGTCTTTTCATAGCCGTCGACCTTGGAGACGAAGTACCCCGCCGCGCCGGCTTTGACGGTGCCGACAGGATTGGGCGATCCGATCCCGGCGCGCTCGGTTTTCAGTTCGGCGATCTTGTCGTCGATATTGCCCTGCTCACCGGTCAGGATCTGCTTGCGCAGGATCGAGGTCATCAGCGACTCTTCCGCGTGGGACATATTGTTATAGTCGTGGGCGTTGATCAGCTTCATCACCGCGACCAGACGCTCGTTGATCTGACCGTTGATGGTGTCGATGCCGACGTTCGCGGAGGCGTTCACCGAATTGAGCGTTTCGAGGTACTCGATCTTCTGATCCAGCTCCTCCGCCTGCTTGATCGCGGCGACGTCCTCCTGTGTCGCGTAGGCGGTGGCGATCACGCCGTCGGCGGTGACCTTGTCGCCGTCGGTAACATCGTACACCAGCACGCCGTCGGAACCGGACGGGAGGTACTCTTCGTCGCGCACGACCATACAGCGGGATTCGACGATGTCGTACGCCTTGGTATGGTAGGCGGTCTCGGTCACGATGTTGTTGTTGCCCATGAAGTTCGTGGTGATGAACAGAAACACGATATACATCAGCACCAGCGCGATCGCGACGCCGAGCAATATTCTTTTGGTGATTTTCGAACGGTTCGAATTGTCTTTTGCCGTTCGTTTCGTCGTTTCTTTGGTCGTTTCTTTACTCATAGATGATTCCTTCTAACCGGTTAAAAGTATCATTACTGTATCACGGTGTCAATCGTTCGATCAGCCCGATCGACTCGTTCAATATCTCCTCAAAGCTCATCTCGTCGATATTGAACCAGCATACGGACGGGTCGCGCCTGAACCACGTCATCTGGCGCTTGGCGTAACGGCGGGTGGCGCGCTTGAGGTTGCCGACGCAGGTGTCGAGATCGCGCTCGCCCTCGAGATACGGGAGCAGCTCCTTGTAGCCGATCGCGGCGGCGGCGGTATCGCCGAAGTCCGCTTCGTAAAAGTGCCTCGCTTCCTCCAACAAGCCGTTTTCCATCATGATATCGACGCGGCGGTTGATGCGGTCGTACAGATACTCTCTGTCAGCCGCCGTCAGCCCGATCTTCAGCGCGTCATATGGAGCGTCGGCTCTCTGCTGTGAAAAGTTGAGCTGCGTCTGGGTCATGCCGGTCAGGCGATAGACCTCGATACAGCGGACGACGCGCTTGGGGTTGCGCTCTTTTGACAGCCTTTCGGCTGAATCGGGGTCGAAGGCGCGGATCACGTTCAGCATATGATCCATGCCCATCTCCTCCAACTCGGCGGCGATCCCCTCGCGCAGGGCGAGGTCGATCTCCTGCTCTTCAAACTGCATGCCGTCCAGAAGCGAATCAACATACAGCCCCGTACCGCCCGCGATGATCGGCAGCTTGCCGCGCGCGGCGATATCGGCGATCGCGGTGTGCGCCAGCTCGCAGTAACGCGCGACCGAAAAGCTCTCGGAGGGCTCGAGGAAATCCATCAGGTGATGGGGTATCCCCTGCTTTTCCTCCTCGGTCGGCTTGGCGGTAGCGATATCCATGTATTTGTAGATCTGCATCGAATCGGCTGAGACGATCTCGCCGTCGAAGCGCTTTGCCAGTTCAACGGACAGCGCCGTCTTGCCCGACGCGGTAGGTCCGATGACGGCGATCACTTTCTGCTTCATTATTCCACCCTGCCGAACATCCGCTCCAGCTCGCTCTTTTTGAGCAGTAGGCACACGGGTCTGCCGTGGGGACAGTGGCGGACGTCTTCGTTCTCTACCTGTTTTGCCAGCGCGATCAGCTCCTGCTCGGTGCTTCTGTTGCCGCCCTTGATCGCGGCGCGGCAGGAGACGTTCGCGTAGATCCACTCCATCTTTTCGGAGCGGATCTCTTTTTTATGTTCTGTCAGATATCCTGCCATCTCGATCACGGACGGCTCGATATCCTCGAGCGGCAGATACTGCGGCGCACTTCGTACGATGATGCTGCCGCTGCCGAAATCGTCGATATCGAAGCCTGCCTCGGCGAAGACGTCGAGGTTCTCGATAACGGCGTTATAATCGATCTTGTTGAGGGTCACGGTGATGGGCGTCAGCAAAAGCTGGCTGTAGCCGCTGCCCTTTTCTTTTTTGAGCTTCTCGTAGATGATGCGCTCGTGCGCTGCGTGCTTGTCGATCAGCAGCAGCTCGCGGTCATTCTTTTCGATGATGATATATGTCTTGAATGCCTCGCCGATATAGCGGTAATAGTTCTCGTCGATCTCGATGAGCGGCTTGGGCTCTTCGATTGCTTGTACAGTCTCCTGCACAGGACCATTCTCTGTTTCCTGAGGTTCGACGGGTGCGGATATCTCCGGATTATCTTCGGCAGGCTCGCTCTCTTTCGCCGCCTGCTTTTCGGCGATGTGCTGACGGTAATCGTCGCCGAAGGGCGACACCGAATCGGATAGTTTAGCGGTTTGATTCAAAGACGGCGTGCTGACCACGGGCTCGTCGAGCAACTCGAACAGTGCGTCCGATCTCTTTTTCTCTTCCCGCAGATCGACCTTGGGAAGCGGAGTTTGAGCAGGCTTCGGCGCAGGCTGTTCGTCGCGCTCGCGGAACACCTTTTGCGCCAGCTCAAAGGGATTGACGCGCTTGACGGGCTTCGCGGGCTCGGGGGTCAGATGCGCCTCCTTGCGCCTCTCACCGTTCATCAAAGCGGTCTTGACCGCGTGATACACCGCGTCGAAGACGGGGCGCTCGTTGACGAAACGCACCTCTAACTTCGTGGGATGGACGTTGACGTCCACCGCGTTGAAGGACATATCGAGGTTAAGGACGCAGGACGGGAACTTGCCGACCATGACGCTGCCCTTGCACGCCTCGCCGATCGCCGCCATCGCGGTCTTGCAGATGACAAATCGGTGATTGATGAAGAAGTTCTGCATGTTACGGTTGGGACGGGCGTTCTCGGGACGGCTGATGAAGCCGGTGACATGAACGCCGCCGAGGGCGTAGTCCACGGGGATCAGGCTCTTTGCGAAATCCCTGCCGTAGACGGCGTAGATCGCCGACAGCAGCTTGCCGTCGCCCGCGGTACGCAGGACGTTTTTGGAATCTTTGATATAGGTGATCGCGATCTCGGGGTGAGAGAGGGCGATCTTGTCGATGACGTTGGATACGGCGTTGCCCTCCGCCATATCGGTTTTGAGGAATTTCATGCGGGCGGGCACGTTATAGAACAGGTCGCGGATGATGAAGGTCGTGCCGTCGGGACAGCCCGCATCCTCGAAGAGCACTTCTTCCCCGCCCTCGATCAGATAGCGGGTGCCGGTCTCTTCCTCTCTCGCTTTAGTGATCAGCTCGAGGTGAGAGACCGACGCGACGGAGGCAAGCGCCTCGCCGCGGAAGCCTAAAGTCGCGATCGCGTCGAGGTCGTCTTCCTCCTTGACCTTGGAGGTCGCGTGGCGGATAAACGCGGGACGGATATCTTCTTTTAAGATGCCGCAGCCGTTATCGGACACGCGCATGAAGGTGACGCCGCCGTTTTTGATCTCGACGGTGATCGCCGTCGCGCCGGCATCAATGGAGTTCTCCACCAGCTCTTTGATAACGGAGGAAGGGCGCTCGACAACCTCGCCCGCCGCGATCAGCTCCGCGACGTGCTTGTCCAGTACGTTTATTTTGCCCACATAAAGACCTCCTTTCGTCGGTTAATGAATACTGAAAATTGAAAACTTAAGAAAGAATAATGATGGGAGGGCTCCGCCCTCACCCGAATGAAATAATTGACCGAGCAAGGCGAGAAACCTTCATTATTCGTTATTCATTTTTCAGTCTTCAGTTTTAAGTCTTTAACAACCATTCCCCATCAAGGGGAAGTCTTTTCTAATCTATCATGCCTTTCAGCTCGTACAGTATATTCATCGCTTCGATCGGCGTCAGGGTGTTGACGTCTACCGCGCGCAGCTTCTTTTCGATCATGCCGGATGAATCGGGCATGAGGCTTAATTGCATACTTTCCTCCGGCGCGGGAGCGGGGGCGGTCTGATGTTCTTTCGGAGCAGCGTTGTTCAGCTCCAGAAGAATCTCTTTGGCTCTTTCGATGATGCTGTCGGGCAGGCCCGCTAACTTCGCGACCTCTACGCCGTAGCTTTCATCCGCTCCGCCGGGTACGATACGGCGCAGGAAGGTGATCTCGTCGCCGCGCTTTTTCACGGCGATGTTGTAGTTCTTCACGCCGTCGAGCAGCTCTTCCATCACCGTCAGTTCATGGTAATGGGTCGCAAAGAGCGCCCGGGCGCCTAATTTCTTTTTATCCGCGACATATTCGAGCACCGCGCGGGCGATACTCATGCCATCGTAGGTCGAGGTGCCTCTGCCGATCTCGTCGAGGATCAACAGGCTCTTTGACGTCGCGTTCTGTACGATATTCGCGACCTCGTTCATCTCTACCATAAAGGTCGACTGACCCGAGGCGAGGTCGTCGGACGCGCCGACGCGGGTAAAGATCGCGTCAGCCATGCCGACCTCTGCGTAGGACGCGGGGACGAAGCTGCCCATCTGCGCCATCAGGACGATCAGGGCGACCTGCCGCATATACGTGGATTTACCCGCCATGTTCGGACCGGTGATGATCGCGATGCGGTTGTCGATATTGTCGAGCAGTACGTCGTTGGGGACAAACATCGCGTCGGACAGGAGCGTTTCCACCACCGGGTGGCGGCTGTCCTTGAGACGGATGATGGAATTCTGTGTGACCTCGGGGCGGGTATAGCGGTTGTCCGCGGCGACATTCGCCAGAGACACCAGTACGTCCAGCGTCGCGATCGCCTTCGCGGTGCGCTCGATACGGTCGAGGT
Source organism: Ruminococcus sp. (assembly GCA_017403985.1). Taxonomy (GTDB): domain Bacteria; phylum Bacillota; class Clostridia; order Oscillospirales; family Acutalibacteraceae; genus Ruminococcoides. Next base: position 42,595 of record JAFRDE010000019.1, on the reverse strand, counting down.
TCAGCGCGACCTGCTCACGCACGGAGTTGAACAGCTCGTATTCGATGGCGACGGAGCGCTCTTTCGCGCCTAAGATGCGGCTCTCGAGTTCCTTGAGCTCGGGGGTGATGAAGCGTTCGCAGTTTGTCAGCGTCTGACGGCGGGAGTAATTCTCCGGCACCAGATGCAGATAGGACTTGGTGACCTCGATATAATAGCCGAAGACACGGTTGTAGCCGACCTTCAGCTTCGGGATGCCGGTCAGCTCCTTCTGCTCGGCTTCGATCCGCGCGAGCAGAGAGGTGGAGTCGGTCATATCGCGCTTTAATTCATCCAAAGGCGCGGAATAGCCTTCCTTGATCAGCCCGCCTTCTCTTACCGAAAACGGCGGGTCCTCCACGATCGCCTCGTCGATCAGCGCGCGCATATCGTCGAGCGGGTCGATCGCGACAAACAGCTCGTGCAGGAGCTTGCTCTTACACGGCTCGATGGTCGCTTTGAGCGTCGGAAGATTGGTCATCGCCTGACAGAGGGACCGCAGCTCGCGCGCGTTGGCAGAGCCGTAGACGATCTTTGTCATCAGGCGCTCGATATCGAAGATACCGGACAGGTTCGCGGTGAGCTCGAGGCGGTTGACGGTATCGTTGACCAGCTCCTCGACCGCGTTCTGACGCTTTAAGATCGCGGTGATATTCATCAGCGGATGCTCGACCCAGAACTTCATCAGGCGCTTGCCCATAGCGGTTTTGGTCTTGTCCAGCACCCAGAGGAGCGAATGCTTCTTCTCCTTCGCGATCATGGTGCGGGTGAGCTCCAGATTGCGGCGGGTGTTGAAGTCGAGCTTCATGTACTGGTCCTCGGCGTAAAACTCGATGGTATCGATGCGCTCGAGACCGGTCATCTGTGTATCTTTCAGGTAGGACATCAGCACGCCGAGGGCGATAACGACCTCGTTCATGCCGGATATCTTATCGGTGTTTTCTTTGCTGAAATGGTTTTCGACAACGGCGGTGCAGTCCAGAAGCCCGCAGCGGCTGTCGTCGGGGTGGGTTACGGAGGCGTTAGAGAGCTTCTCCTTGATAAACAGGTGCAGCACCTTGTTCTTCGCGAGCTTGCCCGCGATGAGGAGCTCTTTGGGGCTGTAGGAGGTGAGCTGATCCTTGAGCTGAGAAAAGCTGTGGTCGCTCTTGAAATGGGACACGAAGAGTTGACCCGTGGAGATATCGCAGAAAACGATGCCGACGTAGTTTTTGTCCGCGTACATGGAGCAGATATAGTTGTTCTCGCTCTCGTCGAGCATGGAGCTTTCCATGACCGTGCCGGGGGTGATGACGCGGATGATATCGCGCTTGACGATGCCTTTTGCGGCTTTGGGGTCTTCGGTCTGTTCACAGATCGCGACCTTGTAGCCTTTCTGCACCAGCCGCGCGATGTAGGACTCGGCAGAATGGAACGGCACGCCGCACATCGGCGCGCGCTCCTCCTGACCGCAGTCGCGGCCGGTGAGGGTGAGCTCAAGCTCTTTGGAGGCGAGCTTGGCGTCGTCAAAGAACATCTCGTAGAAGTCGCCGAGGCGGAAGAACACGATACAATCCTTGTTCTTCTCCTTGATCTCGAAATATTGCTGCATCATCGGAGATAACTCCGCCATAGTTTCTCACTTCCCTTCGTATCAGCTCGAATAATGAATACTGAAAATTGAAGACTAAAACTGAAAAATGAAGGGCGGGGCACCCGCACCCGAATAATAATTGTACGAGCGAAGCGAGCAACCGCCATTATTCATTATTCATTCTTAAGTATTCAGTCTTAAGTTAGCGTAACGCAGTTACGCGCCTCAGCCGCATCCGCCGCAGGTAGAGCAGTCGTGGGTGCAGTCCTCGGAAAAATCGGTCGTGTCGGGATCCTCGCCGTCGGCGCTCTGCTGTACGATCGCCAGCACGCGCTGGAGCACTTTGTCGAACGCCTGTTTACTGTCGTTGTACGCCTTCATATGCTCATTGTTCATGATGTCGGAGTAGGCTGAGCGCATCTCCTCGTTGAGCTTCTTTAAGGTCTCGTCGTCGCGGTCGGTCTTGCACGCCTCAGCGTTGATCGCGACGCGCTTGATGTTGAACTCGGTGATCAGCGCCTGTAAGTCGTTATCCGAGTCGGCGGCGGTCTTCGCCGCCATGAGGTTTTTGTATTCTTCCTGTTCTTGGATCGCGTGTCCAAGCTGTCTTGCGATTGCAATTACGTCTGCCATTTATATTTCTCCTTTAGTATTATTATACATCTTTGTAGGGACGAGCATTGCTCGTCCGTTGGTAGAAGCGTTTCACTCCTAACTAAGGTTTCTGCTGTTATCAACGCCCGTCATGCTCGGACGACCATTGGTCGTCCCTACGTCAACGTTGGATTTGCTTCGCATTTCAAGTGTATCTCAACCGGAGTTTCGGTACGTCGTGGGCGCCATCCCCTACTCTTTTATTCCACCAGCTCGCCCGTCAATATCCAGTTGCGGGCGGTGGTAATCTTTACATTGTGGAAATCGCCGATCAGGCTGTCGTCTCCGTCAAACTCGACGATGATGTTGCCCGAGGTGCGGCCGCAGAGTCTGCCTTCCTTCTTCGCCTTTTCTTCGACCAGCACCTTTTCCACCCTGCCGACCATGGAGGCGCAGCGCTCGGCAGCGATCTCCTCCTGCACAGCGAGCAGCTCACGGAACCATCTTCCCTTTTCCTCGTCGGAAACGGGGTCGTCCATCTCAGCGGCGGGCGTGCCGTTGCGGGGCGAGTAGATGAAGGTGAACAGCGAGGTAAAGCCCACCTCGCGGATCAGGGACAGCGTCTGTTGAAAATCCTCATAGGTCTCGCCGGGGAAGCCGACGATCACGTCGGAGGTCAGCGATACATCCGGGATGCGCTCTTTGGCGTAGTTGACGATGTCGAGGTACTTTGCGCGGTCGTAGTGGCGGTTCATCGCCTTGAGCACCCTGTCAGAACCGGACTGGAACGGCAGGTGCAGGTGCAGGGAGATATGCTCGCTGTCGGCGATGGTATCGATCAGCTCGCGGGTGCAGTCCTTCGGGTGCGAGGTCATAAAGCGGAGCCAGTAGTCGCCCTGTATCTTGTCGATCTCGCCGATCAGACTTGCAAAGGTCGGGCGGGGATCGAGCCCCTTGCCGTAGGAGTTGACGTTCTGACCCAGCAGGGTGATATCTTTATAGCCCTGCGCGATCATACCCTTCGCTTCCGCGATGATGATCTCGGGCTGTCGGCTGCGCTCTCTGCCGCGCACATACGGCACGATGCAGTAGGTGCAGAAATTGTCGCAGCCGTACATGATCGGCAGCCAGCCTTTAAATTTGCCGTCACGGCTGATCGGGATGCCCTCATAGACCTTGCTGTCGTCGTTGTCGCGGACAAAGACGCGGGAGCCGTCCACGAGGCTTTTGTACAGCAGCTCGGGGAACTCGTGCATACAGTGGGTGCCGAACACCAGTCCGACGAACGGGAAGCTGTCGCGGATGCGTTTCGCGACGTGCTCCTGCTCCATCATACAGCCGCATAAGGCGATCAGGATCTGCGGATGGCGGCGCTTGAGGTTTTTCAGCGCGCCGACGTTGCCGAATACCCTGTCCTCGGCATGCTCGCGCACGGCGCAGGTGTTGAAGAGGATGAAGTCGGCGTCCTCGGGCGTTTCGGTAAAGTCATAGCCCGCCTGTTTGAGCATGCCCTTGATGCGCTCGCTGTCGGCGACGTTCTGCTGACAGCCGTAGGTGCGGACATATGCGAGGGATACCTCGCCGCGCTTGCGGATGGTCATCAGCTCGGCGATCAGGTTCAGATATTCAATTTGTGCGTCGGATATCTTGACGGTCTCACGCAAGCTGTATACCTCCCATCATATTCTGTCATTGCGAGGCTCTTTAAGGAGCCGCGGCAATCCACCTGTCGACAATACCGTTCATATTAACAAAAACAAGCAGTCACTTTTTGTGGGATTCCCACGTCGGGCGCAGCCCTCCTCGGAATGACATATAAAAGACAAACGCGCATATTTGCACATTATAAGCCTATTATCCGTAGTATTATAACACAAGATATCCGCCGTTTCAAGCGTTTTCACGCAAAATATAGGGATTATGCGGATAATTTACCGTTTGTTTACAACATGCCGGTTTCAGTAGCTCACTACGCCGCTGTAGGAGGGTACCGTGCCGACGATGACGGTCTGGGCGATCTCAAAGGTCGACTCCGTGCCGACGGTCTCATCGACGCGGAAGGGGCTGTAGATCAGCAGATCGACATACACGGTGATCGTGATATGGTGGACGGTCTGGTTGACGCCTGCCGATTCAAAGCTGCTGCGGAACTCGCAGGAAACGGTCTGGGAGCTGTCGACGGAGAACGGGATGTCGGGGCCGATATCCGACAGGAACACCAGTCCCGAAAAGTTGCCCAAACGGATAGATACGCCCTGCTGTCGCGACAGCGCGTCGATACGCTCCTGCGCACGGGTGGTGATAAAGGTCTTGACGGAGTTGATATAGGAGGCGTCGGTCGTGATCGCGGCGACGGAACCGTTATCGTAGGTGATATCGCAGGTTTTCACCTCTCTGCCGCTGTATTCCGCGAGCAGATCGTCCACCGCCATGGTGACCGCCTGCTCGGACAGCGTCTGCATATCGCGGATGATGATATCGCGCAGCTGATGCTTGACCGCGATCTCAAAGTATACGGTAAACAGGATCAGGAGCGACAAGAGTATTGCTATGTATTTGCGGACTTTCCGCCGGACGGGACCGGGCTTTTTGCGGCACATCACATCAATCACCTCTTCCCTATGGTATGCGGAAGAGGAATAATAGTGAGGAGTTAGGAGTTAGGAATGAATGGAGGGCTCCGCCCTCACCCGTTTAATAAGGCGTTACATTAACACTGTCATTGCGAGGGAGCATAAGCGACTGTGGCAATCCCCCTGTCGATAATACTGTTTGATATGGAAACATAGTACAGTCCCTTTTTGTGGGATTGCCACGCCCTAAAGGGCTCGCAATGACATTGAATCAGCACATTCCAAACTCCTAACTCCTCATTCCTAACTAAAAAAGCGGCACAGCCGAAACTGTACCGCTTTGCGTCATTCAAATTATTATTTCTTTTCGCCGTCTTCCTCGTCGAGCGAATCGAGCTCATCAAGATCTTCTTTCAGCTCGGAGAAATCGAACTCGATCTCCGCGCCGCAGTAGGGGCAGTCGAGCTCGCCCTCGATCAGCGCATCCTCGTCAACGATGGTGGTCTCGTTGCACGCGGGACAGGTGACCTCATAATAGGGCTCGTCGTCGTCGAAGGGATCGAAGTCGTCTTCATCGTCGAAGTCGTTGTCGTAATCGTCGTAAAAGTCGTCCTCTTCCCAGCCGTATACCTCTTCCTCTACCTCGGCAAGGTCGCCGTCGATCTCGTCGACCTGGTTGCAGACGTCGTCCACGATGCTTTCCATATCGACAACATCATACGCCATGTCCTCCAAAAGGTCGATGATCGCGTTGATGACCTTGACCTCGTCCTTGTTATCGTCGAGCTTGAGTCCTTCGGCAAGACCGCGGATATACGCAATTCTTTCAGTCAGATTCATAGTGTTCTCCTTTTATAGAATGTCATTCCGAGGAAGCATAAGCGACCGTGGGAATCCCCTTGTCGCAAATACCGTTTGGAATAAAAGAAACGTACATTCCCTCTTTGTGGGATTGCCACGCCCAAAAGGGCTCGCAATGACTGTTGATATGCCTTACGCTCTGCCCAGATACTCGCCGGTGCGGGTGTCGATCTGGATGACTTCGCCTTCCTCGATGAAGAGCGGGACCTTGATCTCGGCGCCGGTCTCGAGGGTAGCAGGCTTGGTCGCGTTGGTCGCGGTGTTGCCGGCAAAGCCGGGATCGGTCTGGGTGACCTGCAGCTCAACAAAGTTGGGCGGCTCTACGCCGAAAACGTTGCCCTTGTAGGACAGCACCTTGCAGACCATGTTCTCTTTGACAAACTTGAAGTTGTCGCCGAGGATAGAAGCGTTGATCGGGATCTGCTCCCAAGTCTCGGTATCCATAAAGTAGTACAGGTCGCCGTCACTATAGCTGTACTCCATATCCTTTCTGTCAATGAAAGCGGTGGGGTACTTATCGTTGGGGTTGAAGGTCTTTTCAACCACGGCTCCGGTGATGACGTTGCGGATCTTCGTTCTGACGAAAGCGGCGCCCTTACCGGGCTTTACATGCTGGAATTCGATGATGGAAACAACCTGTCCATCCATTTCAAAGGTTACGCCGTTTCTGAAATCGCCGGCAGAAATCATAATCATTTCCTCCTAATGTCAAAATTGATGAGTCCGAATAACAGAAAACGGACTTTAACAGAGTTATTATACAGGTATAATCGGGAAAAATCAATACTTTCAAAGAAATATACCGATCGTGTGATCAAATTATCATGAAATCCTTCGGGATTTCGGCGAGGTCGACCGGATTATCTCCCTTGACGAGGAACATGTCCTCGATCCTGACGCCGAATTTGCCGGGCAGGTATATGCCGGGCTCGTCGGTGATCACCATATTGTCGCGCAGGACGGTGTGGTTCGTCTTATACACGGTCGGCGCTTCGTGGATACTAAGACCCACGCCGTGACCGGTACTGTGGCCGAAATACTCGCCGTAGCCGCAGCTGTCGATATGGTCGCGCGCGGCGATATCCACCTGAGCGGCGGTATTGCCCGCGATGATGGCGCGGGCGGCTTTCAGGTGCGCCTGCAGGACGGTATCATAGATCATGTGCATCTCGTCCGTAGCGCTCCCGACGGCGACGGTGCGGGTCATATCACTGTGGTAGCCGTCGAACACGGCGCCGATATCGAAGGTGAAGAAGTCGCCCTCTTTGACGACCCTGTCCCCCGGCACGCCGTGCGGCAGGGAGGTGTTCTCCCCCGTGATGCAGATGAGATCGAAGGCGACGCGCTCGCCGCCGTACACCTTGATCAGGTGCTCTAACTCGACGGCGATCTTACGCTCGGTGACGCCGGGCTTCAGGATATTGAGCACCTCGGTATAGGCGCGCTCAGTGATCCGCTGGGCGGCGGTGATCTTTTCGACCTCTTCGGGCGATTTGATCAGCCGCATCTCGTTGAGCTTCGCGGATAATCCCTCGGTCAGCACCTGCGGGATCAGCGCCTCCTGCAGCTCGTTACAGTACGCGACGGTCACGCTCTCGTCCTCGATATAGACGGATTGAATATTCTCTTGAAGAAATATACGGTTCAGGTCGTCGATCAGCCGCGTACAGCGGACGACCTCAAACGGCGGCTGTACCGTCTTCTGCGCCGCCTCGAAATAGCGGAAATCGACCGCGAGGATAAAGCGGTTCTTCGTCACCGCGACAGCGCCGGCGGAAGCCGGAAACCCGCAGAGATAACGGCGGTTCGTCTCGCTCGTCACCAAAGCGGCGGTACGGTCGTCGGGTAAAAAATCGCGCAGTTGATACAGATCCGGCATATCGGCACCGCCTTACATCAGCTCCGATTCAACGGAAATGATGTTGAAATTCTGATCATACTTGATGCAGGTATGGTAGCCGTCCTCCGTGTAGTGATTGGTCTCGAGATCTTCGCTGTCCTTATCGGCGAGGAACGGGAAGTAGCAGGTGGGGTCGGCAGTCTGGACCTTGGATACGTTGTCGCCGGCTTTGAGCACGTCGAACTTGCCGCGCGTCGGCGCGATACGGTACAGCGAGCGCAGGCGGTCGGCTTCGATCCAGTTGGCTTCGTTATCGAAACGCAGTACCAGCGCGCGGGTGTTGCCGGTATAGATCACGCAGTAGCCGTCGTCCGCCTTTCTCAGGCACTTGATCTCGTACGCGTCGTTGAGCTGTTTGACGTTCATGCCGTCGCGCATTTCCTGATAGATCTTTTCCAGATCGCTGTCCTTGCGGACGTTGGTATTCAGCTCGATGGCGCTGCGGGTGGTGTCGGACAGCCCTACGGGGAAGTTGGGCACCTTTTCATCGCAGCCGGTCAGGCAGACGGACACAGCGATAACGGCGCAGAACAGTAAAATGATCGGAGTTTTGAACAGTTTCATAATAACACCTCAATTATGGTGAATGGTGAAGAGTGAAGGGTGGTGGTATCTCGCTTTGCTCGGTCAATGATACAATTCCATAGTCTGCACATTAAGATTCTACACTTGCGTTCAAAATGACTTTTTTAATGCAGCAGTCTCTGTTTGTGGGATTGCCACGCCCATGAGGGCTCGCAATGACAGCGAATCTTTGCGGGATTGCCGCGGAAAAAGACGCGCGCGTCCTCGCAATGACAGCGAGCGGAAAGGATGCAATGTACAAAAAACGGACAGGGGTAACCTGTCCGTTCGTTTGTTGATTATCTGTACTTGCGCTTGCGAGCAGCCTCGGACTTCTTTTTACGCTTTACAGAAGGCTTCTCGTAAGCCTCTCTCTTACGAACCTCGGCGATGACGCCGGCGCGCGCGCACTGCTTCTTGAAGCGGCGAAGAGCGCTCTCTAAGGATTCGTTTTCCTTGAGTCTTACTTCTGACATTTATTTCCCTCCCATCTGTATAAAACAGGGGTAATTCGCATAACGCAACAATGATTATACATGAACTCGGGCGAAGTGTCAAGGGAAAAGACCCAATTTGTAGAAAATTGCTAATAATCGGGAGAAATTTTCTACATATCGGAGAGCGGGATCGTATAAATGTCATTCCGAGGAGCGCAAGCGACGCGGGAACCCCCTTGTCATTGATACCGGTTGATGAGGACCGGCGAACATTCTCTTTTTGTGGGATTGCCGCGGGCTTTGCCCTCGCAATGACAGTATATCATCAAGATTTACTTCTTCACAACGATGTTGACGAGGCGGCCTTTGATGTAGATCTCTTTGACGATGCTGCCGCCCGCAAGGGCTTCGGCTACCTTCGGCTCCGCTTTCGCCAGTTCGAGAACCTCGTCCTGCGGCGCATCGGCTGCGATATTCAGCTTTGCCTTGATCTTGCCGTTGACCTGCGCGACGATCTCGATGGTATCGTCTACGCACTTCGCTTCGTCATATTCGGGCCACTGCGCCTCGGCGATGATGCCCTTGCCCAGCGCGCAGGCCTCCCAGACCTCTTCGGTCACATGAGGCGCGAACGGATTGAGCAGGATCGCGAAGATCGCGAGCTCCTTCTTGGTGATCTTGCCGGTCGCGTAGACGGTGTTGATCAGCGCCATCAGCGCGGCGATCGCGGTGTTGAACTTGATATTCTCGATATCGCTGCCGACCTTCTTGATGGTCTTGTGGAATTCTTTTTCCACCTCGGGACGGATGAAATCGCCGTCGATCAGCATCTCCTGCAGATTCCAGAAGCGCTCGATGAACTTGCGGCAGCCGCGCACGGAGTTGGTGCTCCACGGAGCGGCTTTCTCAAAGTCGCCGATGAACATCTCGTACAGTCTGAGGGTATCCGCGCCGTACTCACTGACGATGTCGTCGGGGTTGACGACGTTGCCGCGGGATTTACTCATCTTCTCGCCGTTCGCGCCGAGGATCATGCCGTGGGAGGTACGCTTGGCGTAGGGTTCCTTGGTGGGCACAACGCCGATATCATAGAGGAACTTGTGCCAGAAGCGGGAGTAGAGCAGGTGCAGGGTGGTATGCTCCATACCGCCGTTGTACCAGTCGACCTGATGCCAGTAATCCAGCGCCTCTTCGGACGCGAGCGCATCGCTGTTGTGCGGATCCATGTATCTGAGGTAGTACCATGAGGAACCCGCCCACTGAGGCATGGTATCCGTCTCGCGGTACGCCTTGCCGCCGCAGCAGGGGCAGGTGGTCTCGACCCACTCGGTCATGTTCGCGAGGGGCGATTCGCCGGTATCGGTAGGCTCATAGCTCTCGACCATCGGGAGCTTGAGCGGTAATTCACTTTCGGGGATCGGGACATAGCCGCACTTCTCGCACTTGACGATCGGGATAGGCTCGCCCCAGTAGCGCTGGCGGGAGAATACCCAGTCGCGCAGCTTGAAGTTGACCTTCTGATGACCGATGCCCTTTTCGGTGAGAAATTCGGTGATCTTCTTCTTGGCTTCATCTACGGAGAGTCCGTCGAGGATGCCGGAATTGACCATAATACCGGTCGCGCAGTCGGTGAAGGCTTCTTTCTCAACGTCGCCGCCCTTGACGACCTCGATGATCGGCAGGTCGAACTTCTTCGCGAACTCCCAGTCGCGGGTATCGTGCGCCGGTACCGCCATGATGGCGCCGGTGCCGTAGGAGATCAGGACATAGTCGGAGATAAAGATCGGGATCTCGCGTCCGTTGACGGGGTTGATCGCAGTGACGCCCTCGAGCTTCACGCCGGTCTTATCCTTGTTCATCTCGGTGCGCTCGAAGTCGCTCTTCTTGGCGGACTCGCGCTGATAGGACTTGATCGCGTCGAGATTCGTGAGTTTATCCGCCCACTTCTCGATATAGGGATGCTCGGGCGACATGACCATGTAGGTCGCGCCGTAGAGCGTATCGGGACGGGTGGTATAGATCAGGAGCTTGTCGCCGGCGGTGGTGTCAAACTCGACCTCGGCGCCGTAAGAGCGGCCGATCCAGTTCTTCTGCTGGAGCTTGACGCGCTCAGGATAATCGACCAGATCGAGATCGTCGATCAGCCGGTCGGCGTACTTGGTGATCGCGAGCATCCACTGGCTCTTGACCTTGCGGACGACCTCGCTGCCGCAGCGCTCGCACACGCCGTTGACGACCTCTTCGTTCGCCAGAACGCACTTGCAGGAGGTACACCAGTTGACCGCCATCTCCTTCTTATACGCCAAACCGTGCTTGAACAGCTGGAGGAAGATCCACTGGGTCCACTTGTAGTAGTCGGGGTCGGTGGTATTGATCTCGCGGCTCCAGTCGAAAGAGATACCGAGGGACTGGATCTGCTTTTTGAAACGCGCGATATTCTGCGCGGTGACGATCTCGGGATGGATGTGGTTCTTGATCGCGTAGTTCTCCGTCGGCAGACCGAAAGCGTCCCAGCCGATGGGATAAAGCACGTTAAATCCCTGCAGACGGCGCTTGCGGGATACGGTATCGAGCGCGGTATAGGGACGGGGATGTCCGACATGCAGACCCTGACCCGAGGGGTAAGGGAACTCGATCAGGGAGTAGAACTTCGGCTTGTCCGAATCGGTCTCGGCGTGGAAAACGCCCTTGTCCTCCCATATCTTTTGCCACTTTGGCTCGACGGCCTTGTGATTGTATTTCATATATATACCTCCAAACGGGACGCGCGCGTCATCATTCACCATACTGCGGCGCTCGCGCATATCATTGTTTATTTTATCACTACGTATGACGTCAGTCAAACGGTTTTTTCCGTATCGATACCCGCCAAACACATAACAGGATACAAAACTGTTGTTCGCTCCGCCTGACGGGGCAATCCCCTGTCATTGATGACGTTTATTGTATTAGAAAGAATCATTCCCTCTTTGTGGGATTGCCGCGTCGCTGACGCTCCTCGCAATGACAGAAAGAGGCAAGGATCCTTTTTACTCCGTGATGATATCCGAAATATCCACGACTTCGGCGTCCTCCCAGAGGCGGTCGAGGTCGTAGTACTGGCGGCTCTCCTCGTTGAAAACGTGCACGATCACGTCCACGTAATCCAGCAGGATCCATGTGTCGGAGCGGTGTCCCTCGATATGGCTGACGGACACGCCCTGCTCGTCCATCTCGTACTCGACGTAGTCGGCGAGCGACTTGACGTGAGTAGAGGAGTTACCGGTCGCGATGACCATATAGTCGGCAAGGGAGGAGATGTCGGCGATCTTTAATACGCGGACGTTCAGACCCTTGCGGTTGTCTAAGATTTTTGCGATTGCTTTTGCTTCTTGTAAAGATTCCATATATTACCTCTTTTAGTGGTCAGTGGCAAGTGACCAGTGACCAGTTATTTTTATCTAAACGGGTGCGGGCAGCGCCCGCCTTATTAGGGCTCCCTTTTCTAAGGGAGCTGTCGCGGACACTCGTGTCACGCGACTGAGGGTTGAAAAACCAAACAGTCAAATCTTTCAATAAAACAACATTGAAACCAACGTAACAACCCTCCGGCACTTCGTGCCACCTCCCTTAGGAAAGGGATGCTAACAGTATATCGTTATACGCCTCGAGGGCGTTGGGGCTGATGAGGGCGTTTCTGCCGACCAGACGGTTCAGGGTGAACTTGATGCCGTAGAGCATACCCTCCTCAAGCGAGTTCTCCGAATGGGCGCGGATGACGTCGATATCGGGATAATCGCGCTCGGCGGATGTAAAATCGGCGAGAAAGATCAGCTTCTCGAGCTGACTCATGCCCGCGCGTCCGGTGGTATGGTAGCGGATCGCGTTGAAGATATCCTCGTCGTCGATACCGATCACGTCGCGCACATAGCACGCGCCGGAGATCGAATGCCAGAGCTTCGGCGAACGTTTCTCCAATTCAGAAAGGATTATACCACCGTTCTCCATGATTTGCAACTGTGTTTCATTATCCGTTTCCTTGGTCACGTCGTGGAGCAAGCCCGCTAAACGCGCCTTTTCGACGTCGCCGCCGTATTTCTTCGCGAAGCGCACCGCCTCTTCGGCGACGTTCAGCGAATGGACGCGGCGGTATTCGGACAGGTTGTCAAGATAATGCAGATACTTGTCGGTATTCATAAGAAACCTTCTCCTTCACAGATCATTCAAAATGGGAAAGACGCGTTATCGTAGGGACGAGCATTGCTCGTCCGTTTGCAGAAGCGCTTCTCCCCTATCTCCGGTTTACGATCATAACAATGCCCGTCATTCTGCGGACGACCACTGGTCGTCCCTACGAAAAAAAACATTTGCTCCGCATGTCAGCGGCGTTATCGGTAAAGATCGTGCTTCTGGATGTAGTCCAGCACGAGGGGATCGACCATCGCGCTGACGTCCGCGCCGGAGGCGATGCCCTCGCGGATCACGGTCGAGGAAAGCTCCCCTATCCCCTGATGCGCGATCAGGGTACGGCAGTTAAACTTCTCTTTGTACTCTAAATATTTTTCTTCTAAAGAATCATAATCCAACTCATCGCGCGGCGCGACCAATATCGTCACGTGATCAAAGATGAACTGAAACTCATGCCAGCGGTCGAGCGTGACATACATATCCGCGCCGACGATCAGGTAGAGCGAATCATCGTCATTCATCAGCTCTTTGATGGTGTCGGAGGTGTAGCTCTCCCCCTTGCGCCGCAGCTCGATATCGCTGACCTCGAGCACGGGATAATCCTGCGCCGCCAGCAGACACATCCTGTAGCGGTGTTCGCCGTCGATGATATGCGAATTGTTCTTCAGCGGCGTGGAATAGGTAGGGATCAGCGTCACCTTGTCCAGCTCAAACTGTTCGGCAAAGCGCAGAGCGAGCCTGATATGATCGTTATGGATGGGGTTGAAAGAGCCCCCGTAAATCGCGCGCCTCATTTGACCAGCTTGATCTTGGGGTCTTTTTTGTTGCGGCGGTAGAGGATGAATTTGGAGCCGATGACCTGAACGACGTCGGCGCCGATCTGCTCGGCGATGGTATCCGCCGCCTCGCGCGCGGAATACTCGCACGCTTCGAGCACCTTGCCCTTGATCAGCTCGCGGGCGGTGATGGCTTCATCGGCGGTCTTGTAAAGCTGCTCGGAAAAGCCGCCCTTGCCGACCATCAGCACGGTGTCGATCGGATTGGCTAAAGCGCGCAGCTGAGCGCGCTGTTTACTGGTTAACATAGGTTTACCTCCGTATAAAACGTCATTTTGAGGAGTAACCAAAGGTTACGACGCGGGAATCTCAACCGATCAGAAAAGTCTCTGTTCCTCTTTGTGGGATTGCCACAGCCCTAAAGGGCTTCGCAATGACAGCGGTTAATCAAAAGAATATGCTTGCAGAGCATCTCGGAGTTTTCTGAGGGCGCTGCCGCGATGGCTGTAACGGTCTTTTTCCTCGGCGGTCAGATCGGCAAAGCTCCTGCCGTCCACGACAAATACGGGATCGTAGCCGAAGCCGCCGTCGCCGGATAACTCGCGCGCGATCATTCCGTCGCACCTGCCCTCAACCTCAATCACGGTATCCTCGTCGAGGATACAGCAGACGGCGCAGGTGAAGTGCGCCGAACGCTCTGCATCGGGGACGTCCTTCATCTCGTCGAGCAGCTTGGAGATCTTCACGAGCGGGCTCGCGTCCGCTCCCGCGTAGCGCGCGGAATACACGCCCGGTCTGCCGCCGAGGGCGTCGACGCACAATCCCGAGTCGTCCGCGATCACGGGCTTATGACAAAGGTCAAAGGCGTGCTTCGCCTTGATATAGGCGTTGGCGGCGAAAGTATCGCCGTCCTCGGCCACGTCGCCGAGGTCGACGCCGCGCTCCTTCGCGGTCACGGCGGTAACGCCGAGCGGCGACAGGATGCGTTCTATTTCAACCACCTTGTGGCTGTTGTTGGTAGCGATGATGAATTCTTTCATTGTTCTTCCTTAACAAACAGCGCTTTGGAGAATTCGAGCGGATCGAAGGGCTGGAGGTCGTCGATCTTCTCGCCTACGCCGATGAACTTGACGGGGATGCCGAGGGTGTCCTTGATCGCCAGCACGACGCCGCCCTTGGCGGTGCCGTCGAGCTTGGTCAGGACGATGCCGGTGATGCCGGTCGCCTTGGCGAATTCAGCAGCCTGATTGACGGCGTTCTGACCGGTGGTCGCGTCGAGCACGAGGAGCGCTTCTTTATCCGCGTCGGGCAGTTCGCGGTCGATGACACGGCGAATCTTACTGAGTTCGTCCATCAGGTGCTTTTTGTTGTGCAGACGGCCGGCGGTATCGACGATGATGATGTCGCTCCCCTTTGCCTTCGCGGAGGAGATCGCGTCAAATACCACGGCGGCGGGATCCGAACCCTCGCCCTGCGCGACGATATCGGCGCCCGAACGGTCAGCCCAGATCTTTAATTGGTCGATCGCAGCGGCGCGGAAGGTATCCGCGGCGGCAAGGGTGACCTTCTTGCCCTGTTCTCTGTAATAGTTGGCGATCTTGCCGATGGAGGTCGTCTTGCCGACGCCGTTGACGCCGATGACGAGGATGATGGACGGCTTGGTGTTCAGCACCATTTCGTTGCCGTCCTGTGAGAGGATCTCGGCGCTGATCTCGGCGATCTCGTTCATGATCTTCGCGGGCTTGGTGATGCCCTTTTCACGCACGCGCACACGCAGCATACCGCAGATCTTGTTGGCGGTCTCTACGCCGACGTCGCCCATGACGAGAAGCTCCTCGAGTTCGTCGAACAGCTCGTCGTCGATGACGGTGAAGGTCTGGAGCATGGAGTCGATCTGACCGACCACGCTGTCGCGCGTTTTCTTTAATCCATCTTTTAATTTCTTGAAAAAGCCCATAATATATCTCCTTTAGATTAACGGTTAACGGTTAATGGTTAACGGTTATGGGAAACGCTGACGCGTTTTGTATTGATATAACAACTTTTAACAGTCAGGTTGTTCACTCTGTGAACGGCAGTCTTCGGCTGAATGGTTCAAATCGGGTGCGGGTGTCCCGCCCGAAACCATTCACCATTCACCTTTCACCATTCACCAAAATCAATTTGCTTTCATACCTAACTTTGCCGCTACCTCGCTCGCGCGGAGCTCGAGGAGCTTTGAGATACCCTCGTCCTGCATGGTCACGCCGTAGAGGACGTCCGCCTCTTCCATGGTGCCGCGGCGGTGGGTGATCAGGATGAACTGAGTCGACTCGGTGAGGTTGCGCAGATACGCCGCGAAGCGGTCTACGTTGACCTCGTCGAGCGCCGCCTCGATCTCATCCATCACGCAGAAGGGCGCGGGACGAACCTTCATGATGGCGAAGTACAGCGCGATGGCGACCAGCGCCTTTTCGCCGCCGGACAGCGCCTCCAGACGCACGACGATCTTGCCGGGCGGGTGCACGACGATATCGATGCCGGAGGTCAGGATGCTGTCGGGATCGGACAGCTCCAGATGCGCCTCGCCGCCGCCGAACAGCTCCTTGAACGTCAGGGTGAAGTTCTTGTTGATCTCGGCGAAGGAGTCGACAAAGACCTCCTTCATCTGCTTGGTCAGGCTGACGATCAGGTTCTCGATCTCCTTCTTGGATTTCTCGACGTCGTCGACCTGCGTTTTCATGAACGTGTAACGCTCGGAAACCTCTTTATATTCCTCGATCGCGTCGGTGTTGACGGAGCCGAGGGCTTTGATCTTGTTTTTCAGGGCGCTCAGGCGGGAACGCGCTTCGGTAAGGTTCGCGATCTCCACCGCCTGCTGTTCCGCCTCGTGACGGGTCAGCTCGTACTCGTCCCAGAGCTTGGCGATGATGTCGTCGAACTCCTTCTGCCTGCCGGCTTTGCGCTCTTCGAGTCGTGAAAATTCGTTGGACGAATGCTCGCGCTCGGCGGTCTTGTCGCGCTCGAGCTGACGGAGCGACACGCTCTTTCTCTCGAGTTCCAGCTTCTCGTTGTTCAGGCGCTCGATATTCTCGGCAGACTGTTGCTGCTGTCCGGTCAGCGCTTCGATCTCGGCGCGGAGAGCGACAATTTTATTTTCTATATCAGAAATATTCTGTTCGTAATTTTGTTTTTCTCTGTTGAGCTCTTCGATGCGCAGCTGCTGATCGGAGCCGGTCGATTCGGCGCTTTCGATCTCCGCCTTGCGGGTATCGACGTCCTTTTCGAGGCTCAGGATATCCAGGCGCAGCTGCTGGAGCCTGTCGGCGTATTCCTCGCGCTTCTGGGTCATTTCGTCGCGCGTGCCGGAGATGGTCTTGATCTTCAGCTCGGTCGACTCGATATCGGCGTTGAAGCGGATCATGTCCTTCTGCGCCAGCTCGCGCGACGCTCTTGCCTCGGTTATCTTCTTCGCGCCGGCTTCCAGCTCGCGCTCGATGTCCTCGAGGTCGCGGCTGACGCCCGCTAATTCGCTCAGACACGCGTTGTACTCGGCGCTCATGCGCACCTTGTCGTTCTGGGTGTTGGTCAGCTCGGCGCGGGTGCCGAGCAGATCGGCTTCGACCTTAGCATACTGGCTCTCCGCTTCGGTGAACTTCTCGGCGGCGCTTTTCGCTTTCGCGGAGAGTTCCGCCGCCTCTTTGCGGAGCTTGTCGATCTCGCTCTCGCGGGCGAGCAGTCCGGAGTTCTTCGCGCGGGAACCGCCGGTAAAGGAACCGCCGGCGTTGATGACCTGACCGTCGAGGGTGACGACCTGGAAGCGGTAGCCGTAGCGCTTGGCGATCGCGCTCGCCGCGGAAAGATCTTCGGCGATCACGATGCGTCCGAGCAGGTTTGACAGGATATTCGCGTACTTCGGCTCGCAGGTGCACAGCTCAGAGGCAATCCCGATATAACCGTAGCAGTCATCGAGACCCTTTTCATCGAGCGAGCGGGGTTTGATGGTCGTGATGGGCAGGAAGGTCGCTCTGCCGCCGTCGCGCTTTTTCAGCAGTTCGATCGCGCGCTTCGCGTCGGAATCGTTGTTGACGACGATGTGCTGCATTTTAGCGCCGAGGGCGACTTCCATCGCGATGTTATACTGCGACGGCACCTTGATCAGCGTGGTGACAGGTCCGCAGATACCGCCCAGCTCGCCGTTCTTTGCCGCCTTCATTACCATCTTGACGCTGTCGTAGAAGCCCGCGAAGTTTGCCGACAGGTCGGCGAGGATCTTGGCGCGGCGGGATTTTTCCTCCGCGTCAAGGCGCAGGTTCTCGGCGGTTTTGCGGAGTTCCTCGCGCTTTTCCGCGCGGGAATTCAGCTTCATTTCCAAGCCGTCGATCGAGTTGCCGAGAGCGGCGATCTTGTTGTCGGCGGCTTTTATCTTCTTTTCATAATTTTCTTTTATCGAAATAAGATCATCGCGCTGGGCGCGTTTCATCTCCTGAGATTCTTTCAGTACCCTCGCGCGCTCCTCCAGCTCTTCGATCGCGGTCGCGGCGGTGATATCCGTCACGCGCACGTCAGCCAGACGCTGAGACAGCGAAGCGATCATCGCAGAGAGCTTCTGCAGCTCGTCGTTCGAGCGGGACGCGTCGTTATTGATGGCGTTGAGCTCTGCGGAAGCGGCGTTATAGTCGCTCTGCTTATGAAGGATCTCTTCGCGTAAGGCGTCGATCTCGGCGAGCTTGGTCTCGACGATCTTTTTGATATCGACGGCGGAATTCTCTGCCTTATCGATCTCGCTGATGATGCGCTCGATGTTCTCTTTGTTATGCAGGATATCGTTCTCGGCGACCGAGATCTCGGCGTTCTTGCCGGCGATCTGCGCCTCGAACATGGCGGCGGCGTTGCGCTCCTGCTCGATCTGTGAGCTGAGCATGCCGTTTTTGATATAAAGCTCCTCGGTCTCGGAAGCGATGGAGCTGAGCGCCTCTTCCGCTTCTTCATACTGGTTCTTGGCGACGGCGATCTTGTCCTCATAGTCGCGCAGAACCGCGGCGCTCTTGTCGAGCGTATCGAGCCAGAGGGATATCTCGAGACCGCGCTTTTCGGCGCTGTACTCGAGGAATTTTTTCGCTTTTTCGGACTGGATACGCAGGGGCTCTACCCTTGACTCGAGCTCGGTGACGATATCGCGCAGGCGCAGCAGATTCTCTTCGGTATGCGCTAATTTGCGCTCCGCTTCGGTCTTGCGGTAGCGATAGCGGGAGATACCCGCGGCTTCTTCAAAGATCTCGCGTCTGTCCTCGGACTTGGAGGCGACGATAGAGTCGATCTTGCCCTGTCCGATCATGCTGTAGCCGTCTCTGCCCAGACCCGTATCCATGAACAGCTCGTGGATGTCTTTGAGGCGCACTGCCGCCTTGTTGATCAGGTACTCGGACTCGCCGGAACGGTAATAGCGGCGGGTGACCGCTACCTCGTCGCCGCCGTAGGGCAGGCTGCGGTCGGAGTTGTCGATAGTCAGCGTGACCTCGGCATAGCCCTGACGCTTGCGGCGGTCGGTGCCGTTGAAAACGACGTCCTCCATCTTGGAACAGCGCAGAGACTTCGCGCTCTGTTCGCCTAATACCCATCGGATGGCGTCGCTGATATTGGACTTGCCGGAGCCGTTGGGTCCTACGATGGCGGTGATGCCTTTATCAAATTTTAGTTTCGTTTTATCGGGAAACGTTTTGAATCCCTGCAGTTCGAGAGATTTTAATAACATAGGTACCTCATTTAGGATGCTTGATAAGGCTCCCTTTCCCAAAGGGAGCCTTTAAAGAGCTCCGTTTCTCATTACGTTTTTTGCTAAGGTTAAAACGCATGTTTAAGGTCGAGCTCTATCTCTTTGTCCGCTAAGGTTTCGTCTTCTTCGAGCTTTATATCGTAACCGCGCTCTTTCAGTGCGGTAAGATTCATTTTTTTGTTGCCGGTCATCTTGGAGCGGCTTTTCGGGTTCACACGCAGGGTGTAAACACCGCGCGGCAGTTCTTTCAATAATTCAACTGCCTTATCGAGCATGATACGGCTCTCGCACAGCTCTTTGAACGCGGGGTGATACGGTCCCGCGAGCCTGTTTTCTTTCAGGCTCTCACTGTCGTGCAGACCGACGCGGATGACGTTGATATCCGCTTCATCGAACATCGTCAGCAAACGAGCAGTCAGCTCGATCGCTTCCTCCAAGGTCTGCGGCTGATAAATGCCCGCTTCATACAGCTCGCCCAAGCGCGTGCCCTTCATCACGACGGTCGGATAGATGCGCACGGTCGCGGGCTTCAATTCAATAAACCGCCGCGCCGTTTCGATATCCGATTCGGGCGTACTTTTGTACAATCCCGTCATCATCTGCAGACCGAGTTCAAAGCCGAATTCTTTGATCAGCCTTGACGCAACACGGACGTCCCGTGCGGTATGTCCGCGGTCGTTCGCCGCCAGCACCGTGTCGCTCATGCTCTGGGCGCCGAGCTCGATCGACGTGACGTGATAGGTCTTCAGCAGAGAAAGCACTTCCTCATCGATACAGTCGGGACGGGTGGAGATGCGGATGCCCTTGAAGCGGTCGATATAAGGAACGGTCGCCTCTAACAGAGAAAGCATATATTCCCTGTCGATCGCGGTAAAGCTGCCGCCGAAGAAGGCGATCTCGCTGTGAATCGAATTTTCTTTTAAAGAATCAAGCGCAGTCATGACCGCGCTCCTGACGTCCTGCGGGGTCGGCTGGTACGCCATGCCGGTGATACTGCGCTGGTCGCAGAAGGAGCACCGGTGCGGACAGCCGTTGAAGGGGATGAATAAGGCGACGTTCGCGTGCTTCGGCATATCTTTAATAACCCATCAGCTCGAGCGCTTCTCTTGCCGCCTGCTGTTCCGCTTCCTTCTTGGAGCGGCCGCCTCCCCTGCCGATGACGTTACTGTTCAGCAGGACCTCGACCTTGAAGTGCTTATCGTGGTCGGGACCGGTGGAGCCAACCAGACGGTACTCTAACTTCTCACCGGGGTTCTTCTGGATGATCTCCTGCAAAGCGGTCTTATAATCCTTGAACGAGCGGTTCTTATGCTGTTCGATCTCCGGCACGACAAAGCGCAGAATATGCCGCTCCGCTGCCTCCATGCCGCCGTCGAGATAGATCGCGGCGATCAGCGCCTCGAACGCGTCGGACACGATGGACGGACGCTTGGCGCCGCCGTTGCGGCGTTCGCCGTTACTAAGGCGCAGGTAGGAGCCGAGGTCGATCTGCTTTGCGAAATCGAACAGGCTCTTTTCACACACCAGCGAGGCGCGCAGCTTCGTCAGCTCGCCCTCGGGGAGGTTCGGACAGTGCTTATAGATATAGTCGGAGACAACGATCGACAGCACCGCGTCGCCGAGGAACTCGAGCCGTTCGTTGTACTTCATGTTTTTATGCTGCTCGTGCGCGTAAGAGGAATGGGTCAGCGCTTCGGTCAACAAAGCGGGATCACGGAACGTGTAGCCGATGGCTTCCTGTAAATCCTTCATTACTCTGCCTCTTCCTCATCGACGGCGATGCTCGCGAGCGCTTCGGTCACGGTACCGATGACGTCGTTGCCGACATAGCCCATACAGACGCGGACGGCGTTCTTGATGGTCTTGGCGTTGGCGCTGCCGTGCGCCTTGAAAACGGGCTTGGAACAGCCGAGCACCGGCGCGCCGCCGAACTCGTCCATATCCATTTCTTTCTTGAACGCTTTCATATCGCCCAGCACCATCGCCGCGGCGAGCTTATTCTTGAGGCTCTTCTTGAAAATGCCCTTGAGCTTACCGAGCAGGGCCAAAGCGACGCCCTCGTAGGTCTTGATGATCATGTTGCCGGTAAAGCCGTCGCATACGACGACGTCGGCGCCGTCGAGCGGGATATCGCGTCCTTCAACGTTGCCGATAAAGTTGACGGGCGTTTTCTGCAGGAGCTTGTAGGTCTCCTGTCTTAACTCGTCGCCCTTATGCTCCTCGGTGCCGACGTTGGCGAGTCCCACGCGGGGATTCTTCACACCCATGACCTTGTCCATGTAGACGGAGCCCATGATCGCGAACTGCTGTAAAACAGACGCACGGACGTCGGTATTGACGCCGCTGTCGATGACCATTGCCCTGCCGCTCGCGGTCGGAATGACGGGAGCGAACGCGACGCGCTTGATGCCCTTGATGCGCTTGACGATGAACATCGAGCCCGCGCCGATCGCGCCGGAGTTGCCGGCGGATACAAAGCCGTCGCCCTCTCCCTCCTTGAGCAGGCGGAAGCCCGTCGCAAGGGAGGTATTCGCCTTCGTCTTGGATCGGATGGAGGACGGCTGATCGTCGTTGGTGAAGACGTCGGGCGCGTGATACAGCGCGATGCCGTCGAGGCTGATCCCGTTTTCTGCCGCAACCTTGCGGATGGTCGCCTCGTCGCCGACGAGGAGGATATCCACGCCGTATTCCTGTTTGGCGTCTACGGCGCCTTTGATGATTTCGAGCGGGGCGTTGTCGCCGCCGAACGCGTCTACGATGATTTTCATATTACCAAATCCTTATCTTAGAATTATCTATCATTATTGCTGTCATTGCGAGGGAGCAAAGCGACCGTGGCAATCCCACAAAGAGGGACTGTACCTTTCAGTCACTGCAACCGACATCTACGGCAAGGGGATTGCCACAGCCTGCCGCATACTCGCGGCACCTCCCTGAAGGGAGGCTTCGGGCTTCGCAATGACAGTTTAAACTTCGGCAGCCTATATGTTATTCTCTTTGATGAACAACTTCAAATCCTCCAGCGAGCGGTCGGCGTACGCCTGTCCGCGCTCCGCTTTATCGCGGGGACGGTGCGTAAGCTCCGGCAGGATCCCGAAGTTCGCGCCCATCGGCTGGAAATCGGTCACGAACGGATCGCTGATATAGCGCGCCATCGCGCCCATCATGGTGGTGGGCGGCAGGGTGACGGTATCCTGACCGCTGAGCAGTCTCGCGGCGTTGATGCCGCAAAGAAGTCCCGATGAAGCGCTCTCCATATAGCCCTCCACGCCGGTGAGCTGACCGGCGAAGAAACGGGATTTATTTTCTTTATCAGAATAATCCGAGTTGAGGATCTTCGGAGAATTGATGAAGGTGTTGCGGTGCATCACACCGTAGCGCAGAAACTCCGCGTGACTCAGAGCGGGGATCATGGAAAAGACCCGCTTCTGCTCGCCAAACTTCAGATTCGTCTGGAAGCCGACGAGGTTGTACATCGTGCCGGCGGCGTTCTCCTTGCGTAATTGCAGCACCGCCCACGGACGGTGACCGGTACGCGGATCACGTAAACCGACCGGCTTCATGGGTCCGAAGCGCACGGTGTCCACGCCGCGCTGCGCCATCACCTCGATGGGCATACAGCCCTCGTAGACCTTGGGATTCATCACGTCGAATTCGTGCACGGGAGCGCGTTCGGCGCTGACAAGCGCCTCATAGAACGCCTCGTATTCCGCCTTGTTCATCGGGCAGTTGAGGTAGTCCTCTCCCCCGCCCTTGCCGTAGCGCGATTCGTAAAACGCGTGCTCCATGTCGATGGAGTCCGCCGCGACGATGGGAGCCGCCGCGTCAAAGAAGCGCAGGCTCGCGCCGTAACGCGCAGCGATATCTTTTGCGAGCGCGTCGTGGGTCAGGGGACCCGTCGCGACGATCACCACGCCCTCTTCGGGGATCGCGGTCAGCTCTTCGGGGATATAGGTGATGTTCGGATCGTTCAGGATATGCTCCGTCACCATCGCGGAGAACTGCTCGCGGTCGACCGCAAGCGCGCCTCCCGCGGGAACGGCGCATCGGTCGGCGCACTGTAACAACAGGGAACCGAGGGTGCGCATCTCTTCCTTCAGCAGACCCGCCGCGGAATTCACGCGGTTCGCCTTGAAGGAGTTGGAGCAAACGATCTCGCAGAGCTGATCGGAATGGTGCGCGGGGCTTTTCTTATTCGGTTTGGAATCATACAGATCGACGTGAACGCCGCGCTTTGACAGCTGATAAGCCGCCTCACAGCCGGCTAACCCCGCGCCGATGACGGTTACTTTATCCATAGTTGGCAGTTAGCAGTTAGCAGTTGTCAGTTTTTATAACTCCTCACTCCTAACTCCTCACTCCTAACTGAAATTTATTTCTTATATCCGCAGCCCTCGTGCTGGCAGAAAACGCCGCCCTTCTTGCCTTTGCGCTTGAAGAGGATGTCGCCGCAGTTGGGACAGCGCTGATCGACGGGCTCATACCACGATACGAAATCGCAGTCCGGATAATTGGAACAGCCGTAGAAGGTCTTGCCCTTGCCGGAGCGTTTGACGATCACGTCGCCGCCGCACTTGGGGCATTTTACGCCTACGTTCTCCACGTATTTTTTGACGTTCTTGCACTCGGGGTAGCCGGGGCAGGCGATGAACTTGCCGTAGCGTCCGACCTTGACGACCATCTGTCTGCCGCATTTTTCGCAGATGATGTCCGTCTTGTCCTCCTCGAGCTGTATCTTCACGCCCTGCATATCGGTTTTCGCCTTTTTCAGGGTCTTGTCGAAATCGGTATAGAATTCCCGCAGCAGCTCCACCCACTCGGTTTCGCCGCGCTCGACGGCGTCGAGCTGTTCCTCCATCTGGGCGGTGAACTTCACGTTGACGATCTTCGGGAAGCGCTCCTTCATAAGCCCCGCAAGCGCTTCGCCCAGCTCGGTGGGTACCAGCGTCTTGCCCTCACGCTTGACATATTCGCGGGAGGTGATGGTGGAGATGGTCGCGGCGTAGGTAGAAGGTCTGCCGATGCCGTACTCTTCAAGCGCCTTGATCAGCGACGCTTCGGTAAAGCGCGCCGGAGGCTGGGTGAAGTGCTGATTGCCCAGCAGTTCTTTCGCCTTGCAGGGCGTATCCTTCTCGAGCGAGAGGATGCGGTTGTCCTTGTCGTCTTCTTCGTCCCTGCTCTCCACATACAGGGTAGTAAAGCCGTCGAAATCGACGCGGTAGCCCGCCGCCTTGAAGATATAGCCGTTGCCCTCGATGTCCGCCTGCGTGGTCTTCTGGATGCAGTCAGCCATCTGAGAAGCCATAAAGCGCTCCCAGATCAGCTTATACAGCTTATACTGATCGTTGGTCAGGCTGCCCTTGATCTGCGCGGGGGTGATGGACGGTGCGGAGGGACGGATCGCCTCGTGACCGTCCTGTGCGCCGGCGCGGGACTTATAATAGCGGGGCTTGGGCGGCAGATATTTGTCGCCGTAGGTATCGCGGATATAGGTCTGGGCGTCCCTGATCGCGTCGTTGGACACGCGGAGCGAGTCGGTACGCATATAGGTGATCAGACCCATCGCGCCGATGCCCTCTAACTCTACGCCTTCATACAGCTCCTGCGCGACCTTCATGGTGCGGCGAGACTGGAAGTTGAGCTTTCTTGACGCCTCCTGCTGTAAGGTGGAGGTGATGAAGGGCGGCGCGGGAGATTTCTTGCGGGTGCCGTTCTTCACCTTGGTGATGATGAAATCGGCGCCCTCTAAATCCGAGAGTATTTTATCAGACTGTTCTTTGTTCTTGATCTTGATCTTGCCGTTCTTGTCGCCGTAGAGGGATGCGGAAAACGCTTTGCGCGAGCCCTTGGGGATGAATTTGGCGTCGATCGTCCAGTACTCCTCGGGCTTGAACGCGCGGATCTCGTTCTCGCGGTCGACGATGATGCGTACCGCGACGGACTGGACGCGTCCGGCGGAGAGTCCGCGATGGATCTTCTGGGAGACAAAGGGGCTGAGCTTATAGCCCACCAGACGGTCGAGGATACGGCGCGCCTGCTGTGCGTTGACCAGATCGATATTGATGGTGCGCGGCGCCTCCATACCGGCTTTGATGCCGTTCTTGGTGATCTCGTTGAACTCGACACGGTCGATCTCGTCGAGCGGCAGATCGAGCAGATAAGCCAGATGCCACGAGATCGCTTCACCCTCTCTATCAGGGTCCGTCGCGAGATAGACTTTATCGGACTTCTTCGCTTTATCCTGCAGTTCGCCGACCAGCTTTTCCTTTCCCTTGATGATCTCATATTTCGGCTCGAAATCATTGTTGACGTCGACGCTCAGGCGTGCCGAGGGAAGATCCCTGACGTGTCCCATCGAGGCTACGACGTCATAGTCCTTACCGAGATATTTTTTGATGGTTTTCGCCTTGGCGGGCGACTCCACGATGACAAGATTAGACATTATTTGTCCTCCGTATGTTTCTGTTTTCTCAATATATTCAAATAGGAATCAGGTGAGGACGGAGTCCTCCCGAAACCATTCACCATTCACTATTCACCGTTCACCCAAATCACAGTAAACGGTACATCCTGCCCTTATCGGCTTTGATCAGCCCTTCGAGCTCCAGCTCGGTCAGCGCCTGTAATACGACGTTCACCGGCAGACCGCAGGCGGCAGTGACGGTATCGATATGGACGGGCTCGGCGGTGACGGCGTGATAGACCTTTTTCGCCTCGTCGGAAACGTCGATATCGGTTTTATGCTTGGGGATATCCTGCACCATATCGTCGGGCTCGCCCTCAAGCGAAAACTGCGGATAATAGTTGATAATATCGGTGTAGTCCGTGACAGGGATTGCACCCTCCTTGATCAGGGCGTTTGTCCCCTGCGAATAGGGCGAGGTGATATTGCCCATTACCGCGAAAACGTCGCGGTTCTGTTCCAGTGCGGTACGCGCCGTGATCAGCGAGCCGCTCTTCTCCCCCGCTTCCACCACCAGAACGCCGTCGGACAGTCCGGAGATGATGCGGTTGCGCTCAGGGAAGGTATATTTGCCCGGCGGGTAGTCGGGCGGGTACTCGGACAGTACCGCGCCGCGCCCGGCGATGTTTTTACGCAATACGGCGTTGCTCATCAGGTACGGATAATTGATCCCGCAGCCTAAGACGCAGACGGTCACGCCGCTGGTCTCGAGCGCCGCGGTGTGGCTGAGACTGTCGATGCCCAGCGCGCCGCCGCTGACGATGATCACGCCCACCTTCGCGAGCGAACCCGCGAGGACATGGGAGGTCATCTTCCCGTAGGCGGTCGCGTTGCGCGTGCCGACGACGGCGATGCTCAACCGCCGCTCAAAATCGGGCATATGCCCTTTCATATATAATACGGCAGGAGGGTCGTAAATATCCTTCAGCTTTGCGGGATAGCCCGGATCGTCGAGCGATATGATGCTGATCCCCAGCTCGTTGCACCGCGCGATCACCTCATATGCTTTCCCGATCGGCGTATCCTCCAGAGCGGCGATATCCTTGGCGTTCAGCACGCCGGACAGCCGCCACTCCCGTTCGCCGCCGTTGAAGAAATCGGCGATATCCGGATAGATCGACAGCAGAGCCTTGCACTTCGGCGAACTGTAGCCGAGCGCCAGACTGAGCCAAATAAAATACTTTGTCGCGTTGGTCATCGGTTCATTTCCCAGAGAATGATCGCGGCGGCGGCGGACACGTTCAGCGACTCCGCTTTGCCGCTCATCGGAATATACAGCTTGTGGGTACAGGCTTTGACCGTGTCAGGAGTCAGACCGTTGCCCTCGTTGCCGACAACGGCGAGCGCCGCTCCCTCAAACGAACAGTCGTTCAAGGAAACGGAATCTTTATCCAGCACCGCCGCGTAGGAGGTACCGAAGGCGTTGAAATCTTCGATAAACGCGGGCAGGTCGTCGGTGATCATAAAGGGCAGACGGAACACGGCTCCCATGCTGCCGCGCGCCGCTTTCGGCGAGTAGATATCGCAGCAATCACGCGTGAGAACGACCGCGCCGATACCGAACGCCTCGGCGGTTCTGAGGATGGTGCCGAGGTTGACGGGGTCCTGCACGGTTTCCAAAGCCAATACTTTTCCATTATCCTTTATTCTATCAAAGTCGAGGCTTTTGTCAAGTCTTTTTATGACAAACAATACGCCCTGCGGGGTCTTGGTATCGGACACGGATGAAAAGAGGCTGTCCCTGAGCACAAAGGCCTCCCCCGCGTTCTGACGCGCTTTGTCGACAAAAACGCCGTGTTTTCCGACAAAGGTCTCGGAAAAGAACGCGGACACGATCTCAGCTCCGCTTTTGACGGCGTCGGCGCACAGCCGCGTTCCCTCGACGGTAAAAACGTCCTCTTCCCTGCGGAAGGACGCCGAGGAAGACAGCTTTTTCAGATATTTGATTTTTTTATTTTCTTTTGAAGAAATAAGTTCCATGCTATGACCTTTTGTTATCAGATAAACTACAATAATCAGGTTGGGGTGACAGGAGTAATCCCCTTCCACCGGTAGCCGGTCGTAATGACAAGGGGATTGCCGCGAGCTTTGCCCTCGCAATGACACTGTTGTTGTCACGCTGATACTTCACCGTAGGGGACGGCGCTCGACAACGTCCCGAGAATGACGGGCGCATCAACTGTCGAAAACGGCAGATAGAAAAACTGCGCTGATACCGTGCGGGATGTCGCAAGCGCCATCCCCTACGAAAGTTTTTCATATGCTGCGCGGTTAGATCAATATACCCGACGGGTTTCAGACGACGATAGCCGTCCCTACAGAAAAGTTTGTCGAGCACACAGTTTTTCATGTATACAGATTGTATACAAAACGTATACGCAGGTTAGGTTAGAATAGATTAGGTAAGATTAGTGAATTCATACGGAACCGTTTTGGAACCCAAACGGAACCCAAATGGAACCCGAGGTTAGGTTAGGTAAGGTTAGGTAAGGTTAGGTCAGGTCAGAACAGGTATGATGCATAATGCGGCAGAGCCGAGGTTCATTCATTGTCATTAAGTCATTCATACGGCAAATATAAAAGCGTTTGGGGGTTACCCAAACGCAGTTATAGCTTATTTAAGAGTTCTTTACCTGCTCTACGAGAGCGGTGAAAGCGGCGGGATCGGAGATCGCGATCTCGGACAGAACCTTGCGGTTCAGGGTGATGCCGGCTTTCTTCAGACCGTTCATAAAGGTAGAGTAGTTGGTGCCGTTAGCTTTGCAGCCGGCGGAGATACGGGTGATCCACAGTCTGCGGAAATCTCTCTTCTTCTGCTTGCGGCCGATGTAAGCGTAGTTACCGCTCTTCATCACCTGCTGCTTCGCCATCTTAAAGTGCTTACTCTTTGCACCGTAATAGCCCTTAGCGAGCTTTAATGTTTTCTTTCTTCTCTTGCGAGTCATCATCGCGCCTTTAATACGTGCCATTTATCATTACCTCCGAAAATTCTTAGTTAAAAATCAAGCGATATTACTTGTAGGGGATCAGGCGCTTAACCTGAGCTACGTTGGTCTTGTCAGCGACGGTAGTCTTTCTCAGACCTCTTTTACGCTTGGTGGTCTTCTTGTTCAGGATATGGCTCTTATTCGCGTGAGCGCGGATAACCTTACCGTTCTTTGTCAGTTTGAAGCGCTTCTTCGCTCCGCTGTGTGTTTTGATCTTAGGCATATTAATAATCCTCCTTTGAAATACTTCTTGTACCGTCCCCGCAGGGAAACGGTATTACTGTTTGGCGGGCTTATTGGGCTTGGGAGCCATAAACATGAGCATCTGGCGACCCTCGAGCTTCGCGGGGCGTTCGATGTTGGCGACCTCCGCGCACGCGTCGGCAAATCTCTTCATCAGATCGTAGCCGTACTCGGAATGACCCATTTCACGGCCGCGGAAGCGGATAGAAACCTTGACCTTATCACCGTGGGCGAAGAACTTCAACGCGTTCTTGAGCTTGGTGTTAAAGTCGTGGGTGTCGATATTCAGCGAGAGCTTGATCTCCTTGACCTCGACGGTATGCTGGTTCTTTCTCGCTTCTTTCTCGCGCTTGTTCTGCTCAAAGCGATACTTGCCGTAGTCCATGATCTTGCACACGGGCGGCGTCGCCTGGGGAGCGATCTTCACGAGATCGAGATTCTTTTCGTCTGCGATGCGCTGGGCGTCGGCAGCCGACATGATGCCGAGCTGTGTGCCGTCGGCACCGATTACGCGTAACTCTTTGTCACGGATTTCCTCATTGATTTGCGGTTCCTGCTTGCTGATAAGTAAGCACCTCCAAAGATTCAGATAACAAAAATCGCGGACAGATGGCTCCGTCCGCGTGCAATACAAAGATAAGGGAATGATCCCCGGTCCGTATTGACCCGTGCAGACGATACCCCACAGGTGAAAGCCATGTCGCTTTACTTTGTTTTCGTTATGTATTATAATATCTTCCATATTGTTTGTCAAGAATTATTTTTGCAAATTTTTGTATTATGATAGTTAAAGCTGAAAAATGCAGACATATTCAGTGCCGTTAAGTTAAGGAAATAGTATCTCGCTGACGCTCGGTCAATTGATACAATTCCTCAGTCGCCAACGGGCGACAGCTCCTTTTCCCAAAAGGAGCCTTCCTTAACTTAATGACATTGAGACATATTACGATTTTGACGGAGGAATCCATTCGTGCAATACAATCCTCAGCAATCCTATCCGGGCGGTCAGCCATATTACGGACAGCCTCAGCAGTACCGTCCTCAGCAATATCCGCCGCAGCAGGCGCCGCAGCAATATCCGCCGCAGCCGCCTGTACAGCAATACCCTGTGCAGCAATACCCTATCAGGCAGGTCCCGGTACAGCAATACGTGCCCGTGCGCTATGCCCCTCCCCGAATGACGCCGGAACAGCAGCAAACATACAACTACGAGCGTAAGCTCAGAAAAACCGTGAACGGTCTGGGCGGGCTGATGCTGGTCTTCTTCGGACTGGAGCTCGTTCTCGGCGTGATCACCACGCTGATCGCTTCTTTTGTCGGAAGCTCTGAGCTTTCCGAATCAAGCCCGCTGTTCCTGCTGGAAAACGGCATGCTGTCCATGATGATCTTTTTCGTCGCGGGTCTGATCTACTGTCTGATCAAGCGCGTCAGCTTTGCCGAGATCTTTCCCTTTGACAAGATCGGCGCGGGCTATCTGACAAAGCTCTGCGTGATCGGACTGAGCTTTTCACTGGCGAGCAATTATGTCGTCGATCTGCTCAACAACACCTTCGGGCTCTTCGGGATCGAGAACAGCGGCGGCAGCATTGACGCAGGCAGTCAGCCGAACATCCTGCTGTATTTTCTGACGGTAGCGATCCTGCCCGCCTTTGTGGAGGAGTTCGCTTTCCGCGGTATCATTATGGGTATCCTTCGCCCCTATTCCGCCGGTCTGGCGATCCTGGTATCCTCCGCGACCTTCGCGCTGATGCACGGCAACTTCGTACAGCTGCCGTTCACTTTCTGCTGCGGACTGGTCTTCGCCTATATCGATATCAAAACCAATTCGCTGCTGCCGTCCATCATCATCCATTTCCTGAACAACGGTCTGTCGGTGCTGTCCGACGTCCTGATATCCTATAATATCCTGACCGAAGCGCAGGCGAATCTGTGCTACGGCGTTATCTTCGCCGTTACCGGCATTTTGTCATTTATTTTCCTTAAAGGAATTATCAAGATCAAGGACAACCGATACTTTGACCTTGAAAACGGCAACGATGTGATCCCCTTCAAAAGCAAGGTCAAGCTCACGGTGACCTCTCCCACCCTGATCACCTTCACCGTGGTGATGATACTGTACTGCGCTTTTGTCCTGTTTTCCGGGATCTCATGATGGACGAACGCATGATGGAACGGGCGCTCATGCTCGCGCAGGAAGCCTTTGACGACGGCGAGGTGCCGGTCGGCGCGGTCGTCGTGAGAAAAGGCGAGATCGTCGGCGAAGGCAGAAACCGCCGTGAAAAGAATAAAAACGCACTGTGTCACGCGGAACTGGAAGCGATCAATGAAGCCTGTGAGCGTTTGGGCGGCTGGCGGCTGTGGGAATGTGAGCTGTACGTCACGCTCGAGCCCTGTCCGATGTGCGCGGGCGCGATCGTCAACGCGCGGATCCCGCAGGTCTACTTCGGCGCGTACGATCCGAAGAACGGCTGCTGCGGTTCCGTCGCGGATATCCTGAACCTGCCGCTGGCATTTCATCCGTCCTATCGGGGCGGCGTGATGCAGGAAGCGTGCGGGCAGATACTCAGCGACTTTTTCAAAAGGCTGAGATAATGACGGCTTATGAAGCGTTTCAAAAACGGTAAACTCATTTGGATCATCGGCGCGGTCGGGCTGATCGCGGTGATCGGCGTGGTGCTGTTCAGCCACTTGGCTTATCAGGCGCCGCCGCGCGGCTACACGCCGCAGGAGATCGACGCGATGGAGATCGAGCCGGTCAACATCAATACCGCCTCCGCCGAAGAGCTCAACGAGCTTTCAGGGGTTTCCGAGAAGCAGGCGCAAAGCATCGTCGCCTATCGCGAGGAGCACGGCGCATTCACCTCGGCAGAAGAGATTATGCAGGTCGAGGGCGTCGGAAAGAAGACCTATGAAAGGATCGCGCCGTATATTACAGTATCTTAAATCTGTGATCAATCCTTTTCTTGCGTTTACAATATAATTATCGTTTCACGTAGTGACAATGTATTGACATTTGGCGTTCCGTTGGTTATACTTATTATATAATAATCCAAAAGGAGCGATACCATGAATATCAATGTAGCTAACGCACCTAAAACATCTACCTTTCAGGCACGGATCAATCCGGAAGTCAAAAAGGTTGTCGAGGGAATACTATCCGACTGTGGTTTGACCCTGACTGAAGCGTTCAACGCTTTTCTGCAACAAACGATCAATGTAGGCGGTCTGCCGTTTCTGCTGACTAAAGACGGCGATAAAGTACTGAGGGAACAGGCTGTCGCACTGTTGATGGCTGAATTAAAAGCCGGAGAAGAATCCGTGCAGTCGGAAAGCGATTGGATTTCGGAAGACGATATGATCGCTGAGTTCGGTGTCAACTCATGAGATTGATTTATTCGCCGCAGGCAAGAACCGACCTCAGAGAAATCAAAGCATATATCCGTGATAACCTGCAGAATCCCATTGCTGCCGAAAACGTCACACAGAGGATTTTGAAAGGCTGTGCGCTGCTGAAGGATAATCCTTTGCTCGGTGCAGCATTAAGCGAAAAAGTCAACAGAGAAACGGATATACGTTATCTCATTATCGATCATCATATTGCGTTTTACAAAACTGACAAAAACGCCGTCTATGTCATTCGTATCCGAAACGCAAGGACAAACTATATGCATATTATCTTTCAATGAAAAGGTCTGCCTCAAAAATGAAGCAGACCTTTTTGCTTTGCTTATTGAACTTTTTCGACTTCCTGCGCAGCGAGCATGACGCTGAGCTTCGCCGTCGCGAAAGAGATGCCGCCCTGTAAGTAAACGGCGTAGGGCTCTCTGAGCGGGCCGTCGGCGCTGATCTCGATCGACGAGCCGAGGGTGAAGGCGCCCGCCGCCATGATGACCTCGCTGTCGTAACCGGGCATCGGCGAGGGCTGCGGGGCGACAAAGCTGTCGATGGGCGATCCGCTCTGGATACCGCGGCAGAAGGCGCACATCTTCTCGGGCGAGCCGAGGGTGATAACGTCGATGATGTCGCCGCGCTTCTTTTGATAACTCGGCTCCACATCGTAGCCGAGCACCTCGAACAGCGCCGAGGCGAAGACGGCGGTCTTGATCGCTTCGGCGGTCGCGACCGGCGCGTGATAGGCTCCGAGGTACATTTCTCGGAGCACGCCGAGCGTACATCCGAGTTCGCGTCCGGTTCCGGGCGAGGTCAGTCGGAAAGCGCACAGCTCGATCAGGTCGGCTCTGCCGGCGATATAACCGCCGGTAGGCGCGATGCCGCCGCCGGCGTTCTTGATCATGGAGCCAGCCATAATATCCACGCCGAGGGTGATCGGCGACTCGTACTCGGTGAATTCGCCGTAGCAGTTGTCGAGCATGATGATGGTTTCGGGCGACAGAGGCTTGACGATATCGCAAATCGCTTTGATCTCCTTATTCCTCAGCGAGGGGCGCAGGGCGTAGCCCTTGGAGCGCTGGATGTAAACCATCTTCGGTTTCTTTTCGGAAACCGAATTTTTGACGCCTTCCAAATCCACCGTACCGTCGGGCAGGAGCGCAACCTCGCTGTATTTCACGCCGAAATCCCGCAAAGAACCGTTGCACGGCGTAATGCCGATCACGGGCTGGATGGTATCGTAGGGCGTACCGGTGACGCAGAGCATCTCGTCCCCCGGGCGCAGCATGCCGAACAGCGCGACCGTCAGGGTGTGGGTGCCGCTCAGAAAATGCTGGCGCGCCAGCGCGTCCTCAGCGTCGAAAACGTAGGCGTAGATCTTATCGAGGGTGTCGCGTCCGCGGTCATCGTAGCCGTAGCCCGTCGAGCCCGCGAACATGGATTCGCTCACGTTGTATTCCTGAAACGCCTTAAGCATCTTCTGCTGCTGAAACTCCTTGACGCGTTCGATCTCTTCAAAATGCTCTTTACACATCGCCATCGCCTTGTCGGCGGCGGCGAGGATTTTTTCATCGATGTTGAATAAGTTTTTCATATGTTCTCCTCTCATTCGCCTCCCTTTGGTAAAGGGAGGGGGACCGCGATCAGCGGTGGAGGGATTGT
The DNA here is from genome assembly GCA_017403985.1 of Ruminococcus sp. Lineage (GTDB taxonomy): Bacteria > Bacillota > Clostridia > Oscillospirales > Acutalibacteraceae > Ruminococcoides. Next base: position 8,632 of record JAFRDE010000019.1, on the reverse strand, counting down.
ATAATTGTCCGAGCGGAACGAGTAACCGATAAATTTGGTTGGTCGCTTCGCTCTATTTATTCAATCCCTCAGTCACCTTAACGGTGACACCTTCCCCTCGAAGGGAAGGCTGAATATACTCTCTGAATCCGGCAACGATCTCAAAGCCGGAATTCTGATAGAATCTTGTATTCGCGTCGCTCGCGCTGAACACATAGACCTCTCTCCCCTGCTCCTTGATCCGTGAAGCGAGGGTGCGTACCAGCTCGCGGGAGAGTCCTCTGCGGCGGTAATCGGGATGGGTCGCTACCGCACCGAGGATCGCGGCTTCTTCGGTTTCACTCACCGTCATCACCGCGGACGCGATCGTTCCGTCCGCATTTGTACCGAGGATCGTGCTTTTGCCGCGGTTGCGGCGGTGGGTCACGTCGGACAGAAAACTCATGTATTCCGGCACGCGGAAAATCTCGCTCTCACAGCTTTGCAGCAGGGCGTACAGCGGCTTGATCTCGGGTGAATATAATTCCAAATCAGAATTATAATGCTCTCCCGTATAGCGCAGGACTTGTCCCGTAATCGCCTGTCCTGCTTCGGTATCCAACTGAAAACGGTCGTCAGCCATAATAGCTACCGCGCCCTGAAAACGCAGGAACGCGGCAACCTCTTCGAGGTCGGATTTTTCAGTAAGATACAGGCTGAACTTGTCCTCAAAGCGGGAGATCGCGGACACGATATCGCCGTCGGTCTCCTGTACCCAGAAGCCGACAAAATCATATCCTCCGCCGTAGCTTTCGTACAGCGAGAGGATACGGGTATAAAACGGATCGGTTGTGCGCAGGGCGTTCAGCTGTTCGCCGCTTGCCTCACGGATCATAAGGCGTTGACCAGCTCTTTGAAATGCTTGCCGCGCGCGTCAAAATCCTTGTACAGATCAAAGCTCGCGGACGCGGGAGACATCGAAACGATATCGCCGTCAACGGCGTTTTCATGCGCGCACTGTACCGCCTGAGCCATATCCTTGACGCGGAAGATGACGGGATTGCCCTCTGTGTATTTCGGCGAATTCCGGATCGCCGTCTCGATCTTATCGGCGGTCGCGCCCATCAGGATCGCGATCTTGACCTTGTCGCAGATCACGTCGCCGAGCTCGGTATAATCGAGGTGCTTATCGTAGCCGCCCGCGATCAGAATGATCTTGAAATCGTAGAGCGACAGCGTACCGCTGGCGGTACGGGTCGGGCTGGACGCGATGGAATCGTTATAATATTTTACGCCGTCGAGCTCGCGTACGAACTCCGCGCGGTGTTCTACGCCGCCGAATTCGCGGGCGACCTTGCGGATGCAGTCAACGCCGACCTCGCCCCATACGGCGCAGATCGCGGTCATGTAATTCTCGACGTTGTGCATACCGGGGATTTTGATATCGCGGATATCGAGAACGTCATAGATCTTGCCCTCCTCGGCATACATGATGACGCTGCCGTCCAGATACGCACCGCGGTGAACCTTCTTGCGGCGGGAGAAGAAGACGACCTCTCCCTCACAGCTCAGGTCGAATGAGCGGGTGATCTCATTATCGTAATTCAGAACGGCTTTTTGTTTTTCATTCTGATAAAGAATGATATTTCTCTTTGCCTCGATGTACTCCTCCATGTCCTTGTGGATATCGAGGTGGTTGGGCGCGAGGTTGGTCACGACCGCTACGTCGGGACTCTGACGCATAGAGATGAGCTGGAAGGATGAAAGCTCCACCACGCAGACGTCCGTCGGGGCGATCGTCTCGATCTCGGGCAGGAGCGGCTTGCCGATGTTGCCGCCGATATGTACGGTGTAACCCTGCTCCTTCAGCATTTCGGCGATGACGGAAGTGGTGGTCGTCTTACCGTCGGAGCCCGTCACGGCAAAGATCTTGCACGGACAGATATCGAAGAATATCTCCATCTCGGAGCTGATGACGACGCCTTTGCTGCGCAGGGCGTTGAGCTCGTCGCAGTAAAAGCGCATGCCGGGCGTCCTCAGCGCGATATCGACGTCGAGATCATCGAGATAATGCTCGCCTAAGGACAGCTGCGCGCCGTCGGCTTTCGCCTGTTCGGCGATCTCGCCCAACGCCGCCTCATCGCGCTTGTCGCAGGCGATGACTTCGGCTCCGTATTTGGTGAACAGCGGGATCAGCGGCATATGGCTGCGGCCCATGCCGATCAGCGCGATCCGCTTCCCGTTGATGGATTCAAAAAAAGATGCGATACTCTGTTTCATGGTACCCCTCCGAAAGCACAGATTTATCAAGCTATATAGTTACTCGCTTTGCTCGAACAACGATACAATTCCTCAGTCGCCGTTCGGCGACAGCTCCTTTTACCAAAAGGAGCCTATTTTATTATACTCTATATTATGAAAATATCAACCTTTTTCAAAAACGCCGGCGCTATTCAGCACGCGAAACACCATAAAAACGCTGATCACATAGAACAGCACCCAGATATTCATGCTGACAATCGAGAAATAGATCGCCGCGAGCACGACCAGCGGATGCACCTTGACGCTGTCCGATACGATGCGCGGTTCGAGTATCTGGCGCAGGATCACGGTCAGCAGGAAATATACAAGCAGGATCACGCCGGCAATATAATTCTTTTGCAGAATAAACACAATTGAAAGCGGTACATAGACGATACCGGGTCCCAGCACGGGCAGGATATCCGCTACGGCGGTGATGAACGCGAAAGCGAGGGGATATTCCGTGCCGGTCAGATAAAAGATCAGCGCCGCCTCAATAAAGGTGATCGCGTACAGGATCAGGTAGGAGCGCAGAAACTTTCTCACCATCGCATAAGCGATATGAAAGACCCTGCCGAGCAGGAAACGGTACTCCCCCGCCCTGCTGAGCAGACGGTCGCGGATACCGTCCAGATGATGCATCAGAAATACTGTTGTCACAAAAGTGATAACAACAAAGGTAACGACTGCCGGCACCGCCTGAAACAGCGTTTGCGCCGCCGCGGATACTGCCGTCAGCAAATTGCCGGACATGAGGTTTTCTTTAAGCAGATCGGTCAGCTTCGGAGAGCGGATGTATTCGGATATCACCTCTCTGTTGTCCGTCAGCAGACCTGCCGCCTGACGGATTGCCAAAAACAGCAGGAATCCGACGATCGCGAACAGCGCGCCGAACACCAGCAGCGTCAGCGACGTCGCCGCGAATGACGAGCGAAAGCGGAACCGCCTGCGCAGATAATCGAAGAGCGGCTTCATCACCACCGCCAGCAGCATCGCGAGGACGAAAGGCAGGACGTATACCGCCGCTTTGACCGCTAATATATATAATAATGTATAGCACAAGAAGAAAATGAGCCGCGGCTTATCCGCAAAAAAACGGCTTTTCACATCATCACCTTTAATAGTGTGACACAAAAAACCGCCAAAATTCAAACGACAGGCCCCGAAGGACCTGCCGTCTGAAAAAACAGAAACCAAAATGCTTGGAAAATGTCGTATTGAATTTTACTGCTGGGCACGTCCGAGCAGGAAATCTACCGATACCTCGAGGATGTCCGCCAGCGCCACCAGCTCTACGTCGGTCACGAATCGGATCTGACCTTCCAGCTTCGACAGACCGGAGGCGTTCATATCTACGCCGTTGACCTGCAGCTGAGCGAGCAGCTCTTTTTGTTTCATCCCTTTTTTCTTGCGCGCCGCTTCAACGCGAGCGCCTACGAGATTACGGTCGCCTAATTCCTGTTTACGAAGTCTCATTTTATCTCCCCAAATCTATCCAAATCTTTGATAATAATTTCTTTTAAATAATTCCGCGTGGAAATTCTTTAAACGTATTAAAGCTAATGTACCTGTATTATAATACGTTATTCGAAAAAAAACAACCCTTTTTTGTAAGAAAATTTAAATTTTTGATACATTTCTCGTCTTTTCGTTACAACCTTTTAATTTTTGCACAACGAAAGGTATCAATTTTTGTAAACTTTTCCCTGCCGCTTGTTGTTGACAAAAACCGACATACAAGATGTAGGTTTGGTGAATGGTGAATAGTGAATGGTGAATGGTTGAGGGCGGGCTCTGCCCGCACCCGATTGATAATAAACATAGTTCTGTTTCGTTACAAAGAGCCGTGATGTTTCTTATTCATAAGATCGTTATTCCAATCCAAAATGCGTCAGCGTTTCCCGAAACTCCTCACTCCTAACTCCTCACTCCTAACTAAAAAGCTCCCTCACGGGAGCTTTTAAAGCCGAGCAAATCTGTAAGCCGGGTTCTGTATTGGGCAGTCATCTATCTTGGCTGCGCGTTGCCGCGTCAGCTCGGTGCCACCTCCACGGGACTGCCGAGCAGGCATATTGTCCCTCCGCGGTGTTGCTTCGGATAGGGTTTACACGGCAGCGGCGTCTCCGCCGCTCCGGTGAGCTCTTACCTCACCTTTCCACCATCACACTCGTGCACCGGTATGGTCACACGAATGCAGTCATTCTCTGTTGCACTTTCCCTGGGGTCGCCCCCGGCGGCCGTTAGCCGTTATCCTCGCTCTGTGAAGCCCGGACTTTCCTCGGACGGAGCCTTTCGGCGCTCGCCCGCGACTGCCTGATTTACTCGGGCTTATATTATAATCGTATTACTGCTCTTTGTCAATCGTGTTTTTCGCGTATGCGAGCAGCGCGTCCTTTTCGTTCGGGAGCTCTCCTTCGATCACCAGATCCAGCAGCTTGTCGAGCGTCTGACCGATCGTGATGCCGGAGCTAACGCCGATATGCAGCAGATCGGAACCGTTGACCGCCAGCTGCCGCAGACTGTAGCATTCGCCGGAGGTGATGATGCGGTTGAGCTCCTCGGACACCGCCGTCAGATTACCGAGCTTTTCCTCGCGCATATACGCCGACTGTGCAAGAATGTCCGCGCGCTGGACCATCATCAGCTTCTGCATCGCGTCCGCGCCGAGCGTCTTGAGGTATTTTTTGATCATGACCGTTTCGGGCTTGAAGCGCTCGTCGTGCCAGCGGATCAGCGTACATACCTCGTCGATGAACACCGACGGCATACACAGGCGCCGGAGGATCTCGCGCGTCATCGCCGCGCCGAGCTTCTGGTGTCCCTTATAGTGGCACATACCGTTTTTGTCCGTCGTCTGGGCGAGCGGCTTGCCGATATCGTGGAAGAGCATCGTGACCCGCAGGAGCGGCTCAGGCTCCACATAATGCACCGCGGCGACCGTATGGCGGTACAGGTCGCGGTTATGGTGCTTGCTGTGCTGTTCGAAGTCGAACGTCCCCATGAGTTCGGGGATGAATACCGCGATCACCTTGCGGTAACGGCGAAGGATGAAATCAGCCTTGTCGCCGCAGAGCAGCTTCAACAGCTCCTCGCGGATGCGTTCGGCGGCGATATCGCCGAGCAGCTTGCGCTGTTTCAGGATCGCTTCGGAGGTCTCGGGCTCGATGGTGAAGCCGAGGACGGACGCGAATCGAAGGGCTCTGAGTATACGCAGAGCGTCTTCCGAAAAACGCTCCTCCGGTCTGCCGACACAGCGGATCACGCCGAAGGACAGATCCTGTCCCCCGCCGTACAGATCGACCAGCCCGTCATAATCATTATACGCCATCGCGTTGACGGTAAAGTCGCGGCGCGCCAGATCGTCCTGTATCCGATCCGAAAAGCGCACCTCGTCGGGATGGCGCAAGTCGGAATACTCACCGTCGACACGGTAGGTAGTGATCTCATACAGCTCACCGCCGAGCAGGACTGCTACGGTGCCGTACTGCTTCCCCACGTCAATCGTGCGGTATTCTGAAAATACGCGCTCGATCTCATCCGGCGGAGCAGAGGTCGTGAAATCCCAGTCGTGCGGCTGAATACCGCGCAGGCTGTCGCGCACGCATCCGCCTACGGCATAACAGCTGTAACCGCTGTTCCTCAATTTATCAATAATCAATTTTGCGTTTTCCGGCAAATAGATTTTCATAATCCACCAAAATTTCATGTTTTTTTCAGTATAACATTAATATATGGCAGTTACAATATATATATTGAAAAAATGATTGAAAATTTCTGTATTAGAATATTAATAATCTCAACAATCCAATAGTATGTTAAGAAAATTGTTTCTCGCTTTGCTCAGTCAATTAATACAATTCCTCAGTCGCCTAAATGCGACAGCTCCTTTTCCCAACAGGAGCCTTTCTTAACCTCAATCTTCCTTTTATACACAGCAGAGATCGACGCATAATAGTGACGGAGCATGTGCTCCTTGTGAATAAGGAAAGGTTGTGTGAATAAATGAAGAAGATGATACGGTATGTCAGCGTCATGCTGGCAGCCGTACTGCTGCTGCCGGTATTTTCGGTATCGGCTGCTGATGAACGGCGCACCGTCCGTATCGGCGGCGTTCCGTTCGGTCTGACGATGTACACCGACGGCGTGATCGTCGTCAACGTGAAAGAGGACGGGGATTCGCCGGCGTACGCGGCGGGTATCCGCGAGAACGACCGGATCATCCGCGCCGACGGCGAGGAGATCACCTCCAACGAACAGCTGCGTGACGTCATCACCTCGTCAGGGGGCGGGGATATCGAATTATCGGTACTGCGCGGTAAGAGCCCGATATCCGTAACGGTCATCCCCGAGCAGGATGAGGACGGCAGCTACACGGCGGGGATGTGGGTCCGCGATTCCACCGCGGGGCTGGGTACCGTCACCTATTTTGACGAAAGCACCCACAGTTTCGGCGCGCTGGGACACGGTATCTGCGATCGCGACACCGGTATGCTGATGCCGCTGAAAAGCGGTCAGGTAGTCGAGGCGGAGATCAGCTCGATCACCAAGGCGAAGAAAGGCGTCGCGGGCGGTCTCAACGGTATCATGACCGATAACGAGATCGGCGAGCTGACCGTCAACAGCGCCTACGGCGTCTACGGCAGATATACGACCGCGCCGCAGGGCGAGGAGTTCCCCTGCGCCTATGACAGCGAGATCAGAACAGGCAAGGCGACCGTCTATACCACACTGGACGACAGCGGTATCGGCAAATATGAGGTCGAGATCGAAAGCCTGAACCTCAGCGATAACAGCGGTCAGAATATGGTGATCCGCGTCACGGATGAAGACCTGCTCGACAAAACGGGCGGCATCATCCAGGGGATGAGCGGTTCGCCGATCGTGCAGGACGGTATGCTCGTCGGCGCGGTCACGCACGTTTTTGTCAACTCGCCCGAAAAGGGCTATGGTATCACCGTCGGGAATATGCTGGCGTGTTATGAGCGGTTCGGAGGGATAAACGGTACGTCGGGATAAGATAGAAGCACTTCTTTTCTAAAGGGAGTTTTAGAAATGTGCTGCTCCTCTTTGTGGGATTGCCACATCGTCGTCGTTCGCTGTACTCGCTGAGAGCGGTCAAGCATGACCACCCTCGTGCTCGCGTCGCGACTCCTCCTCTCCCCACCGCGCAGGGGCGCGTCGGGGACCCCGATTAACGCTCCCTCGCAATGACCGATATAGATAAAGCCGGATAGAACAACCGCGAAATTTGTCGAATATTTCTTTCAAAAATTTTTATGTTTTCTATTGCCAAATTTACCAATTTATGGTAAAGTGTATTTACAAAATAAAACAGGAGATGTAAAAATGACAGAAAGAATGAAACTCTTGATGACTCAGGAGCCGGCTGACAATATGACAGAGACCAAAGAGACCCTCGCGCAATACGGCATCGCCGCCGGCTTTTGCATGAAAGACGGTGAAGAAGTCATCGCCCGCGTGCAGAACGATCATCCCGACGTCGTGATCATGGATCTGTTCATGACGCACATCGACAGCATCGGGGTGATGCGCGCCATCCGCAAGCAGAAACCTGAAAAGCTGCCGATGTTCGTAGTGTATTCGAGCTTCGACAGCCCCGTCCTCGAGCGGGAAGTCATGAGCGCGGGCGCGACCTATTTTGTATTAAAGCCGTTCAATCTCGGCGATCTGGCGGAAAACATCGTGCGGCTGTCTAAGCGTCAGCGGCAAAAAGCCAAAGGCGGCATCCGGCAGATCGGTTTTGACAGCAGCAGCCTCGAGCTGAAGGTGACGGAGATCCTGCACCAGATAGGAGTCCCCGCCCATATCAAGGGCTACCATTATCTGCGCGACTCCATCATCCTTTCCATCGAGAAGCCGGAGATCATCAACGCCGTGACCAAGCAGCTCTACCCCACCGTCGCGAAAAAGTATGACACGACGTCGTCGAGGGTGGAGCGCGCCATCCGTCACGCGATCGAGGTCGCGTGGGACAGAGGCGACGTGGAGGTGCTCAACTCCTACTTCGGCTACACCATCCAGGGCAGCCGCGGCAAGCCCACCAACAGCGAATTCATCGCGATGATCTCGGATAAGCTGAGACTGCAGATGAAGAACGCGGGATAACAAAGGTTTCTCCCTGCGGTCGATCAATTTCTGCAATTCCTCAGTCACCATTCGGCGACAGCTCCCTTTACCAAAGGGAGCCAAAAAACAGAGCTGTCACGGAATCTGAACTGCCCCAAATTGTACGGACAGCACAAAAAAGCCCCCTAAAGGCAGAATATTAAGATTTAAGCAACATACTGACGTCGGTATTCGATCGGCGTCAGTTTTGTTTTGAGTTGAATCCGTTGGTTGTTGTAAAAGTAGA
>JAFRDE010000018.1 GCA_017403985.1 Ruminococcus sp. | reverse complement strand
TTAGTTCAAGAATCTCTTTCTCGTATTGTTGTATATGTCTGTAGTTTCTTGCCATATAAAAACCCCCTTATGGTAGCTGTTTCCATTCTACCATAAGGGGGCTCTTTTTTCTATTGTCCGTTTTTACTGGACCTGTTCACGTTTGCTCAAAAGGGCTTCTTGTGTTAATCGGATAATCTTATCAATGCTTTTTCGCTGCGCGGCGGGGGACGTATACCTCGTCTGTATCCGCTCTGGATGAGGCGCGGCGTGAGTAGCCGGGATTCTCATCCGCAAAACGGGAGGTTCTTTGTGCGCCTGCTTCGCGGCGCTCTCTTGCCTCCATGCGAGCCGCTTCGGAGCGGGCGGGTGAGGAGGCGCGTCTGCGTTCCATACGAGCCGCTTCCTTTTTCGCCGCACTGCGGTGAGCGACGGTCGCTATGATGAAGTAGAGGATGCCTAACGCGGCAAGCGCCAGCAGCGCATAGCCGAGATACAGGATCCAGTCGCCGTTATCCTGAACTTCCGTGTTGGATTTGATCGCGGAGAAATCCGCTACGCCGGTCTTGACGGTCTTTTCGTCCAGCACGATGTCGCTCCATTCGTTCGGAGCGGCGTCTTCGGCGCTCATGCCCGAGGCGTTATATAGGGGCGTATTGGAAGAAACGGAACCGACCGCTTCGTTGCTGTCAGAAACATTGTAGCTGAGGTTGGAGGCGTCGCCGTAGTACAGCGGGTCAGAGTCTTCAACGTAATAATTATTGTCGCCGCTGCCGCTGCCGTTGTCGTTGTCATAGCTGTTATCGTAGCCGGAATTGTCATCGCTGATTACATTGCCGCCCGAGTTGTTGTCAGGCTCTTCAACAGCAGGCGCCGGATCGTTGTTGACAGGTTCTTCCGCAGGAGCCGGATCATTATTGACGGGTTCCTGCGGCGCCGGTGTATCGCCGCCGACAGCGTCTTCGCCTACGGCGCTGCATGCCAGCATGACAGTGCCGGATATCATAAAGACGACCGCTAAGATAAGAGCAATAAATCTAAGTGATTTTTTCATTCAATCAACTCCGTTTATTTTTTCTTGGTTTCCTCAAACATAGAGGGCTTGTAGCTGCTGCACGCGGAGGAGAGAGTGATACTGCGCTCCTCAACAAGCTTTTTCAGCATATCATCAAAATCTTCGTGCTTCATCGCGGAGAGGACGTCGTCCTTGTGCTGCTCGGGATCAGTGTAGGCTTCGACCTGATTCTCGATCGGCTCGCGATAGATGAGGTAGAGCTGCTTGGAGTTCTCGTCCTCGCCGATCTCCAGCGTCATCGCCTGACCGTCCTTCATATCCTTGATGGTCTTGAGGAGCTCGTCGGTAGTATCTTCGTCGATGACCTCAACATTTTCGGTAGTGGGATCTTCTTCCACGTCGTATTTTTCCATATACTCCGCGACAACGTCGGCATAGGAGCCGCCCTCGGACAAGGTGGAAGCGTAATCGCTGAGATCCTTCTGGATCTTTGCGATCTCTTCTTCGGAGAGAGGCGTGTTGTCGGAAGTAGTTTCCACGCTGCTGTCTTCGCTGTCGGAAGCGGCGGAGGTATAGAGGTTTACGGCGAAATACTTATAAGAGGTGTAGTTATCCTTGAAGTAATCGGTCAGCTCCTCGTCGGATACCTCGGAGGGACCGCCGGTTCCGTACTCTGCCTTGAACGCTTCGTTCTCCATAACGGGATAGGTGTAGCCCGCCAGGAAGAAGGAATCGAAGCTGACGCCGTAGGGCTCGAGCATTTCTGCGTAGCTCTGATCCCAGTAGCTCTTGTAGTAGCTCTTGGTGCTGTCGATCTCTGTCTGGTCGAGGGTGCAGCCGAGTTCGTTGAACTTGGTGTTGATCGCGACAGCGTTCTTGGTATCTTCTTCCGCCTTATTGATGATCCAATCCTCTGCTACGGCAGTTTCGCCGTCGTCATCAGTGATCTCCATCTTCAGGAAAGACTTTTTGCCGTCATACTTACCGGTATCGGCGTCATAGAGATCGCTCTTCTGAGCGAGGCTCTGAGCGCTGTTGTAAGCGTTGTACAGATAGTAGATGTATACGCCGATGGGGAGCTCGATGTCGTCCTGCTGATACGCGTACTGCTTGGAAAGCGAGCAGGACGCCGCCGAAAGCGCGATAACCAGCGCCAGTACGACGCAGAGGATCTTCGAAAAATTCTTCATTTTAATTACCGTCCTTTGTTTATTATGGATGCGGAAACAACTGCATAATATCGCATCATAATATTATTTAACTTATACAATATACAACATTTTTCAAAATTTGTCTATATGATTGGAGCAAAAAATCGATTTTTAACAGTTTGTTATAAATTTAATTCTGATAAGGAAAAATGATTTTATACAAAATTGAGCCCTGCGACAAGATATCGCAGGGCCTTTGGTGTAGAAGATGGAATGTAGGGTACGGCGCTTGCGACGTACCGAAGCGTTTGCTGTGATGCCGTCCAAATGCGAAGCAAATCAATTCATCCGCAGGGGCGAGCATTGTTAGCCCGCTCTTAAAGGGAGCCATGGAAGACAGCTGCTCCTCTTTGTGGGATTGCCACGGGCTTTGCCCTCGCAATGACAGTTAGAGGAAAGGGAGTTTTTACGCGCCGAACAGCTTTTTCAGCAGCTTCGACGGGGTCTCGCCCTTTTGCAGGCGCACGGCGATATACGGCTTGCCGCCGGCGGAGAGCATCGCTCTGCCGGGAAGCTGCGCGATCAGCTCCGGCACCTCCCTGCGGCGGATGTCGCTGAGGTACAGCATGAGATTGGTGTCGTTCTGTCGGATCTCGTAGATACCCATCGCGGCGGCGCGGTTGCGCACCAGCGCGATATCGATCAGCCCCATGACGGAGTCGGGAACGTCGCCGTAGCGGTCGACGAGCTCGTCGATCACGTCGCGCGCGTCCTCGGGGGATCGGATATCGGCGATCCTGCGGTAAGCGTCGAGGCGGTTTGACAGACTTTCAATGTAGTTTTCGGGGATGTGCGCCTGTACCTGGATATCGATCAGGCAGTCGCGTTCCTCGACGTCCTCGGGCTGCTCGCCCTTTTCCTCGCGGACGGCTTCGCCGAGGAGCTTGATGTACATATCGTAGCCGACGTCCTCCATGTGCCCGTGCTGTTCCGCGCCGAGGATATTGCCGGCACCGCGCAGCTCGAGGTCGCGCATGGCGATTTTGAAGCCCGAGCCGAACTCGGTGAACTCGCGGATCGCGGTCAGGCGCTTTTGTGAGATATCGGACAGCACTTTCGCGCCGTTGTAGGTGAAGTAGGCGTAGGCGCGGCGGGAAGAACGCCCTACACGCCCGCGGATCTGGTGAAGCTGAGAGAGCCCGAAGCGGTCGGCGTTCTCGATGATCAGGGTGTTGGCGTTCGGCAGGTCGACGCCCGTTTCGATGATGGTGGTGCAGACGAGGACGTTGATCTCCTGATTCAGCATCCTGCGCCAAACGTCGGAAAGCTCCTGCTCGCTCATCTTGCCGTGACCGACGGCGACGTTTGCCTCGGGGATCGCTTCGCTGATGCGGATGGCTTTTGCCTCGATGCCCTCGACATTGTTGAACAGGTAGAATACCTGCCCGCCGCGTCTGAGCTCGCGTCGGATCGCCTCGTGGATGATTGCGGGATCGTGCTCAAGCACGTAGGTCTGGACGGGATGGCGGTCGAGGGGCGCTTCTTCGATGACGGACATATCGCGGATGCCGCTCATCGCCATGTTCAACGTGCGGGGGATGGGGGTCGCGGAGAGTGTGAGGATGTCGATGTTCTTCCGCAGTTCCTTGAAATGCTCTTTCTGCGCGACGCCGAAGCGCTGTTCCTCGTCGATGATCGCGAGACCTAAGTTGCGGAATTCGACGTCCTTTTGCACCAGACGGTGGGTACCGATGATCATGTCGATCTCGCCGTGCTTCAGCTTATCGAGGATCTCTTTTTGCTGGGCGGGGGAGCGAAAACGGGACAGCAGTTCGATGCGGATGGGGTAGCCGTCAAAGCGGCTCAGTACTGTCTGGTAATGCTGCCACGCGAGGATGGTGGTGGGGCAGAGGAGGGCGCACTGCATGCTGTCGGAGACACATTTGAATGCGGCCCTGAGCGCGACCTCGGTCTTGCCGAAGCCGACGTCGCCGCACAGCAGGCGGTCCATCGGGACGGCGCGCTCCATATCGTGCTTGATCTCGTCACAGCAGCGCAGCTGATCCTCGGTCTCCTCGTACGGGAAGCCCGCTTCAAAGTCATGCTGCCATTCGTTGTCGCCCGAGAAGGCGTGACCTTTTGCCTGCATGCGCTTTGAATAGAGCTCGATCAGCTCCTTTGCCATCTCCTTCGCCGCCGCCTTGACGCGGCGCTTGGAGTTGACCCATTCCTTGGAGCCGAGGCGGTTGAGCTTGACGTGGGAGTTTTCTTTCGGTCCGATGTATTTTGCCACTAAATCGAGCTGGGTGACGGGGACATAGAGGTTGTCGCCCTTGGCGTACTCGATCATGATATAGTCTTTGAGAAAGCCCTGTACGTCCATTTTGCGTACGCCGCGATAGATGCCGATGCCGTGGATGGAATGTACCACATATTCGCCGGGGGAGAGCTCGCTGAGGTTATAGACCGCCTTGCCGTCCTTGGGCGTGCGGCGACGTTTCTTTTTGTAGGCGGCGCTGACGGCGGTCAGGGAATACAGGATAAAATTTTGTTCGGGATATTCGATGCCCGCGCTGAGCATGCCGGGCATGACGTAGACGAAGCCGCGTTCCGCTTTGTCGAGCTTTTCGACGTACAGCGCGTTGACGCCTTTTTCGTTGAGCAGAGAACAGAGGTTTTCCGCGCCCTTGGCGGTTCCGGCGAGGATGACGACAGCCATACTGCCGTAGCCGATATCTTCTAAGTCCTCGATCAGCGCCGTGCTTTGACCGGACCACGGAGAGGTCTGGCGCGCGTTGAAGGTGACTGCGGCGGACAGCGGCGTGTTATAGGAGGAGTGGGAGAAGGTGTCGAGGAAAACGGTCGGTCGTTCGAGCAGGAGATCCATGCTTTGTGTGAAATCGAGCGCGTAGGTCTCGAATCCGCGGCAGAGCACACCGTCCTCAAACAGCGCCTTGAGCTCTTCTTTCTCGTGAAATTCGATGGAACGGTCGCGTTCCTTAACGTTTTTGTATTCGGAGATAAAGACGATCTCGTTGTCGTCGAAGTAGTCGAACAGGGTCGCGGGCTTGTCGTAGACCAGCGAAATGAATTTGTCGTAGGTCGCGAAGCCGATCCCCGAGCGGAGCATATCCGCTTCCTTTTGCAGGCGTTCCTTGGCTTTTACGTTTTTCAGACGCGCAGCTTTTTTGTCGATTTTATCGACAAGCTCGTTTTTATCGCCTATCAAAAGCTCGCCCGAGGGGGTGAGATCGATCGCTTCACAGTAGTCGGTGCGGCGCTGGGTCTCCACGTCGAAATAGTTGATGGTGTCGATCTGATCGCCCCACAGCTCGATGCGCACGGGCGCGTCGCTGTCGGGCATAAACAGGTCGATGATGCCGCCGCGGATGGAGAACTGACCGCTGCCTTCGACGTTGTCGCAGCGCTCGTAGCCGAGCAGAATCAGCGTTTGCTCGAATTCAGTCAGGTCGATCTCAACATCCGGTTCCAGTGTGCGGGTAACGGAACACAGGATTTCCTTGGGGATAGTATATTGTGCCGCCGCGTCGAGGGTGGCGATGACGACGTCATAGTCGCCCGAAAGCATCCGGCTGAGGACGTTCAGGCGCTGATGCTCGTATTCGTGCGACTTGATCTGCGACGGGATGTAGATAAAATCTTTTTTCGGATAAACCAGCGCTCTGAGCCCCATGGCGCCGATATCGTTGCACAGCACCTGCGCTTCCTGCTCATTCTGGGCAACACAAAAGGCTCTGACGGAGCGTTCCCGGCAGAGCGACGTGACGATATTCGCTTTGTGGACGCCCGATACGCCGATGGCGGCGGCGCGGGAGCCCGATCGGATGGCGTCGTCCAGCGCCTTGAATTGCTTGGTGCGCCGGATGACTTGGTCTAAGAATTTCATTTTCGGAGTGAATAATGAATATTGAAAACTGAAAATTGAAGAATGAAGGGCGGGACACCCGCACCCGATTTTTATTTGTTTGAGCAAAGCGAGTGACCGCCGTTATTCATTTTTAAGTTTTCAGTCTTCAGTTTTCAGTTGTATAGGTTCATCGCCTTGTCGATATCGCCGTCGACGATACATTCCACCGCGCCCTTGATATCAGGCAGACGTTCGGCGATGAGCTTTTTATCTTTGTCGGTAAAGCGGCTGAGCACCCAGTCCTTGAGCTCATAGTCGGGATGCGGCTTTTTGCCGATACCGATCTTGACGCGCGGAAATTCGTCGGAGCCGCTGAGGTAGATGATGTTCTGCAGCCCCTTCTGGCCGCCGTCAGAACCTTTGCGGCGGACGCGGATCACGCCGACGTCGAGCGAGATGTCGTCGGAGAGGATGATAACGTTCTGCGGCGGGAGCTTGTAGAAGCTCATCGCCTGCGTTACCGCCTGACCGCTGAGGTTCATATAGGTGGACGGCTTCATCAGCAGGCAGCGCCTGCCGCTGATCGCCGCTTCGCCGACGGTGGATTTGAATTTGACTTTGTTGATCTTTATGCCGAGCTCCTCGGCAATATAGTTGATCGCGATGAAGCCCGCGTTGTGGCGGGTGCCTTCATACTGCTTGCCGGGATTGCCGAGTCCGACGATGATGAATTCGATGTTGTTATTCGTGTATTCTTTCTTTTTGAAAAACATGATTAATACTTCAATGACATAGATGAAAAGTGAAGAGCCGGGTGATATCCGCAACTCTTCACTCTTTTTGATTTGTTATTGATTATCCTAACAGGTTCATCGGAGAAACAGGCTTGTCCTCGTAGATCCTCTCGATCGCCTCGGCGAACAGCGGAGCAGTGGAGAGAATGGTGAACTTGTCGAGCATCTTCTCTTCGGGGATCGGGACGGTATCGAGCAGGATACATTCCTTGATTGCGCTGTCGCGGATGCGCTCGATCGCGGGACCGGAGAGAACGGCGTGAGACGCGCAGGCGTATACCTCGGTAGCGCCGCCCTTTTCCACGATAGCGTTCGCCGCGTTGCACAGAGTACCGGCGGTGTCGATCATGTCGTCGACGAGGATGCACTTTTTGCCTCTGACCTCGCCGATGATGTTCATGACTTCGGAGACGTTTGCGCGCTGTCTGCGCTTATCGATGATGGCGATGGGGCAGCCGATCTTCGCCGCAAAGTTACGCGCTCTGGTTACGGAGCCGAGGTCGGGAGATACGACGACGAACTCGTCCTCGTGACCTTCGACCTTCTTCTTCATGTGCTTGGCGAGCATCGGTGCGCCGACAAGGTGGTCGACAGGGATGTTGAAGAAGCCCTGGATCTGCGCCGCGTGAAGGTCCATCGTCAAGAGACGGTCCGCGCCAGCGGTGGTGATCAGGTCGGCGACCAGCTTGGACGAGATCGGATCGCGGGCCTTGGCTTTACGATCCTGACGGGCATAGCCGAAATACGGAACAACTGCGGTGATGGATGACGCGGAAGCTCTTTTCATCGCGTCGATCATTATCAGAAGCTCCATGAGGTTGTCGTTGACGGGCGAACAGGTCGACTGTACGATAAAGCAGTCGGAGCCGCGGACGGACTCATGCAGAGATACCGCGATCTCGCCGTCCGAGAAGGTTGCGCAGTCGCTCTTGCCGAGCGGAACGCCTAAGCAGTCCGCGATGCCGTGAGCGACAGCCTTGTTGGAGTTGAGTGTGAAAATCTTGATGTCCTTACCGTGTGAATTCATTATGTGTCCCCCTAATAAATGAATTTTTGCTTAATAATTTATATTAACCTTGCGGTTTGGATGCCTATCAGGCTCCCTTTCCTAAGGGAGCTGTCGCGAAGCGACTGAGGGTTGATACGTGATGTAATAGATGAGTGTTTCTTAAAAGGGATGAAGAACAAGCGTGGCACCCCTCTGCCCCTGTCGGGGCACCTCCCTTAGGAAAGGGAGGCTTTGGGCTTCGCAATGACAATTTCGCATTGGAGCCGGCGCGCATGGGCGCTCTCGTAGATACTACTATTATCGCATATATTTGGGATTTTGCAAGAACAAATTACAAAAAGATGACAATTTTATCATTTTCAACAATATCCACAAAATATACGAATGACTTTTGTGCCCCTTTTTTCCATCTTTTTTCTCTTAGGTATAGTATTTTATTCCAACTTTTGCTATAATACATTTGTATATGTATGCTGTGGTGCTTTATGCGCCGCGGTATGTACTATAACAAACTTTTAGGAGGAGATTCCAATGAGCAAAAAATGGGTTTACCTTTTTAGTGAAGGTAACGCTGACATGAGAGAACTTCTCGGCGGTAAGGGCGCGAACCTCGCCGAGATGACCAACATCGGTCTGCCGGTTCCTCAGGGCTTCACAATCACCACAGAGGCTTGTACTCAGTACTATGAGGACGGCCGCCAGATCAACGATGAGATCCAGGCACAGATCAACGAGTATATCGGTAAGATGGAAGAGATCACCGGCAAGAAGTTCGGTGACAAAACGAACCCGCTTCTCGTTTCCGTTCGTTCCGGCGCCCGCGCTTCCATGCCCGGTATGATGGACACCATCCTGAACCTCGGTCTGAACGAGGACGTTGTTGAGGCGATCGCTGAGCAGAGCGGCAATGCTCGCTGGGCTTACGACTGCTACAGAAGATTTATCCAGATGTATTCCGACGTCGTTATGGAGGTCGGTAAGAAGTATTTCGAAGAGCTCATCGACGAGATGAAGGCTGACCGCGGCGTCAAGCAGGATGTCGAGCTGACTGCCGACGACCTCAAGGAGCTGGCTGAGAAGTTCAAGGCCGAGTATAAGTCCAAGATCGGCGAGGATTTCCCGACCGATCCCAAGGAGCAGCTCATGGGCGCTGTCAAGGCCGTATTCCGTTCCTGGGACAACCCCCGCGCGAACGTATATCGCCGCGACAACGATATCCCCTACAGTTGGGGTACTGCCGTTAACGTCCAGTCCATGGCGTTCGGCAACATGGGCGACGACTGCGGTACCGGTGTTGCGTTCACCCGCGATCCCGCTACCGGCGAAAAGGGTCTGTTCGGTGAGTTCCTGACCAACGCGCAGGGCGAGGACGTCGTAGCCGGCGTTCGTACCCCCATGCACATCTCCGAGATGGAGCAGAAGTTCCCCGAGGCATTCGCTCAGTTTGTTGAAGTTTGCAAGACCCTCGAGGATCATTACAGAGACATGCAGGATATGGAGTTCACCGTCGAGCACGGCAAGCTCTATATGCTTCAGACAAGAAACGGCAAGCGTACCGCTCAGGCGGCTCTGAAGATTGCTTGCGACCTCGTTGACGAGGGTATGAGAACCGAGCAGGAGGCCGTTCTGATGATCGACCCCAGAAACCTCGATACTCTTCTCCATCCGCAGTTCGACGCTGCCGCTCTCAAGGCCGCTACCCCCATGGGCAAGGGTCTGGGCGCATCTCCCGGCGCAGCTTGCGGTAAGGTCGTCTTCACCGCTGAGGATGCTAAGGCTCAGGGCGGCGCAGGCGAAAAGGTCGTTCTCGTTCGTCTCGAGACCTCTCCCGAGGATATCGAAGGCATGAAGGCTGCTCAGGGCATCCTGACCGTTCGCGGCGGTATGACCTCTCACGCAGCGGTTGTCGCGCGCGGCATGGGTACCTGCTGTGTATCCGGCTGCTCCGATATCACTATGGACGAGGCTAACAAGCAGTTCACTCTGGCAGGCAAGACCTTCCATGAGGGTGACTATATCTCTATCGACGGTACTACCGGCAACATCTATGACGGTATCATCCCGACCGTTGACGCTACAATCGCGGGCGAGTTCGGCAGAGTTATGGCTTGGGCTGACAAGTACAGAACCCTGAAGGTCCGCACCAACGCCGACACTCCCGCCGACGCGAAGAAGGCTCGTGAGCTGGGCGCCGAGGGTATCGGTCTGTGCCGTACCGAGCACATGTTCTTTGAGGGCGACAGAATCGCCGCGTTCCGCGAGATGATCTGCTCCGATACCGTTGAAGAGCGCGAGGCTGCTCTGGAAAAGATCCTGCCTTATCAGCAGGGCGACTTCGAGAAGCTGTATGAGGCTCTTGAGGGTAACCCCGTAACCATCCGCTTCCTGGATCCGCCTCTGCATGAGTTCGTTCCCACTGAGGAAGCTGACATCGCCGCTCTGGCTGAGGCTCAGGGCAAGAGCGTTGAAGAGATCAAGGCTCTGATCGATTCTCTGCATGAGTTCAACCCGATGATGGGTCACCGCGGCTGCCGTCTGGCTGTCACTTATCCCGAGATCGCGAAGATGCAGACTAAGGCTGTCATCCGCGCTGCGATCAACGTTCAGAAGGCTCATCCCGACTGGAACATCGTTCCCGAGATCATGATCCCGCTGGTTGGCGATATCAAGGAGCTCAAGTACGTCAAGAAGTTCGTCGTAGAGACCGCCGACGCTGAGATCGCCGCTGCAGGCGCTGATCTCAAGTACGAGGTAGGTACCATGATCGAGATCCCGAGAGCTGCTCTGACAGCTGACGAGATCGCCGGTGAAGCCGACTTCTTCTGTTTCGGCACCAACGACCTGACTCAGATGACCTTCGGCTTCAGCCGTGACGACGCGGGCAAGTTCCTCGACGCTTACTATGACGCCAAGATCTTTGAGAACGATCCGTTCGCGAAGCTCGACCAGACCGGCGTAGGCAAGCTGATGGATATGGCTATCAAGCTGGGCAAGCCCGTCAATCCCGCTCTCCATATCGGTATCTGCGGCGAGCACGGCGGCGATCCCACTTCCGTTGAGTTCTGCCACAAGATCGGTCTCGACTATGTATCCTGCTCACCCTTCCGTGTTCCGATCGCTCGTCTGGCTGCTGCTCAGGCTGCTATCAGCAACAAGTAAGAGTTGACTTGATCAATAGTTTTCTGAATAAACAACATAAGCGCTGCGGCTTCGGTCGCGGCGCTTTTTGTCATGTTTGTTACCGTGTTTGTTATTCTTTTTTTGTTGACAGGATAATGAGCGGATATTATAATAAATTTGACAGAATTTGAAAGGAGTTTTTCTATGTCAGTATTTATGATCATCTTTGGTATTCTGATGGTGATCGCAGGTATCGTTTGCCTGGTGACTCCCGTCGCGACCACATTCAGTCTCATGTACTTTTTCATGATCCTTCTGTTTGCGACCGGTATCGTTTTCCTGATCCAGAGCATCGTGTATCGTCGTGTGATGGACTTGATCATCGCGATCCTCGCTCTGCTCGCCGGCGCCTTCATCGTATTCTCTCCCAACCTGGCGTTTGTGACAGAAACGATCCTGCTGTACGTCGTGGCGTGCTGGCTGATCATCCGCGGTATCTTCGGCATCGTTAACGCCTGCCGTGCCAAAAAGAACATCGGCGGCGGAATGTTCGCTTTTGCGCTGATCGTGTCGATACTTGTTATCGGCGCGGGCATCTATTCGTTTATCCATCCGATCGTCTTCGCCGGCTTCCTCGGTATTCTGGCCAGCTGCTATTTCATCGTGGAAGGTATCGATATGATCATTGCCGGCTGTATCGGCAAGGACATCGAAAACACAAAATAATATTCGATTGTGAACCGGAAATGACCTCCGAATGCGTCGGCGTTCGGAGGTTTTTCTGTTTTTTATGATTTTTTGAAACCAAAACGGCTTCTGAATTGTATTACTAATGAAGGAGGGAGATAAAGCGATGGCTGACAAGACCTTTGCCGGGTTGAGCTACGACGCGGTACTGCAAAAATACGCCGACACGGTCGCCGGCGTATGCGTGATGCGGCTGCAGAACTGGGCAGACGCCGAGGACTGCTTTCAGAATACCTTTATCAAGCTCTTTCAAAAGTCTCCCGACTTCCAATCTGAAACCCATCTGAAAGCGTGGCTGATCCGCGTCGCCATCAACGAATGCCGCAATTATATCGCCAAAAACCGCCGCTTTCTCTCTCTTGACAGTATGTCCCGTGAGGCGCGGGAAGGCGAGCCGTCGGTGTGGCATGATAACGAGCGCGACATATCGTGGGCGCTGATACGGCTGGAGCCGAAGTACCGCGAGGTGCTGTATCTGCATTATTGCGAGCAGTATAAGGTAGATGAGATCGCGCATATTCTCGGCAAAAATCCCAATACCGCGAAAACGCTGCTGCGCCGCGGCAGAGAAAAGCTCAGGAAGATCTACGGAGGTGACGGAGAATGAACAAGGTCAACTTTGACAGCATGAAGAGATTCAAAGCGCCCGAAGCGTGGATCGAGAAAGCCGCATCCATCCCCGCCGCTATTCCCACGACCGTCCTGAAGCGGCGTACTGCTTTTCCCGTTTATCGGTTTGCGGCGGCAGCGAGCATCGTGCTGGTGAGCGCGATCGGTTTGCTGGTATTTCTCCTGCACCGAGGCGCGGGCGAGCTGACGGTTGCACCGCACAGCCAAAACGCGACTCAGCCGCCGACCGCCGCGGCAGAGACAGTCGGAGAATCATCGTATACCGCGCCGATTCTAAGCGATCCGACAGCACTGTCGGCAGACGGACGGCAACCGACGGCAGGAGCGGCGGGTCGGCAGGCGACCGAGTCTGCCGTAAATGAAACCGCCCCGAGCGCGACAGTATTCGCACAGCATCCCATGAGCCGCCCGGATGACCCGACCGCGGCGTCTCAGCCGACGATCATTGCACCGTCTGCGCCTTTTCCGACCGAAGTGCCGAAGCCGACCGATCCACCGTCCCCGATACAACCGCCTACCGAACCCTACAGGCCGCCCGGCGACTGTGAAATTTACGGCACGTTTTCTCTCGGTACGGCAGGCGGCAGCGGTAACTATGTCGCGGAGGAAACGTCGATATTTTGCAGGCTGTATGACAGCAGCGGCAGATTAGTCGGCGATAGCCCTTTGTTCCACCCGCAGCGGGAAGCGAAGATCCTTTCCAGAAACAGCGACGGCAGTGTACTTGCCTACTATAACCCTGTTGAGAAGGGAATGTATATCACAGAGGACAGCTATGTCTATGTTTTCTATGATATACACGGCAACGAGCTGTACCGTGACGTGAAATTTGTGTTTTGATCAGAGAAACATTTTATGATTGAAGGAGGAATCAACATGAAAAAGGTATTATCATTATTATTTTCAGCAATCGTTTTGCTGAGTTGTTTTGCCCTTTCAACCGTTTCGGCAAGCGCCGCAGAAAAGCCGGTCCCCGGCTACTATGTAGTGGGGACGATGAACGGTTGGACGATCAGCAAAAGCTATCTGATGGAGTCGGCGAATTTCGACAACCATTATGTGCTGTATCAGACTGCGCTGAAGGCGGGGGATGAGTTGAAGATCGTCTATTCCGAGGACGGCTCAAAGGCAAGCACATGGTATCCCGCAGGCGTGGATAATAACTATGTCGTCACCGAGAGCAACGAGTATTACAACATCGAGGTCGCGCCCGATTATGACGGCGCAGGGGACGGCTGGTACGAGGGATGTATCAAAGCGCAGCCCTGTCCGCCGCCGATCGGCGAACCGGAGCCGACCGAGCCGAGAAATCATACTAAGGAGCTGTGGGAGAAGGGCGCTGCGCTGACTGCCGAAGATATCGAGGAAGCCGCGAACGAGCAGTATCAAAGCCGCGAATATTTTTATGCGGATAAGATCACGATCCACAACTCCTATCGCTTCAACTGCACGCCCGCCTATATCGTTGACTTCAACGTGGAGGGATACGGCGTTTACCTGACGGTCATCGCGGAGGAAAAGCTCGGCGATTATCTCTTCTATTCCACCTCGTCTTATGAGCCGAGCATCTTTGTCGATGACAAGCTCTATACCCTTACAAAGGCGTATAAGGCGGGCGTTCTGACGGACGAAATGCTCGCTGAGCTGGTGGAGACAGATTATATGGGCGGCGATCCGTGGAACCACTGCAGGATCATCACCCGCAATATCAAGGGCGATGCGGACGGTAACGGCGAATGTGATATCATCGACGCGACCGTGATCCAGCGCTATAACGCGAGTATCATCAGTGCGTATGATTTTTATAAGCCCCTCGGCGATGTGGACGGCGACAGCGACGTTACCGTTATTGACGCGACGCTGATCCAGCGAAGCGAAGCCGGAATGTATACTATCGCATAAACAACTCATTATTTCCCACCCATTTTTATCCCCGGAAAGGCGCTGCGGCTTTGGCTGCGGCGCCTATTTCCTTATCATCAAAAAAGTCAGGAATATCTGTTGACTTTTGCGCTTTAACGTGTTATCATTGACACATCACGGTGAAAGGAGCTGTTCATGATGAAAAATACGGTTCGTGAAAAAATGAATAACTGCTTTTACTTTACATTCGCGCGCTTTTATGCGGGCTTTTATTGCCGTGCAAAGGATTAATGCTCGAATGTAACAGGTGCTGTAGGATGATTAGCGGTTCTGTTTTCGGGCAGAGCCGCTTTTTTGGTGAATGGTGAACGGTTAACGGTGAATGGTTGCGGGAGGGCTGCGCCCTCACCCGTTTTTTCGTAGGGACGAGCATTGCTCGTCCGCTTGGTTGAAACGATTTATTCCTAATCTGATGTTTTCGACAGATTATACATCCGTCATTCTCGGATGATCAATGGTCATCCCTACAATAAACGTTTTTGTATTTGGAAGGTGTTTTTATGGATCAATTGCAGGACGCGCGTACTCAGATCAATGAGATAGACAAGGAAATGGCGGGGCTGTTTGAGCGCCGGATGCTGGCGGCGCGGGTGATCGCCGAATATAAAAAGGAACGCGGTCTGCAGATATACGACGCGAAGCGCGAGCAGGCGGTGATCGAGAAGAACGCCGCCTATATCAAGGATCACGATATCCGCTCCTACTATGTGAAGTTTTTGCAGGATGAGATGGCGGTGTCAAAGCAGTATCAGGAGCATATCATCAGCGGCGTGAAGATCGCTTACAGTGGCATCGCGGGCGCGTACGCCAACATCGCCGCGAAGAAGATCTTTCCATACGGCAATCTGTGCGCTTACCGCGACTTCCGCGAGGCGTATGAGGCGGTGGAGCGCGGCGACTGCGACTGCTGTGTGTTACCGATCGAGAACAGCTACGCCGGCGAGGTCGGTCAGGTGATGGACATGATGTTTCAAGGTTCGCTGTACGTCAACGGTATCTACACCCTGCGGATCAGCCATCATCTTTTGGGCGTTCCCGGAGCGGCTTTGAAGGATATCAAAACGGTTGTCAGCCATCCGCAGGCGCTGGCGCAGTGCGCCGAGTATATCCGCGAGCACGGCTATCAGACCGTCGAATACGCCAACACCGCCAAGGCGGCGAAGGCTGTCGTGGACGGCGGCGACAAAAGCGTCGCGGCAATCGCTTCGGCGGAGACCGCAAGATTATACGGCTTGGAGAAGCTCGACCACGATATCAACGAAAGCGCGCTGAATTCCACCCGCTTCGCGGTATTCTCCCGCGTGGAGAACAAGCAGGTGAACACGGCGGGCGACAGCCGCTTCATGCTGATGTTCACCGTCAAGAACGAGGCGGGCGCTCTGGCACAGGCGCTGAACGTGCTCAGCTCCTACGGCTTCAACATGCGCGCGCTGCGTTCGCGCCCGATGAAGGACCTCGCGTGGGAGTATTACTTCTATATCGAAGCCGAGGGCGACGAGACGGGTCAGAACGGCGCGGATATGCTGCGGCATTTATCGCTCCACTGCGATATGCTGAAGGTGGTTGGACATTATTCCGATGAAGTGATTTTGAAGGACGATTAATACACAATTGCAGCAAGCGATACAGGCTCCCTTTGGGAAAGGGAGCTGTCTGCAAAGCAGACTGAGGAATTGTATCGATGTTTGAGCGTGATCTTTCACGCGAGTAACCTTTTCTAAGGATGATTCAGATGAACATATTACATATGGATTTAGGCGCGGACAGCTACGATATCGTCATCGAGCGCGGCGCTTTGCAAAAGGCAGGGGAGTACCTGGACCTCGACCGCAAGGTGTTGGTGCTGACCGACGACGGTGTGCCGGAAGCATACGCGCAAACGGTCGCGGTACAGGCAAAGGACGGCTTTGTGATGACCGTCCCGCAGGGAGAGGACAGCAAGAGTATCCCCCGGTTCAGCACGATCCTTTCCGAAATGCTGAAACGCGGTTTCTCGCGAAAGGACGCGGTTGTCGCGGTCGGCGGCGGCGTGGTCGGCGATCTGGCGGGCTTTGCCGCGTCGGCATACATGCGCGGGATCGATTTTTATAATATCCCCACCACCGTGCTCAGTCAGGTGGACAGCTCCATCGGCGGCAAGACGGCGGTGAATCTCGACGGCGTCAAGAATATCGTCGGCGCGTTCTATCAGCCGAAAAAGGTGCTGGTCGATCTCGATCTGCTCGATACGCTCGATGAGCGGCTGATTGCCGAAGGGCTTGCCGAGGCGCTGAAAATGGGGTTGACCTCCGATAAAGAACTTTTCGAATTATTCGAAAAAGGAAATATAACAGCAAGTATGGACGAGATCATCACGCGTTCGTTAATGATCAAGAAGAATGTCGTGGAGCAGGATGAAAAGGAGCAGGGGCTCAGAAAGATCCTCAACTTCGGTCATACGATCGGTCACGGGATCGAGAGCTGCGGCGGTCTGTATCACGGCGAATGTGTCGCGGTCGGCATGATCCCGATGGTCAGCGATGAGCTTCGTCCGCGCCTGATCGGGATTTTAGAGAATCTGCGGCTCCCGACCGTCGTCCATGCGGCTCCCGAAAAGATATTTGAAGCGATGACGCATGATAAAAAGTCCGTCGGCGGCAGGGTAACGGTGGTAACCGTTCCGGAGCCCGGGCAGTTTGAAATGAAAGAATTTTCTTTTGAAGAATTATACCCTTTGATACAGATGATCATCAAATAGGCTCCTTTTGGGAAAAGGAGCTGTCAGCGTAAGCTGACTGAGGAATTATATAGATGTTTGAGCGTGAGTATTCACGCGAGTAACCATATAATAATTAGTCAGGAAGACCGTTATGAAAAATACATTCGGCAATTCAATTGCATTAACGCTGTTCGGCGAGAGCCACGGCGCGTATATCGGCGCGGTGCTCGACGGTTTGGCGCCGGGAATCACCATCAATGAAGAGTTTATCCGCGCTCAGCTTGATAAGCGCCGCCCTGTCGGCAAGATCAGCACGGCGCGTCATGAGGCGGATGAATTTCAAATCGTCAGCGGCGTGTTTGAGGGTAAGACCACCGGAACGCCTTTGACCGTTCTGATCCCCAACACTGCCCAGCACAGCAAGGATTATTCCGCGACCCGCTCGCTGGCGCGTCCGGGCCACGCGGACTATACCGCCTATGCTAAATATCACGGCTTTGAGGATTATCGCGGCGGCGGTCATTTCTCGGGACGCGTGACGGCGGCTTTGGCCGCGGCGGGCGCAATATTGATATCTGCTTTACGCGAAAAGGGAATTGATATCGGCACACATATCCAAAGCTGTGCCGGCGTGAAAGACGTTGATTTCAGCGATCTGCGCGCGGATATCGCGAAGCTGAACGACCTCGACTTTGCCGTGCTCGACAGCGACAGGGGAGAGGAAATGAAGGCGGCTATCGAAGCGGCAGCCGGCGAGGGCGACAGCGTCGGCGGCGTTCTTGAAACGGCGGTGCTCGGAATGCCCGCGGGCGTAGGCGAGCCGTGGTTCGATACCGTCGAGGGCGTGCTGAGTCACGCGCTGTTCTCTGTTCCCGCTGTCAAAGGCGTGCAGTTCGGCGACGCTTTCGAGATGGTGAACGGCAAAGGCTCCGATTACAATGACAATTTCCATATTTCCGATAAAGAAATAAAAACAAAAACCAATCATAACGGCGGAGTCAACGGAGGTATCACCAACGGTATGCCCATCGTGTTCCGCAGTGCCGTCAAGCCGACGCCTTCGATCTTCAAGGCGCAGGATACGGTCGATTTTATGAAGCAAGAAAATTCCGTATTAGAATTAAAGGGTCGTCACGATCCCGCGATCATCCACCGCGCGCGAGTGGTGATCGACAGCGTGACCGCGTTGGCGATAGCCGATTTGCTGGCGCAAAGATACGGGACGGACTGGCTGAAAAAATGATGTCATTGCGGGGGCTTTAGCCCGTGGCAATCCCACAAAGCATCGCAATGCTTTTGTGTTATACTAAACGTCATCTATGACAGGGGGATTCCCACGTCGGGCAGTGAATAAGGTAATTTGTATGCCCTCCTCGGAATGACAATTATTATGATAGGAAACTTATTATATGGACTACGGTTTGATCGGGGAGAAGCTTCCGCACAGCTTTTCCAAAGAGATACATGAAAAAGTAGGATATTACCAATATTCCTTAAAAGAACTAAAAAAAGAAGAATTGCAAGACTTTATTCTGCAAAAGAATTTTAAAGCGATCAATGTGACCATTCCCTATAAGCAGGACGTGATCCCGCTGCTGGATGAGATCGACCCCGACGCTCAGGCGATCGGCGCGGTGAATACCGTCGTCAACCGCGGCGGCGTGCTGTATGGGTACAACACCGATTTCGGCGGGATGAAGGCGCTGATCGAGCGTGCGGGCGTGGTGATGAAGTACAAAAAGGTGCTGATCCTCGGTTTCGGCGGTACCTCGCTGACCGCGCGCGCCGTGAGCGAGCGCATGGGCGCGAAGGAGATTTTGCGTGTCAGCCGACACGCGTGCGAGGGAGCGATCACCTATGATCAGGCGTACGCCGATCACAGCGACGCGGACGTCATCATTAACGCGACTCCCTGCGGGATGTATCCGAACATTTTTGATTGTCCGATCGAGTTGGACAGATTCCCGAAGCTCAGCGGCGTGATCGACGTCATTTATAACCCGCTCAACACTGAACTGGTGCTGTCTGCGAAAGAGCGCGGTATCGATACCGAAGGCGGGCTGTATATGCTGGTCGCGCAGGCGTTATTGGCGGCGGAAAAGTTCCTGGATACAGAGCTGGACGTTATTCAACTGACTAACAAAATATATGATGAAATATATTTCGATAAAAGAAATATTGTACTGAGCGGCATGCCCGCTTCCGGCAAAAGCACAGTTGGAAAGATCGTTTCCGAACAGCTCGAACGCGAGTTGATCGATACGGATAAACTGATCGTCGAGCGCGAGGGACATATCCCGACCATCTTCAAAGAAAAAGGGGAGAAGTACTTCCGTGATCTGGAGACCGAAGTCATCAAAGAGGTCTCCGCTCTCAGCGGTAAGGTGATCTCCCTCGGCGGCGGCGCGGTGATGCGCCCCGAAAACGTCAGGGCGCTGCGGCACAACGGCGCGATCTTTTTCATCGACCGCTCGCCCGAATATCTGATCCCGACCGGCGACAGACCGCTCGCGGATAAAAAGGAGAAGATCATGCGCCTGTACAAAAAGCGCATCGATACCTATCTGAACACTGCCGACTATATCATCGACGGCGACTGCGAGCCCGCGGACGTAGCGGATTCCATCATTAACGGAGAGTAGACAGGCTCCCTTTGGTAAAGGGAGCTCCTGCGGGAGCGGATGAGGGATTGCAGAATTGATCGACCGAAGGGAGAAACCAATGAAAATATTAGTCATCAACGGACCTAACCTGAATATGCTCGGTATCCGCGAACCGGATATCTACGGCAGAACGACCTATGCCGACCTCTGCGATATGATCAGGGATCATGCGCAGAAGATCGGAGCGGACGTCGAGCTGTACCAGAGCAACCACGAGGGCGATCTGGTCGATATCATACAAAAAGCGTACGGAAACATGGACGGTATCGTCATCAACCCCGGCGCTTATACCCACACCAGCGTGGCGATTTTGGACGCGCTGAAAGCGGTGGCGATCCCCGCGGTGGAGGTTCATATCTCCGAGGTGGACAAGCGCGAGGAGTTCCGTCAGATCAGCTATGTGCGCCTCGCTTGCTTCGCGACGATCACCGGTCACGGCGTGAACGGCTATCTTGAGGCGATGGATTTGCTGAGGGAACGCCATGAGAGTTGAGATACGTCCGTCAAGAGCGCGCGGCCTTGTAACCGCGCCGCCGAGTAAAAGCATGGCGCATCGCCTGTTGATATGCGCCGGCTTGGCACAGGGCGAAAGCATCGTCCGCAGCCTCGCGTATTCCGAGGACGTCAAGGCGACGATCGCCTGTCTGCGCTCGCTGGGCGCTCAGATCACGCTTGACGGCGATACGGCGTATGTGAAGGGTGTCGACGTGATGAAGCCCCTCGGCATGACGGCGGTACTGCCCTGTAATGAATGCGGCAGCACGCTGCGGTTTTTCATCCCGATCTGTCTGCTCTCACAGGAAGAGCGCGTGCTGACCGGTTCGGCTCGGCTGATGATGCGTCCGCTCGACTTTTATGAGGCGCTCGCCCGCCTGCAAAAGCTGAGGTTTGAAAAATTCTCGAATCATGTGACCGTTCAGGGGCCGATGTACAGCGCTGATTTTGTGTGTCCCGGCGATATCAGCTCACAGTTCTTTTCGGGGATGATGTTCGCGCTTCCGTTGCTGAATAAAAAGAGTTATTTGAGGATCCGCGAGCCTGTAGAGAGCCGCCCTTACATCGATATGACGATTGCGGCGCTGAAGACGTTCGGAGTCTTTATCAGGACGCTGAACGACTCCGAAGAGAATCGATTGGTGATCGATATATCCGGCGGACAGTATACTCCCGCCGACGTGACCGTCGAGGGCGATTATTCCAACGCCGCGTTCTTTGAAGCGCTCAATTACGCGGGATCAAATGTCATGGTTAAGGGTTTGAACGAGGATTCCGCGCAGGGCGACAAGGTTTATAAAATTCTTTTTAAGAAAATAAATGAAGCGCTGAATATCGTGAACTTTGACGCGATCGATATTTCGGATTGTCCCGATCTGGGACCGATCCTGTTTGCGGTCGCGGCGCTGACCGGCGGCGGACGCTTTACCGGTACCCACCGTCTGAAGATCAAGGAGAGCGACCGGGCGAATGCGATGAAGAGCGAGCTGAAAAAGTTCGGTATCACCGTAGACGTTGAAGAAAACGACGTGATCGTTCATCCCGGCGAGCTGTGCGCGCCGACAGAACCGCTCAGCGGTCACAACGACCATCGTATTGTGATGGCTTTATCGGTACTGCTGACAGCGACCGGCGGTGTGATCGAGGGAGCGGAAGCGGTGAACAAAAGCTTCCCGGACTTTTTTGAACGTTTGCAAGACTTAGGAGTGGATTTAACTTATGGAATGGATCAGTAAATCGAGAATATTGATCGTCGGCTTAGGCTTGATCGGCGGCAGCTACGCCAAGGCGCTCAAACGCCTCGGCTACCATGTGACCGCGATCGACAAGCGTCAGGCGGCGATCGACTATGCTTTGGAAAACCATATCATCGACGACGGCTCCGTCGAGGTGGACAGGGAGGTCGTCGGTTCCGCGGACGCGGTGATCTTCGGCTTGTATCCGCAGGTGTTCAAAGAATGGATCGCGCAGTATCAGAGCTATTTCAAAGAGGGCGCGATGATCACGGACGTCACCGGCGTCAAGAGCTGTATCGTCTACGATATCCAGGATATGCTGCGCGGAGACGTCGAGTTTATCGCCTCCCACCCGATGGCGGGCCGCGAGGTCTACGGCGTGGAGAACGCCGACGACGCGATCTTCCGCGGCGCGAACTTCATTATTGTTCCCACAGAGAAAAATACAGCCGAAGCGATTCGTTGGATCGGGGGCTTGGGCAGGATATTGGGCTTCTCGCGCATCTCGGTATTATCTCCCGAGGAGCACGACGAGATGATCGGCTATCTGTCCCAGCTGACCCACTGTATCGCGGTGTCGCTGATGACCTGCTCTGACAACGAGCATCTGGTGGATTACACCGGCGACAGCTTCCGCGACCTGACCCGTATCGCGAACATCAACGACCTGATGTGGAGCGAGCTGTTTATGCTCAACCGCGAGCCGCTCTTGAAATACATGAACATTTTTCTCGGCGAGTTTGAAGCCATCCGCGACATGATCCGCGACGGCAGGGTAGAGGAGCTTAGGGAGAAAATGCGGCTGAGTACCAAGAGAAGAGCGTATTTTAATAAATAAAAGAACATCTGTCATTGCGAGCCCTTTAGGGCGTGGCAATCCCACAAAGAGGAGCAATGCTTTTTTCTCACAAAACGGTATTAAAGACAAGGGGATTCCCACGTTGGGCTTTGCCCTCCTCGGAATGACACGAAAACGATAAATGCGTTTTATAAAAAACGGAAGGTGTATTATTATGAACATGAATATGGAATTTGAACGCAAGCTGACGATCCCGATGGAGGTCAAGAAGATGTATCCCCTCGACGATGCTCTCCGCGAGATCGTCGCCGACCGCGAGCGTCAGGTGCAGGATATATTTGCCGGCAAGGACGACCGCATCGTGCTGATCATCGGTCCCTGCTCCGCCGACAGAGAGGACAGCGTGATTGACTATATCAGCCGTCTGCGTAAGGTGCAGGACAAGGTGGAAGACAAGATCTTCATCATCCCGCGCATCTATACCAACAAGCCCCGCACCACCGGCTCGGGCTATAAGGGCATGCTCCATCAGCCCGATCCCGAGAAAAAGCCCGATATGTTCAAGGGCATCGTCGCGATCCGCTCCATGCACATCCGTGCCCTGCGCGAGACCGGCTTCTCCTGCGCGGACGAGATGCTCTACCCCGAGAACCACCGCTATCTGGACGACATCCTCTGTTATGTCGCAGTCGGCGCACGCTCGGTCGAGAACCAGCAGCACCGCCTCGTCTCCTCGGGTCTGGATATCCCCGTCGGCATGAAGAACCCCACCGGCGGCGACCTGTCCGTTATGATGAACTCCATCACCGCAGCGCAGAAGGGCCATACCTTCATCTACCGCGGCTGGGAGGTTCAGTCCCACGGCAACCCCTACGCCCACGCGATCCTGCGCGGCTATATGAACAAGCACGGCGAGAGCCTGCCGAACTATCATTATGAGGACATGACGCACCTGCTGCGTCTGTACGCTTCGGGCAGATTCAAGAACCCCGCCTGCATCATCGACACGAACCACTCCAATTCCGGCAAGAATCCCTTTGAACAGCCGCGCATCGTCAAAGAGGTCATGGCGGCGCGCCGCTATAATAAGGAGCTTGAGCGCATGGTCAAGGGTTTCATGATCGAGAGCTACATCGAGGACGGCAATCAGGCGGTCGACGGCGGCTGCTACGGCAAGTCGATCACCGACCCCTGCCTCGGCTGGGATAAGACCGAGAGGCTGATCCTCGACCTCGCCGATATGGTATAATATAATAATTAAGCAGAAAGAGATCCCGCACGGAACAGAGGCGTCCTGTGCGGGATCGGTCTTTTATTGATTTTATGTTTCTTTAAACTTGATATTTTCGCATGATAGGGATACTCCGTCATCATTGATGTCGTAAACATAAATCATCCATTCGGTATCTTCGGGATATTCGCTGAGATCAAAAGTATATTCTTTTTCATTTAAAACATCTGAATCGATCGCGTACTCTCCGTCTTGGGATATGATATTGACCTCGTACAAATACGAACTGTAGTTAGCGGTCGACCATGTCAGGGAATATCTCCTGTTATCGAGCTTTTCCGTTTTCAGATTTGTCGGCCGGGCGGGAGTTGATATCCACTGCTCTCCTTCCTGCGTGATCTCATTGCCGCTGCTGTCTATGCCGGCGAGATAGAGCAGATACTCCTGATTCGGCTGAAAGAAGTCCGCTTGGAGCAGAGCCGGCGTATCGGGGACTTGGAAGGTACCCTTATAGTCGCCGTCAATGATCACGTGGATATAGAATTGTTTGATTCCGAATTTGTTATCGCTATTAAAATGAACAAATGCGGTATTGTCACCGTTGTATACGAAGTATTCCAATTCGGGCAGACAGTCAGCTTTTTTATATGTATATGACCAGCCGGAGGTATTGTACCAACTCACAAAAGTACCGTCTTCATCCACTTTGCGCACTGTGTAGGTATAGGTCTTGCCAGGCTCAACGTCGGTATCGCGAAAGACGCAGTTATCCTGCGTGTCGAGCTCGGCGATACGCTTCCAACCATTAGAAGTTTTGCGGTAGATACGAGCGATCGATTTAATGGCATCTACTTCAATATCAATACCGTCCATGCGAGTGTTGAAATGGTCTATAACGGGTATATCTGCCAGATAGAACCTGATTCCGTTCGCGTCATAGTCGCTCATAAAACGCGTGCCGTCGCTGCTGACACACCGGACGGTGTAAGTGTACCGGTTTTTGACGCTGACGTCGGTATCGACATAGCTTGTACTGCTGACGTCCGCCATCTTCGTCCAGCCCTTGCTGCCCTTGTAGTAGACGCGATACTTCTCCGCACCCTTGACAGGCGCCCATGTGATCTCTACGCCGTCCTTGACTGCCTCGCATTTGGTGATCTTCGGCGTCGGATAATAGGTATAACTCCATCCGTCAGTGTTGAAGTCGGAGGTGAAATCGCTCAGGTCAGCCTTGATACAGCGTACGGTGTATCGATAGGAGGAACCTGTCTTGACGTCGGTATCGACAAAGATGTCGGTCGATGTTTCACCCATATTGACCCAGTTGCCGTTTTTGTTCCGATAATAGACGCGGTATTTTTCCGCGCCTTCTACAGCGCCGATATGGATCTCCACGCCCTCGGCGGTGCTTTTGAAGCCGGTGATCTGCGGCGTTGCAAGCTTGTCGGGTTCGGTCGGCGTCGGCTGAGTCGGAGCCGGCTCGGTGGGAGTGATCTCTGTCGGCGGTATTGTCTCCGGCTGGGTCGGCGTAGGTTGAGTAGGTTCAGGTACAGTAGGCTGTTGTTCTGTGGGCTTTGGTTCGGTAGGATAGGTATGGTTTGGATAAGGCGTCCAGCCTGCGGGACGGTATTGCAGATTCGCCAGATACCGCTGGATCGCGGTCACGTCGAGTAGGTTCCTCTCGCCGTCCTGATTGAAGTCGGAGTAATAACCGATCGCATTTTCCACCATATCGGAGGGGATGTTTCGATCCTCGATCGGAAAGTCAATCAAGCCTGCCTGACATCGCTGGAGCAAGGCGGCGTCAATACATTCAAGAATGTTGTTGTCGTCCATGTCGCCCATCAGCCTGCCCGCGCCAAGCTCTGTCCAGACGTCTTCCAAGTCTTCCAATTCATACAGCTCAGGTGCGGATACGTCGAAAAAGCTATCGTGCTTTGCGCTGTATACGCCCATTCCGAACGCGAACGGCTCGTATCGATCCTCGATATCCAGAACGCGGTTGCCGAATTCAAAGTACGCGGGACTTGTCCATCCTACCATATCGGGATGCGCAGAAGCGGCATTTGCCTGTATCAGCACCCAGTCGGTCTCACCGTTTTCATCGTTATGCTCATAGATCTCGTCGTATTCCGTGAGCTGCTCTTCGTATAGCCTGTATTGGCTGAGCAGCTTCTCTCTGTATTTGTAGTCCTTCTGTGCTTCATCGGGAGTAGCGGGAGCGTCAGGGTCGGGCAGTCCGATATTATAACAGTGAACGTATATTTCGCCGTCCTGTCTGCCGTTTTCACGCAGCTCTTTGCCGTCTGTGTCGATGACTTGGATGATCTTGTGATCGGTGATCTTGGCAAGATAGGCGGCATAGCTGTTGTCGGTGATCTTCATTACGATATCAAAGACAGGAAAGAAGGTGTTTGTTACTTCCTCGCGGGAAACAACAGGCGCAACTCCGTTTTTCTCGCGGATCGCGTTAATTGCGTCGATATAATCATCAAGCGTTTTGCCGCTTTTGAGCGTGTAGGTATAGGAAATGATCGTATCGTTCACCGTATAGCTCACATCGTACAGATTTCCATATTCCTCGGTGGCAGGGGGAAAAATAAATCCCGTACCGACATACGAAGGATAGTTTTCTGTATAATAATCGGAGGCGACCTCGCAAAAGTTTTGGTCATAGTCAAACTGTGCCTGTATCGTTTTCGGCAGACCTGCCGCTCTCATTTCGTACTGATAACGGACATAAAAAGGCGGCTGAGGTTCCTCCGCGGCTGACGCGCTTGTGACCGTACAGGACAGCAGGATACAAAACGCCATGATGAGGGAAAGGATCGATAGTGCTCTTTTCATTTCATTCTCCTCTTTTCTGTTTGTTTTCATTATAAAAGCATTCCTTTATATTTGCAATTGTTTTATACAGATTTTTCGATCTTTACCACCATATCGGCGCCTGACCGATGATCTCGCCGTCGGAGTTGTACAGATAGACCATTTGATCCGATTTCGGTTGATCGATCCACAACGGAATGGGCGGGTCCAGCTTAGGCGGCTGTATCTTGTAATATCTGCCGAATTTGGTTTCGATGTAGTACAGATGATCGTCAGAGAACGCCTCGGGATCGTCGATCTGAGAGAGCCCCGTTGGAGCAAGCGCAATGAACAGCTTGCCGTCAGCGCAAAGCTGAGAGGAATCAATCTCGGGCAGAGGATCCGCCTCTGTCGCGGGCTGATCGGCAGCGGACTGCGTAGGAGCGGCGGTAGGCGCGACGGGAGCGTTGGTGGGTGCGGGCGTTTGCTTGTCGGGGACGGAGGTCTCAGTTGTGTTGCTTGTTTCAGAATAGCTGATCGGTGCTTCTGTACTTTCTGTTGGTTGTGCTTTTTCGGTCGCTTTTATATGCTTTTCTGTCGCGGCGACGGTTTCGTGTACCGCCTTTGCTTCCGTCGGCTGTTCAGCCTGTGTCGCGGCGACGGTCGGTACGATAGGGGAGGGGCTGACGGGCGGCTCGAATTTGATGATATTGCCGAAGTACGCGGCGCTTGCCGCCCCTGCCAGCACAACGCTCGCGGCGATGGCGGCATAGCGAACCTTCGCCTGTGATGAAGCCGTTTTGGAAGCGCGCAGCTTCGCCGCCGCCAAAGCCGCTTCGATCGCGCTTTCGGATACGTGTATTTGACCGATCGCTAATGTGTAGATATTTGTTTTCATAGCGGACTCCTTTTGTTATTCTGCTTCTGTCAGCAATTTTTTGAGCTGATCTCTCGCGCGCCGCAGTCCCGATTTGACGGTGTTGACATTCATTCGCAGAATTTCGGCGATTTCGCTGACGGTATACTTCTCGTAATAGTAGAGATAAATGATATTTCTGTAGTTTTCCGGCAAGCTCTGCAATTCCGATATGATCTCAGGCGGCTTTTCAGCCTCAAGATGCCCGTAATCATCGATGCTCTCCCATCTGCGCCGCCGGTATGAGCGGCTCAGATCCCTGCAATTGTTGATCGTGACGCGGATCAGCCATCTTTTCAGGTGTTCCTCGTCCTCGGGGATCTTTTTGGTGATGAGGACGAGGCAGACCTCCTGCAGGATATCGTCCGCGTCGGCGGGATTTTTGAGATTGTGCAGAGCGATGCGGTAGATCATGTCCGCATACTGGCGGAAGACGGCTTCAGCCTTTTCGGTACCGATTTGTCGACCCACTTCCATGCTCCTTGTGATGCTGATATGGCATATCAGCAGAATAGCTATCACCCATATAACGAACGGGTGTGATGCTTTGGGTGCATATATTGAAAAAAACCTTTATCATAATCATAATCATAGCACGACTTGTCTTAACTCACAACATATGACGTAAAAAGAATAATTGAAAGGTTTTTCATGAAGTTGCATAGTTTTATGCAACTTTTTTTGTTATCTCGGCATAGGTGGAGGTGAATCATATGATTACTATCCAAAACGGGAAATTGATCATCCCGGACAGCGATCGTTTTGTCGGATTCGCAGGCGACAACGCGATCGAATCAAAGCGGCTTGTGCTGATGAATACTGTCGACACGAGCAGCTCCTATACCCTTTGCCTTCGCTTTGACGACGATACCGTGCGCTCGGTTCCGCTTTCCGCCGCAGCAGAAGGCGGCAATACGGTGCTGACGTGGAATATCGCTCAGGAGCATCTGTACGCGCCGGGTATCGTACAGGCGCAGGTAAAGATCATCGGCAGCGACGACGTCACCCGACATACCGCCAAGGACTTTTTCCTCATCGGTTCGGCGGTGGAGCTCGACGACGGCGGCGTCGAGATGGAGTATGTCACACCTTCGCAGATGATGAATAGTATACAACAGGCGCTGCAGACGGTGACCGCTACCTCTCCCTACGTCGACAGCGACGGCTACTGGTGTATCTACGATGTGGAACGCGGCGAATATGTCCGCACACCGTATCATGTCAGCGGTATCGCCCCTGACAGCGCCATGAGCGACAGCAGCGATAACGCCGTCAGCAACAGGGTCATCAAGGGGTACGTCGACGCGAAAGCAACGGACTGCAATACCTTCTCCACAGGCTATGCGGATATGAAGACGTTCGATAAGGTGCCGAATACGCGCCGGATCGCGCAGATCCCGCTGACGTCGGATATCGACGCAGGCGATTTGATGACGGCGCTGCGTCCCTATTCGTACAGGACGAATGTCACGCCCAACAGCAGCGGTGTTATGGGTCAGATGGGTATCGGCGTGTCGGGAGAGGTGCTGTACTGCACCGCAAACGACCGCTGGGTGCATCTCGCCGCGTATACGGATCTGTATGACAAGATGGATCTTGTCGCGGAAGTGAGCGCTCAGGATATCGGCGACGTTGATGACGGAAACTTCTTTTTCAGCGGCGGCGTCCTGTATGTGAAGTTCAACGGCGACAGTATCGCTGTCGCAAAAGCAAACGACGTTTATACCAAAGCCGAGATCAATACGATGATCGGCGACGTAGAAAGCCTCCTTGCGGCTATATAAATGTAAAGGAGGCTGAAGACTGAATGCAGAAAGAACAATGGAAACGATGGTTCAAAGCGGCTCTTATGAGAGCGCTGAGAACCTTTGCGCAGACTGCCGCCGCTGCCATCGGCGCCGCGGCGCTGTTCTCACAGGTGAGCTGGATCGAGGTGCTGTCCGCGTCCGCTCTTGCCGCCGTGCTGTCGCTGCTGATGAGCGTCGGCGGTCTGCCGGAAGTGAAGGAAGGCGATTGAATGGCAGTAAGCGCGGATAAGATTATCAGTATCGCCCGTTCCCAGATCGGTACGAAGGCGACCAATATCAAGAAGTGCAAATATAACACATGGTTCTACGGCACCGTGGTGTCCGGCAGCGGATACGACTGGTGCGAGACCTTTGTCCAGTGGGTGTTCAATCAGGCGGATGCATCCTCTCTGCTGTATACCAAGACCGCTAACTGCGGCTATGCCGCGAAGGCGTTTCAGGATCGCGGCAGGCTGGTGATGTCGGGCTTCAGGCGCGGCGACGTGGTGTTTTTCCACTGGACAAACGAACGCTCCACGCTGGTGCCCGGCACCTACGTCAGCGACCATGTCGGCATCATCGAAAGCGTCAACGGCGACAATACGATCACGACCATCGAGGGCAACACCGGCTCCTCCTCCAATGGAGAAGTCATGCGTCGTGTGCGCTCACTCTCCGTGGTATCCTGCGCCGGCAGACCCGCATACGGCGGTTCTCCGGAGCCGTCGGGCTATCCCGAGGTATGCTACCGCGTGCGTTCCGGCGGCAGATGGCTGCCGTACGTTACGGACCTGAAGGATTATGCCGGCGTCACCGGCGAGGCGATCACCGACGTCGCCGTGAAGGTGTCCGAGGGCTCCGTCAGATACCGTGTGCATGTCAAGGGCGGCGGATGGCTGCCGTATGTGACCGGCTGTGATATTTCGGACGCTGAAAACGGTTACGCGGGCGATCATGAGCCGATCGACGCGGTTGAGATCTATTACGATACCCCCGCTTCGGTCGCGAAAAAGTACGGCTGGCTCAAAGCAAAATATCGTGTCGCTCCCATCGGCAACTATTATTTTGACTGGCAGTATGACGATGAGACCGCGTCCGGTCAGGACGGATACGCCGGAAAATTCGGCAGAAAGATCGATTGGCTCCAGATAACGTTATCTGATTAACGATAAAAGCGGTATGTCGTGCACTTTGTACGATATACCGCCTTGTCTTTTGTCGATAATTGACAAAGAAGAGTTACGATTATGTAAAAAATGGTGTAATTATTTTTTTGTTTCTATTGACAAATACGTCGGATCAATGGTATGATATACCTATCATTGAGTTAGTCTATGTTTTGGAGATGATAACTATGAAAAGAATGATTTCTGTCGTATTGGCTCTTGTCATGATTTTTGCGCTGGCGGCTACCGTTGCTGCGAAGAGCAGCCCTGTCGGTAAGGACTTTTATGATATCGGCGTCAGTTACAAGCCCGCGGACGGCTCCTTAGGTACTGCCTCCGGCGATAAAGATAAGGTCAAGATCAGCGATCCCGACGAGGACGGCAATGTTACCCTTACTGCGGTAAAGAAGGGCGACGGCTCTTTTGAGAAGTGGATCATTGACGGTGATTATGATATCGTATCCGGTTCTTTGACCGATTCCGTTATTGTTATCAAGCCCAAATCCGATATCAAAGCTGTTGCACAGTTTGCCGGCGCGACCCCCGATCAGAAGCCTACCGAGAAGCCCAATGACAGCCAGACTTCGCCGAAGACCGGCGATCCGATGCTGATCATCCTCGGCTTAGCGATCCTGGCGCTCGGCGCAGGTGCGTTTGCGGTTAAGAAGATCAAAGAATAATCACTGAGTGTATCCGGCGGCAGCCTTTCGGCTGCCGCTTTTTCTTTTGTCCGGTCATTGTGAGGTCTGCCGATTTGTCGCTGTGATACCTTTGCGGTCGTAAAAACGCGGAGAATTATCACATTCCCTACAAAAGTACCGGGCTTTCTTTGTGCAATATAGATATTGATTTTAACGCACTAATACGATAAAATAAATAACGTTGTACTGTCTGAAACCGGACGGTAACTATATTTTATTGGAGGATAATGATGAAAAAGATTATTGCTTTGATGCTGGCTCTGCTGATGGTAGGCGCTGTTCTGGCTGCCTGCGGCAATGCCGACACCACCGAGACCACCGCTGCGAACAATGACAATACTGCTACCGCAGATTCCGCGGCAACCGTAGCTGACGTCGACGCTGTTAAGGCTGCCGGTAAGCTGGTTGTCGGTATCACCGATTTTGCGCCGATGGATTACAAAGAAGACGGCAAATGGATCGGCTTTGACGCTGATATGGCTACCGCCTTTGCGAAGAGCCTCGGCGTAGAGGTCGAGTTCGTTGAGATCGACTGGGATAACAAGATCATGGAGCTCGACGGCGGCAACATCGACTGCGTATGGAACGGTATGACCCTGACTGAGGAAGTTACTTCCGCTATGTCCTGCTCCGACGCTTATCTGAACAACGCTCAGGTTGTTGTTGTCAACAAGGACGTTGCCGATCAGTATGCCGACGCTGACGCGTGCAAGGAACTGAGCTTTGCTGTTGAGAGCGGTTCCGCCGGTCAGGAACAGGCTGAGGCTTACGGCTTCAAGTTCACCGAGGTCAAGGATCAGGCTACCGCGCTGATGGAAGTCGCTTCCGGCACCTGCGACGCTGCGATCATCGACTCTCTGATGGCTGCCGCTATGGTAGGCGAGGGCACCGGTTACGAGCAGCTCACCTATACCGCTTCTCTGAACGCTGAGGAGTACGGCGTAGGCTTCCGCAAGGGTTCCGACCTGACCGCGAAGTGCAACGATTTCTTCGCTGCCGCTAAGGCTGACGGCTCGATGGAAGAGACCGCTAAGACCTATAAGGTTGAGGCTGCCCTTATCAAATAATCCATTTACAGATTTTTCTTCAAAAGACAGAGAGCTCTTAAGCTCTCTGTCTTTTGGCGGATTACAGAGATTTTCGGATTATGTCATAAGTACAAAGGCGCTTTGTGTTTATGACATAGCCCTGCTATAGTATGATTCGAGAGGTTTTTATGGACAGTTTTTTTGAACAGTTTCCTATTGTATTTAAGGCGCTGAATCTCGGCTTTCTGCAAACGCTCAAGCTGTTCGGCGTTACCCTGCTCGGCGCTTTGCCGCTGGGTCTGATCATCTCCTTCGGCTCCATGAGCAAGTTCAAGCCGCTTTCGGCGGTGGTGAAGTTCCTTGTATGGATCATCCGCGGTACGCCGCTGATGCTCCAGCTGCTGATCATCTTCTATTTCCCCGGTCTGGTATTCGGGCAGCAGCTTTGGGGCGGCGGCGAGAGCGGACGCTTTATCGCGTCGTCGATCGCGTTCATCATCAATTACGCCTGCTATTTCTCCGAGATCTACCGCGGCGGTATCCAAGGCGTACCGCACGGTCAGCAGGAGGCGGGCATGGTGCTCGGTCTGTCCAAAAGCCAGATCTTCTTCAAGATCACCCTGCTGCAGATGATCAAGCGCATCGTTCCCCCGATGTCCAACGAGATCATCACCCTCGTCAAGGATACCTCTCTGGCGCGCATCATCGCACTGCAGGAGATCATCTGGGCGGGACAGGCGTTCATGAAGGGCAGCGAAGGTATCTCCGGCGCCATCTGGCCGCTGTTCTTTACCGGCGTATACTATCTTGCGTTCTCCGGCATCCTCACCCTGCTGTTCGGCTGGGTCGAGAAGAAGCTGAGCTATTTCAAGGCGTAAGGAGGCGGCATTATGACGGTATTGGAAGTTAAAAATATCTGTAAAAGCTTCGGCAGAAACCATGTACTCCGAGGTATCGACTTTACCCTTGAAAAGGGCGAGGTGCTGTCGATCATCGGTTCCTCCGGTTCGGGTAAGACGACCCTGCTGCGCTGTCTGAACTCGCTCGAGTTTGCCGACGAGGGTCAGATCATCGTCAACGGTGAGACGATCTTTGACGCATCTGTCAACAAGCATCCCTCCGAGGCGGAGCTGCGGCAAAAGCGCCTGCACTTCGGTCTGGTGTTCCAGAATTTCAACCTGTTCCCGCAGTACAGCGTGCTGGATAACGTGACCCTCGCGCCGCGTCTGCTGAAAAAAGGCACCAGGGAAGATATCGAAAAATATGCCCGCGGGCTGATCGGAAGCGTCGGGCTGCAGGATAAGATCAACAGCTACCCCTGCGAGCTCTCCGGCGGTCAGCAGCAGCGTGTGGCGATCGCCCGCGCGTTGGCGATGAAGCCGAATATCCTGTGCTTTGACGAGCCGACCTCCGCGCTCGATCCCGAGCTGACCGGCGAGGTACTCAAGGTCATCCGTTCGCTCGCCGATAAAAAGATGACGATGATCATCGTCACCCATGAGATGACGTTCGCTCACGACGTGTCCGACAAGATCATCTTCATGGACGGCGGAGTGATCGCGGAGCACGGTACGCCCGAGATCCTCGAGCATCCGAAGAGCGAGCGCCTGCAGGCGTTCCTGACGTCGTTCTGATGCATATAATCATGCATATTTGCATAACGCGTTTGATGATACGATAAAAATGTCCATAAACGGCGCTTGATAAAATATGTCAATTGTTTAATCCTATGAATTTAGAATAAATATGCAATTTTACTTGCCTATTTTGAGCATTTGTTGTATAGTAGTAGGCGAGCGATTTAAAAAATCTATAAAAATCAATGAAAGAGGTAATGAAAATGAAAAAGATTATTGCTTTGATGCTGGCTCTGCTGATGGTCGGCGCTGTGCTGGCTGCCTGCGGCGGTACTCAGACTACCGACGCTACCGCTGACAGCGCGAAGACCACTCTGACCATGGCTACCAACGCTTACTTCCCGCCCTATGAGTACTACGAGGGTGAAAAGATTGTCGGTATTGACGCGGAGGTTGCTCAGGCGATCGCCGATAAGCTCGGTATGGAGCTCAAGATCGTCGACATCGAGTTCGATTCCATCATCACCGGCGTACAGACCGGCAAGTATGACATGGGTATGGCGGGTATGACCGTTACCGATGAGAGAAAAGAGTCCGTCGACTTCTCCGACAGCTATGCTACCGGTATCCAGAGCGTTATCGTTCCCGAGAACAGCCCCATCGCTTCCGTAGACGACATCCTCGCTGAGGGCGCTACCTACAAGGTTGGCGTACAGCTCTCCACCACCGGCGACATCTACATCTCCGACGATCTCGGCGATGCTGCCGCTGAGCGCGTGACCCAGTTCCAGACCGGTAACGACGCTGTTGCCGCTCTTGTAGCCGGTAAGGTCGACGCTGTTGTCATCGACAACGAGCCCGCGAAGTCTTATGTAGCGGCTAACGAAGGTCTGAAGATCCTCGACACCGAGTATGTCGTAGAGGATTACGCGATCTGCTTCGCTAAGGATAACACCGAGCTCAAAGATAAGGTCAACGGCGCTCTGAAGGTACTCATCGAGGACGGTACCGTTAAGGGAATCGTCGACAAGTACATCACCGCTGAATAATTATTTGAATGATCAACCGACTCAGGGCGGAGCTTTTCCGCCCTGTTTCTGCATATTTGGATTAGAATGGGTTTGTTTATGAAAAAGAAAAGAATCATCGCGTTTATCGTCTGCGCGGTTCTGCTGTTCGGTACCTTCGCCTGCTTGTGCATGGCGGCGGGAGCCGCGGAAACGACCGCTTCGGAAGGCGGCTCGTGGATCGACGATATCGTGGCGCAGTTCAAGCTGAACTTTATTGATAAGGATCGCTGGAAGTCGCTGCTCGGCGGTCTGTGGAACACCCTGCGCATCACGTTCTTTGCGGCGCTGCTGGGTATCGCGATCGGCGTCATCGTCGCTGCCGTCCGTTCCACCTACGACAACAACAAAGAGAATATGAAGCACAACAAGAGCGTCGGTTACTATATACTGGGGTTCTTCAACGGGATCTGCAAGATATATCTGACGATCATCCGCGGAACGCCCGTTGTCGTACAGCTCTTGATCATCTACTTCATCATCTTCGCTTCGTCCACCAACGATATCCTGATCGCGACGCTCGCGTTCGGTATCAACTCCGGCGCGTATGTGGCTGAGATCCTGCGCGGCGGCATCATGGCGATCGACAAGGGACAGTTCGAAGCCGGACGTTCTATCGGCTTCAACTATGTGAAGACGATGATCTATATCATCATCCCGCAGGTGCTGAAAAACGTCCTGCCCACCCTGCTCAACGAGGTCATCGTCCTGCTCAAGGAGACCTCTGTCGCGGGCTATGTCGGCGTTGTGGACCTGACCCGTGCCGGTAACGCCATCCGCGGCGCGACCTTCTCGGCGTTCATGCCCCTGATCGCCGTAGCGCTGATCTATCTGGCGATCGTTATGCTGCTGACGTGGATCGTCGGCATTATAGAGAGGAGGCTGCGTAAGAGTGAGCGATAATGTTATCATCAAGGTCAACGACCTGAAAAAGCATTTCCGCGAAGGTACCATCCACGCGCTGGACGGCGTGAGCATGGAGATACGCCGCGGCGAGGTCATCGTCATCGTCGGTCCCTCGGGATCGGGCAAGTCGACCTTCCTGCGTTCGCTGAACCTGCTCGAGCTGCCTACCTCCGGCGAGATCCTCTTTGAGGGCGTCGATATCAACGCGCCTCATGTCAACATCAATAAGCACCGCCAGAAGATGGGCATGGTGTTCCAGCACTTCAACCTCTTCCCGCATATGACGGTACTGAAGAATATGACCATCGGACCGCAGAAGCTGCTGAAGCAGTCAAAGGCGGAGGCGGAAGCCACCGCGCGCGAGCTGCTCGAGCGCGTCGGACTGTCTGACAGAGCGGACGCCTATCCCTCCCAGCTCTCCGGCGGACAGAAGCAGCGTATCGCTATCGTACGCGCGCTGTGCATGAAGCCCGACGTCATGCTCTTTGACGAGCCTACCTCCGCGCTCGATCCCGAGATGGTCGGCGAGGTGCTCGAGGTCATGAAGGATCTGGCGAAAGCCGGTATGACGATGGTGGTCGTCACCCATGAGATGGGCTTCGCCCGCGAGGTCGGCTCCCGCGTCGTTTTCATGGACAGCGGCAAGATCGTCGAAGAGGGCACGCCCGAAGAGATCTTCGACAACCCGCAGAGCGACCGACTCCAAAACTTCCTTGCTAAAGTTCTTTAAAAGAAAATAACAAATACTAAAGCCCGTGGTTGTGTCCGCGGGCTTGATTTCTTTTTCGGTCTGTGTTATACTAATCAGCG
The DNA here is from genome assembly GCA_017403985.1 of Ruminococcus sp. Classification (GTDB taxonomy): domain Bacteria; phylum Bacillota; class Clostridia; order Oscillospirales; family Acutalibacteraceae; genus Ruminococcoides. Next base: position 83,150 of record JAFRDE010000018.1, on the reverse strand, counting down.
TATCTGAAGAATGTTTACTTATTTTGGAGATAGATATTAATGGATGATTTCAAGAAAGTCACAGCGGAAAATATCATCAAGCTGCGGACCTCGATGGATCTGACCCAGGCACAGCTCGGCGAAAAGCTCAACTATTCCGACAAGAGTATCTCGAAGTGGGAGAGAGGCGAGTCGGTGCCGGATGTTTTTGTATTGAAAAAGCTCGCGGATATGGCGGGTGTGACCGTCGACTATATCATCACGCCGCATGATCCCGATGAAGAGGTACAGCCGCAGAAGAAGACCCGCCGATACAGCCGCCGCTTTATCACGCTGACAGTGCTCGCGGGTATCTGGGCGCTTGCGGTGCTTTTGTTCGTGGTGCTGTGGCTGTGCGGTATTTTTAACTGGCTCGTGTTCATCTACGCGATCCCGGTGTCGCTGATCACGCTGCTGGTGCTCAACTCCGTATGGGGCGATCGCCGGTGGAACCTGTACATCGTATCGGGACTCGTGTGGGGCATCATCTGCTCGATCTACCTGACCGCGATCCAATATAACTGGTGGCAGCTGTTCCTGCTGGGTATTCCCGCACAGATCATCATCATCTTTGCGTTCTCTATCAGGAAAAGACCTAAGGCGGAAAACGCAGTAAATAACTGAACTTCTACTGAGAGTAGAGTCGTCGTTCGGCGCTCTACTCCTTTCTTTTTGCGCGTAGAACGGCGGCGGGGAACAGTAGACCGCAAAGCTGAGAGAATAGATTGCAATTTGACAGCGGCGTGATAAAATGATATATGTGAAAACGTGAGTGTTTTACGGTTGCTGAAAACGATCAAAATCCAATAAGCACTTATCGTAATGAACATCCCCGGTGCAAGCGCCAAAGCACCCGCCGGACAGTTTATCCATTTTGCACGGGCGGGGGTATGAGACCTATCATAACCGGTCACTTGCCGCCGGTCATTTGTCACCGGTTACTTGCTACTTGCCACCGGTCACTTGCCACTGGTCACTGGTCACTAAAAAGGAGTGTTTGAAATGAGCTATATCATCAGTACCTGTACTACCGTAGACATGACGAAAGAGATGATGGAGAAGATCGACGTCCGCTGTATCGGCTTCCATTTCGTTGTGAACGGTAAGTCCTATACCGACGACCTGTATACGTCAATGAGCGCCAAGGAGTTCTACGGCTATATCCGCGATGGCGCGGATACATCCACCTCACAGGTGTCCGTCGGCGAGTATGTCGATTATTTCCGCGAGATGCTGCTCGACGGCTTTGACATCCTGCATGTCTGCCTGTCCTCCGGTATCTCCAACACCGTCCAGAGCGCGAACGCCGCGGCGAAGATGCTGCTGGCGGAGTTCCCCAACCGCAAGATCCATATCGTGGATTCGCTGTGCGCTTCTTCGGGCGTAGGCGTTTTTGTCACCATGCTGTCGCAGAAGCGCGACGAGGGAATGGATATCGACAGCCTGTACCAGTGGGCGCAGGATAACTGCAAGTCGGTACAGCACTGGTTCTGTTCCACCGACCTGACCTATTACATCAAAGGCGGCAGAGTGTCCAAGGTCAGCGGCGTTCTCGGCGGCATCTTTGAGATCTGCCCGCTGCTGTGCGTCAGCCCCGAAGGCAAGCTCAAGCCTATCGCCAAGATCCGCACCAAGAAAAAGGTACTGACCGCGCTGGTCGACAAGATGGAACAGCATGCCGAGGACGGTAAAAACTACAGCGGCTTATGCTATATCTCTCAGTCCGACTGTATGGAGGACGCCGAGTCCGTGCGCGATCAGGTGCTCAAGCGCTTTAAGAACGTCAAGGAGGTCCCGATCTTTGATATCGGTACCACCATCGGCTGCCATACCGGCACCGGTACCGTCGCGCTCTTCTTTACCAGCAGCGACGAGAGAGAGGATTCTCAATGAACGACGCAAGAGCGCTTTCCGGCGACCTGAAAGCCGAAAGAAGAAAGTTTAAGACCCAGCTGCCGGATTATACCCGCGGCGAGGAGATCACCAACATGATCACCCATATCATCGGCGCGGCATTCGCGATCGCGGCGATCCCGCTTCTGATCGTGACGGCGGCGATGCACCATAATCCGTGGGCGGTCGTATCCGGCGCGATCTACGGTGCGACCCTGCTGATCATGTTCACGGTGTCGAGCGTATATCACGGACTGCCGGTCGGCAACGCTAAGCGCGTGATGCGCGTGATCGATCACTGCGATATCTATTTTCTGATCGCAGGCACCTATACGCCGATCCTGCTGGCGGCGATCCGTCCGCTGAACCCGGCGCTGGCATGGTCGATCTTCGGCGTGGAATGGGCGCTGACCGCGATCGCGGTCACGCTGAACGCGATCGATCTCAAACGCTTTGAAAAGGTCTCGATGGTCTGCTATATCGGCATGGGCTGGTGTGTGATCGCGGTGCTGAAGCTGACGATCGAGGCGATGACCCTGCCCGGCTTTATGCTTTTGCTCGCGGGCGGTATCGCGTATACCGTCGGCGCGGTGCTGTACGGCATCGGGAAGAAGAAGCGCTATTTCCATTCTGTCTTCCATGTGTTCGTGATCATCGGCAGTCTGCTGCAATTTTTCGCGATCCTGTTTTATGTCATGTAAGATCATATATTAAAAGCTCCTCCGAAAATGACAATGTCATTAAGTTAAGAAGGCTCCTTTTGGGAAAAGGAGCTGTCGCCCGTTGGCGACTGAGGAATTGTATCAATTGACCGAGCGTCAGCGAGATACATTTTCTTAACTAACAGCATTGTCCGGAGGAGCTTTTGTCATATGCGTTTTATCGTTTTCATATCATGTAAAAAGCATGGGAAGTGATGAAATGTACAGAGCCGTATCGTTTGTATTGGTGTTTCTGCTGCTGGCATGCACGATCACGGCGATCTCCGCCGCAATGTATGAGGAGCCTGCTCCTTCGCCGATACCGCCCGCGTCAGAGAGTGTCGCGGAACCGACTCAGGTACCGGCGACCGAACCGACACAGCCTTTGCCGACGCTCGCGGAAGTCGAGGAGCATTTGCAGGAACATGACGAATATACGCCGCGGCTTTCCGCACCGGATAAGAACGATCCGTGCTATTATTCGTCGGACAACATCTTTTACGCGTCCGATTACGGGATGCCGAACTGCACCTGCTACGCGTGGGGGAGAGCGTACGAGATCAGCGGAGAGAAGCCCGAACTCTCGCCGTATGACGCGTGTACATGGTACGATTACAACGCCGAGAATCATATCTATGATTACGGCGACGAACCCGAGCAGGGCGCGATCGCCTGCTGGGCGTATGCCGACGGCGGACCCGGTCACGTCGCGGTGGTGGAGGACGTTGAGGACGACACGGTGCTGCTGTCCAACTCCGCCTACAGCGGCGAAGAATTCTACATGGATACCGTTCCCGCGGACGATCCGTCGGCAGGGCGGGCGAACTGGATCTTTCAGGGGTACATCTATCCGAATCGTTGATATGATAAAAACATCCCGGAGCGGCTCGATGAGCTGTTCCGGGATGCGTGATTTTCTGATGATTAAAGATGTGCGAGTCGGCGCTGCATGAGTGTGACGTCGATGCTGTCAAAATGACTGTTGTTGTCGAAATCCGCGAACCGCAGCTGTTCGTCGTCAAGCGGCATGAGGTTCGCTAAATACCGCTGAGCGAGCGTGACGTCCAAGATCGTAAAATCGCCGTCGCGGTCGACGTCGCCTTCCTTGTCATCGTTGGAACAGTACGCCTTGATGACAAAGGTGCCGCCGATCTCGTCCTCCAGACTGTTCTTGTAGAAGTCCATGACGTCCATCGCCTCTGTCTTATAGCCGATCAGATAGCTTTGACCGTAGGTGGAATCCGGCTTGAACAGATACCTGCTGCCCACCGTCAGCCATTCGTCGGAGCCGATCGTGATATCGGAGGTGTTCGTGTTGTTTTTCTCGATCTGTATGCCGATCGAGCCTTTTTGATCGGAAGGGGTAAAGCCATAGGTGTTTGCGCTGATATATCCCTGATGATCGATGACTCCCTGCGCGAGCAGCATCCATCGGCTCGTATCGGTCACGGGAGCGCCGTCGCTGTCGACGGGGATATAATAGACGGTGTATGAGGAGCCCTCTGAGGTGGATTCGAATACCACCTTGTCAATATGATCGTAACCGTCCGAGAAGTCGAATACATTGGCGTAGGTCATCTTCTTCATGTTGGGACGCAGCTTCTGTATGTAGTTGAACTCATACGTTGAGCCGAAGTTTTCGTTCTGGCGGATCATGCTGTTCGCCGTCATCGGCGTGCTGCTCATGATGGCGTAGCTCGGACCGAAACGGGTATCGAACAGGTAAAGATCCTCATAGGAGATCCGGAAATATCCGTCGCGCCCCCAAGAGGTTCCCCAGCTGTTTTTGCACAGCCACGCGCCGGCAGCGGACGGTTGATGCCCTTCGACAAAGTTGTTCACTGCATAATTGTCGTCCCAGCCGACGATCTCGATGGCGTGTCCGTTCAGCTGAGCGGTGGTCAGCCCCGGCGTATCGTAATAGTATGCGGAGGTTGCCATGTTCAACGTCGCGGCATCGTAATGGAAGTTGCCGACCACGCCGCCGTATGTTTGTATGGCGGTTTTGATGGTGTCGCGATCGCTGCCGTTGAGGTAGATGACGGAATCCGCCGCTTGATAGGGATAGATCGTATCCTTCATCGCGGCATAATCAGCGGTGGTTTTGTTCTCATCGAATACGTTATCCGGGATACAGCCGAAGGAGGTCAGATATCCCAGCGCGATATAAGGATAACCCGCGGCGGTATAAGCTCTCTGCCAGCCGTTGCCGTTTTCCAGCGTGCAGCCCCAGTAGTTCATGTGCATGGTGGACAGATGCTGAGAGGGATAACGGATTTTGAGCATCAGGGACTCCATCGAGGCGGTGGAGCTGTATACCCAGCAGGTATTGTATTTTTGTGAGCGCACGGGTGTAGTGAAGCCTTCGTCCGCAGAGCTGTAGGCGGAAGGCAGTGTTTCTTCCGGTTCCAGCGTGCCGCCGACCTCGGCATAATCCGCGGCGACGATCGCGGCTTGTGTATTCGCGCCGGTCGCGGCGTCTTCTATCTCGGCGGCGCCCGGCGATAACGACACGGACAGCATTATCACGCAGGACAGTGCCGCGGCTAAACATTTTCTGATCACATTGACCTCCCAATGATGATATCAATCTAAGAATACCATATCACATTCAACTTTTTCATATGTTAACATATTTTTATCCGAATGTAAACATTATTGGCGCACATAATAACGGAAAAAGCGAAGAGGGGAAAGGAAATGGAACGCAGGACCGATCTCGCGGTCGAGGAACGCGAGCTTTTGGGAGAAGACGTCAAAGGCGTGGATTACTGCGAGGAGGAGATAGAAGGCTTGCCGATCGAGCGGCTGCACATCCGGACGCCGCGCGCCGGTCAGCTGCTGAAGAAGCCGGTCGGCACCTATATCACCGTAGGGTTGCCGCCGCTGACGGATAATATCCGCGACACGGACAGGCGTGTCAAAGCACTGTCCGAGGAGATACGCCGACTGCTGCCCGTCAACGGACTGGTGCTGGTGGCGGGCTTGGGAAATATTGAGATCACGCCCGACGCGCTGGGACCGAAGGCGGCTTCCAAGGTGCTGGCGACGCGCCACATCCCCGGCGAGATCGCTCGCTCCACGGGATTGAATCAGCTCCGGGCGGTTGCGGTAGTGAACACCGGCGTCACCGGACAGACCGGCATCGAGACCGGCGAGCTGCTGCGGGGGATCATCAGGAACATCCGTCCCTCGGCGGTGATCGCGATGGACGCGCTCGCGTCGCGTCGGCTGGAGCGCCTCGGCTGTACCGTCCAGATCTCCGACACCGGTATCGCGCCCGGAGCGGGCGTGGGGAACCGCAGAGTGCGGATCGACGCGGATACGATGGGCGTTCCCGTGATCGCGATCGGTGTGCCGACGGTAGTGGACGCGCTGACCCTCGCGTTCGATCTGCTGGATATCAGCGACGAAAAAGAGGGGATGACGCTTTGCGACGCTGTTTCGCCGCAGGGCAGGAGCATGGTGGTCACCCCGAAGGAGGTCGATCTTCTGATCGACCGCGCCGCTCATCTGATCTCTCTTGCCGTCAACATGGCGCTTCAGACGGAAATAGATACGGAAGACCTGCTGAATCTGCTTTAACAGTTCCGGTTATATCTTTTCACTTGTTTGCATATTCTTTACCAATATGTGCAAAAGGTGAGAGAATGAAGAAGCATTGGAAAACAGCGGCGGCGGTCGGTGTGCTGACGCTGATGATGGCGGTGTGCCTGAGTATGGCGGTCTATCGCGCGTCCTCCTGCTTGGCGCTCGCGGATGAGGCGGCGCTGCTTTCGGGAAAGCTGAGCTTTGTCAACGGCAGCGCCGATCGGGCGGAGCAGACGGAAGCGACCGAAGCGGTTGTAAAGGAACCTGCGCGCCCGCTTGCCGAGACCCCGACCGCGCCCGCGGAAACCGCGGAAAAGCCGCAGGATAACACGCACGAGGGCGACGCCTTACCCGTCAAAGCGCTCAAGATCACCAACGGCAACATGACTTATGACAATTTCATGATCCGCAATACGACGGACGTCGATTTGGACGTGGAGTCCCTGCTGTCTGCAGAATTGCCCTTTACCCTTGACAACAATCACGAGGTGCAGGTGCTGGTGTATCACACCCATGCCTGCGAGCGGTATCTGATCGAGGATACCGGCGAATATTACAGCGATTATTATCCTCGCTCGACCGACGGCGATCTGGGCGTCTCGGCGGTAGGGGAGAAGATCGTCGAAACGCTCAAAGCGCACGGGATCGGCGCCGTGCACGATACGACGCTCCATGATTATCCCTCCTATGAGGGCTCCTATGCCCGCTCGTGGGAGACCATCTGCGCGTATAAGGAAAAGTACCCGTCCATCAAGGTGACGATCGACCTTCACCGCGACTCGATGACGACCGACGAGGGCGTCAAGTATAAGCCGACCTTTGAGCATGACGGCGAAAAAGCGGCACAGATCATGATTATGGCGGGCTGCGACAGCGACGGCGGCTTCGACTTTTGGGACGAGAACCTGATCTTTGCGATGCAGCTGCAAAAGAAATGCGAGGATCTCTACCCCGATATGACCCGCCCGCTGAACTTCGGCGAGTATACCTACAACATGAATTTCAACAACGGATCGCTGCTGATCGAGGTAGGCACCGAGGTGAATACCGTGGAGGAAGCCGTCCGAAGCGGCGAGTACTTAGGAACTGCGCTGGCAGATTTATTGCGTCCATAGAATTATACTTATTCATAGTCAAAAGAAAAAGTCATCCGATACTGTCAGGGATTAGTTATAATGTCGAATTCATCGCCCCGGTCTTGCAAAAAGCCCGGGGCTTTGCTATAATATGACACGATGGAATAGTGGTTAGTGACAAGTGACCGGTGGCAAGTTGAAGTGATTCAAAACAGAATCCGACAGCCATCTATTGAGGTTATTATGAAACAACAACGACTTTTTTTATACATCACATCTTTGTTGGTTGCTCTCTGTATCCTTTTTTCTGTGGGTGCAGTGACCGTTTTCGCCGAGCCTGCACAGGAGCAGGTTCAGGAGGAACAGGTCGAAACGCCTCAGCAGGAACCGCAGAATCAGCCCGAGCAGCCCGAGACTCCTCAGGAACAACCGGAAGATCCGCAGGTTACACCCGAGCAGCCTCAGGTACCCGAGCCTCAGGAAAACGAGTGGTACGATTATATCTACAGCTACGACGAGGACGCGGTTTCCTCCTATGTGGAGCCCGAGCATCTCGGCGAGCTGCCCGAGGTATCGTCACAGCAGGTGGTCGAGGCGACCGCGGTACCGATGCCCACGGTAGCGGTATCCGACGCGTCTCTGTTCTCCGGTATCGTGATGTGGCTGTGCGTTGCACTGGGCATTGCGGTCGTCGTCGGCGTGCTGGTCAGCAAGCGTACCCGCCGCCGCGGAGCTTAGTATGCAGATCGGCAATATCAAGCTGAGCGGCTATGCCGCCTTGGCGCCGATGGCAGGCGTCGCCGACCGAGCGATGCGCGAGCTGTGCATGGATTTCGGCGCGGGCTACTGCGTGAGCGAAATGGTCAGCTCCAAGGGTATCGCCTACCACTCCAAAAAAAGCGCCGAGCTGATGGAGATATCCGAAGCCGAACGCCCCTGCGCGGTACAGATCTTCGGCACAGAACCGGATACGATGGCTGACGCGGCACGGTTTGCCCTGCAATACCGCCCCGAGGTCATCGATATCAACATGGGCTGTCCCGCCCCCAAGATCGCGGGCAGCGGTTCGGGAGCGGCGCTGATGCGCGATCCCGACCTGTGCGGCAGGATCGTACAGGCTGTCAGCCGCGCGGTGGATATCCCCGTGACGGTGAAGATACGCTCCGGCTTCGATAAAGACCACATCAACGCGGTCGAGGTAGCGGCTATCGCCGAGCAAAACGGCGCTCAGGCGGTGACCGTTCACGGCAGGACAAAAGAACAGTTCTACGCTCCGCCGGTGAACTACGATATCATCCGCGCCGTCAAACAGGCTTTGACGATCCCGGTCATCGGTAACGGCGACGTATGTGACGCGAAATCAGCGCAGTATCTATACGAATACACCGGTTGCGATTATATCATGGTCGGACGCGGCGCCCTCGGTAATCCGTGGGTGTTCCGTGAGATTAATGAATATTTCGATAAAGGAATTATTCTCGGCCCGCCGACCTTAGACGAAAAATGTGATATTCTCCTGCGGCATATCCAAGCCGTGGTGAAATATAAAGGCGAAAACATCGGTATGCGCGAGGCGCGCAAGCACACCGCGTATTACATCAAGGGCGTTAAAAACGCCGCCAAGCTGAGGAACATGGCGTTTTCGATGACGACATTGGATGATCTTCAGAACCTGATCAGGGAGATTAAAGGCAGATGATCGCAGGGCTCATTGTAGGGACGAGCATTGCTCGTCCGAGAATGACGGACATTGCGGACAGAATGAGCCTCAGATAGGAAAAAAGCGTTTCTGTCGGCGGACGACCGATGGTCGTCCCTACGGAAAGATTACATATAGATTTTTATTTGAGATATTTTTGGAGGTATAATATGTACAAGGACTTAATGGATTCGATCGGATTTGTCAAGAATTATGATGAAGAGATCGGCGAAGCGATGGACAAGGAGCTGACCCGTCAGCGTCAGAATCTCGAGCTGATCGCGAGCGAGAACATTGTTTCTCCCGCTGTCATGGCGGCGATGGGCTCCGTGCTCACCAACAAATATGCCGAGGGTTATCCCAATAAGCGTTACTACGGCGGCTGCTTTGCCGTGGATATCGCCGAGGATATCGCCCGCAAGCGTGCATGCGAGCTGTTCGGTGCGGAGCACGCCAACGTTCAGCCTCATTCCGGCTCTCAGGCGAACCAGATCGTCTACTTCGCGATGCTTCAGCCCGGCGATACCATCATGGGCATGAATCTTTCCGAGGGCGGTCACCTGACCCACGGCTCGCCCGTCAACATCAGCGGCAAGTACTTCAACGTCGTCAGCTACGGCGTTGATCCCGAGACCCACCGCATCGATTACGATAAAGTCATGGAACTGGCTCAGGAATGCAAGCCGAAGATGATCGTCTGCGGCGCTTCCGCATATCCCAGAGAGATCGATTTTGCCAAGTTCAGAGAGATCGCCGATGCTGTCGGCGCTTATCTGATGGTCGATATGGCTCATATTGCCGGTCTTGTAGCGGGCGGCGTTCATCCCAGCCCGGTTCCCTATGCTCACTTTGTCACCACCACCACCCATAAGACTCTCCGCGGACCCCGCGGCGGCATGATCCTCTGCAAGGAGGAGTACGCCAAGGCGATCGACAAGGCGTGCTTCCCCGGTATGCAGGGCGGTCCTCTGATGCACATCATTGCTGCGAAGGCGGTATGCTTCAAAGAGGCGATGCAGCCCGAGTTCAAGGCGTATGCCGAGCAGATCGTCAAGAACTGCAAGGCGCTCGCCGACGGACTGGTCAAGCGCGGTCATAAGCTCGTATCCGGTGGCACCGACAACCATGTCATGCTGATGGATCTGCGCGAGGACGGCGTGACCGGCAAGGAGCTGGAGCATAACCTCGACGAAGTGCATATCACCGTCAATAAGAACACCATCCCCGGTGAGCCGCTCTCTCCGTTCGTCACCTCCGGTATCCGTATCGGTACCGCCGCCGTGACGACCCGCGGTCTCAAAGAAGAGGATATGGACGTGATCGCCGAGTGCATCAGCCTCGTGATCAAGGACTTCGAGGGCAATAAAGACGCCGTGAACGCCAAGGTAGCGGCGCTGTGCGAGAAGTACCCGCTGTACGAATAATATTTCGAGAAATAATTACTGAAAACTGAAAACTTAAGACTTAAAAATGAATAATATATGGCGGGACACCCGCACCCGAATATTATTGTTCGAGCGCAGCGAGTGACCGCCATTATTCATTTTTCAGTTTTCATTATTCACTGTTTTTCCGGAGGAAATCATGAACACTCCCCTTGCAGATCGACTGCGCCCCGAAAGCCTTGACGATATCGTCGGTCAAAAGGAGCTCTTAGCTCCCGGGCGGCCGCTGAGAAAGATCATTGAGAGCGGCAGCATCCCCAATTTAATATTCTACGGTCCTTCGGGAGTGGGCAAGACGACCCTTGCCACCTATATCGCGCGCATCACGAACCGCAGCTTCAAAAAGCTCAACGGCACCACCGCCTCGACCGCCGATATCAAAGAGATCGTATCCTCGCTGAATACCTTTGAGGGACTCAACGGCGTTCTGCTGTACCTCGACGAGATCCAGTATCTCAACAAAAAGCAGCAGCAGACCCTGCTCGAATTTATCGAGAACGGCTCGATCACCCTGATCGCCTCCACCACCGAGAACCCCTATTTCTATATCTATAACGCGATCCTCTCGCGCTCGACGGTGTTCGAGTTCCGTCCCGTGGAGCCCGACGAGATCCTGAAAGCGATCGATCGCGCCATCCGCGTACTGAGTGAGGAAAAGGGCAAGGAGATCGTCTTTTCCGACGAGGCGAAGACGCATATCTGTTCCGCCTGCGGCGGCGACGTGCGCAAGTCGCTCAACGCCGTCGAGCTCTGCGTATTGGCAGGGGAGGGGGAAGAGGTCATTACCGTTGACGAGGAGCTGGCGAAATCCCTGACCCAGCGCTCCGGCGCGCGCTATGATCGCGACGGCGATTCTCACTATGATGTTATCTCCGCGTATCAGAAAAGTATGCGCGGCTCCGACGTCGACGCGGCGCTGTTCTATCTGGCGCGGCTGGTAGAGGCGGGCGATCTGATCTCCGCCTGCCGCCGACTGGTCGTCTGCGCGTGCGAGGACGTCGGACTGGCGTATCCCCAGATCGTTCCGATCGTCAAGTCCTGCGTGGATATCGCGATGCAGGTCGGCTTCCCTGAGGCGCGGATCCCGCTTGCAGACGCGGTGATCATGGTCTGTCTTGCACCGAAGTCCAATTCCGGCGTGAACGCGATCACAGCTGCGCAGGAGGACGTCAGAGCGGGAAAAGGTCAGGTCGTGCCGCGGCAGCTGCAAAACGTCCATGCCGATGGTGAGGAACGCGATGTGAAGGGCCAGCATTACCTCTATCCGCACAGCTATCCGAACCACTGGATCCCCCAGCAGTACCTGCCCGACGATATCGCCGGACACACCTATTATGCGTTCGGCGACAACAAGACCGAGCAGGCGTATAAAGCCTACTGGGATAAGATCAAAGGGAATCAAAAATGATGAAAAAATATCGCGCAGTGAAATCTTTATTCACTGCGTTATTTTTTTTGACTCATTATTACAGCACATTGGTGTATGTTCTCCCATTTATCAACAAAAAAATTGTGCATTATTAAGCGACTCATTATTCCTTTTCGGAAAATTAAAATTGACTTTATTTAGTATAATAATTATAACTAGGATTATCTTAGATTAACATGAAAAGGAGGGAACTATCATGAGATCAACGGGTAAACAGACAAAGCGCGCGGTTTCGCTTTTGCTTTGTCTCGCGCTGCTTGTCACGATGCTGACGTTTGCTTTGACCGTTCGCGCGGAAGAAGCCGAAGAGCTTGCCGACACCGGCGCCGATACCTATTACCTGTGGGGTGAGTCCACCAACAGCCCGAACTTCAACGGCTCGACTCCTTCGGGTACCTTTACTTATGATAGCTCGAAAGGCTACTACTACTGTGACCTGTCCGGCGCGAGCAACGACTATTGCTTCGTCGTATCGACAGTGTCCAACTCCGCGAACTCCGCGGTCAAAACGCCTGCGGTGCAGTCTGCCGCAAGCAGCGGAAGCTATTATCTGCAGATGGGCAACTATCATGGCTTTAACTGCTTCCACATCTGGAATCCTTCCGGCGATACCGTCAGATTCTACTTTACCTCTACCTCTGCCGGTCTGAACGCCATCAAGGCGGGTTCCGATTCGCAGCCGACGCAGGGCCCCACCAACCCGCCGGCTACTCAGGGTCCCACGACCACTCAGCCCACTCAGGGCGGCGGCACCAACCCCACCACTCCGCAACCGACTCAGGGCGGCGGCACCTCCGGCAAGAACTATATCTACTGTGAGAACGAAGCCGGCTGGGGCAGCGTGTACTGCTATATGTGGAACAAAAGCAACGAGTCGATCAAGAATGCCGCTTGGCCGGGCGTGAAGATGACCAAAATCAAAGGAAACACCTGGCGCTATGAAGTGACAAACAGCTCGTTGAACATGATCATCTTCAACGTCGGCAGCGATTCCCAAAAAACCGGCGACATGACCTATCCGGGCAACGATTACATCTATAACAACAAGACGAATACATGGGAGATCTACGATACCCGCCCCCTGCAGGTGACCTCGTATAAGACCGACATGGAATCCCCGCAGTATCAGGGCGTCGGCATCACACTGAGCGCCGAGGCAGAGGGTGAAGGCACCGTTTATTACAAGTTCTCTGTGACAAACGGCAGCTCCACTACGGTCCTGTCCGATTACAGCACCCGCAACAGCATCATGTGGACGCCTCAGACTGCCGGTACCTACACTATCACCTATGATTTCAAGGATGCAAAGGGCAACCTCAACAGCCGTTCCAAGAGCTTTGTGATCGCGGACGGCAGCGAGGTGGTCGCGCCCTACATCAAGACCGTTACCCCGAACGGCGGCGAGATCCAGAACAACTCGAACACGCAGATTAAAGTAGCGGCAGGCGGCGGTCATATCGGTACGAACCTGCTGTTCTACAAGTACACGATCCTGGATCCGAACGGCGATTACGCGAACACCCCGTATTATACCCGTAATACGAGCTACAGCTTCAAGCCGACCAAGCTCGGTTTGTACCAAGCGACCGTCGACGTTCAGGGCTCCGATAACAAGAATGCCCAGCGCACCTTTGTGCTGAACAGCGTCGGCTCTGTCGCTCCGACCGAGTACGAGACGCAGCCGCCTGTACAGCCGACCGATGCACCGCCTGCTCCGACCGATGCTCCGCCTATCGGCGTGACGCTTCTGGGCGACGCGGATGAAGACGGCGACGTCGGCATCCTTGACGTGACTTATATCCAGCGCTATGAGGCGTCGATCTCGCTGCCTTCGCCGCTGAACGCTCTTAACGCGGACGTTGACGGTGACGAAGAAGTAACGATCATCGACGCGACGCTGATCCAGCGCTTTATCGCGGGAATCATTAGCAAATTCCCCGCAGAATCTTAAAGGAGGTAACAGAACATGAAGAAAATGACTCGTATTCTGGCACTGCTTTTGTGCCTCGCGATGATGATCTCCGTTGCCGTTATCTCCGCACAGGCGGCGGATGAAGACTTAGCCGATGAAGGCGCCGACGTAGATATCGAAGCGCTTGCCGCTAATGTCGACGCAGCCGAGACTGCCGCTGACAGCATCATCGTCCATATCGACAGCCCCGACAGGGTACCGTATCTCTATTACTGGAACGCGCTTCCCACCAACAAGGAAGTGGCGTATCCCGGTGAAAGACTGACTAAGGATACTTCTATCCAGTACGGTTCCAACTGGTATACCAAGACCTTCTCCAGCACCACCAAGATCAATATGCTGATCACCGACGGTACGAACAACAAGTCCGGACAGCTCTCGGGCGAGCTGACCCGTACCTCCGGCGAATGGTGGTATAAGGACGGTCGTTTCCGCAAAAAGAACCCCTATGAGCCCGACAGCTACCAAAGCGTCGATATGCGCCGCGATACGATCTATTTCGTCATCACCACCCGCTTCTACGACGGCGATACCGGCAACAATGTCCACTGCTGGGATGACAAAAAGGCGAACAACCCCGATTCCGACCCCGCTTGGCGCGGCGACTTCAAGGGACTTGCCGAGAAGCTCGACTATATCAAGGCGCTGGGCTTCTCCGCGATCTGGATCACTCCTGTCGTTGAGAACGCCTCCGGTTATGACTACCACGGCTACCACGCGATGAACTTCTCTAAGGTAGACGCGCGCTATGAGAGCGACGACTTCACCTATGAGGATCTGATCGACGCCGCTCATGAAAAGGGCATGAAGATCATCCAGGACGTTGTCTGGAACCATACCGGCAACTTCGGCGAGACCAACCTCGAGCCGCTGTTCGAAAAGGATGACAGCGATCGTACTAAGCTTGGTGATATGAAGTCCACTATGACCCCCACCAAGAAGCTGCTCGATTACTGCGGCGTTTCCACGGCGGAGGAGTACTGGGCGCTGCCCGACAACTATGACAAGCGTCTGCAGATCATGAAGCAGACACAGGGCTTCACCGATAACGTTTCCCGTGATCCGATCTGCAATTCCAAGAACTATTACCACAACGGTTTCTACGGCGGCTTCAACTGGGATAACTATACCAACAAGTACAGCCAGATCGCCGGCGACTGCGTCGATTTGAACACCGAGAACAAGGCTGTCGCGGACTATATCGTAGACGCCTATTCCAATTACCTTGACATAGGCGTTGACGGCTTCCGTGTCGATACCGTCCGCCATATGGCGCGTATCGATCTGAACAAGTGGTACAACGACCGCATCAACACCGCGGCGAAATCCGCCGGCAACAATAACTTCTATATGTTCGGCGAGATCTGCTGCCGCTACAGCCAGATCTGGTACCGTGACGCGCAGAGTGAGTCCGTACCGTTCTATACATGGGACGATAACTCCACATGGCTGAACAAGATGAAGGACGCTACCGATCCCGACTCCGTCAAGGCTAACATCGCGACCTCTATCGATCATTGCGAGACCTATGCTCCCGTATCAAATATGCCGACCTCGCAGAACGCGTTCCTCAGCGGTCTGAACTACCATAACCCCGACTACTCCAAGAGCTCCGGCATGGGCGCGATCGACTTCTGTATGCACTGGAACTTCGACGACGCGCACTCCGCTTTCGGCAAGGCGCTCGAAGAGGATCAGTACTTCAACGACTCCACTTGGAACGTCACCTATGTCGAATCTCACGACTATTCTCCGGATAACAACCAGTTCCAGCGCTTTACCGGCGGTACACAGACATGGGCGGAGAACCTCAACCTGATGTTCACCTTCCGCGGTATCCCGTGCCTGTATTACGGTGGTGAGATCGAGTTCAAGAGCGGTCATAAGATCGACGACGGCACCAACATCTCGCTGGAGAATTCCGGACGTGCGTACTTCGGTGATCATATCACCGGTACGGTCAACACCACCGGCTTCTCCCAGTACAACAATGCGACCGGCAACATGGCGACGACCCTGAACAGCACGCTCGCGAAGCATATCACCAAGCTCAACGCGATCCGCCGTGCGGTTCCCGCGCTGCAGCTGGGTCAGTACACCACCAACAGCTCCTATGTCAGCGGCGGTATGTCGTATATCAGACGTTACACCGGTCAGTATGACGGCAAGAGCGTTGACTCTGTCGCCTGCGTTACCGTCACCGACGGCGCGACCTTCAAGAACATCCCGAACGGCACCTATATCGACGCCGTATCCGGCGACAGAAAGACCGTCACCAACGGTACCCTTTCCGTCAGCTCTGTCGGTAAGGGCAACATGCGCGTATACGTATGGTCCGGCGGTAACTCCACCGTCACCGGCGCGGTAGGACCCTCCGGTCAGACTTACCTGAAGTAATATTATTATTCAGCATCCATAAGATAGCTCTCCCGCTTGTCGGGGGAGCTATTTTTATGTTGATTTTACCGATCGACTGTGCTATAATACTACAGAATAGGGAATTTTTATCCTTTGTAGGGGAGGGGCTTGCTCCTCCCGATCATAATCAGGTGTGGGCAAAGCCCGCCTTATGCATAGCATTGGAAAGGAATATGAAAGATGAAAGCTAACATTTACCGCTCCGTTACATGCGGAGATTTACGGGAGGAACATATCGGACAGGAGGTTCGCCTTGCCGGCTGGGTGGAGAATATTCGCGACCACGGCGGCGTTATGTTCCTCGATATCCGCGACCAGTACGGCGTGACTCAGGTCGTCGTCCATGACGACGCGCTCTTAGAGGGCGTTAACCGCGAATGTACCGTCACGATATCCGGTAAGGTCGTCAAGCGCGACGAGGAGACCATCAACAAGAAGATCGCCACCGGTATGGTCGAGGTCGCCGCCGAGACGCTTACCATCCTCGGCAAGTGCAAGAATAATCTGCCCTTTGAGGTTGTGACTTCCACTTCGACCAACGAGGACGTTCGCCTGAGATACCGCTTCCTCGATCTGCGCAACCCGAAGGTGCATGATAAGATCATCCTGCGTTCACAGGTGATCTCCTTCCTGCGCAGTAAGATGAGCGAGATGGGCTTTATGGAGATCGCCACCCCGATCCTCGGCGTATCCTCTCCCGAGGGCGCGCGCGACTATCTGATCCCCTCGCGCAAGCATAAGGGCAAGTTCTACGCCCTGCCGCAGGCGCCGCAGATCTTCAAGCAGCTGTTGATGGTATCGGGCTTTGATAAATACTTCCAGATCGCGCCCTGCTTCCGTGATGAGGACGCGCGTGCCGACCGTTCTCCCGGCGAGTTCTATCAGCTCGACTTCGAGATGGCGTTCGCGACGCAGGAGGACGTTTTCGCGGTAGCTGAGGAAGTACTCTACTCCACCTTTAAGAATTTTTCTGATAAAGAAATATCCAAGCCGCCTTTCCGCCGTATTTCGTTTGCGGAAGCCATGCTGAAATACGGCACCGATAAGCCGGACCTTCGCAACCCGCTCGAGATCGTCGAGATCTCCGATATGTTTGAGGAGACCGACTTCAAGCCCTTCCTCAAGAAGTGCGTCCGCTCCCTGAACGTTCCCGGCGCGGCGTCCTGCTCCAAGAGCTGGTTCAAGAAGATGGAGGAGTTCGCTCTCTCCATCGGCATGAAGGGTCTGGGCTACGTCAAGGTGACCGAGGACATGATGTTCGACGGCCCGATCGACAAGTTTCTGAAGCCCGGCGACAGAGAAGAGCTGATCAAGCGCAACGGCTCCAAGGCGGGCGACGTGATCTACTTCATCGCCGATACCGCCGCCGACGCGCCTAAGCTCGCCGGTCAGATCCGTACCGAGGTCGCGACGCGCCTCGACCTGATCGACAAGAGCCGCTTCGACTTCTGCTTTATCGTCGATTTCCCGATGTTCGAGCAGGACGAAGAGACCGGTCAGATCATCTTTACCCACAACCCGTTCTCTATGCCGCAGGGCGGTATGCAGGCGCTCCTCGAAAAGGATCCCTGCGATATCCTCGCCTATCAGTACGACATCGTCTGCAACGGCGTGGAGCTTAGCTCCGGCGCTGTGCGTAACCACGATATCGAGATCATGAAAAAGGCGTTCGAGATCGCGGGCTACAGCGAGGAAGATCTGAAAGCGAAATTCCGCTCCCTGTATACGGCGTTCCAGTACGGCGCGCCGCCCCACGCGGGTATGGCGCCCGGCGTCGACCGTATGCTGATGCTGCTGACCGAGGAGGAGAATATCCGCGAGGTCATCGCCTTCCCGATGAACTCCAACGCGCAGGATATCATGATGGGCGCTCCCGGCGAAGTGAGCGAGCAGCAGCTCAGAGAAGTGCATATTAAGTTGAGATGATAATCAGCTTTCCCCTTGAGAAACTGCTGATTAATTCGACGCTATAGCAACAGTGTCATTGCGAAGCCCATAGCCTCCCTACGGGAGGTGCCGCAAAGCGGCAGGCTGTGGCAATCCCCTTGGCGGTTGCAATCGGTTTGGAGGAGAAGTGTATTCCCTCTTTGTGGGATTGCCGCGGTCGCAAGCTCCCTCGCAATGACATTTTAGTCCGAAGAAAGGATATATACACTATGGTAACACGAGAAGATATCGAGAACATCGCCCTGCTTTCCAAGCTGTTTGTCGATGAAAAGGATCTCGACAGCCTGACCGAAGAGATGCAGAAGATCGTCGCCTTTGCCGACACGATCAACAGCGTCGAGGTCAAGAGCGGCGAGTTCGATAATATCAATAACCTGTCTAACGCATTCCGCGCGGATGAGGTCAAAGAATCCTTACCCGTCGGGGAGATCCTCAAAAACGCCCCCGAACAGGCGGAGGATCACTTCCTCGTCAGAAAGAGAGCATGACATGGGACAGATCAAACGCATCCATGAGATGCTTGTCAACAAAGAGATCACCTGCGTCGAGCTGACCAAACAGTTCCTTGACACGATTGAAAATTCCAATAAAGAATTAAACGCCTATATCACCGTGACCCCCGAGGTCGCGCTTGCTCAGGCGGAAAAGGTTGACGCGAAGATCGCGGCAGGCGAGGAGATCGGCATGCTCGAGGGTGTTCCGATGACTCTCAAGGACAATATCTCCACCAAGGGGATCGAGACCACCTGCGCGTCCAAGATCCTGACCGGCTACAAGCCGATCTATGACGCGACCGTTTACGAGCTGCTCCAAAAAGAGGGCGTCGTGATGCTCGGCAAGACCAATATGGACGAGTTCGCGATGGGCTCCTCCTGCGAGACCTCCTACTACGGCGGCGCGAAGAATCCGCACAGCCTCGACCACGTCGCGGGCGGTTCCTCGGGCGGCGTCGCGTCCGCTGTCGGCGGCAATCTTGCCGTCTACGGTCTGGGTTCCGACACCGGCGGCTCCATCCGTCAGCCCGCATCCTTCTGCGGTATCGTCGGACTCAAGCCCACCTACGGCGCGGTATCGCGTTACGGCCTGATCGCCTACGCTTCCTCCTTTGACCAGATCGGTCCGATCACTCACGATGTGGAGGACGCGGCGATCGTCTTTGACGCGATTGCGAAATACGACGAGAGAGATTCCACCTCACAGGGCAGTGAGCCGACGCTCCCGACCCTGTATGATGATATCAAAGGCAAGAAGATCGGTATCGCGAACCAGTACCTCGACGGCGTCCGTGAGGACGTCAAGCAGGCGGTTTTGGACGCGGCGAAAGCCTATGAGGATATGGGCGCCGAGATCGTGTATTTCGACTTCCCTGAACTGAAATTCGCCCTGCCCTGCTACTATATTCTCGCGATGGCGGAGGCTTCCTCCAACCTCGGACGCTACGACGGCATCCGCTACGGCTTCAAGGCAGAGCATTACATCGGCACGCACGACATGATCTGCCGCACCCGCTCCGAGGGCTTCGGCAAAGAGGTTCAGCGCCGTATCCTGATGGGCACCTATGTGCTCTCGGCGGGCTACTACGACGCGTATTATAAAAAGGCGGTCAACCTGCGCGGCGCGATCGTCGAGGCGTTCGACCGCGCCTTCCTGAGCTGCGACGCCATCTTAGCGCCCACAGCTCCCGTGACGGCATTCAAAAACGGCTATCTCTTCGGTGAAGAGACCGACCAGATCGAACAGTACCTCTCCGACATCTGCACCGTACCGGTCAACACGGCGGGACTCCCCGGCGTGTCCATCCCCTGCGGCGCTGACAGCGAAGGTCTGCCTATCGGTATGCAGCTCATCGGCAAGAAGTTCGACGAAAAAACCATCCTCAACCTCGCCTACCAATACGAGCAGGCTGAGAATAAATTTATAGATACGAAGTGGGGTGTCAAGCTGTGAAATACGAATTAGTAGCGGGCTTTGAGACCCATGTAGAATTACAGACGAACACCAAGATCTTCTGCTCCTGCACCACCAAATTCGGCGGCGACCCCAACACCCACTGCTGTCCCGTGTGTATCGGCTTGCCCGGTACGCTCCCGAATCTTAATGAGCGCGTGGTGGAGTACGCGATCATGGCAGGTCTCGCGACCAACTGTGAGATCGCCGAGATCGCCAAGATGGACAGAAAAAACTACTGCTATCCCGACCTGCCGAAGGCGTATCAGATCAGCCAGTATGACAAGCCGCTGTGCGAGCACGGCTACATTCAGCTTTCCAACGGCAGAAAAATCAGAATCCTTCGCATCCATATCGAGGAGGACGCGGGCAAGCTGATCCACAACCACGGTGACACCTATGTCGACTACAACCGCGGCGGCGTGCCGCTGATCGAGATCGTCACCGAGCCCGATTTCCGCTCTATCGACGAAGCCAAGGAGTATGTCGAAAAGCTCCAGCAGACCATGCGCTATATCGGTATCTCCGACTGCCGCATGCAGGAGGGCTCCATGCGCTGCGACGTGAATATCTCCGTCCGTCCCGAGGGCAGCGAGAAGCTCGGCACCCGTACCGAGATCAAGAACATGAACTCCATCACCAATATCGCGAAGGCGATGGAATATGAATTTGAGCGTCAGGTCGACCTGATCGAGAACGGCGGCGAAGTGGTGCAGGAGACCCTGCGCTATGACGACGCGACCGGCACGACTTCTTCCATGAGAAGCAAAGAGGACGCGCACGACTATCGCTATTTCCGCGAGCCCGATCTGGTCACGATCAGCACCCCGAAAGAGAAGATAGAGGAACTGCGCTCCCGCCTCCCCGAGCTACCGGATCAGAAGTACGCGCGCTATACCGAGGAGTACGGCATCCCCGAAAAGGACGCCGCCCAGCTGACGAAGTACCGCAGTATTTCCGAGTTTTTCGACAAAGCGTCCAAGGGTTTGAAATCCCCCAAGACCGCGTCGAACTTCATCATCGGTCAGATCTTCCGCAGACTGGAAACAGAAGCGGACAAGGAAGCGCTGGATATCAAGACCACGCCCGAACAGCTCAACGAACTGTGCAAGCTCTTAGAGAGCGGCAAGCTCAAGAATAACCTCGCCAAGACGGCGCTGGAAAAGATGCTCGATACCGGCAAGCCCGTGACCGAGTTCGTCAGCGAATCGGATATGGCGGGACTTGACGACGCGACGCTTGTCGATATGTGCAAGAAGGCGATCGAGGCGATGCCCGCCGCAGTCGCCGACTTCAAGAACGGCAAGGAAAAGGCGCTGATGGCGGTACTCGGCAATGTCATGAAGCAGAGTCGCGGACGCGCCGACGCGCCTACGGTTATCGCAAAGCTCAAAGAATTGATCGGATAAACAGGATATGTATCGCAAAGCCCCGGACAAAAATGTTCGGGGCTGTATCATCAATTTTAAAAGAGGAAAACAAAATGAGCACAAGCAGTATATTGATGGCGGTTCTGGCGCTGTTGCCGGCGGCGGGATTGATGTTTTATATCTACAAAATGGATCGTGTTGAAAAGGAGCCGATCGGTCTGTTGATCGGACTGTTTTTCCTCGGCGTCGGTTCGATTATTCCCGCTTTTCTTTTGGAAATGCTGATGAAAGCATTATTGAACGCGGCGTTCTTCGGCGTTTTTTCGAGCGGAGATCCCTATTTCTATTCCGAAATAACAAAATTCTTCTACTATCTGATCTATACCTTTGTCTGTATCGCTCTGGTGGAAGAGGGCTGCAAATGGTTCTTTATGTTCATTGTGACGCATAAAAACAGGAACTTTAACTGCCTGTTCGACGGCGTCGTTTATTCCGTGTTCGTATCGCTGGGGTTTGCCGCAGCCGAAAACATTATCTATGTTTTCCAGAACGGTATCGGCAACGCGATCATGCGCATGCTCACCGCCGTTCCCGCCCACTGTTTCTTCGGTGTTATCATGGGCTATTTCTACAGCCGATGGTTTCTCACGCATAAGGCGGGACAGCTGGAAAAACATCTGCGCCAAAACGGGATCATCCCTCCCGGAGAATCCAACTTCGCCTCCGGCGGTCTGCTGGCGCTGAGCCTGTTCGCTCCGGTGATCGCTCACGGCTTCTATGATTTCTGTGCGTTTATGGACAGCTGGATCTATATCGTCCTATTCTTCCTGTTCCTTGGACTGTTGTATTTCGTTTGCTTCCGCAACGTTTCAAAGCTGTCAAAGAAGGATACGCGCAACAGTTATCTGAGCATGGATATGGTGCTGAGAAAGTATCCTCAGGCGATCCCGTACGTCAGTACGATGCCGGAATACGCGATGTATTTTTATGCTCCGCCCCGTCCCGTTCAGTACGCTCAGCCGGTTCATCCCAATCAACCCATGAATCAGTCCATGAATCAGCCGACACAGGGTAATCAGCCATTCGCTCAGCCGGTGCAGCCCGCTCAGCCTCCCTATGCACAACCGGTACAGCCCGCTCAGCCTCCCTACGCACAATGGATCGGGAAGCCGCAGCAGGATGCTCCTTCGGACAATGGAAATAAATGATTCTTTTTATCAAAAGACCGCCTGCGGAGAAATTCCGCAGGCGGTCTTGGTGTTTATTGCAGTTTTGAATAGGTTTTATTGACGAACCTGTCCGCGTCCACGATAAAGCGCGTGTGTCTGCCTTTGCCGATCAGGTCGGCGTTATCGTAGACCTCGACCTCAAAGTCGAGCCTCCTGCCGTCGACGGTGATCAGCCTGCTTTTGCACAGGATCGACGCGCCTAAGGGCGAGGCGGCGATGTGCTCGATATCGACTTTTATGCCGACCGAGGTCATGCCCTCGTCGAGCAGATCTTCGATCGATTCGGCACAGCAGCCCTCGCAAAGCGCGATCATCGCCGGTGTAGCGAATACCCGCAGGGTACCGCTGCCCATGGCGAGCGCGGTGTTAGCGAGCGTGACGGCGACGGACTTTTCGTTGGTGATACCGGGGGAGAGAGGGGGCATATTTGAAGTTCCTTTCCGATCATAAGTGAGAGATAATTGAGTTAGGAGTTAGGAATTAGGAGTTAGGAATTGATGGAAGGCTCCACCCGCACCCGATTATATGTGATAACCAAAGGAAAATACAAATCAAAACGCGTCAGCGTTTCCCGAAATTCCTAATTCCTCATTTCTCATTCCTAATCATTCATATTCTACCACATTGACCCAGCGCTCGAGGAACTCCTGTTCGCTCTCCTTGCCCTTGACGCTCTGCGTGCAGGCGACGATGGGCATCCAGCGCTGGACGTACTGCTTGGCGGTGTCGGTCTTTTTGCAGAAGAGGTTCAGGTACTTTTCAGCGATCTCATCCATGCCCTTAAGACAGAACAGCATATAGGTGCGCGCGGCGTCGGCTGCGGCGTTGCCCTGAGTGACGTGTGACCAGTCGAGGATATAGTAGTCCCCGCCGGGGGTGATGATGATGTTGGACGGGGTAAAGTCGCCGTGGCAGATCTTCTTGTGATCCTTCATACTGTCAAGGCGCGTGTGCAGCTCATAGCGGGTGGTCGCGTCAAAGCGGCTCATGCTGATCTTGCGGTTGAATTTGTCCTTGATCTTGTTCAGCAGGGGAGCCTCCTTGCTGAAGATCTCTTTCTGGATGTCGACAAAGAGGTCGAGGTATTCATCGAGCTTATCGGGATTTTCCTCCATCAGCTGTGCCAGCGTTTTGCCGGGGACGTATTCGAGACGGATCGCCCACTTGCCGTCGATAACGCTGACCTCGAGCAGCTTCGGTACTCTCAGACCCGTTTCCTCGATGCGCGCCTGATTCAGCGCTTCGTTGAGGATCTCCGCCTTGCTGAAATTGTTGTCAAATACCTTGAGGGTGGTGTCGCCGTCTTTGTATATGACTTTGTTGCTTCTCTGCGCTAAAATCTCATAATTCAGGTTGCTCATGGTGAACCTCCTTAAATGTCTTTATGCTCGCCGTAGTAGGCGTTGAGATACATCTGCTTGATCTCCGCGATGAGCGGGTAACGCGGGTTCGCGCCGGTGCACTGGTCGTCGAATGCCTGCTCGCACATCTCGTCGAGGGTGGAGAGGAAGGCTTCTTCATCCGGTACATAGTCGCGAATCGTCGGCATGATGCCGATCTCCGTCTTCAAGGCGGTGATCCTGTCGAGCAGTCCCTGCAGCTTTTCGCTGTCGTCCTTGCCGCCGATACCGAGCGCTTCGGCGATCTGTGCGTATCTCCTGAGGGTGTGCGGATGATCGTATTGCGAGAAGGTGCCCATCTTGGTGGGCGCTTCCTTGCTGTTGAACATCAGCACCTCGTTCATCATCAGGGCGTTCGCGACGCCGTGCGGGATGTGGTGGAACGCGCCGAGTTTATGCGCCATAGAGTGCATCACACCGAGGAAAGCGTTGGCGAAAGCCATGCCCGCCATGGTAGCGGCGTTTGCCATTTTCTCTCTGGCTTCTTTATTCGGAACGCCGGTGACGGCGCTTTCATACGCCTTGGGCAGATATTCGAACAGGACTTTTAATGCCTGGATTGCCAGACCGTCTGTGTAGTCGGTCGCCATGATAGAGGCGTACGCTTCGAGCGCGTGAGATACCGCGTCGATGCCGGAGGCGGAGGTCAGACCCTTGGGCGCGTTCATCATCATGTCCGCGTCCACGATCGCCATATCCGGCATCAGCTCATAGTCCGCGAGCGGATACTTGATGCCGCTCTCTTCATCGGTGATGACCGCGAAGGGCGTTACCTCGCTGCCGGTGCCCGCGGAGGTAGGGATGGCGATGAAATACGCCTTGTCGCCCATATGCGGGAAGGTGTAGACGCGCTTGCGGATATCCATGAAGCGCATCGCCATATCTTCGAAGTCGACCTCGGGATGCTCGTACAGCACCCACATGATCTTCGCCGCATCCATCGGCGAACCGCCGCCGACCGCGATGATGACGTCAGGCTTGAAACTCTCCATCATCTTCGCGCCCATCTTGGCGCAGCCCAGCGTCGGGTCGGGAGCGACCTCGCTGAAGGTGGTGTGCATGATTCCCATCTCATCGAGCTTTTTCTCGATCGGAGCGGTGTAGCCGTTCGCGTACAGGAAGCTGTCGGTGACGATGAAGGCTTTTTTCTTATTCATAACGCTGCCGAGTTCGTCGAGAGCGACGCTCAGACAGCCCTGTTTCATATAGACCTTTTCAGGCGCTCTGAACCAAAGCATGTTGTTCCTCCTCTTTGCCGCGGTTTTGATGTTCAGCAGGTGTTTCACGCCGACGTTTTCGTAAATCGAGTTGCCGCCCCATGAGCCGCAGCCCAGGGTCAGCGAGGGCGCCAGACGGAAGTTGTAGATGTCGCCGATGCCGCCGTGCGAGGAGGGGGTGTTGACCACGATGCGGCAGGTCTTCATGCGCTCTATGAACTCGTCGAGCACATCCTTGCGGGTCAGCTCGTTGATGTAGATGGAGGAGGTGTGACCGTAGCCGCCGTCCGCGATCAGCTGTTCGGCGTTGTTGAACGCCTCTTCGATCGTGTCATATTTGTACATCGCCAGCACGGGGGAGAGCTTTTCGTGCGCGAATTCCTCGCTCAGATCGACGCTCTGCACTTCGCCGATCAGCACCTTGCTGTTCTCGGGAATATTCACGCCGGAGAGCTTCGCGATCTTGTAGGCGCTCTGTCCGACGATTTTCGCGTTCAGGGAGCCGTTGATGATGATGGTCTTGCGAACCTTGTCCAGCTCGTCGGGCTTGAGGAAATAGCAGCCGCGATATTTGAACTCGTTTTTGACCTTGTCATAGATGGACGACGGTACATGCACGCTCTGCTCGGAGGCGCAGATCATACCGTTGTCGAATGTCTTAGAGTGGATGATAGAGTTGACCGCGAGGACGATATCTGCGCTCTCGTCGATGATGGCGGGGGTGTTGCCGGCGCCGACGCCTAATGCAGGCTTGCCGGAGCTGTACGCCGCCTTTACCATGCCGGGGCCGCCGGTGGCGAGGATGATGTCAGCCTCTTTCATCAGGGTGTTGGTCATATCGAGAGAGGGCACGTCGATCCACGCGATGATGTCCTCGGGAGCGCCCGCCTTCACGGCAGCGTCGAGGACGATCTTCGCCGCGTCGATGGTGCTTTTCTTCGCGCGCGGGTGAGGGGAGATGATGATGCCGTTGCGGGTCTTTAAGGAGATCAGGCACTTAAAGATCGCGGTGGAGGTCGGGTTGGTGGTCGGAATGACCGCCGCGACCACGCCGATCGGCTCGGCGATGTGCACGATGCCCGCCGACTCATCTTCCTCTACGACGCCGCAGGTCTTGGTGTCCTTATAAGCGTTGTAGATATACTCGGCGGCATAGTTGTTCTTGATGACTTTGTCCTCGACAACGCCCATGCCGGTCTCGGCGACGGCATCCTTTGCGAGCGATAACCGTGCCTTGTTCGCGGCGAGAGCCGCCGCTTTGAAGATCGCATCTACCTGCTCCTGCGTAAAGGTGCTGAATGTTTCCTGCGCCTTGCGCACTTCGGCGATCTTTCGTTCCAGCGCTTCCACGCTGTCTACCAAATACTTTTCTTTATCCATAGGAATTCCTCCTTTTTTCGATTGTCATTACCATAACCAAGCCTCCCGTTACCTTAAGGGAGGTGCCCGAAGGGCGGAGGGTTGCCATGGCAATCATTACATTAAGTATAGCATATGCCAAAGGCGGATTCAATTTGCATAAGCACCAAAGAAAAGAGCGGTTTTTTGATGTTTATAGACATATTGTTAATTATTTAACAAAGTTTATCGTCGGAAATCCTCACGTTATCAGCTACAAAAAAGCACCGCCTTTCAGCGGTGCGTGAGATCCGTTTTATTCGTCGCCGTCGTCATCCTTGTGCTTGCGGTTGCTGCGTATGACAAGCACGACGCCTACCAGCGTAATAACAACACAGGCAATCGCGATGTAGCTGGACACCTGACCGAATACCTTTTCGGACAGCAGCAGGGAGACGCCCATCAGCAGGATGCTGACAGCTAACAATCCTATCAAAATAACCAGTATGGTGAAATATTTCTTTTCCATCAGTTGCTCCAATCATCGACGGCGTCGGATATGTTTGCGAAATCTTCGAGAGTCAATCTCTCGGCGCGGGCGTTCTCATCCACTCCCGCCGCTGCTTTCAGTATATCACGAACGGCGTTCTTGTCAAGGGAAAGCGACGAAGAAAGTGAATTTAAAACGGTCTTTCTCCGTTGGGCGAACGCGCCTTTGATCACCATGAAAAAGGTTTCTTCGTTTTTCGGATGCACGGCGGGCTCGCGGAGCTTCAATTGAATGACTGCCGAGTCCACCTTCGGCGCGGGCATAAAGGAGCCGGACGACACCTTGAACAGCATCTCGGGATCGCAGTAATACCGCACCGCGACGGTGATCGCGGAGCTGTCGCGCGTACCGGGCTCGGCGCACAGCCGTACCGCGGCTTCCTTCTGCACCATGACGGTGATCGAACGGATCGGCAGCCTGTCCTCGAGCAGCTTCATGATCACGGGGGAGGTGATGTAATACGGCAGGTTGGCGCAGACCGCGACCTCCATCCCATCGAATTCTTCGGCGATCAGCTTGTGCAGATCGAGCTCCAGCACATCGGCGTTGACGACCTTGAGGTTATCGAACTCGCCGAGCGTTTCATCGAGGACGGGCAGCAGTCGTTTGTCCAGCTCTACCGCGACGACTTTGTCTGCTCTTTGCAGCAGCTCTTTGGTCAGCACGCCGATACCGGGACCGATCTCCAGCACTCCGACGGACGTTTCCTGATTGTGTTCTCCAATGGCAGCCTCCGCCATCCTCGGGCACACGGACGGATTGATCAGAAAGTTCTGTCCCAGCGCCTTGGAAAAGGTGAAGCCGTGGCGCTCCATCACATCCTTGATCGTGCTTATATCTGTAAGTCTTTCCATGCGAGGGTACGCAGTCCTTTCGGGTATTTATTCTTCAGGTGACCTTCGACCGCTTTGCCCAGTCCCAGCGTGACGCCGTTGACCGTGACGACGCCCCAGCCGTTGATCCATGTGTCGATCTCCAGCTCTTCGCCGCTGATATAGCGGGCGCATAGACTGTCGCCGCATTCCGTGATCAGCCTGCGCTTGAATTCATACGGGGTCAGCGAGGTGGCGAGGTTGTGATGCGGCTCGATGCGGTTCTTTTTGAAGTCGCCCAGCTTGACGCCCGCGCGCAGGATATTCATCCCCTCCATATCGGGCAGCAGCTCCGTATCGGGCAGGTTGAGGATGCGATCGTCGATCACATGATAATGGCGGAAACTGACGTTGCGTAAAATCTCGGTCACGAATTTCTCGATCTCTGTTCGTTCTTCGCGGGACGGTTCGACGTAGCGGAACATCCTGCCTTTGTACGCCTTGCCCTTCGTCTTGCGGAACTTGGCGACAAAATGTCCCTCGCCGCCGTGGAAGGGATAGACGCGGATCGCGTGATCCAGCGTCGGCGTACCGAATTTGCATCCGGTATCGATCAGCTCGAATTCCGGGTGTTCTTTCAAAAAGTGTGTGACGACGCCTTCATTCTCGTCGGGGGAGAAGGTACAGGTGGAATAGACCATCTCGCCCTCGGGCTTGACCGCGCGCGCGGCGCAGTCGAGGATCGCCTTCTGCCGCTCGGCACAGGAAAGGCTGTGCTCGACCGACCATTCATAGATGGCTTCCTTATCCTTGCGGAACATCCCCTCGCCCGAGCACGGCGCGTCGACCAGCACCTTGTCAAAGAAGCCTTCGAGCCTCGTGCAGAGCGCTTCCGGCGTCATGTTGGACACCACGGCGTTTTTGACGCCCATGCGCTCGATATTCGACAGCAGGATATGCGCGCGGGGACGCACGATCTCGTTCGCCCACAGCAAGCCGGTACCGCTTAAAGCGGCGGCGATCTGGGTGCTTTTGCCGCCGGGAGCGGCGCACAGGTCAAGCACCTTGTCGCCGGGTTCGACATGCAGCGCGGTAACGGCGCTCATCGCCGAGGGTTCCTGCACATAGAAGGCGCCCGCGTGATGCAGCGGATGCTTGCCGAGCTTTTCAACGTCTACATAGTAGCCCGTTTCGGCGAACGGCACCTGCTCTCCCGCGAAGGGCAGCAGCGGCAGCAGCTCCTCGGGGAGGATCTTCAGCGTGTTGACGCGGATCGCCTTGTATGCCGGTTTGTCCACCGTATCAAGAAATCGGTCGTAATCGTCTCCCAATACGGTTTTCATCCGTGCGAAATAGTCGTTCATTTTCATCCCGGTTCGCCTCCGTTTCTATTAGTGACCAGTGACCGGTTTTGATGGGAATAATACCCTGCAAAAATGGTCTTGGACACTTTAGTGTTTGTTATTATAACTGAAAACTATGAACTGAAAACGGACAACTGATCAATAACCCAGTTCCTCGCCGACAAAGATGACCTTCAGCCTGTCCTTATGGCGCTGACGCGCAGAGACGACATAGTTGCAGCAGATGCGTCCGTCGCTCTTGCAGCCGTCGCACATATACGACGCGTCCGCGCCCGTCGCGAGACACTCGCCCTCCTTGGCGCAGTAGGTGTCACAGTTCAGACGCTTGGTATTCTTCGGCGCGGCGACGGTCTTAAGGCGTGTGACAGCCTCGTCCAGATCCTTGACGATCTTGTTGTAGCCGCAGATAAAGATGACCTGCTTGGGCCCGAAGAGGATTGCCGATACGCGGTTGCTGTTGCCGTCCACATTATACAGCAGACCGCCCTCGGTGACGGCGTTGGCGCTGGCAAGATAGGTGTCGGCAAAATACGCTTTGCGATAGACCTCCTGTATCTCCTCAGGAGTTTTCGCCTTGGAGCGGGCGATATAGTTGTAGTCGCCGCTGTTCAGCATATCGATCACGCCGCATTCGCCCAGCGTGACAGAACCGCCGTGGGTGACGGTTTCGCCCTCTTTCATCAGGGTCTTGAGGAGCGGTACGACCTCTTCCTTGGTCTCGACGTAATATGCCGCCATATTGTTCGCCTGCAGACGCTCCATCGTTTTGTTGATTCTTTTCATCAAATTTTCTTCCATGATATTACCTCCATTGATACACGAAAAGCCGTGCGTTATACTAATCTCAATTAAAAAGTGCAAAATAGATATCGGCGGGAAATTTTGCAGAGCAAGGCGGAGAGTGCAGGCAGGCTGCCGCCTGTCAAACTCGACAACGCGGCTATGCGATATTTACCGCAATAGATAATTGCAGTTTTTATTTGAGATTAGTAGTATACTTCATTATAACACACGGCTTCTCCTATATGCAACTATAAATCGACAAAAGGCACGTTCAGAATTTGCGCGATGCTCTGCGCCAGGTTTCTGCCGATCGCGCCGATGTTCTCCTGTATCCATTCCGCGTCGGCAAGGTTATCGTGGTAGGCGGTCTCGATCAGCACGGCGGGCGCCTTGGTGCGCCGAAGCTCCGCGAGCGCCGCCGAGGCGACGGTTTTGACACGGTCGGGCAGGGGATAGATATCGCGGTAGTTCTCGGCGATGATTTCCGCGGCGCGTTTGCCTTTGGCGCTTGTCGGATAATAGTAGACGTCCGTCCCGCGTACCTTGCCGCTGTTCTGCTCTCCCGCGGCGTTTGAATGGATCGCAAGGTGCAGGTCGTAGTTCCCCGCGTTTGACTGTGCGATCGCCTGACTGAGCGTCTGGCTCGGCGTGTTGCGGACATAGGCGATCCCCGACGCCCGCAGATAGGGCTCGATCGCGTCGGCGACGAGGTTCATATAGTATTCTTCATTACCTCCGTTGACATAGGGGTTCCACTCTTGTAACGACGGGCTTAAAAATACTGACGGCATATTCATCACTCCTATAGCTAAACCTAACAAAATAATATGCCTGAAAAGCAATTATTATTCCGATACGGAAATTTATTTTCTTGACCTTATGTTATGATTTGGATAACCGATTTTATCATTTTAAAACAATAAAAAGGAGGAAATTATTATGACAAAATGGGTTTGCCCCGTATGCGGATACGTTCACGAGGGAGATACCCCTCCCGAGAAGTGCCCCGTATGTAAAGTACCCGGCGAGAAGTTCAACAAAGTTACCGAAGAGGGCGGTTTCGCCTGCGAGCACGTAGTCGGTATCGCTCAGGCTGAGGAAGTCTCCGAGGATATCAAGGCTGATCTGCGCTCAAACTTCGAGGGCGAGTGCTCTGAGGTCGGTATGTATCTCGCGATGGCTCGCGTCGCCGACAGAGAGGGTTATCCCGAGGTATCCGCCGCGTTCACCAAGTACGCCTTTGAAGAGGCTGAGCATGCCGCGAAGTTCGCCGAGCTCTTGGGCGAGGTGCTGACCGACTCCACCAAGAAGAATCTCGAGCTGCGCGTAGAAGCTGAGACAGGCGCCTGCGCCGGTAAGCTCGACCTTGCAAAGCGCGCGAAGGCAGCCAACCTCGACGCGATCCACGATACTGTCCATGAAATGGCAAAGGACGAAGCTAGACACGGCGCGGGCTTCGCAGGACTGCTGAAGAGATATTTCGGCTGAGACAGGCATTTGATGATCCCCGAATACAACACCGTATATCACTACATAATCGAATTTGATAACGAAAAACACTTCTGTAAAGCTGATTCACTTGATAGAGCGATCTTGGAGGCTGATGAGTGGTTTAACCGTACGCTGATCCCGATGTACACCCATATTATTATCAAGGATAAAAACGGAGTTCCTCTTATGGAGAAAAAATGGCTTCGAGAGGAGCCTCTTGATAGTAAAAAGTGGCTCGACTTTATCCAAAAGCATAAGCGACCTCCGGAAAACTGCTTCAGTGATTGGATCAAGCTGTAAAGTGCGCCTTGATAAAGCGCGGGCTTTAAGGAACTTTTGAAGAGATACTTCGGCTGAGCGGGGATTGTGATTGCGTAGTTGTCGTTCTTTCCGAAATCATTTTGATTCGGAGCGAAGCGACCGGTAGTTTTCTGTTTTTCATTTTCAGTTTTCTCAGAGGGAAGGGAGTAATCCTTTCCCTCTTTTCCTTTACAGATAATAATAGTACAAAAGGCGCTCTCGCATTCCTGCGGGAGCGCCTTCCTTACAGCGTTATTTATTTAGCTTTTGAATATTCCCTGACGAGGTCGTGATATGCCGTGCCTTTGTCCGCGATGTTCTCGGTGGCTTCTACAATCGTCAGCGTGTCGTCCGCTACGGTGAAGAGAACAAAGTTACTGCTGTCGGTATCCGCGTTGAAGAAGAGCTTATCGCCTTTTACGGCGTAGGAGCCGGAGAGCGAATCTTTGAACTTGTTCTCCAGATCGAACGCCGCCATCACCTGATCGGTAAAGTCGTCGAACGATCCGCTCGGAGAAAGACCGTATTGTCCGTAGAACTCCGTATAGACGGCGTTGATCTCGCTGCCGACATTCGTCCTGATCGTGTCGATCGCCGCGTTGACGCTGTTCTGATCAAAAGAGAATTCAAATAAGCCGTCTTCGCTGAACGTGAGCACCAGATCGATACTGACGTTTTCATATGCGCTGCCGATCCGCTCATACAAGGTCTTTTTGATGCCTTTTTCGGTCTGCCCGACCGAGTAATCGACGATGGGATCCAGCAGCGTCTTGATTTCAAAGGGGGATCTCCACTTGCCGACGAGCTCTTTGCCGGAGGAGGAGCACGCGGTCAGGCTAAGCGTTACCGCCGAAATCAGGATCAGCGCGATCAGTTGTATCAATCTTTTTTTCATGTCAATCATTCCCGATAAACAGATATTATGAGTCTATCATAACACAACCGCTGTTATTAATCAATAAGCAGTTCACCCACGTCATTTTATTTCAGCGCCGTCATATTGCCGTTGTGTTTCACATATGCTGTATCAGCAAGCTATAAGGAGCGAAAAGAATGGAATATCATCTGACTGAGAAAAGCATCCATACCGTCCGCTGCGCGCTGGATACGGCGGCTGAGCAGGCGGTGGATATCGATCTGACCCTGCCCGATTACTGCCCCGATATCGAGCGGATCCTGTCCTGTACCCTGACGCCGCAGATCTATATGAGCAGCGTCAGCGGCGACCGTCTGAGCGTGGAGGGCGGCTCTGTGGTGCGGATCCTGTACCTCGACGGCGACAAGGGTTGCATGCGGTCCTACGAGTATACCCAACCGTTTTCGGAGAGCCTCCCGCTCAAGGGCGACGTCAACGACTGCGCCGTGTCGGTCGAGGCAAAGACCGAGTATATGAACTGTCGAGCGATGAGCCCGCGCAAGCTCAGCCTGCACGGAGCGTTTTCGCTGTGCGCGAAGGCGGAAGAGTCCTGTGAGACGCCCTATTATACCTATGAGGATGGCGGCGACCTGCAGATCAGGAGCGAACAGTTCGCCGCGTCTTCGCTGTGCGGAATATGCACGGAGAGCTTTTCCGTACAGGAGGACGTCTCCGTGAATGCCAAAAGCGGCGTCAGTGCCCTGCTGACTCACCGATTGACCGCGCGGATCACGGAGCTGAAAACCATCCGTAATAAGATCATGCTCAGCGCGGAATTAAAGCTCGGGCTGATGTATCGGTGCGGTGTGGATAAGCCCGGCACGGAATGTATGTCCTACAGCATCCCGATCTCCCGCGTGATCGACTGCGAGGGCGCGTCGGAGGACGCCGTGATCGACGGCGAACTGAGCGTGATGAGCGCCGATGTGCGCCTGTCGGACGACGCAGCTGACGGTTCTCAGCTGCTCCTGCTCGACGCGAAGCTCTGCTTTACCGCGCGATGCTATGAGGAAAAAGAGATCGCGGTGCTGTCCGACGCTTTTTCCGTTGACCGTGAGGTACAGGCGCACGAGGAACATTTCTCCTGTCGTTCCGGAGTGAACTGCCGCACCTATACCGACGTCGGCAAAACGAATGTCGGCGTGGAGGATGAGATCGGCAGGGTGATCGACGTTCGCTGCGAAAAGTGGAACACCTCCGTGATAAACAACAGCGGCAATATCACCTTGACTACCAAGCTTTGTGTCGGGATCCTGTACGAGAACAGCGACGGTGAGATACGATATGTCGAGCGCGACGCGGAATTCTCCTATCAGCCGGATACCGGCGGCTGTGAAGAGATCATGCGATACAAAACGGCGATCGACAGCCTGAGCTACCGCCTGACGGACAGCCGCCATCTGGAACTGCGGGCGGAGCTGACCTATCGCCTGACCTTATGCACGCGCAAAAGCTGTACCGTACTGACCGCCGTTTCGGCTGACGACGACGCTCCCGCCCGCGAAAAGAACGGCGCGCTGATCCTGTATTACACCGACAGCGGCGACAGCGTATGGGATATCTCCAAGCGCTTCCGCTCCCGTGTGCAGGATGTGATCGACGAGAATGAACTTTCGGGCGACGCAATAGAGGGCGGCATGATGCTGATGATACCGACGGCATAACAGTTAGGAGTCAGGAGTGAGGAGTGAGGAGTCGGAAGTGTCGATTTACGTTCCGTTCCTGACATAAATTGCTTTGAGAACACATATAAAATAGTATCAACAGTATCGGAGGAAAGCATGGAACCAAAAAGCATTTATAAAGATATAGAGAGCCGTACCGGCGGGAATATCTATATCGGGGTTGTCGGACCGGTACGCACGGGAAAATCCACCTTCATCAAGCGATTCATGGATACGCTGGTGCTGCCTCATATCACCGATGACAACCTGCGGGAGCGTACGACCGACGAACTGCCGCAGAGCGCTGCCGGACGTACTATCATGACCACGGAACCGAAGTTCGTTCCCGAAAACGCTGTACCGGTCACCCTCGAGGATAACGCCCGCCTGAGCGTGCGGATGATCGACTGCGTCGGCTATATCGTCGAAAGCGCGATGGGCTATATCGAAGAGGACGGCGAGCGGATGGTGCATACGCCGTGGAGCGAAGATGAAATGCCGTTCCGTCAGGCGGCGGAGCTGGGCACCAAAAAGGTCATCACCGACCACAGCACGGTCGGCGTCATGGTCACGACCGACGGTTCCATCGGCGACATCGACCGCGAGGATTATGTCGCCGCCGAGGAACGCGTCGCGGCGGAACTGAACGCGGCAGGTAAACCCTACATCATCCTGCTGAACACCACCGCGCCCGAGAGCGCTTCCGCTTCCGCGCTGGCGGCTTCGCTGAGCCGTACCTACGGCGCGCCCGCCGTCGCCGTAGACTGCGCCGTGATGGATGAAAACACCGTCAAGGGGATACTGGCGGCGCTGCTGTTCGAATTCCCGATCCGCGAGATACACGTTGATCTCCCCGGCTGGCTCAGAGGGCTCGAACGCGACAACTGGCTGCGCGGAGCGGTATTTTCCGCGATCCGCGACAGCGCGAAGGACGTCGCGAAGATCCGCGAGGTGCAGGATATGGCGCCTGTCCTCGCCGGGAACGAGTATATCGATGCCGCCGAACTCAGCGAGATGGATCTCGGCGTCGGAAGGGCGGATCTTTCGGTGCGATTGAAGCCCGAGCTGTTTTACCGTGTCCTCACCGAAAAGAGCGGTATCGAGATCGGCGATGAGCGCGAGCTGATGGAATGTATCTGTGAGCTCGCAAAGTCAAAGAGTAATTACGACCGCATCGGCAAGGCATATGAGGACGTCCTTGAAAAAGGCTACGGGATCGTGATGCCGACGATGGAGGAACTGAGCCTCGAAGAACCCGAGATCGTGCGCCAGAGCGGCAAATACGGTATCCGTCTGAAAGCGAGCGCGCCGTCCATCCACATGATGCGCGTGCGCACCAACGCCGAGGTCACGCCGATCGTCGGCTCGGAACAGCAGAGCGAGGAGCTGGTGAGCTATCTGCTCAAGGAGTTCGAGGAGAGCCCCGCCAAGATCTGGGACAGCAATATCTTCGGCAAGTCCGTCAGCGACCTCGTCAACGAAGGCCTGCACAACAAGCTCTACCGCATGCCCGATAAAGCGCGCCTGAAGATAGGGGAGACGGTGGAAAAGATCATCAACGACGGCTGCAATGGGTTGATATGCATTATTTTGTAGGTGAATGGTGAAGGGCGAATGGAGGGCTTTGCCCTCACACGATTGATAAATGTCATTGCGAAGCCCGCAGCCGTCCTCTTATGAGGACGGTGCCCCAAAGGGGCAGGCTGTGGCAATCCCCCTGACGCTTGCAGTCGGTAGATGTTACAGAAAAGCCGGTGTGTTGCTTTGTGGGATTGCCACGGTCGCAAGCTCTCTCGCAATGACAGCAAAAATAGTCCGCGGCTCAATAATGAGTCACGGACGTTTTTTTGCATTCGTTATTTCAATCCGAAAGCCGTCAGGCTTTCCCGCAACCATTCACTCTTCACCATTCACCAAAAAAGTGGTTGAAAACCGCCGGCACATGGTGTATACTATAACATAGATTAATATGCACAAACAGGAGGCTTATCATGGGTGATAATTTTACTTTGTCGATTACCATCCTGCTGACGGGTTTTGCCGTGGTGTTCGCGGTGTTGCTGATCCTAATCGCTCTCATCAAGATCTACGGTACCGTCATCTTCAAAATACAGAACAGGCAGACGGAGAAAAAAGCGTCGCGCAACGCCGATCTTCCCAAGGCCGAGCGGGATGAAGATCCCGCGCCCGCCGTGGTCGTCGAAGCCGAACCCGAGGTGGACGATGGCGAGCTGATCGCCGTGATCTCCGCGGCGGTGTATTCGATGTATTCCTCATCCGACGTCCGTATCAAGAGCATCCGTAAAGCTCCCGCCCGCTCCAACGCGTGGCGCAACGCGGGACTTTCGGAGAATGTCAGACCGTTTTAAGGAGGGGAGTTCATCATGATTTGGAATGGATTTTTAGAAGCCCTCAAGGGCTTGTGGATGGATTCCGGCTTTACACAGCTGGCATGGCAGAATTATGTCATGATCGCCGTAGCGTGCATCCTGCTGTATCTCGCGATCAAAAAGCAGTATGAGCCTCTTCTGCTCCTGCCGATCGCCTTCGGTATGCTGCTGGTCAACCTCTATCCCGCGATTATGGGCGCTCCGTCGACTGAGCTGATCGAATGCTCGGCGTATGAGGCGGCGCATCAGGGACAGGTCATCAATTACGCTGTCACCACCATGAACGGCGTATCCTATTATAACGTGCCTACCTACGGCGGCTTGCTGTACTATCTCTATCAGGGCGTTAAGCTCGGTATCTATCCGCCGCTGATCTTCCTCGGCATCGGCTGTATGACCGACTTCGGTCCCCTGATCGCCAACCCGAAGAGCTTCATCCTCGGCGCGGCGGCTCAGATCGGTATCTTCATCACCTTCATCGGCGCGATCCTGTTGGGATTCACGCCTGCCCAGTCCGGTGCCATCGGCATCATCGGCGGCGCGGACGGTCCTACCGCGATCTACGTTACCTCGAAACTGGCTCCCGAATTACTGGGACCGATCGCGGTTGCGGCGTATTCCTATATGGCGCTGGTGCCGATCATCCAGCCGCCCATCATGAAGCTGCTCACCACCAAGAAGGAGCGCTCCGTCGTCATGGGTCAGCTGCGTCCCGTGTCGAAGCTCGAGAAGATCATCTTCCCGATCATCGTCGTCATCATCTGCGCGATCGTCCTGCCCTCCGCGGCTCCGCTGATCGGTATGCTGATGCTCGGCAACCTGTTCAAGGAGAGCGGCGTTGTAGAGCGTATCAATAAGACCGCCCAGAACGAACTGATGAACATCATCACCATCTTCCTCGGCGTGACCGTCGGCGCTACCGCGACCGGTACCGTCTTCCTGCAGTGGAAGACGCTCGGCATCGTGGGACTCGGTCTCTTGGCGTTCTGTATGGGTACCGCGTGCGGCGTGCTGTTCGGCAAGATCATGTATAAGGTCACCGGCGGCAAGGTCAATCCGCTGATCGGTTCCGCGGGCGTATCCGCCGTCCCGATGGCGGCGCGCGTCGCCAACAAGGTCGGTCAGCAGGAGAACCCCGGCAACTTCCTGTTGATGCACGCTATGGGACCGAACGTCGCGGGCGTTATCGGTTCCGCTGTCGCGGCGGGCGTCCTGCTCAGCGTTTTAGGTTAATCACTTAGCCTCTCTGATTGTTCAGGGAGGCTTTTTTGCAGGGTGCGGCTCTCCCGTAGAAAGGCTTTCGGAATCTCAACAAGCGCCGTCCCCTACAGATTCCTTTTGAACGCATCTTTTCCGCGAAAAGTCTTGCCATGCAAAATACTCAGCGCTATAATAGAATCATATCAACCACAGGAGGTACGGCATATGACAGATTTTGAAAAGATCAAAGAGATCATTGACGGCGCGAAGCGCATCGTCTTTTTCGGCGGCGCGGGGGTATCGACCGAAAGCGGCATCCCCGATTTCCGCTCGGCTGACGGACTCTATCACCAAAAGTACGATTACCCGCCCGAGGAGATCCTCAGCCACACCTTCTTTATGCGTAAGCCCGAGGAATTCTACCGCTTTTATCGCGACAAGATGCTGTGCCTGACCGCTAAGCCCAACAAGGCGCACCTCAAGCTCGCTCAGTGGGAACAGGAAGGAAAGCTGCGCTCCGTCGTGACACAGAATATCGACGGCTTACATCAGGCGGCGGGCAGCAAGCGGGTGCACGAGCTCCACGGCTCCGTCCTGCGCAATCACTGCATGAAGTGCGGCAAGTTTTACGGCGTGGAGAAGATCGCCGAGAGCGACGGCGTACCGGCCTGCGGCTGCGGCGGTATCATCAAGCCCGACGTCGTGCTGTACGAGGAGCCGCTGCCCGAGGATACGGTCATGCAGGCGCTTGACGACATCCGCAGAGCGGATGTCCTGATCGTGGCGGGTACCTCGCTGACGGTCTATCCCGCGGCGTCCTATGTGCGTTATTTCGGCGGCGATCACATGATCCTGATCAACCGCGATGCGACGCCCTATGACCATATGGCGGATCTCGTAATCCACGACAAGGTAGGAGAGGTCTTGTCGCAGGTGTAAATTAGTGACCAGTGACAAGTGACCAGTGACAAGTGACCAGTGACCGGTGACGGATTAATTCAAAAAAGCGCTTCCGTACTTGGAAGCGCTTTTTTTCTGTGTGTATCAAATGGATTATGATTCCGGTCTTTCCGCCTTGATGGTGATTTTATCGCCCTCTTTATGGTCGGCGAGGACGTCGTAGATATCCTGGAAAGAGGTGATCTCCTTACCATCCAGCTCGGTGATGATATCGCCTTCTTTGATCTTGGAGCCGGCGACGGAGCCGCTCTCGTCGATTTCGCTGATGAGAACGCCCGCGGGAGTATTGTTGTAGTAGATCTCTTCGAGGCTGACTTCGGTGCCTGTGATGCCGATGCGAGTGCGGCCCTTGACGTAGCCGTAGTGCATCAGGTCGCCGATGATCTCTTCCACGGTAGCGGAGGGGATGGAGAAACTCATATTCTCATAGTAGGTAGCGACGGTCTTGGCGGTGGTGATGCCGATGACCTGACCGTAGATGTTGCACAGAGGACCGCCCGAGCTGCCAGGGCTGATGGCGGCGTCGCTCTGGATGTAGCGGACATATTTGTTGACGGAGAGCTCTCTGTCAATCGCCGAAACGATGCCTTTAGTCAGCGAGTTCTGGAACTTTTCGCCGCCGGGGGAGCCGATGGCGATGACGTCGTCGCCGACGTTGATCAGCTCAGAGTCGCCGAAGGTGACTGCTTTGAGATCCTCGGCGTCGATCTTCAGTACCGCGAGGTCGGTCCATGTATCATAGCCGATAACCTTTGCCGGATACTTTTTGCCGTTGTTGAGCGCGATATTGATGGCAAAGGCGCGGCTGTTGCCGATCACGTGAGCGTTGGTGACGAGATAGCCGTCCTTGGAGATGATGGTACCGGAGCCCTGCGCGATGATATCGTCCTCGTCGTCGGTGATCTCATCCTCATAGCAGATGACGGTCACGACGCTGTCGCTGACGGTCTCGTACGCGTACTGGGTGGTGTACTTCTCGTCGTCCTTATCCTTGGGAAGCGGCTCGAGGGTGATGTTCTTGGCGGCTTCATCGGGCGTTCCGACGGTGTTTTTGTTGTCATCCGTACGCTTCTGGGTGTCGCCGTTATCCGCCTTCAGGGTGATTTCATCCTCAACTTCGGCATAGCTGCCGACACTGTTGTTGTTAAAGATGCCGCTGAACGGGTCGTTTTCATCGTTGTCGCCGCCGTCTTTGATAGAGTGATTGCCGTTGTCGGGCGTGGGCTTAGGCTGATCCTTGTTTTTCGCTGTTCCTGCGATATACACGACGAATCC
The DNA here is from genome assembly GCA_017403985.1 of Ruminococcus sp. Lineage (GTDB taxonomy): Bacteria > Bacillota > Clostridia > Oscillospirales > Acutalibacteraceae > Ruminococcoides. Next base: position 42,755 of record JAFRDE010000018.1, on the reverse strand, counting down.
GATGACCATCGCGGCGAGCAGAGCACACAGGATGATAATAAAGACCTTGGTGCCTGTCGGGGTAGCCGGCTTCGGCTGTGCGGGCGCCATTCGGGACTGTCTGGTATAGCTTTGCGTGTACGGATTGGGGGAGAGCGGAAGATCGTTTTTTACAGGTTGCTGGACAGGCTGCTGAACAGGCTGCTGAACAGGTTGTTGAACAGGCTGCTGGACAGGCTGCTGAACAGGCTGTTGGATAGGTTGCTGGACAGGCTGTTGGATAGGTTGCTGAACAGTTTGTTGAATCGGCTGCGCGAATGGCTGCTGCGGATAAACAGGAGCGGCATATTGGCCGGGCTGCTGTGCGTAAGCGACAGGTCTCTGAACCGGCTGCTGTGGGTAAGCGACGGGGCGCTGTACCGGCTGTGTATATGCGACAGGCTGCTGAACGGGCTGAACATATTGCTGCTGCGGATACACGGGAGCGGCATATTGTACCGGCTGCGCCATAGGCGGCGCGGGACGCTGCATCGGCTGTCGGACCGGCTGAGCCGGCTGCTGTACCGGGATAGCGCGGGCTGCGGGAGGCTGCGCGGGATTTGCCTGAGGCTTTTGCGCGGGAGCAGGAGCGGGCGCGCTCTGCGGCTGTACTTTTTCAGGTTCGGGTTTCGGGGTTTCCAGCGTTTCGTACTCGTCCTCGGGATGATGCTTTTTATCGGGATTGAATTCGTCCATTTTCATATACCTTACCTTTCCGATGATTGGTTATTTTCAACTGTTGATGAAATATCATTTTTATAATATTGACTGCATACTAAAAACTTTCCGCTGCAAACTACTCTTCCGTTTCGCTGCTGGCGGTCGTTTCAACATATTTGTTCTTTTTGTCGCTGTTCGACGGAGCGGCGTAGGTTTCGGTGCGCGGCAGTCTGATTGTGAAGGTGGTGAACTCGTTCACGCGGGATTCGACGTAAATATCTCCTCCGTGCAGGCGCATGATCGTCTTGGCGATGAACAGACCCAGACCCATGCCCTTCTTGTCCATACTGCGGCTCTTGTCGGTTTTATAGAACCGGTCGAAGATATAGCGGATATCCTCGGGCGGGATGCCGGGACCGGTGTTGGTGATCATGACGGAAATATCGTAGCGGGTCTCTTCCACGCCGAAGTGGATGGTGCCGCCCTCATCGGTGAACTTGACCGCGTTTTCGATCAGATTATAGATGACCTGATACATCAGATCGGGGTCGGCGTTGACCGTGATGCTGCGGAAGTCCTCGAGCCCCGTGATGTGCAGCTTTCTCTCGACGATCTTTTGCTCATAGCTGGCGAGGATGGTGATGATCAGCGAGAACAGGTCGAACTTCTGGCGGTTGACCTTCAGCTCGCCGCGGTCGATGCGCGACAGGCTGAGCATCGAGGTGACCAGCCTTGACAGGCGCTTGACCTCGGTGGAAACGATCTTCATATAATGATCGTGACGTTCGGGCGGGATGGTGCCGTCCAGCATGCCGTCGATAAAGCCCGCGATGGTCGTCATTGGCGTTTTCAGCTCATGCGACACGTTCGAGATAAAGGAGCGGCGCATGCTCTCAGAGGAGGCGAGGCTGTCCGCCATATAGTTGAACGCGGTCGCCAGCTCGCCGATCTCATCGTCGGAGGTGACCTTGACGCGTACGGAGAAGTCGCCTACGGCGAATTTCTTCGCCGCGTTGGACATCTGTTTAAGCGGTTTCGACATACTGTACGACATGGAAGCGACAAAGATGATGATGATGATCAGCATGATCGCCGCCGCCGTGAAGAAGATCTGTAAAAACGTGACCGGTAAGCCGGAGACGAAGGTCGCGGGAGTCGAAGCGTAGCAGAACGCGACGATGACTTCGCCGTCGTCCGTATCCGTGACGATCGGAACGCCCGCGGTATACCTTGCGTTCGGGAAATAGCCGTCCAGCGTACCGGATTCGAAGAACTCGCCCTTAGCCGTCGCGCCGAGAACATAAGACGGAAGCTGATCGGAGGCAAAGGAATCATACTCCTCCGAGGAGCAGTAGGCGCATTTGCCGGTGTTGTCGACGACCATGATATCGGCGTCGATGATCTCCGACATATTGACGACCGTCAGTCCGACGGGGGAATCCTTGTCGATGATCAGCATATGCGCGGCGGGCAGATAGGTCGACGACGACTCGATGACGTCCGCCACGCGTTTGGCGTTATCGATGAGCGACGTCTTTTTCTCCGCCTCCCAGTAGCGGTTGACGAAGATGTACATCGTGACGCTCAGCGCGATAAAGCTCGTCAGCAGGATGACGATGCCGAAGATCAGATATTTTTTAAACAGGGAGCGCCGCACGCGAAAATACGGCGCTTTCCCTTTGCTATTCGGTTTTGTTGATTTCTGAGTTTGATTAACCCTTTGTTTCAAACTTGTAGCCAACTCCCCAGACGGTGCGCAGTTCCCACTTGTCGGAAACGCCGTCTATTTTCTCTCTGATACGTTTGACGTGTACGTCTACGGTACGGCTGTCGCCGTAGTATTCAAAGCCCCAGACCTGATCGAGCAGCTGGTCGCGGGTAAAGACCTTGTTGGGGTTGGAGGCGAGGTGGTACAGCAGCTCGAGCTCCTTGGGAGGGGTGTCGATCTGCTTGCCGTCTACGATCAGCTCGTAGTTGGTCAGGTTGATGACGAGCTTGTCCCAGCGGACTTCCTTGACGGCTTCCTCGTCGGAGCTGCCCGTACGGCGCAGGACCGCGCGGATGCGCGCAACGACCTCTTTGGCTTCAAAGGGCTTGACCACATAATCGTCCGCGCCCAGCTCCAGACCGAGGATCTTGTCGAATACCTCGCCCTTGGCGGTGAGCATGATGATGGGAACGTCGCTTGTCTTGCGTATCTCTCTGCATACCTGCCAGCCGTCCATCTTGGGCAGCATGATATCGAGCAGGATCAGGTTGGGCTGCTCGCGGTTGAACAGCTCGACCGCCTGTTCGCCGTCGTTGGCGATGACGGTGGAGTAGCCTTCCTTTTCAATGTACAGGCGCAGCAGCTCGCAGATGTTGGTATCGTCGTCTACGATCATGATTTTACGGTTGTTCATGGTATCACCTCGTGGTTTCTGTTATACTTCTTTTACATTATAGTACATTTATTTGCGAAAAAGTGAACATTTTATAAACTTATGGTGAGAAGTCGGTGAAAGACTCTCCCGAAATGCAAGAGAATACATCAAGAGACCGCTTGCGCGGTCTCCGGAGTTATTTGTTCATCAATGCGTACACTTCAAGGAAGGTATCGATCACGTACTGCGCTTCCTCATCCGTCAGGACGGAGTTCATCGGCAGGGTCAGCTGATTCTTGTGCATATTATAGGCATAGGGGTAGTCGATGATATCGAAGCCCTTCTGCTTGTACGCCGTCATCATCGGAAGCGGCTTGAAGTGGACGTTACAGGTTACGCCGCGCTTTTTCATCTCGTCATAGAAGCGGTTGCGGAACTCCGCGTCCTTGCCTAAGAAGCGTACAAAGTACAGGTGACCGCTGGAGCGGTGGTCGTCGCCCTTGTGGTCGAGCACCTGAATGTCGAGGTTCTCAAACGCCTTGTTGTAGCGGGCGATCAGCTGATGGCGGCGGCTGAGCATGGTTTCATACCGTCTGAGCTGCGCGAGTCCTATCGCGGCGAGCACGTCGGGCATGTTGCACTTGTACTGGGTGTTCACGACGTCGTACTCCCATGAAGTACCCTTGTCCTTGGTGAAGGCGTCCTTGGTCTGACCGTGCAGGGTCATCAGCATATAATTCTTATAAAGAAGATTACTGTCAACGCCGGGGATCTCTCGCCAGGTGGCGGCGCCGCCCTCGGCGGTGGTCATATTCTTGACGGCGTGGAAGCTGAAGTTGGTGAAGTCGGCGATGGAACCGCACATCTTGCCGTGCCACTGCGCGCCGAAGGCGTGAGCGGCGTCAGCCATGACGATGATACGTCCCAAGGCGAGCTGTACGGGATTTTCCGACGCCTTGAAGATCGGGCGCTTTTTCTCGACGATCTCAAAGATGCGGTCATAATCGCACACGATGCCGGCGAGGTCGACAGGGATGATCACCTTGGTCTTGGGGGTGATGGCTTCTTCGACCTTGTCGTAATCCATCTCGTAGGAGCCCTGCTTACAGTCGATCATCACGGGCGTCGCGCCGACGTGGTAGATGATGGACGCGCTCGCCGTGTAGGTGTAGGCGGGGACGATGACCTCGTCGCCCGGTCCTACGCCGAGGATGCGCAGGGTCATTTCGGCGCATGCCGTCTGGCTGGACAGGCAAACCGCCTTTTTGGTGTTGCACATCTTGGCGATCTCCTGCTCAAAGAGCTTGGTCTTGGGACCGGTGGTGATCCAACCGGAGCGCAGGGTATCTACGACTTCCGCGATCTCTTCCTCAGAGATATCGGGAGGGGAGAAGGGTATATTCATCATGCTTTATTCACCTGTTTCTTAAACATATTATTACATTTTACATTATACACCCTGTTTCGACGGTTGTAAAGAGTAATTAAAAATTAGGAATGAGGAATTAGGAATGAACGGCGGGCTCTGCCCGCACCTGATTCCTATGACATTGATCATCATTACGTTAAGGCAAAACCATTCTCCTTTTGTTTTCGCTTCCTTTGAAGTTCGTACTTCTGCTTTGTCGCCTGTCCTCCGCGCAGGTGACGTTCTTCTTTGTTGACGTCCAGCAGCTCGCGCACTTCCTTGTACAATCCCGCGTTCAGCTTCGGCAGGACGGCGGTCACGTCCTTATGAACGGTGCTTTTACTGATCCCGAAGACCGCCGCCGTATCGCGTACGGTCGATTGATGCTCGATCATGTATTCTCCAAGCCTGACGGCGCGTTCTTCTACTGTTCCTTTCATCGGATGCCTCCCTGAATCATCTTTTCCGCTTCATATATATGGGCGGAGCCTCCGGATTATGCAGGGAGCAAGCATCCGATGGGATGAGGAAAAAAGATTGACTTTGAGGCGGCGTCGTTATATAATTATCATGATTTACTATGTAAAGCAGAATTTGATTTGTTTCTCGGAAATGGGTTTTGATTATGAAGAAGATGAATGTACGAAAATTTTTCCTGATGCTGGCGGACGCGATCATCGTCGCGCTGACGGCGCTGGTCAGCAATATGCTGCTGTCGTGGTACGGCGTTGCCACCAAACAGAATACGATAGGTATCGCGCTGCAGCCGATCCGCGTTGTGATGGTTATCGGCATGAGCGTACTGTTCTGCTTTTTCTTTCTGTACGTGCTCGGCGCATATAATAAGGCGTGGCGCGATATAAGGGCGAAAGATATCGCTTTTTGCGCGCTGGCTGTCTTTTTGGGACTGGGTACGGCGTATCTCTTTGCCAATTTCATGAGCAAGCCGCCGACCGTAGAATTTATGGCGCTGAATACGGTTTTGAGCGTCGGCGCAATCGTATTATTCCGAATCATCCTCAGGAGTACCGTTCTTTCACTGATGCGCGCCGGCAGCGAAGAGAGAAACGAGGAGCTTGACCGTACGCTGATCGTCGGCGCGGGACAAGCAGCGCGCATGATCCTGCAGGAGATCAACAACGCTCACAACGATCCCAACAACCCTGCAAACGTGATTTTTCCCGTATGCCTTGTCGACGACGATCCGTCGAAGTACCATACCAAGGTAATGGGCATTGATGTTGTCGGACAGACCAAGGATATCCCGCTGATCTGCCGACAGTATAATATCGAACTGGTGATTTTCGCCATCCCTTCCTGTTCCGAGGAACAGCGCAAGCGCATCATGGGCTACTGTTCCGAGTCCGGCTGCCGCATCAAGACGGTACCGTATCTGAGCCAGCTGTTTGAGGACGATGATTCGCACCAGATCCTGTCGCAGGTCAAGGATATCAAGATCGAAGACCTGCTCGGACGACCGCCGATCACGTTCAACAAAAAGAAGATCCGCGACTTTATCTACGGCAAGGTATGCATGGTCACCGGCGGCGGCGGCTCCATCGGCTCCGAGCTGGTGCGCCAGATCGCCAAGTACCATCCCGAACAGATCATCATCGTGGATATCTATGAGAACAACGCCTATGATATCCAGCAGGAGCTGTATATCGACTACGGCGACGAGCTCAATCTCGTCACGCTGATCGCGTCCGTCCGCGACTATGACAAGATGGACAGGATCTTTGACGAGTACCGTCCGCAGGTCGTGTTCCACGCGGCGGCGCATAAGCACGTGCCGCTGATGGAGGTCTCTCCGACCGAGGCGGTCAAGAACAATATCTTCGGCACGCTCAATATGGTGAACCTTGCCGAAAAATATGAGGTGGAGAAGTTCGTGATGATCTCCACCGACAAGGCGGTCAATCCCACCAACGTCATGGGCGCGACCAAGCGCTGCTGTGAGATGATCGTTCAGCTTAAGAGCCAGCAGGGCGGAAAGACGGAATACGTCACCACGCGTTTCGGCAACGTTTTGGGCTCCAACGGCTCTGTCATCCCGCTGTTCCGCCGCCAGATCGAGGCGGGCAGACCCGTGACCGTCACCCATCCCGATATCATCCGTTACTTCATGACCATTCCCGAAGCGGTATCGCTGGTGCTGGAGGCGGGCGCGATAGCCAAGGGCGGCGAGATATTCGTTCTCGATATGGGCGATCCCGTGAAGATCACCACCCTTGCCGAGAACCTGATCCGCATGTACGGCAAGGTGCCTTACCGTGATGTGGAGATCAAATTTACCGGTCTGCGGCCCGGTGAGAAGCTTTATGAAGAGCTGCTGATGGATGAAGAGGGTCTGCAGAAGACCGACAATAAGAAGATATTCATCGGTAACCAGCTCGATATCGACGCCGACGAACTGAATCAAGAGCTGGACGAGCTGCACGAGATCGTCGAGACCAACGATAACGACGCGACCGTCAGAAAGCTGGAAGCAATGGTGGATACGTTCCATCATAATGCGAACTGACGTTCACGGTGAATAGTGAATGGTGTCGGGAAACACTTCGTGTTTTGAAATATAAAGAAATATAAAATCGGGTGAGGGCGGAGCCCTCCATTAACCATTCACCTTTAACCATTAGTCATTCACCAATAATAAGGAGGATAACATGAAAGTATTACTGACCGGCGGCGCCGGATATATCGGCAGCCATACCGCCGTGGAAATGATCGAGGCGGGCTATGAGGTCGTCATCGCCGACAATTTTGACAACAGCTCGCCCAAGGTGCTCGACCGCATTGAGACCATCACCGGCACGCGTCCCGTACTGTATGAGCTGGATGTGGCTGATAAGTCCGCCGTAGACGCGATGTTCGCCAAGGAGAACTTCGACGCCGTGGTGCATTTCGCGGGACTCAAAGCGGTAGGGGAGAGCTGTGCCATCCCCGTACGCTATTACCGCAACAATATCGACACCACCCTGACGCTCTTGGAAGTGATGAAGGAGCGCGGTGTGAATATCATCGTGTTCAGCTCGTCGGCGACCGTTTACGGTATTCCCGAGGAGGTGCCGCTGAGGGAGGGTATGCCGACCTTCTGTACCAATCCCTACGGCTGGACAAAGTATATGAGCGAGCGTATCCTGACCGACGCGGCGACCGCGGACGAGAACCTGTCCGTCGTGCTGCTGCGCTACTTCACCCCCATCGGCGCGCATCAGAGCGGTCTGATCGGCGAGAATCCCAACGGCATCCCCAATAACCTCATGCCCTATATCACGCAGGTCGCGGTGGGCAAGCTCCCGCGCCTCGGCGTATTCGGCAACGATTATCCCACCCATGACGGCACCGGCGTGCGCGACTACATCCATGTTGTCGATCTGGCGAAGGGTCACGTCAAAGCGATCAAATACGGCGCGCGGCATAAGGGCACCGAGATCTTCAACCTTGGTACCGGCACCGGCTACAGCGTGCTGGATATCGTCAATGCTTTCATGCGCGTCAACGATATCGAGATCCCCTACGACATCAAGCCCCGCCGTCCCGGCGACATCGCCGAATGTTACGCCGATCCCGCCAAGGCAAAGGAAGGACTCGGCTGGACGGCAAAGTACGGCATCGATGAGATGTGCCGCGACAGCTGGAACTGGCAGAAGAAGAACCCGCAGGGATACTGAATTGAGTGAAGGGTGAAGTGTATGGAGGACTCCGCCCTCACCCGATTTATACAGGTTTTTCAATATCGTTTTCTATCACAAAAACGTCCGCGGCTCTTTGGCGAGCTGCGGACGCAGTTTTTTATACTTCTATTTTTGAATCATAAGGCAGAGGAATTAATGATATAAAGCAGTTTATCGTTAAAATGCTTGGCGCTCAGTTCTTTCGGGGGCGGACACTTTTCCGGAGATTCCAGCGGGATAGGCTCGATGCGCTCGATACCTTTGTGATTATAGACATAACGCCATTCAAAGTCGACCCATGTTGATTTACTGGCATTTTTCGACCAACACAGAAACAGCATATCTCTCTTATCGATCTCCTGCGTAAGCACCTTTTCCCAGTCGTCACCGCTGCGGAGACTCTCGATATCAAAGAATATATCGAGATCGGGACGCGCTTTGCTCATACCTTGGATGATGGCTGCCACTCTTTTTCTGTCCTCACTGGAGTAGGATACAAACGCCGACAGTATATCCGTACGGATCAGGTCGGGCTTTTGCTTTGAATTCGCTTCGATCAGAAGTGTGAATTTCAGCTTTGTCGCGATGATGTCGTTAATGTAAATATCCGCGTTGAAGAGCACCTGTTTTTTAACATAATTGTCGGGCAGCATCACGGCAAATTGGAAACGCAGATAGCTGCCGCTCCATTTCTGTAATTGACGGTTATCATCGATCTCAATATCGGGAGAGGATAATACGACGCCGATTTCAGAGGCATGCTTTACCTTGAGAACGCCGGATTTAGTCTCCTTCATCTTAATATCCGACTGTGTTATCAGCTCGTCAACCGTGTATCGGAATTCTTCCTCATACATCATAACGTCGATGATCGTATATTCCGAGCGTTTCAGTGATTCGGGTGCGACAGCGGAGAATTGTACATCGGATAATGTGACCGGGGGAGCTTCTACGGTCTTGCTTTTGCGGGAAAACAGCGAGGAGAAAAAGCCCGGTTTCTTTTTGGGTGACAGAGGTATCGGAGGGTCGTCTTCTTTGCGGGTAGTTGTATAACGAGAATCATCCTTGGGATAATTCTCGCCGTGAGAACCTCTTCCGTAAGGTCTGTTACCCTTGCAATTGGGAAGTGGATAACAGGGAGAATTATCCTTGGGATAAACGTAGCCGGAAGAAGCGGCGGATCCGCATTTTGGGGGTTCTTTTGCACACGTATGATTGCCTAAGCGTTTTAATAAACTGAATAATCGGTATTCATACTCCGCGTCAGATATATGATCTTTCATGATCGCCGGAGCGCTGCCGATAAGCAGACCCAGCTCAGGGGGCATCTCCGTTCCTTCCGGATAGATCGATAAGACGGGGATATGCATGAACATCGCGCATTGGATTTGATCATTAACGTATTTGTCTTTGATGGAGCGGGGTGTGATCAGCACGACAAACAGCGCGCTGTTCCGGATATCGGAGGCAATCTCTTTCGGAAAACTGTTTCCCGGGGAAATCCCTTCGTCATAACAGACGAGGTAACCCGCTTCCTGAATTCTCCGGATCTCATCAAACGCCATGCGGGAATCACTGTGACTGTAACAAATATAGATATACGGCTCTTGCCCGCGATAAGCGGGACAGGGGGTATTGCCAGCGCCGGGGATCAAAGTGGATTGTGATTGGTTATCCATACTATTGCTGACTCCTTGAAAGTATTTCAACGGAAAATATCGGACTTTGTTCTATTATACCTGCGGTACACGTTGGTGTCAATCGGCAGGGCGGTTTTTATCAGATGCGACAGTGATTTGAAAAAATCGGTCGGTTTTTCTGAATATCAGCTTCTATTTATATGATATCTCCTATTGATGTTTTCTTGACTTTTGTCCTTCTATGTGGTAAAATTTTAACGATTGGTGTGTGCGCTGTCTGATGCGCTCCGATCAGCTAAAACAGCCCTTTCGAAGGAGGTCAAGAGGTCTGTTAGCGCCGGGACCGGAAACGGTTGACGAGGTTTGGCGGTTATCGAAAGATTCGGCGGATGCCGCCACGGCAAATACGCAAACTTTACCGAAATCACGCAAGGTGGTTTTTCTGCGGGCTTGAACAGCGAGCCCGGTAATACTCGGAAGGTATTTTACATATAATGCGTAGGCATGTCGTAAGGGAGAAAAGAAAAAGCGGAATCAAAACCGTAACAGAAGTTCTCTCGCTGCTGTATGTGAATGGTGAAATGAAGTTGTGACAGGGGAATATCGTTATCGTAGGGGCGAGCATTGCTCGTCCGCAGAATGACGGGCGTTTTCTTTGTCGAAAACGGTTGATAGGGGAGGATGGCGTCTGCCATACGGACGACCGATGGTCGCCCCTACGGAAGAATCGATTTGCTTCGATAGATGATCGTTGACTTAAGATGTTCGCCGCTGTTCACTTTTAAATTTTTATTTTATTACATATTTCGGAGGAAAATTATGAGAGTTGTAATTCAGGACAATTACGATAAGATGTGCAAATGGGCTGCGAACTATATCGCCGCCAAGATCAATAACCATAAAGAGGACCGTCCCTTCGTTCTGGGTCTGCCCACCGGTTCTTCGCCTATCGGCGTTTACAAGGAACTGGCGCGCATGAACAAGGCCGGCGAGCTTTCTTTCAAGAACGTCGTCACCTTCAATATGGACGAATACCTCGGCCTGCCTCACGAGCATGATCAGAGCTACTGGTATTTTATGCATGACAATTTCTTTGATCACCTCGTCGACATGGACCCCGCGAACATCAACATCCTCAACGGCATGACCGACGATCCCGAGGGTGAGTGTGCCCGCTACGAAGAGAAGATCGCTTCCTACGGCGGCATCGATCTGTTCATGGGCGGCATCGGCGTTGACGGCCATATCGCGTTCAACGAGCCGTTCACCAGCCTTGCGTCCCGCACCGGCGTTCGCAACCTGACCACCGACACCCGTATCGTGAATTCCCGCTTCTTCGGCAACGATCCCGAGGCGGTTCCCGCTCAGGCGCTTTCCGTCGGCGTAGGTACCGTTACCGATTCCAAGGAAGTCCTGATCCTCATCAACGGCCACAACAAGGCGAAGGCTCTTGCCGAGACCGTAGAAGGCTCCGTCAGCCACAAGTGGACCTGCTCCGCTCTGCAGATGCACAACGGCGCGATCATCGCGTGCGACGAGGCTGCCTGCGACGAGCTGACCGTCGGCGCTTATAAGTACTTCCTCGATATCGAAAAGAAAGAGAGACTGTAATTACATGTATACCATCAAGGATTTATACGACCTTGACCATACCCTCGCGAAGGAGTATCTCTCGCAGTTTACTTATCCGTGGGAAGCGCTCAAGGGCATTAAAGATATGATCATCGCTTTGGGCGAGACCCTCGGCGACGATTACGAAGAAAGAGTTCCTCAGGTGTGGGTGCATAAGACCGCCAAGGTCTTTGATTCCGCCTATCTCGGCGCTCCGTGCATCATCGGTCCGAACACCGAGGTGCGCCAGTGCGCTTTCATCCGCGGTTCGGCTCTGGTCGGCGCCGACTGCGTCGTCGGCAATTCCGCGGAACTCAAGAACGTGATCCTCTTCGACCACGTCCAGACCCCGCATTACAACTATGTCGGCGATTCGATCCTCGGCTACTTCTCCCATATGGGAGCGGGCTCCATCACCTCCAACGTAAAGAGCGACAAGCAGCTCGTCGTCGTGCACAACGGCACCGAGAAGATCGAGACCGGCTTGAAGAAGTTCGGCGCGATGCTGGGCGATTATGTTGAAGTCGGCTGCAACGCCGTCTGCAATCCCGGCACCGTCATCGGCAGACATTCCAACGTATATCCCACCTCTTGTGTGCGCGGTGTGGTTCCCGAGAACTGCATCTATAAAAACAGCGGTGAAATCGTAGAAAAGAGGTAAAGCTATGGCAGAAGAACGTAAACTTCATTATTTCGGTACGGACGGCTTTCGCGGCGAAGCGAACAAGGTACTGAACTTTGATCACGCGATCAAGATCGGCCGTTTTCTCGGCTGGTATTACGGCGCGAATATGGGTAAAAAGGCGAAGGTGCTGATCGGTAAGGATACCAGACGCTCCTCCTACATGTTCGAATACGCCCTGTGCACCGGTCTGATGGCGAGCGGCGCCGACGCGTATATCATGCACGTCACCACCACCCCCTCGGTCGCGTACATCACCCGTATCGATGATTTTGACTGCGGTATCATGATCTCCGCTTCCCATAATCCGTTCTACGACAACGGTATCAAGATCCTCAACGCCAACGGCGAGAAGATGATGGACGATACCCTGCTCAAGATCGAAGAATATATGGACGGCAAGATCGATATCCCCGTCGCCGAGCGTGAGCAGATCGGCAGAACCGTCGACTATGTCTCGGGACGCAACCGTTATATCGGCTACCTGATCTCTATGAGCAAGTACAGCTTCAAGGGCATCAAGGTGGGTCTGGACGTCGCCAACGGTGCGGCGTGGCAGATCGCGAAATCTGTCTTTGACGCTCTCGGCGCCAAGACCTACGTCATGAATGACAGCCCCGACGGCTACAACATCAACACCGACTGCGGTTCCACCCATATCGAGCATCTGCAGGAATTTGTGGTCGAAAAGGGTCTGGATATCGGCTTTGCCTACGACGGCGACGCCGACCGCTGCCTGTGCGTGGATGAGAAGGGCAACGTCGTCACCGGCGATCATATCCTTTATCTCTACGGTCTGTATATGAAGGAGCGCGGCAAGCTGCTGAACAACAAGGTCGTCACCACGATTATGTCCAACTTCGGTCTGTACAAGGCGTTCGACAAGGTCGGCATCGATTACAACAAGACCGCCGTGGGCGACAGATTCGTCTATGAGAACATGGTGGAAGAGGGCAACCGTATCGGCGGCGAGCAGAGCGGTCATATCATCTTCAGTAAGTACGCTACCACCGGCGACGGCATCCTCACCTCCCTCAAGGTGATGGAGGTCATGCTCGCAAAGGAGAAGCCGATCTCCGAGCTGGCGGCTCCCTGCGTCTTCTATCCGCAGGTTTTGAAGAACGTCCGCGTCAAGAGCAAGCCCGATGCGCTCAATGATCCTGACGTTCAGGCGGCTGTGAAAAAGGTCGGCGACGAACTCGGCGACGAAGGCCGCATCATCGTGCGCGAGAGCGGCACCGAGCCGGTCATCCGCGTGATGGTCGAGGCAGGTTCGGATGAGGTCTGCGAGAAATACGTCGACGACGTTATCGCGGTCATCAAAGCAAAAGGACACATCGCTTGATAAGTGGTCAGTGACCAGTGACCAGTGGTTAGTGATTAGCTATCGGAAACGCGTGACCGCGTTTTGGATTAGTATAACGACTGCAAAAGAATACGTCCGTAACCCTTTTTGGGGTTGCGGACGTTTTTTCTTTGAAAGCAAAAGGTATGAATGACAGGGGAGTACCGCGTCGTAACCTTCGGTTACTCCTCGAATGACATTAACCGGTCACCGGTCACTAAACACTAACCACTATTGTTTGTAGATCTTGAACGAGGTCAGCGCCATGACGTCGGTATCCTCGCTGAGTTCGGGGAAAGAGAAGGTCAGGCGGACGGTCTTGTCTCTGCCGATGACGTTGGTGGGGATCAGGAAGTTCAATCCGTTCTTGCGGACGTCGGAGGTCAGCCTGCCGGAGTATACTTCTTCGCCGTTGGCGGTGATCACGCACTGCTTTTCCTCGTATATGTTCAGTACGTTGAAGTAGGCGTGTAGGTCTTCGAGGTTTTCGGGGATGTCCTCGATCGGGATCTCCATGACCGCCTCTTTGCCGTTGATGATGGTGCGCCAGCCGTTGGTGTGGCCGAAGCCCTCCTGACAGTACATCGCGGCGGTCTCATCCTCGGTGAAGGTCAGCTCCGTGCCGAGAATATAGTTGTCCACCTTGCCGCCGTTGATATAGTAGCTGTTGACCAGCTTGAGGTCGTCGGCTTCGATCTTTGGGGAGTTGGTCTTGTACTCTTCGATACGGGATTTGGCGTTGGAGCCGGTGTTGAGGTAGAAGAAGCGTCTGCGGTTCCACGCGGCGTTTTCGTCATCCTTGAAGGTCTTGCCGGTGCCGATATCCTTGTAATCGTCCGTGACTGTGCTTGCCAATGTCGCGGGCAGGTCGAAGAGAGAGACGGGAGCGGAGCTCGTGCGGTAGGCTTCCTTGTCGCCCTTGTCCTTGTACAGCAGAACGGGACGCTGGTTGTATTCCGTGTCGCCGCAGTCGGCGGTGATGATGATGCGCGCGTCGTCGTATTTGCCGTTCTCTTTGAGATCGCCGATCATCTTGAGGATATAGCAGAAGTCGCCCTCGACCTGTTCCTCCAGCGAGGTGCCGTCGGTATCCTTTTCACCGGTGGAGGTCAGACGGTACGGTGCTTCGGCGCCCTTGAGGTTGTATACGCGCACGGCGGAGGGATATTCGTCCGTATAGGTGAAGCCCTCAGCCTCGTCATAGTCGGAGAAGAATTTCTCGTCGTTGTCGGGGTTATAGGTGCTGTTGGATTTGAAGGAGCTGTAGTCGTTGAGACTCATCCAGAACAGCTGCTTTAAGTAATGCGGTACCGCCTTGTACATGGTGTAGCGGTAGATGGTGCTGCCGATGACCCAGTACGCTTCGCTGTCCTGCGCGCGGTCCACGATGTTTTCCACCTTGCGTACGGCGGCGTTGCCGAAGTACTTGTCGTCGGAGTAGACGCGCGCGTCGGCGTTGTTCTTTTGCAGTACGTCAAAGGCATTGCTGCTGCTCCAAGCGCCGTTGACGTATTCGGTGTACTTGGTGTCCTTTTTGTAAACGTCGCCCGTCAGCATCGCGGGGACGGATACCAGCGAATCGGAGCCGGTCGAGAGCGCATTGTCATATTCGGTGAAGCCCGTCAGCTCTTCCTCGATCTCCGGATGGTTCTCTTTGTACTCGTCAAAGTAGCTCTTGTCCATCGAGCCGAGCATGAACACCAGCGTGTTATCGTCCTCGCTGAGCTCATAGATGCCGTCGACCGTGACTTCGTGGCTGAGCTTGTTCAGCGAATTCTGGTTCTGGTAAAGGTTGACGGACAGCCCGCCGATCTGCAAGAGGATGATGAAGATCGCCGATACCATCAGGATATGGCGCCAGGAGCGCTTGAATACCATGTAGATCGCGAACGGCAGCGCCAGACACGCCGCCCACATCGCGGAGTCGATCGCGCCGTAGGTGGTGTAGTCCTTCCACGCGATCTGGGAGCCGTCCAGTACGCCCGAGCCGTAGCTGATGTTGAAAAAGCCGCACTGGATGTACAGCCCCAGCGATACGCCGAACACCAGACAGCAGAGGATCTTGTGGATCCCGCGCTTGGGCAGCGACAGCAGGGCGGTCATGACGATCATCCCGAGCAGCGATACCACAAATACGGGCGACAGCAGCGAGCGGAAGCTGAACCACATCTCGTCGTTGCCGCTCACATACAGCGACAGCGGCGCGTAGATCAGCAGGGTAGAGGTGAAGAACGCCGCTACCGCCGCTCCGAAAGCGAATCGATGTTTGATCGAAAAATACTTATCTTCCATAATGTACCTTCATCAGTCGGCACAAAGCCGAAAATTGTATACAAATTATCATCCTACATTATACTCCTTTCGTGTACCGTAGTCAAGATATAGAGCATTGTTTACATTAAGTTCACAATATGTGGCCTTTATGACAGATTCGTTATTTGATTTTCGGTTTTAAATATGATATAATATATCGGAATAATTCTATGCGGGGAGGCTTTTTATGGATATACATATCAACGATGAACTGATCATGAAAAAGCCCCATCCATGCGGCAATAACCGCTTCCTTGTCCTGCGCGTCGGCATGGACTTCAAGATCCGCTGTATGCAGTGCGGCAGAGAGGTCATGGTCCCGCGCAAGAAGGTCGAGCATAATATACGGAAAGTTTATAGAGATAATGAGGAGATTGAGAAAAGTTAGGAGTGAGGAGTTAGGAGTTAGGAGTCTCGGAAAACACTTCGTGTTTTGGATTTGTATGATGAGTTTAGGTGAACGACGTTTTTGCTTTGATGATGATTTGACTGCAAATATTTCGCCAGTAACTTCTCACTCCTCACTCCTAACTCCTCACTAACCGAAGGTGAAACCATGTTCAGCAGATTAGAGATATTTGACAAACGATACAGCGAGCTGGAAAAGCGGATGTATGAGCCGGACGTCGTGTCCGACCCCGAGACCTACCGCAAGGTGATGCAGGAGTATTCCTCCATCGAGCCGGTGGTCATGAAGTACCGCGAGTACAAGGCGGCGCAGCAGACGATCGAGGACAGCCTCATGATTCTCGAGGACGCCGATTCAGACGAGGAACTGAGAGAACTGGCGTCTGCCGAGCTGGATGAAGCGAAGCGCAGCCTTCCCGAGCTGGAAGAGGAGCTGAAGATCCTGCTCCTGCCTAAGGATCCCAACGACGAGCGAAACGTTATCGTAGAGATCCGCGGCGGTACCGGGGGAGAGGAAAGCTCCCTGTTCGCCTACGATCTGTTCCGCATGTACAGCATGTACGCCGAGCGCAGGGGCTATAAGATCGAAGTGATCAACCTGAATGAGACGGGTCTCGGCGGCTATAAGGAAGTGTCTTTCATCGTCAGCGGTGAGGGCGCTTACAGCCGTTTCAAGTTTGAGTCGGGCACCCACCGCGTCCAGCGCGTGCCCCAGACCGAAAGCTCCGGACGCATCCATACCTCGGCGGCGACGGTAGCCGTTCTCCCCGAGGCGGACGACGTGGAGATCGACATCAACCCCAACGACCTCGAAATCGATACCTTCCGTTCCTCCGGCGCGGGCGGTCAGCATATCAACAAGACTTCTTCCGCGATCCGCATCACCCATAAGCCCACCGGCATGGTAGTGGAATGTCAGGACGAGCGATCTCAGTACAAGAACAAGGATAAGGCGATGAAGGTGCTGAAATCCCGTCTGTTGAAAATGGAGCAGGATAAGCAGAACGAAGCGATCGCCTCCGACCGCCGTTCTCAGGTGGGTTCGGGCGACCGCAGTGAAAAGATCCGCACCTATAATTTCCCGCAGAGCCGCGTGACCGATCACCGCATCGGGCTGACGTTGTATAAGCTCGACGAGATCATGAACGGTGACCTCGACGAGATCATCGACGCCTTAGTCACCGCTCAGAGAGCGGAACAACTGAAAGAAAGCATGAATAGTTAGGAGTTAGGAGTGAGGAGTTAGGAGTTTCGGGAAACACTTCGTGTTTTGGATTTGTATGACAATAGTCAGGAGAACACCGTTGTTTGATTACGGTTCGGGTGTGGATGTCCGCCATTCACTCCTCACTCCTCACTCCTCACTAATCAAGATGAACACTTACCATTTAACCAACACACAACAGGATATTGAAAAGGCGGCTGCCATCCTCCGTGACGGCGGTCTGGTCGCTATGCCTACCGAGACGGTCTACGGTCTCGCTGCCGACGCGCTTAACGGCGAGGCGGTGCGGCGCATTTTTGAAGCTAAAGGCAGACCGATGGACAATCCCCTGATCGTCCATGTGGCTGACTTCTCCGATATCGAGCGCCTGCAGCTGGTCGCAGAGATCCCCAAAAAAGCCATCAAACTTGCCGAAGCCTTCTGGCCGGGGCCTCTCACTATCATCATGAAAAAGGGTTCGGTCATCCCCGATGAAGTCAGCGCGGGACTCGATACGGTCGCGATCCGAATACCTTCTCATCCCGACGCACACCGTCTGATGGAGGTCAGCGGTTTGGCGCTCGCGGCTCCCTCGGCGAACACCTCCGGCAAGCCCAGTCCGACCACCGCACAGCACGTCATCGACGATATAGACGGTAAGATCGAAGCAGTGCTCGACGGCGGCGCATGCAGCGTCGGCGTGGAGAGCACGGTCATCACGCTGGTCGCCGATACCCCGCGCATCCTGCGCCCGGGCATCATCACCCGCGAAGAGATCGAAGCGGTGATAGGACCCGTGGACGTCGACAAGGCGGTGCTCAATCAGCTTGAAAGCAACGAAAAAGCCTCCTCTCCCGGCATGAAATATAAGCATTACGCGCCCAAGGCGCGGGTAGTTCTCCTGCGCGGCGAGGATGAAAAGTATATCAGTTTCATCAACCGCAAATATGCCCGCGATAACAGCATCGCGGCGATGTGCTACGATGAAGATAAGCCGCAGATCAACGCGCCCTGTATCACCATCGGCAGTATGGATGATGAGAAAGCGCAGGCGCAGGCACTGTTTGACGCCCTGCGCGCGGTCGACGAGATCGGCGGCGTGAAGACCGTCTACGCCCACTGTCCCGCTGTGACAGGCGTCGGCATGGCGCTGTATAACCGCCTGATCCGCGCGGCGGCGTTCGAGATCATCGACCTGCCGACCAAGCGCATCATCGGCTTGACCGGTCAGACCGGCGCGGGCAAGAGTGAGGTCGCAAGACTCCTGAAAGAATCAGGACTCCCCGTCGTCAGCGCGGATGAAGCCGCGCGAAAAGCCGTGGAGGGCAGCGAGGTCAAAGCCATGCTCTGCGCCACGTTCGGCGACGTTCTCAAAGAGGACGGCAGTCTTGACCGCAGACTCCTGGCGCAGCTCGCCTTTTCCTCTCCCGGACGCACTTCGGTGCTCAACGCGATCACCCATCCCGCGATCGCCCGCATCATGTTCGATGAAGCGGAACAGCTCGACGGCGATACCGTCGTCTTTGACGCATCCCAGCTGTTTGAGTCCGGCGAGGACGCCTTCTGCGACCGTATCATCGGTATTCTTGCCGACCCTGAACTCCGTTTGGATCGCATCACGCGGCGCGACGGTATCACCTGCGAGGAAGCACAGCGGAGAATGTCGGCACAGTATCACGAAGAGTTCTTTATCACCTTCTGCGACGATATACTGTATAATAACGGCAGTGCAGAAGAATTATATACTTCCGTAAAAGAATTATACGAGAGGCTGGTGAGCGGATGAGCAGACACAAATCCCGCCACGGGCGCGAGACCAAAGGACACGGCGCCATCGGATTTCTGATCACGTTCGTTTTGCTGTTGTTTGTGGGCGTGATGGTATTCTTTTTCGTTTCCGACACATCCTATAAGGGAGTGAAGGGCAAGGTCTACAGCGTGCTTTACCCCCGGCAATACGAGCAGGAGGTGAGGAAAGCCGCCGCCGAATTCAACGTGGAGGAACCGCTGATCTACGCCGTGATGCGCACCGAAAGCGGATTCCGTCCCGAGGTGGAGAGCGCTGTCGGCGCGCAGGGTCTGATGCAGCTGATGCCCTCGACCTTCGACGATCTGCAGAACGATCTCGAGGGAGGGGTCGTCTACAGCACGGATTCGCTGTCCGATCCCGAGATCAATATTCGCTACGGCACCTATCTGCTGAGCAAGCTGCTCGAAAAGTACGGCTCGATACCGACAGCCGCCGCCGCGTATAACGCGGGACCGGCGAACGTCGACAGCTGGCTGGAGGATCCAAGCATCTCCCCGGACGGCAAGACGCTGACGAACATCCCTTATGAAGAAACATCAAGCTACGTCGAAAAGGTCACCGATGCCTACGAGATGTATCAGAATCTATATTATTAAATTAGGAATGAGAAATTAGGAATGAGGAATGAATGGCGGGACACCCTTACCCGATTTGTATTAGTTCTGCATATCAAAGCGCAGTCACGCGTTCCCTCAATTCCTAATTCCTAACTCCCGATTCCTCATTAAAATTTTGGAGGTACAACATGAGCGAAAACGCAAAGGAACTCAGAGAAAAATTGATGATGAAAGAGAGAAAGGGCGCGGCGGATTATACCGCTGAGACCCTTCAAGCAGCCGACGCCTACTGCGAGGGTTACAAGACCTTTCTCGATAACGCCCGCACCGAGCGCGAGGCGGTCGCTTATGTCAAAGCGCTGGCGATCGAAAAGGGCTTTGTCGAATTCGATCCCGACGGCAGCTATAAGCCCGGCGATAAGGTGTATGTGATCAACCGCGAGAAAGCGATCGGCTTGGCAGTCGTCGGCAAGAACGGTACTGCCGACGGCGTGCGCCTCGCGATCGCGCACATCGACTCTCCGCGCATCGACTTAAAGCCCAACCCGCTGTATGAGAGCAACAATCTCGCGCTGTTCAAGACCCATTACTACGGCGGCATCAAAAAGTACCAGTGGACGACCGTTCCCCTCGCTCTGCACGGCAGAGTGGTCAAGCTCGACGGCTCCACGGTCGATATTCATATCGGCGACGATCCGAAGGACGAGTGCTTCCTGATCACCGATCTGTTGCCCCATCTCGACAGAGAGGGCGCTTCCAAGACGGTGTCTAAGCTCTTCACCGGCGAGGATCTGAACATCCTTGTCGGCTCGCGTCCCTATGACGACAGCGAGGAAAAGGACCTTGTCGCGCTGAACGTGATGAAGATCCTCAACGACCGCTACGGCATCGAGGAGAGCGATTTCCTCTCCGCAGAGCTGAATTTCTGCCCCGCTTATCCGACCCGCGATGTGGGCTTTGACCGTTCTTTGATCGGCGGCTACGGTCACGACGACAAGTGCTGCGCTTATCCGTCCGTGACGGCGATCTTTGATACGGAGCTGCCCGAGAGCACCTGCATCACTTATCTGACCGATAAGGAAGAGACCGGCTCCGACGGCAACACCGGTATGCAGAGCGACTTTCTGCGCTATTTCATCTATGATCTGGCAAAGCAGGACGGCGTTGAGGGCTACCGCGTGCTGTCCAAGAGTAAGTGCCTTTCGGCGGACGTCAACGCGGCGTTCGACCCGACCTTCCCGTCCGTCTATGAGCCGAAGAACTGCTCCTTTATCAACGAGGGCGTCGTCATCAGCAAGTACACCGGTCACGGCGGCAAGTACGACACCTCCGACGCCTCGGCAGAGTTCATGGGCGAGATCCGCGCCATGCTCGAGAAAAACGGCGTGAAGTGGCAGATCGGCGAGCTGGGCAAGGTCGATATCGGCGGCGGCGGCACGATCGCGAAATACGTCGCCAACATGAACGTTGACGTCGTCGACCTTGGCGTCGCGGTGCTGTGCATGCACGCGCCGTTCGAAGTCATCAGCAAGGCGGATCTCTATATGGCGCACAAGGCGTTTTACGGCTTGTTCAATTAAACGATAGAAGTAATATGCAGGGGCGGGTGACCGCTCCTGCTTTCTTATATATGGGGAAGGCTGAGGGTTCTCCCGATAGAGTTCCGATTTGGCTATTTTTCCCGAGGAGATTTATATTTGCTCGATTTATCGGGCGTTTTAGCAATATGTATAAAAATCATCGGCTTTCCTTGTAAAATTGCTACATCGGATTTTGGCTTTGTTATTGAATTAACGAAGAATTTGTCATATAATTGTGACAGGTATTAAAAGGATAATACCGTCATAACACTTCGTTATTCATAATAGGAGGTATATATTATGGCTAGAGTTTACAATTTTTCGGCAGGTCCTTCGATGCTGCCCGAAAGCGTGCTGAAGACTGCGGCTGCTGAGATGCTCGACTACAAGGGCACCGGCGAGTCCGTTATGGAGATGTCCCACCGTTCCAAGGAGTACGGAGCGATCATCACCGAGGCGGAATCTCTTCTGCGCGAGATCATGAACATCCCCGACAACTACAAGGTCCTGTTCCTGCAGGGCGGCGCTTCTACCCAGTTTGCCGCAATCCCGCTCAACTTCATGAACGGCTCCGGCAAGGCTGACTATGTCGTGACCGGCCAGTGGGCGAAGAAGGCGGCTGCCGAGGCTTCCCGTTACGGCGAAGTCAATATCGTCGCTTCCTCCGCGGATAAGACCTTCTCTTATATCCCGAAGCTCGACAAGAGCACCTTTACCCCCGATGCGGATTATTTCTACATCTGCATGAACAACACCATCTACGGCACCGTTTATCACGAGCTGCCCGAGACAGGCGACGTTCCGCTGATCGCGGATATCTCTTCGAACTTCCTGTCCGAGCCGATCGACGTAAGCAAGTTCGGTATGCTTTACGGCGGCGCGCAGAAGAACGTAGCTCCCGCGGGCGTGACCATCTGCATCATCCGTGAGGATCTGCTGGGCAAGGCGAGAGACATCACCCCGACCATGCTCAACTACCAGATCCACGCCGACAACGGTTCTATGTACAACACGCCTCCCTGCTACACGATCTACATCATGAAGCTCGTCCTCGAGTGGATCAAGAATGAGATCGGCGGTCTGGAGAAGATGAAGGAGCGCAACGAGCGTAAGGCGAAGATCCTGTACGACTTCCTCGATTCCTCCGAGATGTTCAAGGGCACCGTCGTTCCCGAGGACCGTTCTCTGATGAACGTTCCGTTCGTCACCGGCGACGCCGATCTGGACGCGAAGTTTGTTGCTGCCGCTAAAGAAGCCGGCTTCATCAACATCAAGGGTCACCGCAGTGTCGGCGGTATGCGCGCTTCCATCTACAACGCGATGCCGATCGAGGGCGTTGAGAAGCTCGTCGCCTTCATGAAAAAGTTTGAAGAAGAAAACAAGTAATTTGGTGAAGGGTGAATGGTGAATGGTGAATGGTTGTGGGAGGACGCTGTCCTCACCTGATTCCTGACTCCTCACTCCTAACTCCTCACTCCTAACTAAAGGAGTTTATTATGTATAACATTCTGAAATTAAACAAGATCGCCCCCGTTGCGATCGATCGCTTAGGTGAGAACTACAACTGCGTTGACGAGTGCGACGCTCCCGACGGTATCCTTGTCCGTTCCGCTTCTCTGCACGACATGGAGCTGCCCGAGAGCCTTCTGGCGGTCGCCAGAGCCGGCGCAGGCGTTAACAATATCCCGCTCGACAAGTGTGCCGAAAAGGGTATCTGCGTATTCAACACCCCCGGCGCGAACGCGAACGCCGTTATGGAGCTCGTGATCGCCGGTATGCTGCTCGGCTCCCGTAAGGTCAGCGAGGGTATCGCGTGGGCTAAGACTCTCAAGGACGATCCCAACAACCTCAAGGCTGTTGAAAAGGGCAAGGGCAAATTTGTCGGTCCCGAGATCAAGGGCAAGACCCTCGGCGTTGTCGGCCTCGGCGCGATCGGCGTACTGGTCGCTAACGCGGCGCGCGCGCTGCATATGCGCGTGGTCGGTTACGATCCCTATCTGAGCGTCAACGCTGCCTTAAGCCTGTCCCGCCACGTCATCACCGTCAACAACGTCGACGAGCTGTACGCGCAGGCTGACTATGTCACCCTGCATCTGCCGGTCAACGACAGCACCCGCGGCATGATCGACGCCGCTACCATCGCGAAGATGAAGGACGGCGTTCGCCTCTTGAACTTCTCCCGCGACGGTCTGGTTGTTTCTTCCGACATCAAGGCGGCGCTGGAGAGCGGCAAGATGGCTTCTTATGTCACCGACTTCGCGACCAACGATCTGCTCGACGTCGACGGCGTTGTTCCGATCCCGCACCTCGGCGCTTCCACTCCCGAGAGCGAGGACAACTGCGCGGTCATGGCTTCCGACGAGATGAAGGATTATCTCGAGAACGGCAACATCAAGAACTCCGTCAACTTCCCGAATGTCTCCATGCCCAGAACCGGCGAGAGCCGCTTCTGTGTCTTCCATCACAACGCTCCCAAGATGATCTCTCAGCTGCTTGAGAAGATCGGCGGCAACGTTGAGAACATGGAGAACAAGAGCCGCGGCGACTATGCGTATACCATCATCGACGTCACCGGCGCCAACGCCGACGCCCTCGAGGCGGCGAAGACCGTCGACGGTATCATCCGTATCAGACAGCTGTAATCTTAGTGACCAGTGGCAAGTGACCGGTGGTTAGTTGTTTGTAACAGAACAGAATAATTATGTGCGCCCGCGGTCGTTGGATCGCGGGCGTTTTTGCTTTAGTGAAACGCAAACCGTAGGGGACGGCGCTCGGACACGCGTGTCAGACGACCCGAAACGCAGATGCATTATGTCGTTTTCCGCGTAGCAAATGTGCCCTATCCCTACAACGCACGACTGCAGCGCTGCCAACAACTCCTAATTCCTAACTCCGGGGGAAAGCCTTCCGAGTCGTCTGTTTCATAAAATTAACACATTATTCAAAAAGAATTAGCACTCTCGACTTGACAGTGCTAAAATATGGAGTATAATAGATAATTGGAAAATAAAGCTAAAAGAGGTAATACACATGGCGAAAAAGCAATTCAAGACAGAATCCAAAAAACTGCTGGATATGATGGTCAACTCCATCTATACCCATAAAGAGATCTTTCTGCGCGAGTTGATCTCCAACGCGTCCGACGCGATCGACAAGCTCTATTTCCGCTCTCTGACGGACGACAGCGTCGGGCTGAATCACGACGATTTCGAGATCCGCATCGACGTCGATAAAGAGAACCGCATCCTCAAGATCACCGACAACGGTATCGGTATGACCAAGGACGAGCTCGAGAACAACCTCGGCACAATCGCGCGTTCCGGTTCGCTCGACTTCAAGACCGATGAGGAGAATCAGAACGAGAATATCGACATCATCGGTCAGTTCGGCGTGGGCTTTTACTCCGCGTTCATGGTCGCCGATAACATCAAGGTCGAAAGCAAGGCGTTCGGTTCGGATGAAGCCTTTATCTGGGAGTCCTCCGGCGCGGACGGCTACACGGTAAAGCCCTGTGAAAAGGATGAGGCGGGCACCGTCATCACCCTGCACATCAAGGAGGATACCGAGGAGGAGAAGTACGGTGAATTCCTCGAGACCTACCGTATCCGCGAGCTGATCAAAAAGTACAGCGATTACATCCGCTACCCGATCAAAATGCTCACTTCTCATAAGCAGAAGAAAGAGGGGACCGAGGACGAGTATGAGGATATCTTCGAGGACGAGACCCTCAACAGCATGACGCCCATCTGGAAAAAGCCGCAGAGCAAGGTCACCGACGAGGAGTATGCCGAGTATTACAAGGCGAAGTTCAGCGATTATGAAGCGCCCTTAAAGGTGATCCGCCAGTCCACCGAAGGCAGCGCGACCTATACCGCCCTGCTGTTCATCCCCGCTCACGCGCCGTATGACTACTACAGCCGCGATTATGAAAAGGGACTGCAGCTCTATTCCAGCTCCGTGATGATCATGGAGAAGTGCAAGGATCTGCTGCCCGATCATTTCAGCTTTGTCAAGGGTCTGGTGGACAGCGCCGATCTGAGCCTGAACATCTCGCGCGAGATGCTCCAGCACGACCGTCAGCTCAAGATCATTGCCAAGGCGCTCGAGAAAAAGATCGCCTCCGAGCTCGGCAAGATGCTGAAATCCGACCGCGAGAAATACGAGCAGTTCTTCAAGGAGTTCGGCGCGCAGCTCAAGTGGGGCATCTACTCCTCCTTCGGCGTGAACCGCGAGGAATTACAGGACCTGCTGCTGTTCAAATCCTCGAATGAGGGTAAATATACTTCTTTAAAAGAATATTCAGACCGTGCGAGAGAGAATCAGGACAAGATCTATTACGCAGTCGGCGAGACCGTTGAAAAGATCGCCATGCTCCCGCAGGTGGAGTCTGTACTTTCGAAGGGCTACGAGGTGCTGTATCTGACGCAGGACATCGACGAGTTCTGCGTCCAGATCCTGCAGAATTATGATAACAAGGCGTTCCTCAACGTCTGCACCGATAACCTCGACCTCGGCGACGAGGAGGAGAAGGCGCAGCTCAAGGAAGCGAACGACAAGTCCGAGGAACTCTTCAAATTCATGAAGGAGACGCTCGGCGACAAGGTAGCCAAGGTGCGCTATACCAATACCCTTAAGGGTCACGCCGTCTGCCTCTCCAGCGAGGGCGCGGTGTCCGTCGGCATGGAGCAGATCCTGAACAAGATGCCCGGCGCAGAAGGTCAGAACATCAAGGCTGAGACCGTCCTCGAGATCAACATGGAGCACCCGATCAAGGATAAGCTCCTGTACCTCTTCGGCAACGATAAGGAAAAGCTCGCCGATTATACCCGTATCCTGTACGCGCAGGCGCGCCTGATCAACGGTCTGGATCTGGAGAATCCCGCTGAGATCAGCGACCTCGTGTGCGGACTGATGGTTTAGGATAATGAGGAATTAGGAGTTAGGAATTAGGAATTGCGGGAAACGCTGACGCGTTTTAAATTTAAAATATCAGAATAAAACAGTAACGCTCATGTCTCTTTGAAAAAGTCATGAGCGTTATTTCTGTAATAGAATTATTCTTTTATCACTATATCAATCGGGTGCGGGCAGCGCCCGCCATTCATTCCTAATTCCTAACTCCTCATTCCTAACTCTTGATTCCTCATTCCTAATTAACCCCAAGCTTTTCCCTGATATACGCCAGCAGTTCTTCCGAACACATCTCTTCGATGGCCTCCGGGCTGTCGGGCAGCGCTAAAAGGATCTGGGACTTATAGCGGATAATATAGCCCTCCGCGCCGCTTTTTGCGCTGAGCTTTCGCATGTTGTCCAGCGTCAGCGCAGAGTTGGAGAACACGCGCGACAGTACGGTCGCGAGGTTGTCGTCGTCCATGGAGTTGAAGCCGCCGACGATGACCGTGAGCGGACAGATCTTCAGGCTGCGGCTGACCTCTTCGCCCAGCGCGACGGGGGTCGTCGCGCCGGTGATGCGGTGCACCTCGCCGCCGACAGCGCCCAGCGCCTTGCGGACGGCTTTTTCACAGTAGGATGTTTTCTTGGCAATGTAAAAAATCAGATTGTATTTCATAATGCTAAAACGTGTTGTAGGATTGATTAACGGTTAGAGTAAACATTGATTAATGATCTGCCGTTGATGACATGATCAAGTATGATGTAACTTTGCAAAAGGCGGGAATAAGACGCCGCGCGTCACTGATATTCCGGTTTGAGCACCGGGGTGAACTTCGGATAGATATCGATGCCGATGTTCAGGTGATCGAAGTCCACGCCGTCGACATCCTTGTCCCATCCGTCGAAGACGTAGTCGTAATACTCGTCGGAGGGCATGGTCGGCGTGCCGTCGGGCGTCGGGACGGAATCTCCCTCCCTGACGTTGTAGGCAGCGTACTGGCTGCCGTCATAGTTGCGGTAGGTGACCGGGAAATAAACGATCGCCGGCGGTTCGGTCGCCTTAGCGCCTTTCTTCGGCTTTTCAGTAGGCGGCTCGGTCGGGTTGGCGGCGAGCGTCGCGGTCAGATCCTCACTTCCTTCGAGATTACCCTTGCCGTCATACCAGTCGACCTGTCCCTTTTCGCTGGCGGACTTGAAGGTCTCCGGCTTGGGACGGGTGCCGCCGTAGCGTGAATAATACACGTCGGGGAACAGGGGAGAGGAGTTGTAATCCGCGAGACCGACGTCCACGCTCTCATCCTCGCCGGGACGTACCTTGCGGGCGACGATGACCATGCGCCACTGGTAGAACTCATAGCAGCAGGTGGACAGCGTGATGATCGGATCGTCCTCGTTGCAGGTGACGGGGATATCGAAGAACGAGCGTACGCGGCAGTTGTAAACGAAGTTCATGAACTCCGCGTCTGAGTTGAACTCGCCCTGCATATAGTTGAAGAATTCGCCGTGTTCATAGCGCGTCGAAGTCTTGAAGACGGAGATGATCTTGTATTTCGCGTCACCGTCGGGTGTGTTGAACTCGATGATGGGGTGATCCTGATAGTATTCGAGATCGCCCTTGAGGTCGCCCTTCGGCGAATATTTCAGCATACCGGCAAACATACTGCCGTCGTTCATATCGTGACCGTGCATGATCACGTTGCGCGAGGCGGCGCCGTCTGTGGAGCGGTAGTCGATAAAGATACTGCCGTATTCGGAGCTTTCTTTCTTATAGGTGCGTTTGATGTAATACTGGTTATAGCGGTCGTCACCCTCGTGATACAGCACGGGATAGTCGATGACGGTATCGGGAATAGTGATCCAGCCGACGATCTCGTCGTTGATCTCCTTCAAGGCGTCCCAATCCTGAGTGGGACCGTCGTCCTCTCCGCTTTCATCGTCTTTGCTGTAGGCGATGGTCTGGATCTCGCTGGTGACGGCGTTGTTGCGCATCGGTCCGAAGATGTAGAATTCGAGGACGTAAACCAGCGCGACGACGAACGCGACCATCGCGACCAATACGATGATCTTACGCGTTTTCTGCTTTTTGCTGTCGGTTTTCAGCGGGATAAAGGATTTGAAGAATCCCTGCTTCTGCTTGGGAGCCATCTTATCCGTGACGGATTCACGGTTCAGCGAGGCGTCCGCTTCGATCCCCGCAGCGGTGAGATAGGCGATGCCCTCGGGGTAGCGCTCGCTGCTGCTCCTGATCTTATCGTCCGCTGTACGGACGCCGCCGCGGATCAGCTCGCTGATACTCTTGCCGGTCAGAGAGGCGTAGGGGAGGACGATAAAGCGCTTACCACCTACGCTGAAGCAGTAGCCCTTGTATTCGTTGCCCAAATCGCCGAGCGACTGTACCTTCAGCTTCGGTTTCAGATCCTTGTGATCTTCATCGACCTGTATGCTCGACTCGATACTGCCGATCAAGCGGTAAAACAGCTTGCGGAACGAGGAGGAGTCGGTTGCGTCCAGCGCGTTCGCGAAGATAAACATATCCCTGTCGCCGTCGCTGAGCATCTTATTGACAGCGCTTTCGATCTTCCTGGGGTCGGCAGCGATCTCGGTGACGTTTTTCAGCTCAATGCCGTCCGTCGAAAGGACGGAAGAGATATCCTGACGGGACGCGTTCAGCGCCTGCGCGTCCGCGGTATTCTTTTGTACGGAGAATAGTTCACATTGGTACATAGGTGAAACCTCTTTTGTAAGTGAGGAGTTAGAAGTTAGGAGTGAGGAGTTAGGAGTGAGGAGTTAAATCAATTGCAAACTCTCAGAATATTAAAAATCGATCGTTTTGACCGTGGTGTTCGCTATCGCTTCTTCGATCAGCTCGTCCAGATCCGCTTCGCGCTCCGCCTGTTCGACAAAGTGCAGGATCGGCTTGGTGCGCGGATGCTTGGGGGTGAAGACAGTACAGCAGTCTTCATACGGTTCGATCGAGGTCTCATAGGTGCCGATCCGATAGGCGATATCGATGATCTCCTGCTTGTCCATGCCGATCAGCGGGCGGAAGACGACCTTCCCCGCGGCGGCGTTGGTGCAGTTCAGCGCGTACATCGTCTGTGACGCGACCTGCGCGAGGCTCTCGCCGGTGATCAGCGCGCCGGATTTGGTCTGCTCGGCGATACGGGTCGCGATCTTCATCATCACGCGCCTAAGCAGGATGGTGAACAGCTCTTCAGGACAGCGGTCGCGCATGGCTTCCTGCACCTTGGTCAGCGGGACGGTGTACATCTCGATGGAGCCCGCGAAGTGCGTGACCTGTTTGAGCAGCTTTTCGACCTTGATGCGCGCGCGCTCGGAGGTATAGGGCGGGCTTTCAAAGTGAACGGCATTCAGCTTTAAGCCGCGCTTTGCCATCATATAGGCGGCGACGGGGGAGTCGATACCGCCGCTGATGAGGACGGTCGCCAGTCCCGAGGTGCCGACGGGCATACCGCCCTGTCCGCGGATGGCGGCGCAGCGGATATACGCCCCGAAATCACGCACCTCGACGGTAACGGTGACTTCCGGATTTTTGACGTCGACTTTCAGGTGCGGACAGGTCTCGAGCAGCTTGCCGCCCACCTGCGCCGAGATCTCCGGGGATTTATAGGGAAAGCGTTTGTCTGATCGCTTGCTTTCAACTTTGAATGTTTTCGCATCCTCTAAATACTCTTTGCAGTACAAAGGCGCTTTTTCGAGAATGTCCTCGAGCGTCTTTTCACACACGCAGGCGCGCGAGAAGGCGACGATGCCGAAGACCTCTCCGATCCGCTCGCACACGTCGTCGAGGTCGGTGTCCTCGGACAGCGGGGTGATAAAGATGGTGGACTGGGCGATCTTGATCTCGAATTTGCCGAGTCCTCTGAGGCGGTATTTGATGTTTTTGATTAATACGTCTTCAAACGCGCGGCGGTTGAGTCCCTTGAGGACCATTTCGCCGAGCTTGATCAATATGATTTCTTGCATGTTCTATGAACCTTTCGGTGATGATGGATTCAGCCTCCCTTTCCTAAGGGAGGTGGCAACGAGCGCGAGCGAAGTTGACGAAGGGTTGCCGCTTATCTCCTTTGCAGTGTTGCGAGCCCGCTTTCCAATCCCTTTATCAGCGCGTCGATATCATCCTTGGTGTTATACTTGGAAAAGCTGATCCTCAGCGAGCTGTCGATGCGGTCGTCGCTGAGCCCCATCGCTTCGAGCACATAACTGCGCTTGCCTTTGGCACAGGCGCTGGACGAGCTGACATATACGTCAAATTCCTTTTCCAGATGATGGAGCATCGTTTCCGAACGGATACCCGCGACGGAAATGTTGATGATATAGGGCAGGGCGTAGGCAGGGGAGTTGATTATCATGCCGTCGATCGCTCGCAGTTGATCGAGTGTATAAGCGTTCAATTCCTGGATTTGATCAGCGTTTCGGGATAAATCAGAAAAAGCAGCCGCGGTTGCCGCGCCGAATGCGGCGATCAGCGGAGCGCTTTCCGTACCCGGACGCAGTTTGTGCTGCTGTTCGCCGCCGTATAACAGCGGGAGGATACGCGCGCCGTCTCGGATGTATAAGGCGCCGCAGCCTTTGGCGCCGTGGATCTTATGGGCGCTGACACTCATCAGGTCGACGCCGAGCTTCTTCGGTTTCAGCGTCATTTTGCCGTAAGCCTGTACCGCGTCGGTGTGGAACAGCGCTTCGGGGCTGAACTTGTGTACCAGTTTTGCGATGCGTTCGATCGGCTGGATGCTGCCTGTCTCATTGTTGACCGTCATGACGCTGACGAGGATGGTCTTGTCGGTGAGCAGTTCTTTCAGCGCGTCGATATCGACGATCCCGTTCACGTCTACGGGAGCGAACTGCACATCATAGCCGAGTTCACCGAGCCGCTTGGCGCTTTCGTATACGGAGCTGTGTTCGACCGCCGAGACGATGATCCGATTGCCGCGCCGTTTGAGCGCTTCAGCCGCACCGAAAAGCACGGTGTTGTTCGCCTCGGTGCCGCCGGAGGTGAAATAGATGTTTTTTGCCTGTACCGACAGCGAGTCGGCGATGATCTGCCGCGCTTCTTCTACGGCTTCTTCCGCGCGTATCCCCATTTGATGGAGAGAGGACGGATTGCCGTAGTTTTCGCGCATCATGCTGTACGCGGCGTCGGCGGCTTCTTTACATACCCGCGTCGTCGCGCTGTTATCTAAATAGTGATTGTCCATAAAAGAGCTATCCGGCTTTCTGAGAGCTTGAGCGATAATAGCGGGAGGAGCAAGCCCCTCCCCCACAGTTATAGCAGTATAATTATATATCTATATAGGGATAATTACAAGAAGCAGATATAAATTTTTGTTGAATAATTTGTAAATGTCCGCGAACAATATCGATGACACGTTGATTGCGTATCGTTCGCGACTATGAGGCTCCCTTTGGGAAAGGGAGCTGTCGCCGGCTGGCGACTGAGGAATTGTATCAATGTCCGAGCGTGATACTTCACGCGAGTAACCTTGTTTGGTTGTGAAGGAGAATAGTATGACGAAGGAAAAATACGCCGCTTTAGTAAAAAAGCGCTCCCGCGACAGCAGGAGCTTCATCGACTGCGCGAAAGCGTTTGTGATCGGCGGCGCGATCTGCGCGATAGGGCAGGGGATACTGGAATTGTACGGTTTCGCGGGATTGTCGGAGGATACCGCAAAGACGCTGACTTCCGTGACGCTGATCTTGATCGGCGTACTGCTGACCGCCCTGCATTTGTATGAGCGCCTCGCCAAACACGGCGGTGCGGGGACGCTGGTGCCGATCACCGGCTTTGCCAACGCGATGAGCTCGCCTGCGATCGAATTCAAGACGG
This sequence comes from Ruminococcus sp., assembly GCA_017403985.1. Taxonomy (GTDB): domain Bacteria; phylum Bacillota; class Clostridia; order Oscillospirales; family Acutalibacteraceae; genus Ruminococcoides. The sequence goes on along the minus strand of JAFRDE010000018.1, from coordinate 10,738 downwards.
AGGGACTGATCACCGGACTGGCGGCGAAGATGTTCGTGATCGCGGGACCGGTGCTGGTCTACGGCACGACCGCCGCGATGCTGTACGGGCTGATCTATTGGATCGCGGTATATGTGATGTAAGGGCGTCAGATAAAATGACGCATCGGCCTATGAGTTGTAGGGTACGGCGCTTGCGACGTACCTTCACGCCTATCCAACGTTTTCGATAGCATTAACGCCCGTCATCCTCGGGACGTCGGGAACCGCCGTCCCCCTACGTAAACGCTTCCGATTATTTACAGCACTACGCTGATTTCTCCGGAGTTCAGTACGGTGATCCCGCCGTTTTCCTCCACGATAAGTCCGCCGTCGTCAGCGATGCCGACGGCTTTTGCCGTATGCTCCGTGCCGCCTTTTGTAAAGCGGACGTTATGACCGATACATAGATTCAGTCGCTTGTATTTTTCTATTACAGAATTATTATTTGAGGCTCCCTTTGGTAAAGGGAACTGTCGACGAATGTCGACTGAGGGATTGCAAGATTGCTCGAGGCGCAGCCGAGTGTCTGCTAAATCTTCAAACAGCTTAAGCATATTGTTGACGATAGCCGCGCACAGCATATTAATATCGATATCCCCGATGTTTCCCGCTTTATCGGCGATCTCTGCGGGGAAAAATTCGGTATTCAGATTCAGTCCGATCCCGATGATCACGGCGGTCGGACGGTTATCGCTGTCCGTTATCAGCTCGGTCAGGATGCCGCCCGCCTTTTTGCCGCCGACAAAGATATCGTTCACCCATTTGATCTGCGGGCGGACGACGCTGAGCGCTTCGATCGCCTCGCATACCGCGACCGCCGCGGCGCAGGTGATCTTTTGAACATTTGCCGCGCCGTCGGCGAGGGGGAGGGACAGCGTCATATACAGTCCGGTGTTTTCGGGCGAATAAAAGCGATTGCCGCGCCTGCCTCTGCCGGCTGTCTGTCGGCTTGATGCGTAGAGATGTATGCCGTGATCGATATCTGCACGGCGCTTTGCCTCATTATTGGTAGAGTCGATACTGTCATACAGATGTACGGTGACGGATTTTTTAATTATGTTTTCGATAATATTCTGATTCAGTTTCACCATATGCCTCTTTCGTTGACTGTTTCTTAAAAAATCGACAGATCAAACAGGGAATTGTACACAATAGATAAAAGGGGATAAAAAACCATCCCACAAAACATTAAACGCCGTCGGGTGTTCCTTGCGCTTTCGAGAACAAAAGCATTTTTATCATAATTGCGAATTAGAATTAAAACCAATTATTTTTGAAAAAACTCTTGACTTTCTTGACGGATTCGTATAGAATACTAAAATGTATCATTATGGGAACATTTACGCCTCTACCCTCAGACGGATTTTTCGACAAAGTATAATAGCAAAGTCGAAGCCGTTTGTCAAGAGGCAAATTGAAAACAATCTTGTAACTTGACTTTCGGAGATGTCGGTCTTCGGATAACCCGTAGGGGAGGGGCTTGCTCCTCCCGCCATCAGAGCTCCGTACGGCAGTATATTATTCGAAAGCCTGTCTGTTGCTGAGATTCGTTTCAAATCCCGTTGATCTATCAAAAAGAAGGAGTGATGTGCTTTTGGTTAAAGTCAAAGACGTTAAGTTAGGCAGAGCGGAGCGTAAGAGCTTCGGCAAGATCGAAGACGTCATCGGCATGCCGAATCTTATCGAGATCCAGAAGAAATCCTACCAGTGGTTCCTCGACGAAGGTCTCAAAGAGGTGTTCAAGGATGTTTCCGGCATCAACGATTACCAGAACAACCTCGTACTCGATTTTATCGATTACACCCTCGACGTAGACCATCCGAACTATTCTGTCATCGAATGTAAGGAAAGGGACGCTACCTATTCCGCTGCGCTGCGCGTAACCGCGCGCCTGCTGAATAAGGAAACCGGCGAGATCAAGGAAAACAATGTATTTATGGGTGAATTCCCCCTGATGACCGAATCCGGCACCTTTGTTATCAACGGCGCCGAGCGCGTTATCGTTTCCCAGCTCGTTCGTTCCCCGGGCGTCTACTACAAGATGGCGCACGACAAGACCGGTAAGGAGCTGTTCTCCTCCACCGTTATCCCGAACCGCGGCGCATGGCTGGAGTATGAGAATGACGTCAACGACGTGTTCTATGTCCGCATCGATAAAAACCGCAAGCTGCCGATCACCGTTTTCCTGCGCGCCTTAGGTCTCGGTACTGACGGTGAGATCGTCGAGATGTTCGGCGACGACAAGCGCATCAAGGCTACCTTTGAAAAGGACAGCTGCAAGAGCGTTGAGGACGGTCTGATCGAAGTTTACCGCAAGCTGCGCCCCTCTGAGCCTCCCACGATCGAGAGCGCTCAGACGCACATCAACAATCTTTTCTTTGACCCGAGACGTTACGATCTGTCGCGCGTCGGCAGATATAAATATAATAAGAAGCTGAATCTTGCCGGCAGAATCACCGGTAAGGTGCTGACGCAGTCCGTTGTCAACCCCCGCACCGGCGAGGTACTCGGACAGCGCGGCGATACCGTTACCCGCGAGCAGGCGGCGATCATCGACAACTCCGGCGTAAAATTCGTCTACATTGCCGCTGAGGACGGTCACGAGGTAAAGGTCCTGTCCAACGGTATGGTCGATATCTATGCTTATGTCGATTTTGACTGCCTCTCCTTAGGCATCAAGGAGCGCGTCTGCTACGACGTTCTGGTTGATATTCTCGATAATTTCGAGAGCGAAGAAGACCGCAGGAGAGAGATCGAGCTGCGCGCCGCCGAGCTGGTACCCAACCATATCACGGTCGACGACATCTTCGCTTCCGTCAACTATATGAACTGCCTTGCCGAGCATATCGGCAACACCGACGATATCGACCACCTGGGCAACCGTCGTATCCGCTGCGTCGGCGAACTGCTGCAGAACCAGTTCCGCATCGGTTTCTCCCGTCTGGAGCGCGTTATCCGCGAGCGCATGACCCTGCAGGCGCAGGATCCCGAGGCGCTGACTCCTTCCACCCTCATCAATATCCGTCCCGTGACCGCGGCGATCAAGGAATTCTTCGGTTCCTCTCCGCTGTCCCAGTTTATGGACCAGAACAACCCCCTCGCCGAGCTGACGCATAAAAGACGTCTGTCAGCGCTCGGTCCCGGCGGTCTGAGCCGAGACAGAGCGGGTTTCGAGGTACGTGACGTACACTATACCCACTACGGCCGCATGTGTCCTATCGAGACGCCTGAAGGCCCGAACATCGGTCTGATCTCCTATCTCGCTACCTTCGCGAAGATCAACGAGTACGGCTTTGTCGAGACTCCCTTCCGCAAGGTCGACAAGGAGACCGGTATCGTTACCAAAGACGTTGTTTACATGACCGCCGACGTAGAGGACGAGTTCATGGTAGCGCAGGCGAACGAGCCGCTCGACGAGGACGGCCGCTTCAAGAACCCGCGCGTCATGGGTCGTTATCAGGGCGAATTCGTCGAGCACAGAGCCAAGCGCTTCGACTACATGGACGTATCGCCGCGCATGGTATTCTCCGTCGCGACAGCGATGATCCCCTTCCTCGAAAACGACGACGCGAACCGCGCGCTGATGGGCGCAAACATGCAGCGCCAGGCTGTTCCGCTGATGGTCACCGAATCTCCGATCGTCGGTACCGGTATGGAGTACAAGGCGGGCACCGACTCCGGCGTCTGCGTACTGGCTGACGACGACGGTACCGTTATGAGCGTCGACGCGAACCACATCACCGTTCAGTATGACAACGGCAAGGTCAAGGAGCACGAGGTCATCAAGTTCCTCCGCTCCAACCAGGGCACCTGTATCAACCAGATCCCGATCGTCGAGCGCGGACAGCGCGTTGTCAAGGGCGAGGTCCTTGCCGACGGTCCCGCGACCAAGGACGGCGAGATCTCGCTGGGTAAGAACGCCCTGATCGGCTTCATGACCTGGGAAGGCTACAACTACGAGGACGCTGTACTGATCAGCGAAAAGATCGTCCGTGAGGACGTCTATACCTCCATCCATATAGAAGAATATGAGATCGACGCCCGCGACACCAAGTTAGGACCCGAAGAGATCACCCGCGACATCCCGAATGTCGGCGAGGATATGCTCAAGGATCTTGACGAGCACGGTATCATCCATGTCGGCGCCGAGGTCCACGCCGGCGACATCCTTGTCGGTAAGGTCACCCCGAAGGGCGAGACCGAGCTGACCGCCGAGGAGCGCCTGCTGCGCGCGATCTTCGGCGAGAAGGCGCGCGAGGTCAGAGATACCTCCCTGCGCGTACCTCACGGCGAGAGCGGCATCGTTGTCGACGTCAAGGTATTCACCCGCGAGGACAGCCGCGACGAGCTGCAGCCCGGCGTCAACAAGGTCGTCCGCTGCTATCTGGCGCAGAAGCGCAAGATCTCCGTCGGCGATAAGATGGCGGGCCGCCACGGCAACAAGGGCGTTGTATCCCGCATCCTGCCCGTTGAGGATATGCCCTTCCTGCCCGACGGTACCCCGCTGGATATCGTCCTCAACCCCCTCGGCGTACCTTCCCGTATGAACATCGGTCAGGTGCTCGAGGTTCACCTCGGCTACGCGTGCAAGGCGCTTGGCTGGAAGATCATGACTCCCGTATTCGACGGCGCTCACGAGCAGGATATCTTCGAGCTCTTCGAGCGCATCAGAGATAAAGACGACTATAAGGATATGCGCGACGAGACCGGCATCGACTTCGGCGAGTGCTTCCGTCAGAACGGCATTTCCATGGAGTGTAAGACAAAGCTTCGCGACGGCAGAACCGGCGAGTTCTTCGACAATCCCGTCACCGTCGGCTACATGTACTACTTAAAGCTGCATCATCTTGTCGACGATAAGATCCACGCGCGTTCCACCGGTCCTTACAGCTTGGTTACCCAGCAGCCCTTGGGCGGTAAAGCCCAGTTCGGCGGCCAGCGCTTCGGTGAGATGGAAGTCTGGGCGCTCGAGGCTTACGGCGCGGCATACACCCTGCAGGAGATCCTGACCGTGAAGTCCGACGACGTCGTCGGCCGTGTCAAGGCGTACGAGTCCATCGTCAAGGGTCAGAACATCCCGACTCCGGGTATCCCCGAGTCCTTCAAGGTCCTGATCAAGGAGCTGCAGTCCCTGTCGCTCGACGTCCGCGTGCTCAACAGCGACGGCGAGGAGATCGACCTCAAGCAGCACTTCGACGAAGACGACGATATGCCTGTCGCTTCCGATGACGAGACGCTCGAAGAGGATCAGGTCATGACCTCTATGGACGGCTTCCTGCTTGACGAGGATCAGGACGATGAAGGCAATATGTTTGACGAATCATCGATCTACGAGGATGCGGACGACATGCTCGATTATGATGATTTCGGCTCGGATGAAGAATAAGTAAGGAGGGGCTAACATGGATAATAATGTATTTGATTCAATCAAAATCGGTCTTGCTTCTCCCGATCAAATAAGAGAATGGTCTTACGGCGAGGTCAAAAAGCCGGAGACGATCAACTATCGTACCTTAAAGCCCGAGCGCGACGGCTTGTTCTGCGAGCGCATTTTCGGACCGACCAAGGACTGGGAATGCCACTGCGGCAAGTACAAGCGCATCCGCTTCAAGGGCAAGATCTGCGACCGCTGCGGCGTTGAGGTCACCCGCGCCAAGGTAAGACGCGAGCGTATGGGCCATATCGAGCTCGCCGCTCCCGTATCGCACATCTGGTACTTCAAGGGTATCCCGTCCCGCATCTCCCTGATGCTGGATATTTCTCCGAGAACGCTCGAAAAGGTTCTCTACTTCTCCTCTTACATCGTCACCGATCCCGGCGACGCGCGCGAACTCTCCAAGCTCCAGCTCCTGACCGAGCAGGAGTACCGCGATATGCGCGAAAAGTACGAGGATGATTTCAGCGCCGGTATGGGCGCCGAGGCGATCCGCGACCTGCTCGCCGAGATCGACCTCGAGGAGCTCTCTTCCGATATCAAGGCGGAGCTTGAAGGCTGCTCCACCTCCCAGAAGCGCGCCCGTCTTTCTAAGAGACTGGAAGTCGTAGAGGCGTTCCGCCTTTCCGGCAACCGTCCCGAGTGGATGATCATGGAAGTGCTCCCGGTCATCCCTCCGGATATCCGCCCGATGGTACAGCTCGACGGCGGTCGTTTTGCGACCTCCGACCTGAACGATCTGTATCGCCGCGTCATCAACCGCAACAACCGTCTCGCCCGACTCCTTGAGTTAGAGGCGCCCGATATCATCATCCGCAACGAGAAGCGTATGCTGCAGGAAGCGGTAGACGCCCTGATCGACAACGGCAGAAGAGGCAGACCCGTCACCGGTCCCTCCAACCGTTCGCTCAAATCCCTGTCCGATATGCTCAAGGGTAAGCAGGGCCGTTTCCGTCAGAACCTTCTCGGTAAGCGTGTCGACTATTCCGGCCGTTCCGTTATCGTCGTAGGCCCCGAGCTGAAGATGTATCAGTGCGGTCTGCCCAAGGAGATGGCGCTGGAGCTGTTCAAGCCCTTCGTCATGAAGCGTTTGGTCGAGACCAAGGTCTCCCAGAACATCAAAGCCGCCCGCAAGGCGGTCGAGAGAGCGAAGCCCGAGGTATGGGACGCTCTCGAGGTCGTCATCAAGGGTCATCCCGTACTGCTCAACCGTGCGCCTACCCTGCACAGACTGGGTATCCAGGCGTTTGAGCCGGTTCTCGTTGAAGGCAGAGCCTTAAAGCTCCATCCGCTGGTATGTACCGCGTACAACGCCGACTTCGACGGCGACCAGATGGCTGTCCACGTACCGCTGTCCGCCGAGGCGCAGGCTGAGGCGCGCTTCCTGATGCTGGCTGCCGGCAACCTGCTGAAGCCCTCCGATGGTAAGCCTGTCGTCGTTCCGACGCAGGATATGATCCTCGGTTCCTATTATCTGACGCTCGATAAGGACGGCGAGCCCGGCGAGGGCAAGGTGTTCAAGGACGTCAACGAGGCGCTGATGGCTTACCAGACCGGCGTTCTGACCCTGCACAGCAAGATCAAGGTCAGACGCGAGATGGAGGTCGACGGCGAACTCAAGAGCGATATCATCGATACCACCGTCGGCAAGATCATCTTTAACCGTGCGATCCCGCAGGATCTCGGCTTTGTCGACAGAAGCATTGAGGAAAACATCTTCAAATTCGAGATCGACTTCCTCGTCGGCAAAAAGAAGCTCGGTCAGATCATCGACGCCTGCATCCGTGTGCACGGCACCGAAATCACCGCTGTCGTTCTTGACGAGATCAAGGCGCAGGGTTACAAATATTCCACCATCGGCGCGATCACCGTCGCTGTCTGCGACGCGAAGATCCCGCCCGCAAAGAAAGACATCATCGCTCAGGCGGAGGCCGACGTAGCGGTCATCCGCGAAGAGTATGATATGGGTCTGCGCTCCGATCAGGAGAGATACGAGAAGGTCATCGATATCTGGGATAAGGCTTCCAAGCAGATCGAGCACACCATCGAGCTCCAGATGAGAGAGGATAAGTATAATCCGATCAACATGATGGCTGATTCCGGCGCCCGTGGTTCCATGGGTCAGATCAAGCAGCTCGCCGGTATGCGCGGACTGATCGCCAACACCTCCGGTAAGACCATCGAAATCCCGATCAGAGCGAATTACCGTGAAGGTCTGAACATTTCCGAGTACTTCATTTCTTCCCGCGGCGCGCGTAAAGGTCTTGCCGATACCGCGCTTCGTACCGCCGACTCCGGTTACCTGACCCGTCGTCTGGTCGACGTATCGCAGGAGGTCATCATCCGCGATGAAGACTGCCACGCGAACGAAGGTCTTGAGGTCTTTGACATCAAGTCCGGCAACTCGGTCATCGAAGAGATGCACGAGCGTCTGATCGGCAGATATCTCGTCCGTGATTTCTGCGACGAGAACGGCAACGTTCTGGTTTCCAAGGATCAGCTCATCGGCAAGAAGGAAGCCGATATCATCTGCGATTCCGGTGTGGAAAGCATCGAGATCCGCTCGATCCTTGCCTGCCGCAGCAAGTACGGCGTCTGCAAGAAGTGCTACGGCGCGAACCTCGCGAACGGTCAGCCCGTTACCGTCGGTGAGGCGGTCGGCATCATCGCCGCCCAGTCCATCGGCGAGCCCGGTACACAGCTGACGATGCGTACCTTCCATACGGGCGGTATCGCTTCCGCGGAGGATATCACACAGGGTCTTCCGCGTGTTGAAGAACTGTTCGAGACCCGTAAGCCCAAGAGCCTTGCCATTATCTCCGAGATCGACGGCGAAGTCCGCTTTGAAGAGATCAAGAATACCCGCCACGCCGTTGTCTACAACATCGAGACAGGCGAGGAAAAGAGCTATCTGATCCCCTTCGGCTTCCGCGTAGCGGTCACGGAAGGCAAGCACATCAAGAAGGGCGACAAGATCACCGACGGCGCGGTCAATCCGCACGATATCCTTGAGATTATGGGCGCGAACGCGGTTCAGGATTACCTGATCAGCGAGGTACAGTGCACCTACCGCAACCAGGGTGTTGATATCAACGATAAGCACATCGAGGTCATCGTCCGCCAGATGCTCAAGAAGGTCAGAGTGGACGATCCCGGCTCGACCGAGTTCATGCCCGGTCAGATGTACAACCGTACCGATGTCCTGTACGCCAACAAGGCGATCAAGGAGCGCATTGCGAACGGGGAAGAGGGTCTGAAGGAAGCGACATGGACTCAGCTGCTGCTGGGTATCACCAAGGCTTCTCTGGCGACCGACAGCTTCCTGTCCGCTGCATCCTTCCAGGAGACCACCCGCGTGCTCACCGACGCCGCGATCAAGGGTAAGGTCGATCCGCTGGTCGGCTTGAAGGAGAACGTTCTGATCGGTAAGCTGGTTCCCGCCGGTACCGGTATGTCGCGTTACAACAACATCGAGCTCGAGGAGAATTTCATCCCCTCCGCTCCCGCTGCACCGACAGAAGAATAATGATCATACAAGATTTGAGCCTCCCTCGCGGAGGCTCATTTTTCTTTGTGGGAATTATATTAAAATCAGTCAAATGCGTTGTGCAAAACGTCCAAAAACGAGGAAGATTTTTCTATATTCTGACCGATACAAAAGGTTACGGATTTATTGAAAAGATTACGCGTTTGTAATATAATAAATACAATAGCGAGAGTATGCGTAACTGTATGCTCAGTTAAATTGACTGTGCCTGTATTGGTATGAGATTTCTGCGGTACAGGCAGCGATTTAGGAGGAGATAACATGATAAAATGTAAGCAGGTCGTCAGCTTGATCCTTGCACTGATCCTGATGTTCAGCATGATGTCCGTAGGCATCGTGCAGGCGTCTGCAGCCGGCGACTACGATGAAAGTCTTTACACAAATCCCCCGTCCGAACCGGCGCTTTTGGGCGACGTGAATCGTGACGGCAAGGTCAATACGCAGGATGTTTATTTCCTGAAGAGCTCCATCGCCAAAAAAGAAGGCTATATCAATTATAAGAATTATTCCGAGAACACCATCGAGTTTAAGGTAGCCGATGTGTTCAAGGATTATGAAGTAGACCTTCCCGAAACGATCGACTTAAAGGACGTCGGTTTGCTTCAGGCATGGATCGCGAAAAAGGATGAGGCACAGGGCAAGGGCATCGGCGAGCCGGTCTACGTCGATCCGACCGAGCCTCCCACAACGCCTCCGACACAGGCGCCCACACAGGCGCCCACACAGGCTCCGACTCAGGCTCCGACTCAGGCGCCCACACAGGCGCCTACTCAGGCTCCGACACAGGCTCCGACTCAGGCGCCCACACAGGCTCCGACTCAGGCTCCGACTCAGGCGCCCACACAGGCTCCGACTCAGGCGCCTACACTGGCTCCTACCGACGCTCCCGAGACCGCGACCGTTACCATCTACGGTCTGAACGGTCAGTCCGGGACCAGAGAATTCAATATCGGTGATACCTTTAGCGTTTACACATCGCTGAACATCCAAAAGGATCACAACGATGTACAGATCGCGTCCGCAAACGGCACCCAGACCTATACCGATTCGATCCTGACGCTGTCAAGCGCGAAGGATGATGAGGATATGTTCACCGACGTCGCCTCGGTATTCCCGGTGTTCGGCGAGAATGCGATGGGCAGATTGTATCAGCCCGGCGAGATTCGCTACAACGCGTCTACTCCTAACATCGACGACGCTTTCACATTCGATTCGGATGATGATTTAGTGATCGTAACGACTTATACCGTCAAGGCAGGCGGTACCGGTGAGGTCAGAAATGCGCTGGCTACACTGGGCGCTGCTGACGTCAACTTATCCAAACTGGTGAGCAGGGGCAATACTGCTCCCGGCGTCACGCTGACAGTAAACGCGACCTTCGATAAGCCCGAGGGTGAAACGACAGCTCCCACACAGGCTCCCACGCAGGCTCCGACACAGGCACCCACTCAGGCGCCCACAGTCGCACCGACAGATGCTCCGACAGAGGCTCCTAAAGCAGTCGTCACCATCTACGGCTTGGACGGCGAGACTGAGACCAAAGAGTTCGCGGTCGGCGAGACCTTCACGGTTTATACCACGCTGGACACCACCGCATACAATAACGGCGGTATCGGTTCCATCAAAGGCACCCAGTTCTATACCAATTCTGTTTTAGCACTGGCTGACGAATACGATCCCGAAGAGGGCGATATCCTCGATCCCGACGAGATGTTCCCAGTCACCAAGTCCCAGACT
>JAFRDE010000004.1 GCA_017403985.1 Ruminococcus sp. | reverse complement strand
GTGTTAGAATAATCTGTCTTCCAGATTACCTGATGTGTATTTCACATCTGTAATTTCTTGAGTACTCTCTGAGGTCTCCCTCAGATGCTCTCAAAGTAATTACGGGTTTCTTCTTCGTTGTTTAATTTTCAAGGTCCTTTGCTGTCAGCGGAGGTTACATTTCTGTAATCCATCGCTGTTCAGCGTAAGTCATATTATATTCGATTTCGCAAGCTTTGTCAAGAAGTTTTTTCAAAATTTTTGAAAAAATTTCGGATAATTCTCTTCCTGAAAATTGGCGAAAAAAGGCGCTTACAAATCAAGCGGAGAATCAATCGCAAAAAGCCTGATTGATAAGCGGTTTCGGAACATATTATGACCGACGCGAGTTCTTTTATACCATATTTTTCGGATTTGGTCAAGCCCTAATTTGAAATGTTACAAACCTGTAACTACATTTCGCTTATTTTGTGGTATTATAATATCGTTACACAGGATATTGTTATAATATCCTAATAATATCACTGAGCTAAGAAAACTGTATCTCGCTATCGCTCGTTCAATCGATACAATTCCTCACCCGCTCACGCGGGAACTCCTTTTCCCAAAAGGAGCCTTTCTTAGCTCGTATACTATATTATATATAAAGAGGTGCTATATGGATCGATTTGTGATTACGATAGGCAGACAGTTCGGCAGCGGCGGGCGCTCCATCGGCGAGAAGCTGGCGAAGAAGTTAGGCGTCAAGTTCTATGACAAGGAGCTGATCTCCCTTGCCGCCAAGGAGAGCGGTATGGACCCGGAGGTCTTTGAGGGCGTAGACGAGAAGGCGGCGAACAGCCTGCTTTATTCGCTGTCGATGGGGATGTACAGCTTCGGCAGCGGATTCTCTGCGATGGGCGATCTGCCGGTCAACGACAAGCTCTATATCCTGCAGCACAAGATTATTAAAGATATCGCCGACAGAGAAAACTGCGTCATCGTCGGACGGTGCGCGGACTATGTCCTGCGCGATAATCCGAACTGCGTCAACATTTTTATACACGCCAATATGGCATTCAGAAAAGAGCAGAGCATCCAGAAGCACGGGATCGACGCGGCGCACGCCGAGCATATCATCAACAAGACCGATAAGAGCAGAGCGAATTACTACAGCTTTTACTCCGGGCACAAATGGGGCATGGTCGAGAATTATGACCTGTGTATCGACAGCTCGAAAATCGACGAGGATAAGATCGTCGATCTGATCGCGGAATATGTACAGATGAGATAAAATGAACCGCTGAGCAATAGTGTTCAGCGGTTTTGTTATGTCTGTCATTCGGATTTATTACGCTTTTTCGGCTTCTTCATCGTCAGGTCAAAGCTCATATCCAGCAGCGATGTGAGCTCTTCAAAGGGCACGGTACCGTCGAGGAGGATCGTCAGCCACAGGTCGTGGTTCATATGGTAGGCAGGTAGAAAGCCCGGCTCCATCCGCAGCGAGCCTGAGAGGATGGGATCGCACTTGACGTTCATGATATCGATATACCCGTCGCCGTCGAGGTGAAGCGTCGATCGGGAAACGTTCATCAGGATCGCGAACCACTTCTTCGTACCCGGGTGTCGCAGGACGGGAGTTTCGGTGTCATTCGGAAACGGATAGTCCGGCTCGACGCCGTAGTGTTCTTCGGCATAGGCAAAGATCTGCTTTACTGTTTCATTCATCGTATCAAGCCTTCTTTGAATGTATGATAAAGGACAAGCACAAATGGGTGTTGTCTGCGGACGAAGAAAGATATAGATGAAATGCTTTCACCTTATCCGACCGATTAATCGTCCACCTTCCCCATCAAAAGGAAGGCTTCTTCAGTTATTTTTTGATCTTGACCTTTTCTTTGAGCGTGTTATACTTTGCGGAATACTTTTCGTTCGCTTCGATGACGGAATAGATGATCGCGCTGATACCGTCGATTGCCATCAGTCCGCCCAGCACCAGCATAAACCACTGTGCCGTTTCGGACGGAGCGAGGATGATAAAAACGCCGCAGCCGGTATAGACGATGCTTTTGACAACGTTTTTCCAGTAGGCAAAATCGCGTTTTTTACTCTGTCGGAACGCTAAGAAGCTCCTGTACGCGATAATCAGCAGCCATCCGCCTGCCATGCCGCTTCCGATGATAAACAACGCATCCTGCTTGACGAGTATGATGGCAAACAGCGTCGCGATCACCACGAAGATGTAGACGCGGGTTCTTTCCCGCGCAAAATTCCAGCGGCTTTCATGGAGCTTTCTGACGGTGTAGACAAGCTGGAACACCACGATGCCGCCGAGCAGGATCGTAATAATGATCTGAAACGATCTGTCGGAGAATATCGCCATCAGGATACCGATGACCGTAAAGATGATACCTTCGACGAGCTGATTGGCGTTGACGAACTTCGCGAGCTTGCCGGTTTTCAGCCGCTCGACGAGATCGCCGAACAGCACTTTTTCGGGGATCTTGGCGACCGCCTTGAGGCTGTCCGATTCCACGACGTTTTTCAGCAGATCCTCTACCCCGTCGACGTCGAGCTTCAAGGCTTCGGTATACGTTTCGGCGCCGCGGGATTCCGCTACGGCGAACACGCTGTTCACCAGCGCCTCTCGCTCGGCGGGTTCGACGTCGTCCAGCCATTTGTCGGCGACGCCGTTGAGCCAAACGCTCTTGGGATCGAAATCTTCGGCGATATCGAGCTTGCCGTGTTCGACGCCCCAGCTGATCGGGTCGTGCTGGTTGATGCCCTCAAGAGAACTGGTAACGATCCTTGTATCCGGGATATCGTGGGCAAAGATCTTGCCGAAGATGCAGTACCGGGGCAGGATGACCGTCGTGCGGTCTTTGACCTTGTCCGCCAAGGTGACGTCGCTTACCTCGGGACAAAGACCGGGTCCGTCGTTATTATAGATATGAATGATCCTGCGGCGCTTCTCTTCGCTGATATGGCAGGCGCCGTAGAGAGCGAGGTTGCCGCCCTTGCTGTGACCGCCGACGATATACTCCTTATCGTCCTCGATCACACGTTCCAGATACTTGACGGCGAGGGACTGGCCTTCGGTGATGCGGTAACTCATGACAAAATCCTCTTTCCATCCGACGAGGGAATTGTCCGTGCCGCGGAAAGCGATATAGTATACGTTATCATAAAGATGGAACTTCATCGCCGCGAACTGGACAGCGGTATCGCGGCTGAATTTTTCTTCAAAGTCCGATACCATCATGCTGCCGAAGCGTCGGGAGTTGTAAGCCGCGCGCAGAAAGGCGTCGTTCTCCGTTGAATTGGTGACGCAGCGGCGCAGGGACAGCGGGCGCTCGGAGCCTTTTAGATCATAATTATAATAGGTAAGCGTGCTGAGGATAACGTTATCCACCTCGTTGAACGGCTTTTCGTAAAACGAGAATTCCGCGTACCACTGTATATAATCGGTCAGCGAGCTCATACAGCACCCCCTTTTTTAATAAGTGAAGAATGAAGATTGAATAATGAATAATTTCGGGAAAGCCTGACGGCTTTTGGATTGAAATAACGACTGCATATGAAAGCGCCCTCGACTCTTTGTTGAACTGCGGAAACCTGATAATATAGAAGCGATATTGATAACTCCTAAACAAATCAGGTGAGAGCAAAGCCCTCCATACGCGCTTCATCTTAATTTCACTCTTCACTTAATGATCGTATTCTTCCAAAAAGTGATGGATGACGCCGTCTTTTTTGTAGGCGATCACCGTATCGATATTGACGTTGTGCATGCTGTTGAAGATATTCGCTTCCACATGCGGATTGTTTTTTTTCAGCTCCCGGATCAGCCGCTTGGTATCCTGACGCTTGGAGTCGGCGGCTCCGGTATCGCACGCTTCGGTGAAGCGGCAGGCGCATAGCAGAAACCGCAAGCCGTTGTCGTCACGCCAAGCCTTGATATCGTCCTCGCGGACATAGTACAGAGGACGGATCAGCTCCATGCCCTCATAGTTGGTGCTGTGGAGCTTAGGCATCATCGTCTGCACCTGACCGCCCCAGAGCATCCCCATCAGAATCGTTTCGATCACGTCGTCATAGTGGTGACCGAGGGCGATCTTATTGCAGCCGAGCTCCTTTGCCTTTTTATACAGCCAGCCGCGGCGCATCCGCGCGCACAGGTAGCACGGCGACTTTTCTATTTTATATACCGCGTCAAAGATAGAGACCTCAAACACGGTGATCGGAACGCCCAGCATACGGGCGTTGCTCTCGATCAGCCGGCGGTTGATCTCGTTGTAGCCGGGATCCATGACAAGAAATACCAGCTCAAACGGAAACTTATCGTGGCGCTTGAGCTCCTGAAAGAGCTTTGCCATCAGCATGCTGTCCTTGCCGCCGGAGATGCACACGGCGATCTTATCCCCCGGTCGGATCATATCGAACTCCACGATCGCTTTCGTAAAGCGGTGGAAGATGTTTTCCTTGAAGCGCCGACGCTTGGTCAGGCTTTGCTCGACTTCGCGGGCGCGCTCGGGACCCTCGCAGTATGCTTTCAGGTTAGATTCATCAACCAAAGAATATATTTCTGATAAAGAATTATTATTGTCCGTCATCGTTATTTTCCATCATAAACTACATATAGTTTACCGCAAAGAAAGATTTACGGCTTGCTCTTATACCACTTTTCGATCGGCAGCCAGCTCCAAACCGTCGTGATCAGCACCGCGAAGATGATCGCGGTAGGTAAAATCGTTGCCGACAGGATGATGCCGATTACCTTAACCGTAATATCGGGGATGTAGCGCACGCGCATATACCATGCGTGCTGATGTGAATCGCACTCCTCGATATCGACATGGCACTGATACAGCGCGACAGACAGCCAGAGATTCGCGAGCGTTACGAGCAGCACGGACATACCGTACAGCACCAGTGCGAGCTTGATGGTGGGATACTTCGTCACCACGCTCATGCTGTAGGGGATCCATGAGGTCACAAACAGCAGGACGATCCCCAGCCAGACGACCTTTTTATTGATGATCTTGATCTGATGCCACTCGTTATGCAGGTTCACCCACATGGTACCCAGCCAGAAGAAAGAGAGGATATAACAAATATAGGAATCCCGCAGAGCCAGTACACCCTCTATCGTCATCGGATAGGGCTTGGGGAGTTCCAAAACCAGTATCGTCATAATGATCGCCAGAACGGCGTCCATGAAAGCTTCCAGTCTGTCCTTGCTCACGTTCATCACCTCGTTTTCAGTATAGCATAAGCGGCATGCGCTTTGCAAGAATATTTATACACCTGAAAAATTCTCTTGCAAAAGAACACATGCAGGTGTATAATAATAAGTAAGGAATCTCGCTTGCGCTCGTTCAATTAATGCAATTCCTCAGTCGCCGTTCGGCGACAGCTCCTTTTCCCAAAAGGAGCCTTTATCGGGTGAGCACCTACCGTACAAGGCTATTCTGCTTTGTGCGGTTTTTTGTTTTCAGAATAATACGCTTCCCGGTGCAAGCGTTAAAGCATCCTATGACTTTTATCCTTGCTTTGTTCGAGCGGGGTATTATTCCCCATCACAACTGGGCACTGGTCACTTGTCACTGGTCACTGGTCACTAATAAAATATGGAGGCTATCATGTGGGAATTAACCTATCCGATTTTGATTATCGTTCTGTCCAACACCGTCTATAATATCTGCGCGAAGTCCACGCCCGCGGGCATCAACAGCTTCGCTTCGCTGACGATCACCTATCTGGTCGCCGCAGGTCTCAGCTTCACGATGTTTCTGATCAGCGCGAAAGGAAAAGGGATCGCGGCGGAATTCGGCAAAGCGAACTGGTCGTCCTTTGTACTGGGTATCGTGATCATCGGGCTGGAGCTCGGGTATATCCTCGCCTACCGCAACGGCTGGAAGATGAACACCGTTTCAGTCACGGCGAACATCGCGCTCGCCGTCATCCTGATCGTGATCGCGTTCATCTTCTACAAAGAAACGATGACGGTCAAGCAGGTACTCGGGATCATCCTATGCTCGGGCGGGCTGGTATTGATCAATATATAAAATAGGAAAAACCTGTTGCTATCCTGCGTAAAATGCGTTATAATGTGACATACTGTTTATGAAATCCGGGAGGAGCAAGCCCCTCCCCTACTCATCACGCAAGGAGAACACCTATGCTGGAAGTCAAGAATCTTTCTTTCGCCGTCAACGACGAGAGCACGGATAAAGAGATCATCAAGTATATCAGTCTTACGATACCCGACGGCAAGCTCATCGTCATCACCGGACCCAACGGCGGCGGCAAGTCGACGCTGGCGAAGCTGATCGCGGGCATCGAGAAGCCCACCGCGGGACAGATCCTCTTCAACGGTGAGGATATCACCGATATGAGCATCACCGAACGCGCCAAAAAAGGTATCGGCTTCGCTTTTCAGCAGCCGGTCAAATTCAAAGGCATCCGCGTACTCGACCTGATCCGTTTGGCGGCAGGCAGAGAGATCACCGTCGCCGACGCGTGCATCTACCTGTCGATGGTCGGTCTGTGCGCGAGAGAATACATCAACCGCGAGGTCAACGCGAGCCTGTCGGGCGGCGAGCTCAAGCGCATCGAGATCGCTACCGTACTGGCGAGGAAATCACTGCTCACCCTCTTTGACGAGCCGGAGGCGGGCATCGACCTGTGGAGCTTCGGCAACCTGATCGAGGTCTTTCAGAAACAGCGCGAGGAGATCGCCGACCGCTCCATCATGATCATCTCTCATCAGGAGCGCATCCTGAACATCGCCGACGAGATCGTCGTCCTCAACAGCGGCGAGATCGAAAAGCAGGGCGCAAAGGACAAGCTGCTGCCCGAGCTGATCGGCACCCCTGCGGCGGTCAAGAACTGCCAGGGCATCGGGAAAGAGGTGTAAGCATGGAACTGAACAACATACAAGCCTATCTGCTCAGAGAGATCGCCGATATCGAAGACGGCAACAACATCCAGGGCGCGTTCAACATCCGCTCCGACAGCATGTCGATCGGCAGACAGTCCACGAAAAACATCGAGATCGTCAGCAAGACCGGCGTCAGCGGCATGGATATCTTTATCAAACCGAACACCGTCGGCGAGAGCGTGCACATCCCCGTCGTGATGACGCAGAGCGGCTTAAAGGAAGAGGTCTACAACGACTTTTATATCGGCGACAACGCCGACGTAGAGATCGTCGCGGGCTGCGGCATCGACAACTGCGGCAGTCACGACAGCGAGCACGACGGTATCCACCGCTTTTATGTCGGCAAGAACGCCAAGATCAAATATGTCGAAAAGCACTTCGGCTCCGGTTCGGGATCTGGCAAGCGCATCCTCAACCCCGTCACCGAGGTATACATGGAGGAAGGCTCCACCTGCGAGATGGAGATGGTGCAGATCAAGGGCGTGGACGACACCGAACGCAAGACTGTCGCCGAGCTGAAAGCGGGCGCGAAGCTGATCGTGCGCGAGAGATTGATGACACATCACGAACAGCGGGCATTCAGCGACTATGCGGTATCGCTCAACGGCGAAGGCGCGAACGCGGACGTCGTCTCCCGCGGCGTCGCGCGCGACAACTCCTACCAGAAGCTCGACCTCAAGATCGTCGGCAACGCGGCGTGCAAGGGGCACACCGAATGCGACTCCATCATCATGGACAACGGCAGAATCTTAGCCGTGCCGGCGTTGGAGGCGAACGACGTGGACGCGTCGCTGGTACACGAGGCGGCGATCGGCAAGATCGCGGGCGACCAGATCATCAAGCTGATGACCCTCGGTCTGACGGAAGCGGAAGCCGAAGAGCAGATCATCAATGGATTCCTTCGATAAAACAAAATAATTCCGATAAAGAAATAACCCTCGGTAGGCGAAGCGCTTACCGGGGGTTAAATTATAGATGTCATTCCGAGGAGCGCAAGCGACGTGGGAATCCCCGTGTCGCTTGCGGCCGGATGATGTAACAGAAAATAATCATTTCCTCTTTGTGGGATTGCCACGGGCTAAAGCCCTCGCAATGACAGCGAATCTAAGCAAGACGACCGCAAAAGGCTGACAAGTTCATATTACCGGATAAAGCTGGTGAACTGCTTCGGCTCCGCCTCGGGCAGACCGATCTGCTCTTTGCCGAGCGCGATGCTCTTGATCAGAAAGCTCATATTTTCCGCGAGGACGCGCACGGTCTGGATGCCCTCCTCGTCCTGTTCCGCCTGACCGGGAGCGCCGCCGTGAACGCTGTTCCAGTAGTTGGACGCGGCGACAGGCATGGAACTGATGGTAAAGTATTTGTTCAGCTCGTCATAGGTCGCGGAGAGTCCTCCCCTGCGCGCGATCGCGACCGACGCGCCGACTTTCATGCGCTTGTCGCACTTGCAGGAATAAAACAGGCGGTCGAGGAAGGAAATCAGCGTACCGTTCGCGGACGCGTAATAGACAGGCGAGGCGATCACCAGACCGTCCGCGCTCTCGAACTTCGGCGCGGCTTCATTCACCGCGTCGTCAAAGACGCACTGACCCTTTTTGTTGCAGGTACCGCAGGCGATACAGCCGCGGATCGCTTGATTGCCGATCTGCATGATCTCGACCTCGATCCCGTTTTTGAGAAAGGTCTTTTCCATCTCTTTTAATGCAATCGCGGTGTTACCGTCCTTGCGCGGCGAACCGTTAATCATCAGTACTTTCATATATTCATCCTTCTTCCTATATCATCATTATTATAGATATTATATTATCTCGATATTATGCTGTCAACTGTAATAATATGCAGTCATTCATAAATGCCCCGAACCGCAAAACACAGTTCAGGGCATTAATAGTGATCAGTGAACAGTTATGATTCCGCTGAAGCGGAAGTGATGATATGAACGCTTGATGCGTTCATAGTTGATTTTGCTCGGCAAAATCACTGCCACTCCACGGTTGCCGGGGGCTTGGGGGTGATATCGTAGACCACGCGGGTGATGCCCTTGATCTCGCTCGTGATGCGCGCGGACGCGGTAGCTAAGATCTCATAGGGTACGCGCGACCAGTCGGCGGTCATGAAGTCGTCGCTGGTAACGGAGCGCAGGACGATCGTCTTGCCCAATACGTGCTCGCTGCCCAGCAAGCCGACCGAATCGGTATCGGTCACTACAGCAAAATACTGGTTGGTGAAGCGGTTGTAGCCGGACTTCGCGACCTCTTCGCTGAAGATGGCGTCAGCCTCGCGCAGGATATCGAGCTTCTCCTGCGTCACTTCGCCGACACAGCGCAGCGCAAGACCGGGACCGGGGAACGGCTGGCGGTAGCAGAACTCCTCGGGCATACCGAGCGCCATGCCCGCCCTGCGGACCTCGTCCTTGAACAGGGAGCGCAGCGGCTCAGCCATCTCGCCGTACTCGACGACCTGCTGCAGGCTGCCAGCGTCGCCGGAGGCGGTAAAGGCGATGTCGCCAGCGCCTCTTTCGAGCACGTCGGAGTAGATGGTACCCTGCACCAGACAGTCGACCTTGCCGAGCTTCTTTGCTTCTTCTTCAAAGACTTTGTTGAATTCTTCGCTGATGACGCGGCGCTTCTCATCGGGAGAGGTCACGCCCTTGAGCGCTGAAAGGAAACGATCCGCGGCGTCTACGCGCGTCACGTTAATGTTCAAAATATCGCGGCAGGTGGTCTCCACCATATCCGCTTCGTTCTTGCGGAGCAGACCGGTATCGACGAAAACGCAGGTGAGGTTATCGCCGATCGCCTTGTGCACCAGTACGGCGGCAACGGAGCTGTCTACGCCGCCGGACAGCGCCAGCAGGACCTTTTTATCCGCCAGACGCTCGCGGTACTGGGCGATTTTATCGTCAACAAAGCGATCCATGCGCCACTCGCCTTCGCAACCGCAGATGCTGTACAGGAAGTTGTGGAGCACCAGCTCGCCGTATTCGGTCTCGATCATCTCGGGATGGAACTGGACGCCGTAGATATGGCTGTTGCTGTTTTCCATCGCCGCTACGGGACAGCGCTCGGTGTAGGCGGTGACATGGAAGCCTAAGGGCGCTTCCTTGATATGATTGCGGTGGCTCATCCAGCAGGCGCTGACGGGCGGGAAGCCGTCGAGCAGCTCGCTGCCGTCGGAGATCAGCTCGGTCACGCCGAACTCGCTGACCTCGCTGGCGTAAGTGACCTTGCCGCCCGCCATATAAGCGATCAGCTGGCAGCCGTAGCCAATGCCGAGGATCGGGATGCCCGCCGAAAGGATCGCGGAATCGCAGTGAGGCGCGTCGGGCTCGAATACGCTGTCGGGACCACCGGTAAAGATGATCCCTTTATAGCCGCCGGCTACGATCTCATCGACCGTGATCTTCTGATAAGATACAATCTCGGCATAGATATTCTGCTCGCGCACTTTACGGGCAATAGGCTGGTTATAATGACCGCCGAAATCCAGAACCAATACTTTTTCCATGGTGTTCCCTCTTTCTTTTTTGTATTTTGGGGTTCTCCTCATTACATGAGGAGAAAACTAATAAACTCATTATAAACTCATCTCTTTAAAGTGTCAATAATTTTGCATTACTTTTTCTCAAAAAATTCATATTGATAATTTTTTAACAGGTTTAAGGCACATAATCTATCAAATTTTGCAATCGCGTTTAATCCATCTTGCAGAATTGCTCGAATCCAATACGATTTTCATACTCTTTGCTCAATCAGATGAACTTCATCCTTAACGTACCGTCAAAACCGAACAAACATTTTGATCGAAAACGGCAAAAAATATCTTATCCCCCTTTTCTGCCGAGGATAAGCGGAAAGCTTTCGGCATTCTTTTGTGCATTTTTTGCAAAGAGGGACATCTGTTTATTCATATTGTACAGCAATTGTTAAGAAAATAAAAATTTCGCTTTCATTTTCTTGCATTATCCTATTGATTGTGCTATCATTCGTTTGTGCAAATGAGAAAGCTCTTTGCTCTTTGAACTGTTCGATTTTCTTTTAAGAAACGGACAGCTCAGCGCGGAACAATTCCGCGGCATCTGATTTCCAAACACGAAATCAAATCTTTTTCAGAAAGGAATTTTTACTATGAAACGTGTATTAGCTATTTTTCTTTGCGTCCTGATGATCGGCGCTATGTCCGCTCTGACACTCTCCGCTACCGCGGCGGTTGCAGACGGCATTGCGGAAGACGGCGCTATCGTTACCGAGACTGAAGAGCCCGTTCCCGTTGGTGTGATCGACGATAATCCCGACGAAGACGGTACTGAACCCGAGACCACTGTTGAGACTACTGATGAGACTACAGCCGAGACCACCGGTGAGACTACAGTCGAGACTACCGGTGAGACTACTGCTGAGACTACAGTAGCTACCACCGCTACCGAGGCTTCCACAGAGGCTGCTACTCAGGCTGCTACCCAGCCCGCTAAGAATGCCAACACTCCCAAGACCGGCGACAACCTCTGGCTGTACATCGGTATCGGCGTCGTTGCTGTAGCGATCATTGTCATCATCATCACTGTTGTAGCAAAGAAGAAGAAGGATAAGACTCAGTAATAATTTGAGTCGATCATAAACCGATAACCAAAAGGCGGTGACGGGATTTCCCGCCGCCGCCTTCTTGTATTCATTCATTTTCTTATCATTATGAACAATCAAAACAATTATCAAAACTATCCGAATTCCGTTGATAACGGTTACCGCGGTAAAAGATTCCGCGACGGCGGGAATGATTATGAAGCTCCCGACAACTATGACGTAGCGCAGGAACCGTCTTCATATCAGCCGCGTCCGCAGAACTATCAGGGCGGTCAGCAGAATTATTATCCCGACAATCGCCGTCAATATCCGCAGGGGTATGACAACAGGCGCCGCTCTCAGCAGCCGCAGAACAACGGCTACCGTCAGGGCTACGACAACAGAGGACGTCAGCAGTATCCGAGAAACGACGGCTACGGCGATAACTACGAAAACACCTACAACCGCGACAGACGCCCGCGCGGCGGGTATGACGACCGCTATAACGCCCGACCGCGCAGCGGCGGCGGCAGAAAGCCCCCCAAGAAGAAAACCTCTACGGGCATCATCGTCGTCAGAGTCATCGCGGTCCTCCTGCTCTTAGCCGGTCTCGGCATCGTCGGTGTGAAGCTGTATCATTATATCGACGATAAGCTCGGTCACAATCGACTGGCGGCTCTTTCACAGGATTTTGACCAGCTGTACGAGATGAACAACGACTTCTTCGGCTGGCTCAAGATCGAAGATACCGTGATCGACTATCCCGTCATGTATACGCCGTATGAGCCCGAAAAGTACCTGCATATGGATTTTGACGGCAATTATTCCGAAAGCGGCGAGCTCTTTATGGACGCGGACTGCGACCCCAACGGCCTGCATTATCTGATCTACGGTCACCATATGTTCAACGGAACGATGTTCGGTTCCCTGCCCAAGTATGAGGACGAGGATTACTATCACGAACACAACAAGCTCAGATTCGATACCCGCTCCGAAATGGGCGAATACGAGATCTTCGCCGTCTTTTACAGCCAGGTCTATGACGACAGCGATGACGTATTCAAATACTACAACTGCGCGAATCTCAACGACGAAGGAACGTATAATTATTATGTTCAAAACGTCAAGGCTCTGTCTATCTATGATACCGGCATCACACCGCAGTACGGCGAAAAGATCGTTACACTGTCGACCTGCAACTATCATACTGAAGACGGCAGATTTGTCGTGGCGGCGAAGAAAGTCCAATAACAGAATATTATTCTTTTACAGAAATAACGCCCGCAGATATCTGCGGGCGTAAATATTTACAGGTATAGATAATTAATCAAAGCGCATTCAGCCGTTCTCTGATCTCGGCGATTCTGCGGAGCTCTTCTTCCGCTACAGCATCGTCGCTCTGCGATATGATATCACAAAGCATCAGCAGAAGATCGATAAACGACTCGCCCATTTTCTGATCGAGGCTGATCAGATAACGGACGTCGTCCACGAGCTGATCATCAAATTTCCCTTCGAGTTCGGTCTGCAAAAACTCGTGTACTTCGCGTAGCTCCTTCACGGAGTATTCAAAGCCAAAGGTTTTATTCAGATAATTAGCTTCATCCACACTGATTTTGCCGTCTGCGTACATCAAGCTGATCACAAAAGTAATAAGATCATTCTGATAGAAAGCTTCCATTTCACCGCGTTCCTCGCGGTTCCACTTCAAATCAATTTCTTTTTGATCGCATCCGTTAATGAATATCTCCAGTTTCAGCTTGAAGCCGTCGGTCAATTTGTCTTTTTCCTGCATGCTGTCAGTCTCCTTTTTTAGGGGCGTTGTCTGATAACTCCCTATCTTTTCTAATATGAGTATAACATGTATCACGATTCTGTCAATGTTTTTTAAGTGCTATCTGCAAAAAATTGATCTGACCGCAGCGAACGCTGACGAGATCGGGATGATGTGAAGAAAACACGGGCTGCCGCTATCACTGCGGCAGCCCGTCATTTGCTGATTTGCGGTCATTCAGCCTTTCAAAAAAGCCTTACGCGTTGTACAGATCGGAAAGGAACGCAACCTCGCTGGATTCGATTCTGTCGTCGATCGCGCAGATAGCAGCAACCAGAGAAACCAGATAAGCCTGGCCTTCGGTAGAGAGGATCTTGCTCAGGGAAAGAACAGCGTTATAAGCTTCTTTCGTGGACAGCTCTTTGATCATCTTCATCATGGTCTCGTCATCTATATCGATCTCGCAGGTCTGTAAGAAAGCCTTAACAAGAGCGTACTCTTCTTTGGAAAGCTTTCCGTCGGCAGCAACAGCGGTAGAGAAGATCGAAACGATCACAACGCTTGCCTGCTCGCTGGTGAAATGCTTGCCGATCTCGGGAACCAGACCCTTGATCGCAGTGAACGCAAGACCGATTTTATCTTCGGTAGAAAGGTTAACGATGTCTTGTAATGCAGATTTTAATTGATTATCCATGGATAAACCTCCTTAATATGATAGTATAAAAATATCATAAATATTTATCGATGTCAATCACAATATGGTAAAAAAGACAATATATCATCATATTTCGTTGTCAAATCAATGAATAATTTGTTGACTTTTCATATCCGTCTTGTTATTATCTTTATAGGATAATAAATTAATATTGAAAAAGGTGAGATGTATGAAAAGAAGAATGATCAGTCTTTTGCTCGCGATATGTATGATCCTGACCTGTGTGATCTCGATCGGTTTTTCCGTATCGGCGCAGGATACAGATATCGCCGATTCCGGCACCGAATACGGTCTGCCGCAAAGCTGTGCGGACGGCAACATCCTGCAATGCTTTAACTGGACGCTCAGCCAGATCAAGGCGGAGCTGCCGAACATCGCGGCGGCGGGCTTTACCAGCGTACAGACCTCTCCCCTGCAGCCGCATGACGGCAGCAACAAATGGTACTGGCTGTACCAGCCGACCAACTTCACGATCGGCAACGAGCTGGGCTCCTACAGCGATCTGCAGTCCCTGTGTACCGAAGCGGACAAGTACGGCGTGAAGATCATCGTCGACGTGGTTTCCAACCATGTCGCCGGTTCCGATAACGGTAATCTGGCGAACAGCGTCGACAGCGTTTTCAAAAACAACAAATCCGCCTATTTCCATAATCTCGGCTCCCACGGCAGCGACGACGGCCGCTACGCCACCACGCAGAAGAACTGGGGCATGCCGGATCTGAAGAGTGAAAATACAAATATCCAGAATATGGTATATAATATGGTCGTCAGCCTCAAGGACGCGGGCGTTGACGGCGTTCGCTGGGACGCGGCGAAGCATATCGCGCTCCCCTCCGAGGACTGCGGCTTCTGGTCAAAGATGGCGCAGATCGATATCTATCAGTACGGCGAGATCCTCGGCAAGCCCGCGGACGGTGATACCGAAGCCAATAACAAGACATGGATCAACGAGTACGCGGATTACATCGGCGTATCCGACACCGTATACAGCGCCGCAGTCATGTCGGCTGTCAGGGACAGTACTACCTATAAGACGACCGGCTACTGGAGCAGAAAAGGCGTTGACGCCGGCAAGATCGTCAACTGGGCGGAGAGCCACGACTCCTACGCCAACGAGGTGAGTGCCGGCGGTTGGACAAAGAATCTGGATCAGGGCGTTATCGACAAGGCGTACGCGTTCCTTGCCGCAAGAGCGAATTCCCAGACCCTGTATCTCTCCAGACCCTCCGAAAAGCAGCACCAGTCCATCTATTACGGCAAAAAGGGAAGCACCCACTTTACCTGTAAAGAGATCACGGCGGTCAACCAATTCCATAACGCGATGGTCGGTCAGGATGAAAAAGTTCTCGGCGGTAGTACCTATTATGCCGTTTTGAGAACCGGCGGCGCGGTGATCGTGGCAAAGGAAAACGACACAGATGTTTCTGTCACGAACTCCAATACGATGGTGCCCGCGGGAACCTATACCGACAAGATCACCGGCAGCACCTTTACCGTTACCGATAAAACCATCACCGGTCATGTCGGCAGCTCGGGTATCGCGGTCATCTATGACGGAACGCCTCAGCCCACAGTGGCACCGACACAAGCGCCCACCCAAGCGCCTACCACGCCTCCTACACAAGCGCCCACCGAACCGGCAAGACTCCTCGGTGATATCGACGGCGATGAAGACGTTTCGGTCATCGACGTCACGCTGCTGCAAAGAAAATTAGCCGGTATCGATATCCCGTATGTATTTGTCGATAAGGTCGCCGACGCGGATGAGGACGACGACGTCACCGTCATTGACGTTACCTATATCCAGCGCTGGCTGGCAGGGATCCCCTCCAACGACAATATCGGGAAACCGATCACATGATTATTTTATATTAACGAACGATAACAGGCAGAGAGCCGCAAAACTCTCTGCCTGTCATTTTTTGAAATCCTTATTGCAACCGTTCATCGCTTTGTGATACAATAACATCAAATAAGCTCGAAGGGAGGACGACATGGAACGAAAATCTCAGAAAAAGCTGATCACGGGAACCTTCCTGCGGCTGACGTTCAGCAATATACTGACGTATCGTTGCCGTCTGCACCTGCGGGCTGATCGATAACCTGTTTATCGGTCAGATGCTGGGCAAGGACGCGCTCGCCGCGGTAGGGTTCTTTTCTCCCGTCATCACCGCCGTCAGTATAGCGTATGTCGTCATCAACGGGATGCAGGTGGTGACCGGCAACTTAGTCGGCGCCGGAAAGACAAAGGACGTCAACCGCCTGTTTATCGGATCGTTTTTTGTGCTGACCGTTATTTTTTCCGTTTTCTCCCTCGTCTGCATCATCTTTCGTCAGGGGCTCGCGGGACTGCTCGGCGCCGACGGTGAGGCCTACGCTTTACTCTGCGATTATATCAAAGGCTACGCGCCGGGGATCCTGACGAATGTGCTGGTCAGCATGCTGATGGCGATCGCTCCCTTCAACAACCGGATCAAGCTGTCCTACTGCAGCCTCGCCGTGATGACCGTTGTTGACGTTTTAGGGGATGTACTGCTGGTAGGACCGCTCGGACTCTACGGCATAGGTCTCGCTTCGACCTTCAGCAATATAGCCGCCCTGCTGGTGCTGCTGCCGGGCTTCATCAAAAAGGATAAGCTCTTCCACTTTCAGACCAAGGACGGTATGAGCATCAAGCTGGTAGGCAAAGTCGCGATGCGCGGACTTCCGTCGCTGATGCTGACGGGAGGCGTGATCATCCGCAATTACCGCTTCAACTACTCGCTGAATCAATATGTCGGCGCCGGCGGAGTGGCTGTCGCGGGCGTCATGTCGACGGTCAGCTCGCTTGTGGCTTCGGTACCCTCGGGAAGCAGCAGCGCATTCGCCTCGCTGGCAGGCATCTATATCGGAGAAGAGGATCGCGAAAGCCTGATCGATCTGACGCGTACCGCAATGCGCCTCGACGTCCTGCTGTGCGCCGCGGCGACCGGCGTCATCATGCATCTCGCGTCTCCCCTTTCGGCGCTGTTCTTTCCGAACGATGAAAGCGTGCAGATGCTGGCGTATCGCATGTTCCTGCTGACGTTCACCTTCCCGGTACCGAACGTGATCTACAACATCCTGCTGCAGGCGTATTGGGCGCAGAACAGGATGCTGCTGGTCAATATCCTCTCGTTTGCAGAGACCGCATCCATGGGCTTATTTGCCCTGTTCACCGTTCAGTCCTCGGTGCGGACGCCGCATGGCTCTCCAATACGGTCGTAGATATCCTGTGCGTCGTGATCGTACTGATCTCTGTGATCGTATACAAAAAGAAGCTCGACTTCTCCGTGCCCGCTTTGCTGAAGCTGCCGGAAAATTTCGGCGCGAAAGAAGGCGAATTTATGACGTTTTCCGTCGAACAGCCCGACGACGTTACGCAAGCGTCCGAAAAGGTGATCGACTTCTGTCTTGCGCATCAATATGATAAAATGACCTCCTACCACGTCGGCTTATGCGTCGAGGAGATAGCGGAAAACGTGCTGGAACACGGCTTTGACACCGTCAAAAAGGATCTCTGTTTTGCCGATATCCGCGTCGTGTCAAAGGAGAATGAGCTGACGGTGCGCGTGAGAGATAATTGCAGAGAATTCGATCCGAGAAAGCGTATCGACATGTACGATCCGGAGCATCCCGAGAAAAACATCGGCATCAGGATCGTATCGAAATCCGCGAAAAATATCGATTACTACAACAATGCGGGTATCAACACATTGATCATGAAGTTTTAGAGAAAAAGAGGCTGTCGCAAAACGAGTAGTTTTGCGACAGCCTTAAGAATTTGATGAGATAAACATCTCAATAGAGAATATTGTAGGATAACAAAGCATAGCAAACCAGAGGGTAGGCAAACCTACTCTCTGGTTTACGTTT
>JAFRDE010000055.1 GCA_017403985.1 Ruminococcus sp. | reverse complement strand
TCCAAGAAAACAATCTCATTCTCGGTGCGAAGCAGTTATTGGCGAGCAGATTTGAGTCCGGTCGAGGAAAAACCGCAGCGAATACTGACGTATTCACGAGGATTTTGACGATGAGCGGGCGCAAATCTGCCGCCAAGAACCGATTGGAGGTTCGACTCCCGTTACCTTAAGATAAAGGATGTGATCAGATGATATGCAATGCCTGTCCCAGAAGATGTAACGTCGAACGCTCGGAGCAGCATTTTGGTTACTGCGGAATGGGAGAACTGCCGAAGATCGCCCGCGCGGCGCTGCACTTTGACGAAGAGCCGCCAATCAGCGGAACACGCGGGGCGGGAACGATCTTTTTCTGCGGCTGCAATCTGCGGTGCGTATTCTGTCAGAATTACGAAATCACGACTCAGGACGCCGGTACGGTCGTCACGCCGTATCAGCTCAGCGAGGAATACAAAAGATTGGAGGCGCTCGGCGCACAGAACATCGAGTTCGTCACGCCGTCCCACTATATCCGCGCAATCTTGGAAAGCCTCGAATACTACCGTCCGCAGGTACCGCTCATCTGGAACAGCTCGGGATATGACTCGGTCGAAATGCTCAAACAGCTCGACGGTATCATCGACATTTATCTGCCCGATTTCAAATACAGCGACAACGCCTTGGCAAAGCGGCTGTCAAACTGCGGCGATTATGTAGAAACGGCAGAGGCGGCGATCGGCGAAATGCTGCGGCAGCAGCCGGAGAACGTCATCGTAAACAGCGTCATGCGGCGCGGCGTGATCATCCGCCACCTCGTCCTCCCCTCACACACCAAGAACAGCATCGGCGTACTGGAGCTGATCAAGCAGAATTGGGGCGCGTCAACACTCGTCAGCCTGATGGCGCAGTACTTCCCCGCCGGAAAAGCGGCTGACTATCCCGATATCAACAGAAGATTAACCAAGCGCGAATATCAAAAGGTATTGGACAGGTTCTTTGACCTCGGTATGGACGGCTTCGCGCAGGAGCTTGATTCGTCGGATAAAAAGTATGTCCCGGAGTGGGACTATCGTTAGGTGAATGGTGAATGGTTAAGGTAACGGGAGGGCTCCACCCTCACCCATTTATATTTCAGTTAACAGAAAAGTATATTCAACAAAAATATCGCTTGCAGTTCTCAAAGAGCCGCAAGCGTTACCGTATGATACCGTTATACAAATCCAAAAGCCGTCAGGCTTTCCCTACACCATTCACCGTTCACCATTCACCATTAACCATTCACCAAAAAAGCACTGCCGAAGCAGTGCTTTTTCTGTCTTATTTCGCGTAGCCCACAGCGCGGGATTCGCGGATGATGTTGACCTTGATCTGGCCGGGATACTCGAGCTCTTCCTCGATCTTCTTGCAGATATCTCTCGCGAGAGCGGGCATGGCGTCATCCTTGACCTGCTCGGGCTTGACCATGATACGGATCTCACGGCCTGCCTGGATCGCGTAAGAGGTCTCAACGCCCTTGAAGGAGGAGGCGACCTCTTCGAGCTTCTGTAAGCGCTTGATGTAGTTCTCGAGGTTCTCTCTGCGTGCGCCGGGACGCGCCGCTGAGATAGCGTCGGCTGCCTGTACGATACAGGCGACGACCGTCTTGGCTTCAACGTCGCCGTGGTGAGCGTGGATCGCGTGAACGACCGCGTCGCTCTCCTTATACTTACGGGCGATATCTACGCCGATCTCAACATGGGAGCCTTCGATCTCGTGGTCGAGCGCCTTGCCGATATCGTGGAGCAGACCCGCTCTCTTGGAGACGGTCGGGTCGAGCCCCAGCTCGGAGGCGATCATTCCGGAGATATAGGCTACCTCAAGGGAATGGATCAGGACGTTCTGACCGTAGCTGGTACGGTATTTCAGACGGCCTAAGATCTTGACGAGTTCGGGATGCAGACCGTGTACGCCGGCGTCGAGCACCGCGCGCTCACCTGCCTGCTTGATGCTGGCTTCCACCTCACGGCGTGCCTTTTCGACCATTTCCTCGACTCTTGCCGGATGGATACGGCCGTCGGAAATGAGCTTTTCGAGCGCGACGCGCGCGATCTCGCGGCGTACGGGCTCAAAGCAGGAGATGGTGATCGCCTCGGGCGTATCGTCGATGATCAGGTCACAGCCCGTCATCGTTTCGATCGCGCGGATGTTTCTGCCTTCTCTGCCGATGATACGTCCCTTCATTTCATCGTTCGGCAGCGGTACGACCGAAACGGTAGCCTCGGCTACCTGATCGGCGGCACAGCGCTGGATCGCGAGGGAAATGATGTTGCGGGCGCGCTTATCGGACTCGTCCTTGAGCTGCTGCTCATATTCCATGATCTTCAGGGATTTCTCCCTGCCCAGCTCAGATTCAAGCTGGCTCAACAGATAGGCTTTCGCCTGATCTACGGTGTAGCCCGAGATCCTCTCGAGCATTTCAAACTGGCTCTTTTTGATTGTTTCCGCCTCGGCGAGCTTACCTTCGGCTTCTTTGATCTTCTTGTTGGCTCTTTCTTCCTTCTTC
>JAFRDE010000017.1 GCA_017403985.1 Ruminococcus sp. | reverse complement strand
CTACGGAGTTTTGACGGAGCAGATTTTTGTCTGACCGCGGCAAAACCACAGCGAACCCTGACGGGTTCGCGAGGATTTTAACAAAGGGCAGGCGGAAATATGCCCGTCAAAACCACGGTTCGGATTATTACAGTCACCCTAACCACTGACCCCTAAAAATGCTTATACATCTTCAATTCATTTCCGTCGACGATTCCGAGTGAGAGGAAGGCTCCCTGCCTGTCTTTCACGCGGAATATTTTTTTGTCCTCGACGCCGTCTCTCAGTTCTGTTCGGACGATATCCAGCGGATTGCCGTTAATAAAGCGCTGCGCCTGCTTATCACTGACCTGAAGCGCGTCATAGCACATAAAGATGCTCTCTACGCTGTGCAGGAAGCAGAAGTCGCCGCTTTCGGTCCTCGCTTTCAGCTCGTCGAGCGTGATGCAGTCCTCGAGCCGGTAGCCGCAGGCTTCGTATCTAACCAGATCGGTCATCACGCCGACGGTACCGAGCTCGCGCGCCAGATCGTCGATCAGCGTGCGGATATAGGTGCCGTTAGAGCAGTAGATATCGAGCGTGCCACTCTGTGTACTTTCGTCAAAGGACAGCAGCTCCAGAGAATAAACGGTGACTCTGCGGGCTCGGCGCTCTACCGCTTTGCCCTCGCGGGCGTACTGGTAGAGCCGCTTGCCGTCCACGCTGACCGCCGAGTACATCGGCGGGAGCTGCTCGATCTCGCCTCTGAAAGAGCCGAGAGCTTCTTCAATGTCTTCACGCGTCACGCTTGACGGCTTTTCCTCGGTGACCGTTCCCCAGATATCGAGGGTGTCGGTCGCGAGTCCCAGCTTAAAATCCGCGCGGTACTTTTTATCGTGACAGGGGATGATATCCTGCGCCTTGGTCGCGGTACCGAGCAGCACCGGCAGCACGCCGGTCGCGTTGGGATCGAGGGTGCCGGTATGACCGACCTTCTTCTGCCCGACCAGCTTACGCACCACGGCGACGACGTCGAAGGAGGTAAACTCCTTTTCCTTGCGGATCAGGACGACGCCGTTCATCGCAGATATTCCTCCGCCGCATCGACCAAGGTCTTTTTCACCGTTTCGAGGTCGCCCTCGATCGAGCAGCCGGACGCCGCGGGATGACCGCCGCCGCCGAACTGCTGACAGAACTTGGACGCGTCTACATTATCGTTGGTACGCACGGATATCTTGAACACGCCGCCTGCCTTCTCGCGCATGGTAATGCCCATCTCCACGCCCTCGATGCGGCGCGGGATATTCGCCAGACCTTCCATCTCGTCGTCGCCCGTACCCATCGCCTCGCACATCGCGAGGGTGGTATAGACGATCGCGATCTTGCCGCCGGCATAGAACTCCATGGTCTTGTAGATCATGCGCTCCATCTTGACCTTCGCGCGGCTTTTGATCACAAAATTGATGCTGTTGATCATGCGCCAGTCGCAGAACGGCATGACCTGAGCTGCGATCTGATGGGTCTGCGGCGTGGTGTTGGTATAGACAAAGCATCCGGTATCGGTCGATATGCCGGTATAGATACCGCCGGCGATATCTTCATCCAATCCGACGCCCAGCAGCTCCGTCAGCTGATAGATGATCTCAGCCGCTGCTGCAGCCGTATCGTCCACATAGCGGTGATCCGCCTCGAGCGAGTTAGTGCCGTGGTGGTCGATGCACAGATCGATATGATCCACGCCCTGCATCACGCTCTCGCCCAAAAGGGTCGGCGCCGCAACGTCAACGCTGACGATATACTCCGGCGTAAAATCCTGTTCCTCATAATTTTTCACCAGATAGGTGAACTTGGAGGGCAGAGCTCCGTCAACGGCGACGTTCGCTTTTTTGCCGAGCTTCCGCAGGATAAATGCCAGCGCGTAGCCGCTGCCGAGGCAGTCGCCGTCGGGATAGCTGTGGGTCAGTATTTTAAAATTGTTGTGTTCTTTCAGGAGCGAGGCGACCTCATTCAGCATTATCTGTTTCATCGGGTTCCTCCTCGTCCTTCGGAATATCCAAGCTGTTCAGGATACGGGATATCTCGGCGCTGTATTCGATCGAATCGGTGGGGGTGAAGATCAGCTCGGGCACATGTCTTAAACGCAGCCTGTGTCCCAGCTCTCTGCGGATATATCCCGCGGCGCTTTTGAGCCCCTTGACAGCCGCCTTTGCGGCGTCCATGCCCTCTAACGCGCTGACATATACCGTGCAGTAGGAGAGGTCGTTCGTGACCTCGACGCGCACGATAGACAGAAAGCATGCATTCACCCTCGGATCCTTGAGCTCGCGGAAAATCGCCGTGAGCTCGCGCTTGACGTCCTCGGTTATCCTGCCTAATTTATGATTAGCCATATAAATCTTTACCTCTGCGTCATTCCGAGGAGGCTTCAGCCGACGTGGGAATCCCCTTCCTCTTGCAACCGGTCGTAATGACAAGGGGATTGCCACGGTCGCTTTGCTCCCTCGCAATGACAGTTAATCATTAGTCCTCTCTGTACTCTTCGATGGTGAATACCTCGAAGATATCGCCTTCCTTGATATCGTTGTACTTCTCCAGACTGATACCGCACTCGTAGCCCTCCGCTACCTCCTTGACGCTGTCCTTGAAGCGCTGGAGAGAAGCGATATTGTCGTCGGCGATGATGATGCCGTCGCGTACGACGCGGACGCCCGC
Source organism: Ruminococcus sp. (assembly GCA_017403985.1). Lineage (GTDB taxonomy): Bacteria > Bacillota > Clostridia > Oscillospirales > Acutalibacteraceae > Ruminococcoides. The sequence goes on along the minus strand of JAFRDE010000017.1, from coordinate 8,748 downwards.
GCCGCGCTGGATCTTACCGCTCTTGACATAGCAGCCGGCGATGTTGCCGATAGACTTGATGCGGATGACGTTGCGCACCTCGGCGGTACCGAGGATGACTTCTCTGGTCTTGGGAGCGAGCATACCCTTCATGGCGCTCTCGATCTCTTCGATGCAGTCGTAGATGACGCGGTACATACGCATATCCACGCCGTCGCGCTCGGCGTTCGCCTGAGCGGTTGCGTCGGGACGGACGTTGAAGCCTACGATGATCGCGTTGGAAGCGTTCGCGAGCATGACGTCACTCTCGTTGACGGCGCCGACAGCGCCGTGGATGATGTTGACGCGTACTTCCTCGTTCGAGAGCTTCTCGAGACTCTGGCGTACCGCCTCAACGGAGCCCTGTACGTCCGCTTTGACGATGATCTTGAGCTCCTTGATCTCGCCCTGCCTCATCTGGTCGAAGAGGTTGTCGAGCGTGACCTTGGTGCGGGCGTTGAACTCGGCTTCCTTCGCCTCGTGCTTGCGCTGTTCGACCAGCTCGCGCGCCAGTCGCTCGTCGGTAACGGCGTTGAAGGTATCGCCGCCGGTGGGAACGTCGTCCAGACCCGTGATCTCAACAGGGATGGAGGGACCGGCGCTGTCGACGCGGCGGCCCTTGTCGTCGGTCATCGCGCGGACGTGACCTACCGCCATGCCGGCGACCACAACGTCGCCGGTACGCAGGGTACCGTTCTGTACGAGGATGGAGGCGATGGGACCTCTGCCCTTATCCAGACGCGCCTCGATGACCGTACCCTTCGCGGCGCGGTCGGGGTTCGCCTTGAGCTCTTTCATATCGGCAACCAGCAGGACCATCTCGAGAAGATCGTCGATACCCATGCCGGTCTTGGCGGATACGGGCACGCAGGGTGTGTCGCCGCCCCAGTCCTCGGGCACCAGCTCATATTCGGTGAGCTGCTGTCTGACGCGGTCGGGGTTGGCGCCCGCTTTATCCATCTTATTGATCGCGACGATGACGGATACGCCCGCCGCCTTCGCGTGGTTGATCGCTTCTACCGTCTGGGGCATGATACCGTCGTCGGCAGCGACGACGAGGATCGCGATATCCGTGACCTGAGCGCCGCGGGCGCGCATGGTGGTGAACGCCTCATGACCGGGAGTATCGAGGAAAGTGATGTCGCGGTCGTTGATGTTGACGCGATACGCGCCGATATGCTGGGTGATGCCGCCCGCCTCGGTCGCGGTAACGTGCGCGTTGCGGATGTAGTCGAGCAGCGAAGTCTTACCGTGGTCGACGTGACCCATAACGACGACGACCGGAGCGCGGTCGACGAGGTTCTCATCGCTGTCTTCGCTGTCGTCGATGATACGCTCTTCGATCGTGACGACGACTTCCTTCTCGACCTTCGCGTGGAACTCCATCGCGATCAGGGAAGCGGTATCGAAGTCGACGACGTCGTTCGCGGTGACCATCGTACCCATCAGGAAAGCTTTCTTGACGACCTCTGCGACCGTCGCCTTCAGTCTGAGCGCCAGATCGCCGATCGAGATCTCGTCGGGGATCAGGACGGTCATCTTCTTTGCCTTACGCTCCTTCTCGATACGCGCCATACGCTCGCGCTCGGTCTCGCGCTTCGCGGAGCGGCGGTTCTTCTGCTTGCTGCGCTGGTTAATCTTCTGCTTCTTCGAGGACATATTGTTCTCGTTGCGCACCTTATCGAGCGCCATATCGTCATATCTCTGGTTATAACGGTCGACGTTGACCTCTGCCGCGCCGGTGTCGACGATGCGTCCGGTGCCGCGCTTAGACTTGATCTCGGATTTCAGATCGATCTCGGCGGTCTTGTCGACCTTTTCCTTCTTAGGCTGTGTCTGCTGAGCGGAAGCCGCCTTTTTCGCGGATTCGGGGCGCAGCTGATTCTTTGCCTCTTCGCGGCGCTTTTTCTCTTCTTCCTTGCGCTTTGCCGCTTCTTCCTCCTGCTTCTTGATCGCGTTGTCGCGCACCGCGAAATACGCGGACAGGTCATCAACGGCGTTCTTCTGTGTAAAATAATCGAAGATGAAGTTCAGTTCCTCTTCGGTAAGGGCGGTCATAGCCTTTTTATCGACGCCGAGCTGCTCTTTGAGCACGGCGACGACCTCTTTGGTCGTGACGTCAAGGTCAGTGGCCACCTCTTTGACTTTATATTTGATCATAATAGCCATGGTAATTCCTCCTTAGTTGATAAGATCGAGAATCTTCTGTGCAAAGCCGTCGTCCGTCGTACAGACAATGCCGCAGTGTTTACCCAGCGCGAAGCTGAGTTCCTCCTTGGTGCGTGCGATCTCCCTGGCGGGTACGCCGCAGTCCTGTGCCGCTCTGACAACGCCCTTGAGGCTGTTGCCGGAGACGTCCGATGCGTAAAGCACCAGCTTCGCCTTGCCCTCTTTGACCGCTTTGGTCACGGTCTCGGCGCCGGATATCAGGCGTCCCGCGCGCTTGCATAAGCCGAGAAAGCTCAGCAGTCTGTCATTACTCACCAAGCTCACTCCTCAGCGCGTCGTAGATCTCGGGTTCGATCGCCGCCGAAAACGCGCGTTCGAGCCGTTTCGCCTTCTGCGCTTTGTTCAGGCAATCGGCGTTTTTACATATATACGCGCCGCGTCCGGGCTTCTTGCCGGTCAGGTCGACGGATATCTCGCCTTCCTTGTTGCGGACGATGCGGACCAAAGTACGCTTATCCTTCATTTCGCCGCAGCCGATGCATTTTCTAAGCGGTATTTTTCGCTCAGCCATAAAGATTCTCCTTTTGCCGAATGACAATTCATGTTAACGGGAACGTCTGGTTTCCGCGAATTGTCGTTCAGCGATATCATTCGGTGTCCTTGTCGTCTTCTTCATCCTCGCCCCAGAAGCCTGATTCGGGACGGATATCTATCTTATAACCTGTCAGCTTGGCTGCCAGTCTTACATTCTGACCCTTGTTGCCGATCGCCAGCGAGAGCTGACCGTCGGGAACGGTCGCCTTGCACGCCTTGGTGCCGTCCTCAGCGAGCTCGACCTTGACCACGTTCGCGGGTGAAAGCGCCGCCGCGATGAACTTTTCGGGATCGTCGCTGTAGGGAACGATGTCGATCTTCTCGCCGCCAAGCTCGTCAACGATCGTGTTGACGCGCGCGCCGCGGGTACCGATGCATGCGCCGACCGCGTCGATCTCTTCATCCTCGGACCAGACAGCCATCTTCGTGCGGGAGCCTGCCTCGCGGGAGATGGACTTGATCTCGACGGTGCCGTCATAGATCTCGGGGATCTCTTTCTCGAACAGTCTCTTGACGAAATCGGGATGGGTACGCGAGATGATCGCTTTCGGACCGCGTTCGGTCTCCTTGACGCCGGCGACATATACCTTGACGGTGCTGCCTTCGCGCAGGACGTCGCTGTCGATCTGTTCGGACTTGGGCAGGACGGTCACGGCGTTGCCGAATTTCAGCGTCGCGTTGCCGGTAACGGGATCGACGCGCTCGACGGTCGCTGTCGCGATCTCCTGCGCCTTGGACTGGAACTCGACCAGCATCTGATCCTTCTCGCCGTCGCGGATGCCCTGACGGATCACGGAACGCGCGGTCTGGACCGCGATGCGTCCGAACTGCTTGGGCTCGAGCGGGATGCCGATCTCCTTGCCCACAGCGGCACGCTTGGAGATGAGCTTCGCGTCCTCGAGGGAGATCTCGAAGTTCGGATCCTCGACCTCCTCGACGACCGTCTTCATCAGCTTGACGGAGAAGGAGCTTTTCTCGGGGTCCATCTTGATCTCAACATTCTCGTTGCCGCCGTAGAGGTTTCTGCACGCGGTAACGATCGCCTTTTTTATCTGAGTAATCATATACTCAACGGGGATTCCTTTCTCTTTCTCGAGGAGCTTCAGCGCCTCGAAGAGCTCTTTATTGCTTGCCATTTTTCCAAATCAGACCTTTCTATTTAGTGTTCAGTGGTTAGTGACCGGTGGTCAGTTGTTGTCAGGAAAAGCCGATCACTCTAATTAACCAACATTTTTATAATAATAATGAGCTGTGAAAAGTAATATACAAATCGGGTGCGGGTGTCCCGCCCTCAACCATTCACCATTCATCATTCACCATTCACCGACTGAGCATTTGCTCAGTCAAAATCGTCCAGCTTGATATAAGCCGCGTCTTTTTTGTTGATCGTCACGGTGTTCTCGCCGCTGTGATCGGTGATCGTAACCGACCCGTCCTCATAGGCTGTCAGAACGCCTTTGAACTCCTTGCCGATCCCTTCGAGCGGACGGATCATCTTGACCATGATATCCGCGCCGATGAACTGCATGAAATGCTCGGGGCGGATGAGCTCTCGCTCGACGCCCGGGGAGCTGACCTCGAGGATATACTCGCCGTCGATGGGGTCCGCCTTGTCGAGCGGTTCGTCCAGCGCGCGGGACATATTCTCACAGTCGTTGATATCCACGCCGCCGTCCTTGTCGATGAACACCCGCAGATACCACTGGGAGCCCTCCTTGAGATATCGCACGTCCCAGATCCGAAGCCCTAAGCCTTCGGCGATCGGCACGGCGATACCCTCGACGACGGATACCGTATTCTTTCCTTTACTGTTCGCCAAGTTATCCCTCCTGTATTTCAGTGACCAGTGACCAGTGGCAAGTGACCAGTGATCAGTGATTGGATATGATTGTCATAAATCCTCCGCAAACCTCACGGAGGGGGTATCGCCATAGGAACGATTAGCCTGACAATCAGACGTCTTAACAATAACAAAGAGCGGGTCCGTCAAGACCCACTCTCGATGTTAAACATATTCTTACTGTAGGATATTTTAGCACGATTATTCTTTTTTGTCAAGTAAATGGTCACCAAAGAAAGCGTCGCCGCTGTCCGCGATTTTACCCATTTTGCAATATTTTTAAAAAAATGCTTGACAAACCCGATGTTCCACGATATAATACAACCATCCTACTTGATAGGTAGGTTGTAAAACAACCCGGAAGGTGATAGAATGTATCTGAGCGGATTTCGATGTAGTATTTAACAGTCATTGCGAAGCCCCGTCAGGGGCTGTGGCAATCCCACAAAGCGGCGCACGCCTTTTCTGATACTGTAATTCGCGTATTGGAATTCGATATTTACAAATCCAAAACTATACTATATAATAAGGAGAACCATAATGGCTAACATTTATACTTCCGCCGATCAGCTGATCGGCAAGACCCCGCTGCTCGAACTGAGCAACATTGAAAAGAATCTCAACCTGAACGCGAAGATCTTCGCGAAGTTAGAATACTTCAACCCCGCCGGCTCCGTCAAGGACCGCATCGCCAAGGCGATGATCGACGACGCGGAGGCAAAGGGACTGCTGCATGAAGGTTCCGTCATTATCGAACCCACCTCCGGCAACACCGGTATCGGTTTGGCGGCTGTCGCGGCGGCACGCGGCTACCGCATCATTATCGTGATGCCCGAGACCATGAGCGTCGAGCGCAGACAGCTGATGAAGGCATACGGCGCGGAGCTGGTGCTCACCGACGGCGCCAAGGGCATGAAGGGCGCGATCGCCAAGGCCGACGAGCTCGCCGACGAGATCGAGGGCGCGTTCATCCCCGGCCAGTTCGTCAACCCTGCCAACCCTGCCGCGCATCTCGCGACTACGGGTCCCGAGATCTATGAGGACACCGACGGCGAGGTCGATATCTTCGTCGCGGGCGTCGGCACAGGCGGCACCGTCACCGGCGTAGGCGAATATCTGAAAAGTAAAAATCCCGACGTCAAAGTCGTCGCCGTGGAACCGGCTTCATCCCCCGTGCTTTCCAAAGGCACCGCGGGCGCGCACAAGATACAGGGTATCGGCGCGGGCTTCGTTCCCGATGTGCTGAACACAACGGTCTATGACGAGGTCATCGCCGTCGAGAACGACGACGCGTTCGCGACAGGCAAGCTGATCGGCAAGAACGAGGGCGTTCTGGTCGGCATCTCCTCCGGCGCGGCAGCATACGCAGCGATACAGCTCGCGAAGCGCCCCGAGAACGCAGGCAAGAGCATCGTCGTGCTCCTGCCGGATACGGGCGACCGCTACCTCTCCACACCGCTGTTCCAAGACTGATTGCCTCCCTTTCCTAAGAGAGGTGTCACGAAGTGACGGAGGATTGTCCTTGACCGTACGATCATCTACCGGTAACGGCAGCCTTTCCTCTAAATGTGATGTATTTGACGGCTTCGGGCAACACCGGAGCCGTTTTAAGTTTCAAGAATGTGCTTACCATCCACATTTATTCATTTAATAACTGTCATTGCGAACCCCGCAGCCTCCCTTCGGGAGGTGCCGCAAAGCGGCAGGGTGTGGCAATCCCACAAATAGGGACTTTGCATTTCTCTCACATCAAACAGTATTAACGACAAGGGGATTGCCACGGTCGCTCAGTCGCTCCCTCGCAATGCCGCTGATTCATTGACAATTTATCACTAACCACTAAAAAGAAGGTATATATATGAAAACAAAACACTCGGCGCATACCCTGCACATCGTGATCGCCGCCATGTTCGCGGCGATGATCGCAGTGATGACCGCCTTTGTCCAGATCAAAACGCCGACCGGCGGATATGTCCACCTCGGCGACTCGATGATCTATCTCACCGCGTCCTTTCTGCCTCTCCCCTTTGCGGTCGCGGCGTCCGCCATCGGCGGCGGCATCGCCGACCTGCTGGTCTATCCCGAGACCATCATCTACACCATCATCATCAAAGCGCTCAACGCGGTCTTTTTCAGCGCCAAGGGCGATAAGCTGCTGACCAAGCGCAACGCGCTGATGACCATTCCGTCGGGACTGGTCACGGTCGTCGGCTATTCGATCTCCAAGCTGATCCGCCAGCTGCTGGCGGGCGACAGCTTCCACAGCGCGCTGGTAACGGCGCTTTGGAAGATGCCCGAAAACGCGATCCAGGCGGTCGCCTCGGCGATCATCTTCATCCTGATCGCCGCCGCGTTCGATAAAGCGGACATCAAAAAAAGGATGCTGGGGAAACAATGATATGATAAAACGCCTTGCTTCAAAAGCAGGGCGTTTTTTTCATATAATCGCTGTCATTGCGAGGGCTTTAGCCCGTGGCAATCCCACAAAGAGAAAATGCGTCTTTCTGTTACATCAAACATTATTATCGACAAGGGGATTGCCACGTCATCGGCTCAATCGCCGATTCCTCGCAATGACTCTGTTGTTATTATGCTATTTTACACGATCACTCCGCCGCCTAATACAACGTCTCCGTCATACAGGACGCACGCCTGACCGGGGGTGATGGCTCTGATCGGCTCGTCAAAGATCACGGTCACGGTACCGTCGTCGTTCGCGTACGCGGTCGCGGGCTGTTCCTTCTGGCGATATCGCGTCTTTGCCTTACACCTGACAGGCTCTGTCGGGATCTCTCCCGATATCCAGTTGAACTCTGCAACATTCGCCACGGTGCTGAACAGGTGTTTTTCATCGCCCAGCACCACGGTGTTATCCTCCGCATCGATCTTCACCACATAGATCGGCGCGCCGACGCTGATGCCAAGGTGCTTGCGCTGACCGATCGTATAGTGCGAGATACCTTTATGCTGTCCCAGCACCTCACCGTCCACCGACACAAAGTCGCCCGTCGGCATTTTCCCGATCTTTTCCTCAATAAACGCGGCGTAATCGCCGTCGGGGACGAAGCAGATATCCTGGCTGTCGGGCTTGTTCGCGTTGACGAAGCCGTTTTCCGCCGCGATACGGCGCACCTCGTCCTTGCTCAGCTCTCCGAGCGGGAAGCGGATATGCTTCAGCTGCTCCTGCGTCAGGCTGTATAACACATAGCTCTGATCTTTCGCGGGATCGAGCGCCTTTTTCAGCAAATATTTTCCGTCTTTTTCCTCGACGCGGGCGTAATGCCCCGTCACGACCAGATCGCATCCGAGCTCCATCGCTCGGACAAGGAGCTTGTCAAATTTCATATAGCGGTTGCAGTCGATACAGGGGTTGGGCGTGATCCCGCGGCGGTAGCTGTCCACAAACTTGCCGATGATCTTCTCTTCAAAATTCTCGGTGAAGTTGAAAACATAGAACGGGATCCCGATACGGTGACACACCGCGCGCGCGTCCTCGACTTCCTTCAAGGAACAGCAGGATTTTTCTCTTTCATTATCCTCTTTATCGAACAGGCGCATCGTACAGCCGATCCGCTCGTGATCTTTCATCAATAATGCCGCGACGGACGAATCCACGCCGCCGCTCATCGCGATCAAAGCTTTCATTATAACCTCATGTTTTGTAGGGGAGGGGCTTGCTCCTCCCGATTTTTAGTAAATTAAGGTTATTATAGCCTAAAACGTAAAAAGTGTAAAGTAAATCTTGATTTACCTACCTACCCTGTGGTATAATTACGATAAACAATAATAAGGTTGGGATTGCCGCACCGATCAATCGGTTCGCAATGACGATCCATAGAAAAGGTGATTACGATGATGGTATCTACCAGAGGACGGTACGCGCTGCGTGTACTGATCGACCTTTCCGAACATAATAACGGCAGCTACATTCCCATGAAGGACGTTGCCGCACGGCAGGAGATCTCGCTGAAATACCTGGAGCGCATCCTGCCGACGCTCACCAAAGCCAAGCTGATCGAGGGCGTCCACGGCAAGGGCGGCGGCTACAAGCTGACGCGCGCGCCGGAGGATTATACCGTCGGCGAGGTGCTGCGGCTGACCGAGGGCGACCTCGCGCCCGTGGCGTG
>JAFRDE010000016.1 GCA_017403985.1 Ruminococcus sp. | reverse complement strand
GAAAACAACAAAGATAGCAGAGATGGAATTCTGCGAGGGAACTCTGGGCGGAAAGAATGTCGTGATCGTTAAATGCGGGATGGGTAAGGTGAATGCCGGTATCTGCGCCCATACTTTGATCAACGATTATGACTGCACAAAAATCATCAATACCGGCGTTGCTGGCTCTCTGGACAGTAAAATCGATATCGGAGATATTGTGGTATCGACCGAAGCCGTTCAGCACGATTTTGACGTAGAAGCCATCGGCTTTCAAAAGGGAGAGATCCCATACACCGGTCGGGTCGCTTTCCCTGCGGATGAGGCGCTTCGATCTGCGGCGGTTGAAGCGGTACAAAAGTCCGCCTCCGATATTCATGTGTTTGAGGGCAGAGTATGCTCCGGCGACCAGTTCATCTCAACAAAAGAGCAAAAAGATGCAATCATTAAGAATTTCGGCGGAATGTGCTGTGAGATGGAGGGCGCGGCGATCGCGCAGACCTGTTATCTGAACAACACGCCCTTTGTCATCATCCGCGCGATCTCCGATAAGCCTGACGGAGGAGGAAGCGTTGATTTTAATGAATTTCAGGAAAAGGCTGCTGCAAGATGCGCCGCGATCGTACAGTATATGGTAGAAAGGTTATAATGAAGAAGAGTTTGTGAAATAAACACGTCAAATAAAACACGGAGAGGAGAATCACTATGCTGCAAAATGTATTAGCACAAAGACAAGCAACCGTTCAAAAGAGAATCACCGTCAACACGGTTCTGTCCGTCGGCTTGATCGCGATCGCGGTCATCCTACCGCAGATCGTACACCTCGCCCTTGGTCAGCCGGGAGGCGTACAGCTCCTGCCGATGTATCTGCCGGTGCTGATCGGCGGCTGCCTGCTCGGATGGAAGTGGGCGCTTGCCGTCGGTATTCTATCCCCTGTGGTGAGCTTTGCAATTACTTCGCTGATGGGTAATCCCATGCCCGCGCTTGCAAGACTGCCTTTCATGATGGCAGAGCTTGCGGTATTTGCGCTGGTATCCGGGCTGTTCAGCAAGAAGATCTATGAAAACGGACTGTGGGCATTCCCATCTGTGATCCTGGCACAGCTTGCCGGCCGTGCGGTATTCCTCGGTCTGGTCGCAATCTTCCAAAGCGTTGCGCCTTTTACCGTTCCGATGATCTGGGGACAGATCTGCGCCGGTTGGCTCGGCTTGGTCATTCAGGCAATACTCGTACCGATCATCATAATCGCGATCCGCGCACTGTTGGTAAAAAGCAATGACTGATATCGAGATCGCAAAAGCGAAGCTGAACGGTCACAGCATATGCCTGTGTAAGGACGGCGAGTGGTTCACTGATAACGGCAGAGGCATCTCACCGATGATGAGCTTTCTCGGCGAGGGACGCGATCTGAACGGTTATTCCGTCGCTGATGTTATCGTCGGTAAAGCGGCGGCGATGCTGTTCGTCAAAGCCGGTATCCGCGAGGTTTACGGCGAAGTGATGTCCGAGGCAGGATACCGTTATCTGCAAGAGCATCATATCCCCTGCGCATACGGTACGTTAACTGAGAAAATCATCAACCGCAAGGGCGACGGTATCTGTCCGATGGAACTGGCAGTAACCCAGCTCGACGACCCGGAAGAAGGATATATAGCATTAAAAGATCGTCTGGCACAATTGCAGAAAGGAGCAGCTCATGTCTGATTGGTTCGGAAAAGAAGTATTCAAATTAGGATTCGGACTCATGCGCCTGCCGAAGCGCGAGAACGGCTTCAACGATACCGAGAGAGTATCCTATATGGTTGACCGCTTTATCGAGGCGGGCGGCACCTACTTTGACACCGCCTTTGTCTATGACGACGGCGACAGCGAGCGCGTGACAAAGGAAGCCCTGATCGACCGCCATCCGCGCGACAGCTTCACCCTGTGCACCAAGCTCAACGCCGGTATGCCCGGCTTGACCGAAGAAACGGCGAAGCAGCAGTTCTATACCAGTCTCGAACGTACCGGAGCCGGATATTTCGACTATTATCTGCTACATGCGCTCAGCCGTAACAACGTAAAGTTCTATGAAGATTTTCATATCTGGGATTTTGTCAAGGAGCAAAAGGCAAAGGGGCTTATCCGTTACTACGGCTTCTCTTTTCACGGCGATCCGATGCTGCTCGATGAACTGTTGACGACGCATCCCGACGTTGATTTTATCCAGTTGCAAATCAATTATGTCGACTGGAACAATCCCGGAGTCGCGTCAAAAGAATGTTACGAGATTGCCCGAAAGCATAACGTTTCCATGACAATTATGGAACCGCTCAAAGGAGGTGCTTTGGCGAATCCGAACAGCGAGATCAAGCGGCTGTTCAAAGAGGCACATCCCGATCTCTCCGTCGCTTCATGGGGCATCCGCTACGCAGCGTCGCTTGAGGGCGTTATCACCGTTCTTTCGGGAATGTCCAATGAGGAGCAGATGGAGGATAATCTCTCTTATATGAAAGATTTTCAGCCGCTGAATGAAGAAGAATATCAGGTGATCGCCGCTGTGCAGAAGGAACTGGAAAAGGACAACTCTATCCAGTGTACCGCCTGCAAGTACTGCGTCAAGGGCTGTCCGATGAATATTGCCATTCCCGGCATCTTCGCCGTGAAGAATAAGGAAACCGGCAACTGGGACGGCGGCAGAGGTGCCTATCAGATCGCGACCGAGGGCAAAGGCAAGGCGAGCGACTGCATCGAGTGCGGTCAGTGCGAAGACGCCTGCCCGCAGCATTTGCCTATTATCGACCTGCTGAAAGAATGCAGGGCACTGGAAAAGTAAAGCAGTATGTTTTTCCATTGGTTTTGCTGGAGCAGATATTTATTGTGAAGATATGGAGAAATAGAAATGGATTGACAGAAGAATAAGATCGTGATCGTGGAATGTTATTCCTCCGCAGTCAATTATATAGTAAATCATAAACGCATTATCTTGGAGGTAAATATGTATCAAATCAAAGGTAAAATCGACTCAACCAACGCACCTGGATTTGAAAAGGAGATCATGGCGGCTCTGCCGACCGAGATCGACGCATCCGAGCTCGAGTATATTTCATCAGCCGGTCTGCGCGTATTATTGAAGCTCTCAAAGGCAGTTGATAAGGTTACACTGAACAATGTTACCAGCGAAGTTTATGAAATACTCGACGTCGCCGGATTTACAACGATCCTGACGGTCAATAAGGCTTTTCGTAAGGTATCCGTAGAAGGCTGCGAGCTGATCGGCAAAGGTATGACCGGCGACGTTTACCGTACTGATAAAGAGACCGTCATCAAGGTGTTCCATCCGAATATCAGCTTTGATATGCTTATCAAGCAGGAGAATCAAAAGGCAAAAAACGCTTTCATTTCCGGTGTGCCCACTGCAATCCCTTATGATATCGTGAAGGTCGGCGACAGCTACGGCACGGTCTATGAGCTTCTGAACGCGAAAGATCTGGTAGAAGTGATCATTGAAGGCAGAGAGCATATGGACGATTACATCCGTATGTTTGCTCAGACTGTGAAGAAGATGCATTCGATCGAGGTCAGTCCCGAAATGTTCCAGGTGCAGAAGACCGCGTCCGTCAATGCACTTCCGAACTTATCTTCCATACTGACCGAGGAAGAAACGGAAAAGATAAAAGCGATCTATGAGAACATACCCGACCGCAATACCTTTATCCACGGTGACTGTCACATCGGCAACGCCATGCTGCAGGACGGCGAAATGATGTTCATTGACCTCGCGACCTGCGGTATGGGACATCCGATCATTGATCTGACCAGTATGCACTCGCTTTTCAAGGAGCGCGCGAACAATCCGAAGGCAATCAGCGAAAGCCCCATCCTGCGTCACTTTACACAGGAAGAGATCAGCCATATCTGGGATCTGTATATCAGAACATACCTTGATACCGACGACGAGGCTCTGATCAAAAAAGCCGAAGAGCAGATATTTGCTGTATCCTTAGCAAGAAAGCTGTTTGCAGTCATCGCTATCCCCGGTATGCTGACGCCGGAAATGATCGGCGCGATGAAGCATGCTATTATCGCTTATTATGATAAAGGCTTGGAACCGATCTGTTTCTGATCTGCAATCGATAGATTAAGTCAGCGGAGGAAAATGATGTATTTTGATGATTTGAAAATCGGTATGACGACAGATATAGAACCGGCACTAATTAAAAAAGAAAAAATGCTGTCGTTTGCGAATGACTATGATAACGTCCCGCTTCATACCGATGAGGAATACGCAAAGACAACAGTGTTCGGAAAGCTGATCGCTCCGGGTGTGATGTCGTTCTTGGAGGTATGGGCTAAATATCTGGAAGTCGATTTCTTCGGTGAGCAGCTGCTCGCGGGCAAATCAACAAAGATCGAATGGCTCAAGCCGGTCTTTGCGGATGATATTCTGACCGGGAAAGCGACTGTGACAAGGCTTCAAAAACGCAGCGAGAAAAACGGTCTTGCAGAAGTTTCAATAGACGCATATAACCAAAACGGCGAGCTTGTTCTGACAGCTGTAACCGAAGCTATCGTTAAATGCAGGATGATAAAAGCTGAGCCCGATTCAAACGGGTGTATTTCGATTGAATTTGAGGAAAGCAATTGCAGAAGCGTTGCACAGGATAACGGTAACGTTATCGGCGAATGCGATTTCACAGTGACCGGTTCAACTTGGACGATCACTCACACCGGAGTTGACCCGGCATACGGTGGTAAAGGAATCGCCAAAAGGCTGGTTAACAGAATCATTGAAGAAGCCCGCGTCAGGCAGATCAAGATTATCCCGCTCTGCTCTTATGCCGAAAAGATGATGACAGGTAAAGAAGAATACAAGGACGTTTTAGAAAACAACAGACAAAACAAATAATTTTGGAGGTAATATGGAACAAAGATTATTCACAGGAATTCGCCCGTTATACTCATCGAGTAAAGAGAATCCTAACGGAATCAGGATCCGGATCCGAATGAGAGATCTGATTGACCCGTCCGCATTGCGTTATGCTGTCAACACCACAATGCTGAGATATCCCTATTTTTGTGTGGAACTGCAGAAAAAGGACGGGCAGTATGTTTTTGTTGATAACACCAGACCTGTTGTTATCAGCAATTCTCTTCATGGGGTGGATCTGAACGCAGAAGAATCCAACTATCACATGATCGCCTTTGCCTATCAAGACAACTGGATCATTTTGGATGTGTTTCATGGTCTGACAGACGGAACCGGCGCCTATGAAGTAATCCGGACATTGCTGTACTATTATTGCTCTGAACGGTACGGAATCAAGCTGAACGAGGAAGGAATCCGTCTTGTCGGAGATGTGATCACTCAGGAAGAATGGGACGATCCTATTGAGATCGCATCGGATCTTCCGACTCCTGTTCGATCCGATCTTCCAAAGGCGCTTAACATTATTGAGAACGCTGAACTGCAGGATGATACGGTGAAAACTGTCTATAGTATCTCCATTAAAGAATCCGAGTTTGTGCGCTTCAGCATGGACAATGACGGCAGTCCGGGAACGATAACCGCATTGCTTCTCAGCCGTGCTGTCGCGAAGCTTTTTCCGGATGCAAACGATCCTATCCGAATCGCCCTGTGTGTGAATCAGCGAAAAGCTCTTCAAAAGCCAAAGGCACATCAAAGCTTGGTCGGCGGGGCAATGCTCGAATACAAGGAGAAGCTTCGTGACTGGCCTCTGGAAAGGCAGGCAACAGCGTATCGGGGCATGGTATTTGTGCAGACGATGGATGAGATAGTTCTTGCCGCAGCCAATGGTATGAAAATGGTCACGCAAATGCTTCTGTCCAAGGAAACAGATCAGGAACGT
>JAFRDE010000054.1 GCA_017403985.1 Ruminococcus sp. | reverse complement strand
TCCGGCACTAAATCCTCTAAGCACACAATCTCTACTAACATTCTGTTATTCACGTTCTTTTCCAACATTTCCATCACCGTATCTATTATACCATAGATACAACAAAAAGCCCAGCCTTAGCTGGACTTTTTCGACAGACTGAAAGGGACTCCAGACGGAGTCCCTTTTTCTGCGTGGAGCTGATAACCGGATTTGAACCGGTGACCTCATCCTTACCAAGGATGCGCTCTACCGACTGAGCTATATCAGCATATTCAGTTGCTTTGCTGTTTGAAACAGCTTATATATCATACCACAGGTTTTCGGAAATTTCAATACCTAATTTTAATTATTTCATTTTATTTGTGTTTTCCCCCGATTTTTTTCATATTCCGCGCTCCGTCATCTTGCCAAGGATGGGGTTTTATGCTAAACTATAGTTTGGTATTTTGTATATACAGGTGATAGAAATGTCATTTCAACAGGATAAGATCCGCAACTTCTCCATCGTAGCGCATATCGACCACGGCAAGTCGACCCTTGCCGACCGCATCCTTGAGCAGACGCAGTCCGTCGCGGTGCGCGATATGGAGGATCAGCTGCTGGACGATATGGAGCTCGAGCGCGAGCGCGGCATCACCATCAAGAGCCATGCCGTGACCCTCGAGTACAACGCCGACGACGGCGAGACGTATCGATTCAATCTCATCGACACCCCCGGACATGTTGATTTCAACTATGAGGTCAGCCGTTCCCTCGCCGCGTGCGAGGGCGCGATCCTCGTCGTGGACGCGTCGCAGGGCATCGAAGCGCAGACGCTTGCCAACACCTATTTAGCGGTGGATGCGGGGCTGGAGATCGTGCCGGTCATCAATAAGATCGACCTTCCCTCCGCCGACCCTGAGCGCGTGATCAACGAGATCGAGGACGTCATCGGTATCCCCGCCGAGGACGCTCCCTGTGTTTCCGCGAAAGCGGGCATCAATATCCACGCGGTGCTCGAGAAGATCGTCAGCGATATCCCCGCTCCCACGGGCGATATCGACGCGCCGCTGCGGGCAATGATCTTCGACTCCATCTATGATTCATATAAAGGCGTTATTATCTATGTCAGGCTGAAAGAGGGCCAGATCCATGTCGGCGACGAGTTCAGACTGATGGCGACCGGCTCGACCTTCAACGTCGTGGAGTGCGGCTATATGCGCGCGACTTCGCTCGAGCCCCGTGAGGGCTTGTACGCCGGAGAGGTCGGCTACATCACCGCTTCGATCAAGAGCCTGCAGGACGCGCAGGTGGGCGATACCGTCACCCTGACGAAGAATCCCGCCGAGATGCCCCTGCCCGGTTACCGCAAGGTGCAGAGCATGGTCTTCTGCGGTATCTATCCCGTGGACGGCGCGCGCTACGGCGACCTGCGCGACGCGCTGGATAAGCTCAAACTCAACGACGCTTCGCTCAGCTACGAGCCCGAGACCTCGGTCGCACTGGGCTTCGGCTACCGCTGCGGATTCCTCGGACTGCTGCACATGGAGATCATCCAGGAGCGCCTCGAGCGCGAGTATAATCTCGACCTGATCACGACCGCTCCCTCGGTCAACTACCGCATCACCCTGACCGACGGCTCGGTGCATATGATATCGAATCCGACCAACTATCCCGATCCCGCTGTCATCAAGATGGCGGAGGAGCCCGTCACCGACGCGCATATCTACTCGCCCTCCGATTATGTCGGCAACATCATGGAGTTGTGTCAGGATCGCCGCGGCGTCTTTATCGGCATGGATTATATCGACTCCGACCGCGTCGATATCCACTACGAGCTGCCGCTGGCGGAGATCATCTACGACTTCTTCGATACCTTGAAGAGCCGTACCCGCGGCTACGCCTCGTTCGACTATGAATTCAAGGAGTACCGCGAGAGCAAGCTCGTTAAGCTGGATATCATGCTCAACGGCGAGACGGTCGACGCGCTTTCGTTTATCATCCACGCGGACAAGGCGTACCCGAGAGCGCGCAAAATGGCAGAAAAGCTGAAGGAGAACATCCCGCGTCAGCTGTTCGAGGTGCCGGTACAGGCGTGTATCGGCGGCAAGATCATCGCCCGCGAGACCGTCAAGGCGATGCGCAAGGACGTCCTCGCCAAGTGCTACGGCGGCGATATCAGCCGTAAGAAGAAACTGCTCGAAAAGCAGAAGGAAGGCAAAAAGCGTATGCGCCAGTTAGGCTCCGTGGAGGTCCCGCAGGAGGCGTTCATGGCGGTACTTAAGTTAGATACAGATTAAAGCAATTAGGAATGAGGAATTTCGGGAAACGCTGACGCGTTTTGGATTTGCAGAATGTTTACCGATTATTACAAATCAGGTGCGGGTGTCCCGCCCACAACTCCTAACTCCTAATTCCTAATTCCTAAATATACCGGAGGTATGAACTATGTCTGACGACCAGTCAGCGAAAAAGGAAAAGAGCTTTATTGAGCGCTTATTCGGCGCGAAGGATAACGAAACAAAGGTCGCGGAGACCGAGGAAGAGATCCTCTCTCTCGTCGAAGAGGGGCAGGAAAAGGGTCTGATCGAGGACGAGACCAAAGATATCATCGAGAACGTCTTTGACTTCGACGATACCGTCGCCTATGAGATCATGACCCACCGCCGCGATATGACCAGCCTCGAGGACACCGACGATCTGAAAACGGTCGTCGAGGTCGCGATCCGCTCGGGTCATTCGCGCATCCCCGTCTGGCGCGACGATATCGACAACATCATCGGCATCCTGTACGTCAAGGATCTGCTGAAATATGTCGGCGCGCCCGCACCGTCGGATTTCAAGCTCAGTAAAAATCTGCGCCCGGCGCTGTTCGTACCGCGCACCAAGGACTGCCGATCGCTGTTCTCGTTCATGAAAAAGAACAAGACGCAGATCGCGGTGGTCGTGGACGAATACGGCGGCACCGAGGGCATCATCACCCTCGAAGACCTGATCGAGGATATCCTCGGCAATATTCAGGATGAATACGATAACGAGGAAGAGGAGATCCGCGAGCTCTCCGACGGCAAATTCACCGTCGACGGCAGCACCTCGATCGAGGATGTGGAGGAGCTGATCGGTACGGAACTCAGCGACGACGACAGCGAGACGATCGCGGGATTTATACTCAGTCACCTCGGACGCATCCCTGCCGAAAACGAACAGCCCGCCGTGGAGGCGCACGGTATGCGCTTTACCGCGGTGAAAACCGACGGCAGGCGCGTCACGGAAGTACTGATTGAAAAAATATAATTTTTTCAAATATTTGTTGCATTTCCGCAACTTTTTGCTATAATAAAAAATGTTCCGGGTCTGAAAACTCTTCAGCCCCTTGATCTTATTATTTACATCGGAGGAATCACCATGAAAAGATTTATTGCTCTTGCGCTGGCAGTTTTGATGATTGGCGTTTTCTTATGCGCCTGCGGCGGAAGCAGCGGCGTTAAGACCACCGTATCCGAGAAATATGACGACGGTTATGCCGCAAATTACGCTTCTTCGACCTCGAAGGATGAAAACGGCAATGTCGTTTATGAATTCTCGGGCGATCAGTATGACAGCTATGTGAAGGACCATAAGAACGCTCTCGGCGCCGATATCCAGGATGAGATCGCGTCCCAGCACAAAGAGGCATACGGCGAGTTCGCTTATATCAACGAAGAGAAGCAGGCGGTTATCGTCGGCGTTCATCAGGACGAGTATGACGAAGAGACCGCGAAGGCAGAGGCTGAAGCTGCCGCGGAGTACGGCTTCAAGTATTTCCAGAACCTGCAGACTCCTGTCAACACCATCCATGTCATCTACTGCGATGCGAATAATCAGGACGTCGTCTTCGGTTCCTTTGATTATACCGCGGAGTAATTTTAATATGTGACAGCAAAGCGCTCCTTTTGCGGGAGCGCTTTTTCTATGCCGAAACGATTGAATTTTTGTCGGAAATATGCTATATTGCAGACAGGAAGTGAGTATGATGACAAAGAAGCAAATCGCCCTTTTGGCGGTCGAAGCGCTGAAAGAGGAATATCCCGACGCGATCTGTTCGCTGCACTATACCGATCCGCTGCAGTGTCTGGTGGCGACGCGGCTGTCCGCCCAGTGCACCGACGCGCGGGTGAATATGGTGACGCCGGCGCTGTTTGAGCGCTTTACCTGCGCCGCGGACTTTGCCGAAAGCACGCCGGAGGAGGTCGCAGAGTATATCAAATCCTGCGGCTTGTATAAAACGAAGTCGAAGGATATCGTCGCGATGGCGCGCGTGCTGTGCGAGCAGTACGGGGGAAAGGTGCCGGACAGCCTTGAGGCGCTGATCGCCCTGCCGGGTATCGGCAGAAAAACCGCTAACCTCGTGATGGGCGATATCTTCGGCATGGAGGGCGCCGTGGTGGTGGATACTCACTGCATCCGCATCACGCGGCGGCTGGGGCTGCACAGCGAGACAGATCAGAAGAAGATCGAGTTGATCCTCAGAGGCCTGCTCCCTCCTAAGGAGAGCAACGACTTTTGTCACCGCCTCGTCCTGCACGGCAGAGCCGTCTGCACCGCAAGAAAAGCCGACTGCGAAAACTGCTGTATGAAGGAGTTCTGCAGGAAGAAAGCGTAGTTGGTGAATGGCGAATGGTTGTAAAAAACGCTGACGCGTTTTTGATTCTATAACAGATGCAATACATTACGTCCGTAACTCTGTTATGAGCTGCGGACGTTTTGCTTTCATCAATCGGGTTCGGGCAGCTTCCGCGCGACACGCTTCACCGTTTACAAAAGGTTCATAAAACATTCACACGCTTTTACACTTTTCGTCACAACTGTGTGTTATGATAGACACATCAAAGGACGGAGCGGCCCCCTATGCTCCGTTTTGATGTCGCCTTTTCAGGCGAAAAAATCAACTGGTCACTGGTCACTTACCACTGATCACTGTTTCGGGAGGTGATGAAATTGAGCGCTGTGAAGAAGCCGTCTGTGCTGGTATGTGTGACGGGGCAGTATGACTGCGACCGTCTGATCGAAGCCGGATTCGATCAGGCTGCAGGGCTCGGCTGTGAACTGCATGTTTTATGTGTGCATACTCAGCAGAACGATCTGACGTACTTTTCCGAAGAGATCGAATATCTCTACCGTACCGCGACGCGTTTAGGCGCGGATATGACTGTGATGTTCAGTGACAACGCGCCCAAGTGCACTGCCGGCTTCGCGCGCAGAATCAATGCAGAATATCTGATCACAGGCGTCCCGGACGAACGTCCGAACGGATTCGTCCTGACGCTGCATGAGTTCTTGCCGGGAACCATGATCACAATGGTAACAAAAGACGGCGAAAGGCTGGGCTACTCGCTTGACGCGACCGGCAAAGCCTTTGCTTAGGTCGAGATAGAATCCCGTAAAGATCCGCTGTCATTGCGAGCCCTTCAGGGCGCGGCAATCCCACAAAGAGGAGCAGTACTTTTCTGTACTTCCCTTTGCCAAAGGGAGGCTTGAAGACAGTGATCCCGACCGAAAACAAAACTATTTAGGATTTTACATAATCACATAATCAATATTATTTCATCAGCAGACCGTCCGCAAGGGCGGTCTTTTGCTGTGTTTTCTCTTGAATTAGCCTATTCTTTGTGCTACTATGATGACAGTAAATAACAGGAGGTACACAATCATGCGTCAAAAGATCATTTCGTTGATTCTTGCCGTCAGCGTTCTGTTTTGCGTCCTGTCAGTCGGCGTATATGCCGCCGACGTCGACGTATCGCCGACGGGTATGCAGATTTTTGTCAAAACGCTTACCGGCAAAACGATCACGCTCGACGTCGAGCCGAACGATACGATCGAGAACATCAAGCAGAAAATACAGGAGAAAGAGAGTATCCCACCCGATCAGCAGCGCCTGATCTTCGCCGGCAAACAGCTTGAGGACGGTCGTACCCTCGCCGATTATAACATCCAGAAGGAAAACACCCTCCATCTGGTACTGCGCCTTCGCGGTGTGCCCGGAGACGCGGACAACAGCAAAACGGTAGACGTTAACGACGTCACCGTAATCCGGCGCTATCTGGTCGGTCTGATCAGCGAAGACTTCAATAACGGCACCGCCGACGTCGACGGTGATAAACAAATCACCATCATCGACGCGACGTGGATCCAGCGCTGGCTCGCGAACATGAGCGTTCCTTACCAAATCGGTGTGCAGGAAACGACCGCCTCTACTGAGCCGGCCCCCACACAGCCGTAACAATTTCATCAATCAGACTGACGGGAGGGTTTCGACCCTCCCGCTTTTCTGCTTTTCGAAAATAGCGAACGAGAAAACAGGAGATAAAACGAGTAAAAACGAGATAAAATAAGCTCAATGAGTGCTATATGAAAAAATTCGGAATTTTGCTTGACTTTGACCGATGAAAGTGTTAAGATAGACGAGCGTTAAAAATGCTTACAAGAATAATCAAGGAGGAAACGCACTATGTCCACTTATATGGCAAAAAAAGGCGAAGTCGAGCGCAAGTGGTACGTGATCGACGCCGCGGGCAAGCCCCTCGGTAAGGTCGCGGTTGAGGCGGCTGTGCTGCTCAGAGGCAAGCATAAGCCCACCTTCACTCCCCACGTTGACTGCGGCGACCACGTCATCATCATCAACTGCAAGGACGCTGTCCTGACAGGCAAGAAATTAGAACAGAAGAAATGGTACCGTCATACCGGTTATGTCGGTCACCTTAAGGAAACCAACTACGCTACCCTGATGGCTACCCGTCCCACCAAGGCGATGGAGCTCGCTGTCAAGGGCATGGTTCCCTCCAACACCATCGGCAGAGCGGCTATGCTGCGACTCAGACTGTTCGAAGGCGCTGAGCATACTCATCAGGCTCAGAAGCCCGAAGCATGGGAATTTTAAGAAGGAGGAAACGATAAATGTACGATAAGGCACCTTATTTTTACGGCACCGGCAGAAGAAAATCTTCCGTAGCGAGAGTTCGCCTCTATCAGGGCACCGGTAAGATCACCATCAACGACAGAGACATCGACGATTACTTCGGCCTCGATACCCTCAAGCTGATCGTTCGTCAGCCCCTCGAGCTCACCGAGACCGGCGAGAAGTTCGACGTAGTTTGCCGCGTTAACGGCGGCGGCGTTACCGGTCAGGCGGGCGCCATCCGTCACGGTATCTCCCGCGCGCTGCTCCAGTATGACAGCGACGCGCTCCGTCCCGCCCTCAAGAAGGCTGGATTCCTCACCCGTGACCCGAGAATGAAAGAGCGTAAGAAATACGGTCTCAAAGCGGCCCGCCGCGCTCCGCAGTTCTCAAAGAGATAATCAGTTATTTATCTTTGCAATTATTCAGAACTCCTGTTTCGGCAGGAGTTCTGTTTTTTATTTATCGTCCGTCCTGAATATCTCTGTCGACTGCGGATTTGCTCAAGCATAGCTTTCGCAAAGCATCGCTAAAAACAGTCCGCCGGACTGTTTTCTAAACGCTCTTACAGTTCTCCAAGAGATAATCAGCATATCGAGTTTATCTTTACTCAGAACCTCTGTGTTATGCAGGGGTTCTGTTTTTTGCGTTAAACGCGTGAATAATACGGCAGAATACAGCTATGGTATGCGGCGCGGATCGGGTGCAGCGTCACGCTGCTTATCTCGGTCGGCTGCGGTTTGCCCCGGCGCAGTTTTCTTATACTGTTTCCCTGATAAAATCTCCAAACGTTTTTTGCAAAAAATAGTAATTTTTCATAAAATTATATTGATTATTCTGCGAAAACAATCTATAATGATATTGTATATACTTGTATAGCAGACAGTTCCGCCGGTCGGCGTTATCGGGTATCACAGAGAGAAGGATTAACTGTGAAAAAGGGAAAAATCGGTCAGCGTTCCAGATACATCATCATCATACTGCTGTTCCTGGTGGTTGTTAACGTAACGCTGGGCTTCGTTCTGACGCGACAATCGAATAAAGCGCTGGCTTCCCAGATCCAGGGCAGGATGCTCGATATCTCCAACACTGCCGCCGACATGCTGGACGGCGACGACCTCAAGCGTTTTACCGCAGAGGACAAGGATACAGAGAAGTATAAAAGCGCGCTCCGTACGCTCGCCTGTTTTCGCGATAATATCGAGCTGGAATATATTTACTGTATCAGGGATATGGGCGATAAACAGTTCGTGTTCACGATCGACGTCGATGAGGATGATCCGGGTGAGTTCGGTTCTCCGGTCGTCTATACCGATGCGCTTTACACGGCGAGTCTCGGCACGGCTGCCGTCGACAAAAAGCCTTATGAGGACGCGTGGGGCAAGTTTTACAGCGCCTACAGTCCCGTGTACGATTCTACGGGAAAAGTCGCGGGCATCGTAGCGGTCGACTTCAGCGCCGAATGGTATGAAAACCAGCTGGCGGGACAGACCTGGACCATCATCATTGTCTGCGCTTTATCGCTGCTCGCCGGCGCGGCGATCGTCGTGCTCCTCACCGAACAGTCCCGCAAGAAATATCGCCAGCTGTACGGTCAGCTGAACGTTCTGGCAGATAATGTCGGGGATCTGGTGCGTGAGATCGGCGTAGAGATGCCCGAAGAGAGCGAGGCCTCTGACCGCGACAGCAAACGAAAAGGCAACGACATCAACGATCTCGGAGATAAGATCCTCTCCATGCAGGAGACACTGCGCCGCGAGATCGCCAACGTTCACCATCAGGCGTACATCGACGCCCTCACATCCGTCGACAACAAGGCGGCGTACCTCGACGCTGTCAAGCGGCTCGACGAAGATATCCAAAAGGGCTCCGCGAAATTCAGCGTCGCGATCTTCGATATCAACGGGCTGAAGGATATCAACGATAACTACGGTCATGAGATCGGCGATCTGGCGCTGATCGACGAGGCAAATATCATGATCAAGGTCTTCGGTAAAGAGAACATCTACCGCATCGGCGGCGACGAGTTCATCGTACTGCTCCCGATCGATTCCGTCAGAGAAATGGAAAGGCTGTTCCAAGAGGCGGACAAGGCGATCGAGGAGGAGAACAAGATCCCCAAGCCGTATCAGAATCCGCTGGCTTTGTCCAAAGGCTATGCCGTATACGACAAGGGTAAGGACGCCGAGTACAGAGAGGTATTCAAGCGTGCCGACGAAAGGATGTATCAGGATAAGGACGCGTACTATAAACGCTATCCCGATAAACACAGAAGATAATTATATACCGATAAAACATGAGCCGACGCTTTCGCGCCGGCTCTTCTTTGTATACATCAAGATTTTTTCTGTTCAGTTATACTTTGCTTTTTTCTTCATACAGCTTTTTATCCGCCCGCATGACCAGATCGAAGAAATCGGCAGGATTCTCGGGACGTGCCGATACGCAGCCGAAGCAGCAGCTCAAGCAGCTTTCTACGCCGCTGATATGTACCTCGCCGAACCTGTCGTTCAGTTCCGTGAGCTTCTGTCGGAACGCCGCGAGCTCCCCGGAAAGGGATACGATCAGGAATTCGTCGCCGCCGTAGCGGTAGATCTCCTCGTGATCGAAGCTGTCCAGCAGCAGATCGGAAAACGCCTTCAGCACGTCGTCGCCCGCCTTATGTCCGTAGGTATCGTTGACCGCTTTAAATTTATTGATATCGAGCATCGCGATACAGATATCCGTGTTGAGATATTCGGGGATGCGCTGGTTGAGCGCGTAGCGGTTCTGCAGGCGCGTCGCGCTGTCATGGTTGGCGATGATCTCCAGCGAATCATTCAGCCGGTTCGCTTTGTTTTTTTGCTCGATATAGCTGACCGTGATCCGGTAGATGATCACCGCGCCCGCCACGGAAATGACACCCATCATAAAGTAATTGTAAGGATTGATCATACCGGGCTTGATCCATACGTTCAGACCGATATAGAAGATCGTGTAGGAGGACATAACGAGGATCGAGGTGAACAGCGGACGCAGTCTGAGTAACATCACCGTGATCAGCTCCACGGTAAAGAAGGTGATGATCTGCTCGCCGCGAATAAAGGTCTGTACCGAAGCCAGCATGCCCCATACGACCAGCAGGATCATATATGTGCCGACAAAAACGCTAACCGCCGTATGGCGCTCGGCAAGGTCTTTTTTACGCATAAACACTCCGGAAACGATAAATCCGGCGATGCACAGAACGATACTCAGCGAGACGTTGACAACGGAATTGACGTTTGCCGGATCATCCATGCTCTTGAACCTTGAAAGGAGGAATACGATCAGGCACACGGTCTGAACGACGCACTCCGCCAGCGAAACGTAGTGGATCGTTTTGATATTCAGCATATCGATCTCGCTGTCGATCTCTTTATCGTGCTTGGGCAAAAGCCAATGTCTTATAAAATTCGGATATTCTTTCATGAGGTCGCCTCTTTGTGACTCAAACCGTTTTGGCGGCAGGATCTTCATGCCGCCGGAACAGGGAAAAATACATTACAGTTGTATGCGGGCTTACAGCTCCATGTTGAGCTTCTGGACGCGCCTGATCTCTTCCTCCGCGTTGAAGAAGGCTTCGACGATCAGGGGATCGAAGTGGGTGCCTGCGTCCTCTCGGATGATCTCCATCGCCTTGTCGACGGAGAAGGGCTCCTTATAGCTGCGGCGGGACACCAGCGCGTCAAAGACGTCGGCTACCGCCATCACGCGGGCGGACAGAGGGATCTCTTCGCCCTGCAGTCCGGTCGGATAACCCTTGCCGTTCCACTTTTCATGGTGGAAGGACGCCAGATTCTTCGCCTCGGTCAGATACTCGGATTCTTCGCCGACGGTCGTGATCACCTTATCGATGATCTCGCCGCCCGCAGTCGTATGGTTCTGCATCTTTTTGAATTCTTCGTCGGTCAGCCTGCCGGGCTTGTTGAGGATGGTATCGGATACCTTGATCTTGCCGACGTCGTGCAGAGGAGCGGAGCTGACCACTTCGGTGATGAATTCTTCGCTCAGCTGGTCGGCGTAGATGCCGTCCTTCTGCATCTGTCTGAGGATGATCTCACAGTAAGCGGCGGTCTTGCGTACGTGGTCGCCGGTACACTTGTCGCGGCTTTCGACCATATCCGCCAGTACCAGTACCAGTCCGTTCTGCAGGCGAATGACCTGATCGCTCTTTCGCTGTACCTCGTCGATGAAGTGTACGGTGTCGGCTGTGGTCTTTTTATATGCGTCATAGAGGTATTCGATCTCGTCGCCGGTATCGATGTTCAGGTTTTCTATCATCTTCATGCTTTCCTCGCGTGCCTGAGGCGTATCGTAGGTAAAGCTGTTGGCGGCGTCGGCGATGGTGTTGACGGGGATGATGATGTGACGCTCCGCCATCCATACGGCATAGGTGCGGATCAATATCAGGAAGCCGATGAACAGCGCCGTGATCTTGGCAAGGAAAGAGGTCTCTTCCGCCTGCAGATTCGCCATCGACATATCAACGCCCACATAGCACAGCACTTTGCCGGACGCACCGCGGATCGGCTCGTATACCGACAGCAGCCAGCCGTCTTCATCGTTCGTGACGTCAACGGGTATCTCCCGGCCCTCCAAAAACAGGTCAAGGTATTTTGAGATCGTATCGTCATATTCGATCACGGATCCGGGCGCATCCGCTTCAGTCTCTTCGGTACTGAGATCGAAGATAACATGTGTGCCGTCCGGTCTCACACGGTAAATATACATGAACGCTATTTCGGGCGAAGCGTCGCTGACGATCTGCATCAGCTCCTCTGTCCGGGCATAGCCCTCGGCGTCCCTGCCGTCGCGCAGATAACTCTCGATGCTGTCCGTGTCGATATGGGTGGCGATGATATGCGCGGCGTACTGCGCCTGATTGGAATACTCCGCCAAGGTCGAATTGTGGTACTGGATGACAGAGGTACCGATCGCCGCGGCGGCGATCAGGAGGGTCGACGCCGCAAAAAGCAGGGTCGACTTGACGCGCAGGGAAAAGCGCTTGCGGATCTTGCGCGTGCTGTTTTCAAAGACGCTGATATAAAACCAGTCCTGCCCCTTCAGATAATTGTCGAGTTTTTCGGGGAGCAGCTTGAAGATGACGAGCGAAGCCACGGTCACGATCGCTTTATCCGCTACGTCGATCAGGAAGTTGGATATGAGATTGGAAGTTAAGTAACCGACCGGAAAGATACGGTCGATCGCGGCGGCGAGATCCGCTGCAGCGCCCTCGCCGAAGTCGAAGCCGTAGATCAGCCATGTCAGCATGCCGCCGATGACGCCTCCGATAAAACCGAAGGTCAGGATCGCCAAAAGCACATAGGGGATGCGTACGCGGCGCAGCTTAACGGCGAACAGCGCCGCAGCCGTCGCGATGAATACGCTGATAACGCTGTAATAGATGGAATCCGGACTTGAGAACGCGTTGAAAACATTCGACAGAAATCCGACGGTAACGCAGGGGATATAGCCGCCGAGCAGCGCCGACAGGATCGTGCCGACGTTGTCGAGATAAAAAGGCAGTCCCAGCAGACCGTTCAGCCTTGCGCCGAGATAGTTCAGCAGGACGCAGACGGCGACGAGCGCAAAAAGCGAAAGCCATGTTCTTTTTCCGTTCTGTTTGATTCCGGGCATGATGACCACTCCAAAAAAAGATAAGAAAATAAGCTGCGTGCCGATCGCAGTTATGATACACAGAAAATATTATATATTATTTTTTTTCGGATTACAACCGTGAGCGCAAAAATTTCGCCAAAAGATTAGTGCTTTTCCATAAAATTTTTTTGAAAAAATAGTACTGATTCCGAATTTTCGAAGTATTATTGAAAAACCGAAAAAATAATTATAGAATAGAATTATATTTAACGTGAACCCAATTATTTTCTAAAGGGTGGTGAGTATGAATACCGGTTTGTTCCGCCTTTTTCAGGCTGCCGATCGTCATGAAGCGATCGTCGATTATCTGGACAATTCCTCTTATGACGAGTTGATCGAATTCGACTTGAAAAACGACCGTTTCACCAAGCTGTTTCATACCACAAAAAAATATTCCTCTTTCCTGACGGAGGGCTCTTACAAGGAGCTCTTTGTCAGCCTGTCCGAATTATCGCTGCACCCGGACGACAAAGGTCGCTTCTGCGATCTGATGGATCCCGTTACCCTGCGCTTTCATCTGCAGGGCTCCGGGATCGAAGGGCTTTTGTGCGACGAATTCCGCTTCCGCCTGCTCAACGAAAGCTGGTGCTGGGTCGAACTGGTGCTGGTATCCGGCAGTTTCTGGGATCTGCCGGACGACGTGTACCGCATCTATATCTATGATATCCACAGCCGCAAAACGCGCGAGCTGGGGCTGAACGAAGCGTTCCTGTACTCCGATAACAACCGTAACGAGACCACCGGTCTGCTGCGCAAAAAAGTCTTCATCAAAGAGGTCGAAAAGCTGACCGGAGGCGTCGCCGCTAACTGGTGCCTGATCGCGATCGATATCGACAACTTCAAGCTCTATGACGAATGGTACGGTCACAGCTCGGGCGACCTTCTGATGGCGCAGATCGGCGCGAAGCTCAAGGAATCTACCGAGGCGCTCGGCGGCACCGCGGGATACTTCGGGCAGGACGATTTCTGTCTGCTCATCCCCTTCGATAAAGCAGCGATCGACGACCTGTACGCCGAGATTGCCGCGCTGGTATCCGTGAACGGCAACGATACCGGCTTCAAGCCGGCATTCGGCGTCAGTATCATCGACGGCGAAAGCAAGATCGCGGACATGATCGACCGCGCCTTTCTGTCGGTACGCGTCGCAAAGCAGAGTTATCGCAGGCGCATCCGTCTTTTCGACCCCGGCATGTATACGCAGGAGGACGCGGAGTACCGTATCCTTGCGGACTTTATGCAGGCGATGAAAAAGCAGGAGATCACCTTCTATCTTCAGCCGCAGTGCCGCGCTTCCAACGGCAAGATCGTCGGCGCAGAGGCGCTGTGCCGCTGGATCCTTCCCGACGGCAGCATCGTGCCGCCCGACCGATTCATCCCGGTGCTGGAAAAGCACGGGCTGATCACCGATCTGGACCTGTATATCTGGGAAGAGGTCTGCAAATGGCAGTGGCAGTGGATCAATAAGGGGAACACCCCCCTGCCGGTTTCCGTCAACGTTTCCGCTACGGACATTATGAACGTCAATCTGACAGAGGTGCTCACCGATCTGACGGCGAGATACCGGCTCTCTCATGACCTGATCAAGATAGAGATCACCGAATCGGCTTACTCCTCCAACGCGACGGTAGTCAAAAACTCGGTGCACGAGCTGCGGGAAAAGGGGTTCACGGTACTGATGGACGACTTCGGCAGCGGATACTCGACCCTGAATATGCTCAAGACGCTCAGCGTGGACGTCATCAAGCTGGACGCTCAGTTCCTGAATATCGATGAAAACGATTCCAAAAAGAGCATCCAGATCATCGAATCCGTTTCCTCGATGGCAAAAGCTCTCGGTCTGCCGATCATCGTGGAGGGCGTGGAGAGCGAAGAGCAAAGAAAGTTCCTGCATGATCTGGGCTGCCGCTATATCCAGGGGTATTATTTCTATCGTCCGATGGAAACGAAGAAATATGAGGAGCTGATCGCCGATCACAACAACATCGATACCTCCGGTATCACGTTCAAGGCGAATCAGCAGTTCCAGCTGCGCGAGATCCTCGATAACAACGTTTACAGCGATACTATGCTCAACAACATCCTCGGTCCGTGCGCGTTCTATTCGTGGCACGGCGAGACCGTGGATATCATCCGCTTCAACGAGCAGTTTTACGAAGCGGTCGACGTACCCGACTTCATGGAAAGGCTGGATAATATCAACCGCTTTATGCCGCCGCTGGATATCGACAGGATCCAGCTGCTGCTCAGGCAGGCGAAAGAAGACCGTCTCAACGGATCGACCGGCATCCTGCATTTCTACAAGACCGACGGGACGCTGACGACCTTCTATATGCGCTTCTACTACCTCAGGCGCGAAGAGGACCGCGATATCTTCTACGGCGCGGTACAGAACATCACCCGCCTGTCGACGCTGGAAAAGCAGATCATGCTGCTCTCGCGCTTCTCGGCGGAGACGATCATTTTCCTGACGCGCAAGCCCGACGGCAACGTCAGCTTTGCGGTGCTGTTCAACGCGCTGGAAAAAGAGATCGGCATGACCCGCGAACAGCTGGAAACGGTGCTCAACGAAAAAGATTTCTATAACCGTATCGGCTTTGAAAACCCCCATTCCGTTTTTGAACGGCTCCTGGATCACATCCACAAATCCGAATCCTTTGAAGCCAATCTTAACATCAAGGACGCCGAGGGCAACCCGCTCAGCCTGCGCGCCTACGGCAACTACGTCGTCGACGATATCGACTCGATGGATTATATCATCACGATCCGAAAAGCAACGACCGGCGCTGTAGAATAGATTTTCAAATAATGATCCCCTTACGGCAGACTCATCAACCGCCGTAAGGGGATTTTTCTCTCCAAATTATTTGATCGTTTTCATGAAAATATAGTGACTTTGATCAGCCGATATGTTATAATAAATTATCTTTAGGATAACGGAGGTTGCGGTTCGATTCCCGTTATCTCAGAATCTGTGACAGATTCAGCAAATAGCAAATCAAATAGCAAATACAGAAAGGTGAGAGACTATGAATATCCTGGAAACATTATCGCGCTATACCGAAGCCAGACCGAACGCCCCGATCCTGTTCGACGAGGCACATTCAAAGGGCATAACCTACGCGCAGCTCGACGATATGAGCGGTCGCGTATACGCTTATCTCAGCGGCAAAGGGATCGGCAAGGAGGACTTCGTGCTGATCAATCTGCCGCGCGGTATCCTGCCGATCATCGCAATGGTCGGCGTATGGAAGGCGGGCGCCGCGTGGGCGCTGGTGGAGGACACCTATGCGCCGGAGCGTATCGACTTCATCCGCAAGGACTGCGGCTGTAAGACGGAGCTGTCCGCCGAAAACTGGGAGGACGTCATGGCGACCGAGCCCAAGAGCGGCTTTACGCCCTCCGACGACCATGACGCGGCTTACGCGATCTACACCTCCGGTACCACCGGCAACCCCAAGGGCGTACTGCATGAGTACGGCAACCTGAGCAGAGCGATCGAATCCGTCCGCATCAACGGCGAGAATCCCTTCAACGACAAGGACAGACTGGCGCTGCTGGCGCCGCTGAACTTCGTCGCCTCGGTCATCGTGATCTTGGAGGCGCTGAGCATCTGCGGCGGCAAGATCTTCGTCGTCGGCTACGCGACCATCAAAAATCCGCTGGCGCTCAAGCGCTTCTTCCTCGAAAAGCGCGTCACCATTACCTTCCTGACCCCCTCCTATGTACGGATGCTCGGCAACCAGACGGGTCCCTTCCTGCGGATGCTGTTCGTCGGCAGCGAGCCCGCCAACAATATCTACAACAAGAATCTCGAACTCATCAATATCTATGCCGCCTCGGAGAGCGGCTTCGCGGTCGGCGTGTTCAAGATCGACAGAGCGTATGAGACCTGCCCGATCGGCAAGCCCGAGATCGACACCAAGATCGTCCTGATCAACGAGGACGGGGAAGAGGTCGAGGACGGCGAGATCGGCGAGCTCTGTTTGGAGAACCCCTTCGTACGCGGCTACATCAACCTGCCCGAAGAGACCGAAAAAGCCTTCAAGGACGGCATTTACCACACCGGCGATCTCGCGCGCAAAGATGAGAACGGCAACTATGTCCTGCTCGGACGCTCCGGCGACATGATCAAGATTAACGGCAACCGTATCGAGCCGGCTGAGATCGAAGCCTCCGTCAAGCAGGCGCTCGGCGTCGACTGGGTCGCCGCGCGCGGCTTTGAAGAAAGCGGCAAGAGCTATCTGTGCGCCTATTACACCGCCGATATCCAATTCGATCCCGACGAGCTGCGCGAAAAGCTTGCTAAGCGTCTGCCGTATTATATGATCCCCGCTTATTACATCAAGATCGATAAGGTCCCGCTGAAGGCGAACGGCAAGATGGACAGAAAAGCCCTGCCCCAGCCCGACGCCTCCGACTTCAAGACCGACTACGCCCCGCCCGAGAACGAGATCCAGCAAAAGCTGTGCGACGCGATGGCAGTCGTGCTCAAGCTCGATCAGGTGGGCATCAACGACGATTTCTACGAGCTGGGTGGCGATTCGCTCGGTTCGATCCGCGTGATCACGGAGAGCGGTCTGCCCGGTCTGAACGCCGGCGAGATCTTCCGCGGCAGAACGCCGAAAAAGATCGCCGCGCTGTATGAGGAAAGCTGTCTGAACGACGACGGCGAAGCTCCCGAGATCAAGAATGCCCGCGCGATGAAGAGCGAGCATCCGCTGACCGTCGAGCAGCTCTACATGGTCGACTATCAGCTCTATACGCCGAAGTCGACGATGTACAACCTCTTCTCGATGATGAAGATGGATAAAGAGCTGGTCGATATGCAGCGGATAGCGGAAGCGCTGCAGACCGCGATCCGCAACCATTCCGCCCTGCTGACCACCTTCCGCTTCAACGAAGACGGCGACATCGTCCAGCGCTACACCCCCGAGGTGATGCAGGATATCCGCGTCGAAAAGCTCACCGAATTTGAGTTCGACAGCCTTAAGGATACGCTGGTACAGCCCTTCAAGATCATCGGAGGCTGTCTGCACCGCTGCCGCGTCTTCGAGACCGAAAAGAACGGTTATATCTTCTTTGACGTCCACCACACCCTGTTCGACGGCACCTCGCTGAAGGTGTTCATGGGCAACGTGGGCAAGGCGTATATGGGCATGCAGCCGGATCCCGACCTGTACTACCTGATCCTGCAGAACCGCGAGGACGAAAAGCAAACGGAATTCTATCAGGAGAGCAAGCGCTACTTCGAAGATCGCTACGAGGGCGTCGACTGGTCGAGCTATCCCGACGTCGACTATGAGTCGCGCGAGAACGAGATGGGTGAGATCTTCGCGCCGATCGGCATCGAACAGCCGCAGATGAAGGCGATGGAGCGCCGCTACCGCATCAGCCGCAACGAATTCTTCATTTCCGTTGCCGCTCTCGCTATCTCCATCTACAACAGAAAAGACGATATTATGCTCTCATGGGTCTATAACGGACGCGAGGATATGATCGCGATGAACTCCGTCGGTCTGCTGTTCCGCGAGCTCCCCGTAGGCCTGCGCATGAAAGATGATATGACGATCCGCGACCTGTTCGCCGACGTGCAGGATCAGGTACAAAAGGGCATCGAGCACTGCTGCTATCCCTATGTCGACACCCACAATCAGGCGGGCAGCTCCGAATCGGCTTATCTGCTCTATCAGCGGGATATCCGCGATATGGGCGGCTTGGAGGAGCTGAGCGTTGAGGCGATCGACATCCGCCAGAACCAGGCGGCGTCCCAGACGATCCTCGACATGGAGATCCTCGACGGCGCGGACGGTCTGGAGCTGATGATCGACTACACCGCGAGCCTGTATGAGGACGAGAGCATGGAGGAGTTCAAGAACACCTTCGTCAAGGTCGCACAGGCGCTGGTCACCCATTTCCAGGATGATCTCACCGTCGGCGAGATCCGCAAGAAATGCAAGAATAAGTTCAACTTCTTCGCCACCTTCCGCGGTGCGTTCAAGAGAAAGAAATAATATGGAAACCAACCGAGTCCGTGACAGCTACGGAATCAATCAGATCATCACCGGCGAGTATGACGCTGCCCTGTCCGCGACTTGCGGCAACGGCGTCTTCGTCGGCAAAAGCGACGGCGATATCCTCGCTTTCCGCGGGATCCCCTTCGCGAAGCCGCCCGTCGGCGCGCTGAGATGGAAGGCTCCCGAGGCGGTTGAAGATGGTACCGGCGTTTTTGAAGCATACTTTAACGGCAAGTCGCCGATCCAGACCGAGTGGCGCTCGGAACAGGCGTCCTTTTATCCGCAGAGCGAGGACTGCCTGTATCTCAACCTCTGGAAAAACCAAGCCGACTCCACCGAAAAGAAGCCCGTAATGGTCTTCTTCCACGGCGGCTCCTACGGCTGGGGCGGCACCGCCGATCCGCTGTACGACGGCAGGAACTTCGTCACCAAGCAGCCGGATATCATCCTCGTGACGGTCGGCTACCGCACCGGTCTGATGGGCTTTGTCGACCTGTCGTACCTTGAGGGAGGCGAGGAGTATCCCGACGCGCCGAACCTCGGTATCCTCGACCAGATCGAAGCCCTGCGCTGGATACAAAAAAATATCGCCGCGTTCGGCGGCGACCCCGACAACGTCACCGTCTTCGGCGAGTCTGCCGGCGGCGGCAGCGTATCCCTGCTGCCGATGCTGCCGCGCGCCAAGGGGCTGTTCCGCCGCGCGATCGCCGAGAGCGGCTCGGTCGCGCTGACCTTCTCCAAGGAGGAATGCCGCGATTTCACCCGCCGCCTGATCCGTGAGGCGAGAACGAACCGCATGAGCGATCTCATGGCGATGAGCGAGGGAAAACTCAAAGCGATCAATGAAAAGCTGAACGAGTACAATAACTTTCCCCAGCGCGACGGCAGGCTGATCCCCGCCTTTCCGTACGTTCCGTACGAACAGGGCGTGACCAAAGACGTGGATATCATGATCGGCACCAACGCCGAGGAAATGAACTACTGGGTAGGGGAGATCGGCGGCGTGATCCCGTTCCGTTTCAGCATCCCGGTCAAATATGAGAACGATATGAAAACCCTGTCCCCCGACGACAGAAAGCGTGTCAAGCGCTTCATGTCCGCGATGAAGGGACACAGCATGTGGCGCATGGCGCGGTTTTACGACGAGATGATGTTCCGCCTGCCCGCGATCGCCCAGGCGCAGGCGCACGCGAAAAACGGCGGCAAAGCCTACATGTATTACTGGACGATCCCCTCCGCGATCCCGCTGCGCAAGGCGTGCCACGCGGTCGAGCTCGCCTATGTTTTCGGCAACCGTGAAGAGACCATCTACACGGGACAGGTCGCCGACGAACGGATCTCCGACACCGTGATGCAGATGTGGACGAACTTCGCCCGCACCGGCGATCCGTCGATCGAGGGACTTAATTGGGAGCCGTATGATGAAGAAAAGCGCGCGACCATGATCCTTTCCGAAAAGCCGCATATGCAGGACGATCCCCTCGGCGGGCGCAGAAAGCTGCTGTTCCCGCTGCTCAGGCGCATGATCAATCCCTCCTACGCCGACCTCGACTACAACGTCCCCTTCGTCAGAAAGGCGATCGCCGGAGGCGTCGCGCTGGTCGCCGGCGCGTCCTACCTCGCCTACAAGCTGATCAAAAAGAAATAATAGCAGAATCCCGACTGTCCTGATAAACGGTCGGGATTTTCAGATTGTGATTCTCTGCTTGCCGATATCGGTATTGCAAAATGATGAACGCTATGATAAAATGACTGTACAGCGTTTTCATGCGGTATTTGAGATACAAACAAAGGATGTGAGAATAATGCTGAAAAGAATACTTGTCTGTCTGTTGGCGCTTGTTCTGATGGTCGTTTGTATGACTTCCGGGTTCGCCGCCGCGACCGAGGATACGGCTCCTCTGGGAGGCGACGCGGCTTATTCGGTCGTGTCCGCCGTGGTGAACAGGGAATATGACTTCGCAGCTGATTTCCACGACAGCTATCCGTACGATGAAGATTTTGAAACGGTAGGCATTTTCGAATTGGACGACTATAACGGCGACGTGACCCTGACGCTGAAAAATAACAGCACGGGCGAAGAGTTCGTATATGAAAAGAACGCCGATACCGAATGGAGCGTAAAGGCGTCCGTCGATCATCTGCTGTATGAGACCACGCAGCTTGACGCTGCGGTGCGTATTTACAACCTCGGCGGCGAGTACGGGATCGAGAATGTCGACGTGCCTGTTACCATCACCGTCGTATCCTCTCAGTACAGCGCCGACGTTCACAAATATCCCAGCTATGACGGTTCGTGGACCGCTATGTATGAAGGAGAAGACTTTACCGTCGAGTATGATCCCTCATCCTCCGACGGAAAGGCGACGATCCATCTGCTGAAATCTCCCTGGCTCTTCTCTCTCCGTATTTATAACGTCGAAACCAAAGAGGCGGAGTACCATGACACGGATGATTCCGAATTCGTGTTCCCGACGGAGGCGGAGGTCACCGATTTTGATCCGTCGAAACGCTCTTTCTGGTTCTTCCTCCCGTCGAAGCTCATCATGGAAGACGGTTATGAATTTGAATTCACCATGTCGGTACAGGGCTTCCTCAAAGAAAAGCAGACTGACGGCAGCGACGATCAATCCGGCGGAAAAGCATCGGACGACAGCGCGACAAAGGACAGCGCGCCGGCGAGCCCCGATTCTAAAAACACAAATTCCGGCAATAAAAAGGCCGTACAGACAGGTGATTCCCCGACCGCGTTTATTCTCGCGGGCGCGTTCCTGATCGCCGCGGCTGTATTCGCCTTCTTCGGCAGAAAGCGCAGAACTACCCGATAACTTATTGACAAAGCATGATCAGGCACAGAAAGAATCTGACAGAAACAACAGGCTGCACACCTCGATATGAAGTGTGCAGCCTGATTTTTATATTCTTTGAAAAGAGTCACAAAGACGGAAAAATATACAATAAACATCAAATAAACATCAGCTCGTAAATTTTCGACAAAAAAGAACCGCACGGATTCCAACAATGGCTTATCCGTGCGGTTCCCGGCATTTTTCTTTTCACTGCCTTCCGTAAAGGGAGCATATCGTTCTCAATCCTTTTGCTCTCTTTTTGTTTTTTTCCAATAATCGAATCAGGCTGTTTGTGGAATTCGATACGCCGCGTACACGATTCCGTCTGCCGCCGCTGACATTACAGCCCCTTGTGGAAAATGCGGTCAAGCACGGAATGAACCCTGACGGCGCTCCGCTTCATATTACCGTAAAAACCCGGCTGACAAAGGACGGCAGCGAAATTATCGTTGAAAACGACGGAGCGAGGTATGATCCCGCCGACGACAACGAGCCGTATATCGCGCTGAACAATATCCGTCAGCGGCTCAATATGATGTGCAAGGGCACGTTGGAGATCACGCCGCACGAGGAAGACGGCACGACTGTCAAGGCGACGATCTCCGATCAAGCCGGTGAATCATTCAAAATAATGATAATAACATAGGCAGCGCAGCATGATTAATATCGGTTGACTTCTTTTTGTTTGCGGGGGTGGAGACCTTTCCTTATGGTCTGAAGAGAAAATCCTTCCCCTAACGGAGAAGGATCCGTGTCACAAACATAGGAATACAGGATCATTTCGCCATGACAGGGGTATTTTTGCGAGGATCCACTGTTCATGAGGGATAACGCAGGTGAACTTGTTAATTTTGCGCCGCCTTTTCAAAGTACAAAACGTAAGTATGTTATTCACCACGCCACAACAGAAAACGTTAGAAAGGAGATTAACAGAAAATGTTAGAAAGGAGATTATTTGTAACCGGCGTGATGTGAAGACTTTGAAAGCCCTCACAGAATGTACGCCGGTCACAGTGATCGCGATATGAAAGAGGCAAGGATTTGAATAAATACTATAAAAGTGCTGACCGGGCAACCTTTTCGGGCTGCCCGGTCTTTCTTTGAGCTATCTTAATGACAGCCCCTTTCGTTTCATGTAATTATGTTGTTATACCGCTTCGCCGATATGATAAATACTTTTCATATGCGCCAGATAGTACTGGATCGCGGTCGCGTCCATGACGGTGATCTCGCCGTCGCCGTCAACATCGGCAGGCTTTTTGGTGATCTCAAACGGAATGTCTATCTCTGCGACGTGGCGCTGGATCCATGTCGCGTCCCTGATTTCCACCTCACCGTCGCCGTCAACATCGCCGCGGATGATCGGTTTGGGCACGATCACCGCGTGCTTTGCAATACTGCCGCCTGCCGTCTTGATCCGCCTGCCGTTGCTGAGGTAACCGCCCTCCGGCTCGACGATCATCAGCCCTTCATCCAGCAGCAGATAGTTGCCGTCATAAGCGGCGTTACCGCCGTCCGCTTCGAAGCGGGTGATATCCCTGCCGATGGTCGTCTCCCACCAGCCGTAATAGCCGTTGGTGCCGCCGACCGCCTTGAGGCTGCCGGAAAGTATCTTTGAATACTGTTCGGCATGAACGCCGGAATCGGTTCCCATGAAGGTGAAGTCGCCGCGGAATTCGGTATACAGATTGGTGTATACGCCGTAGCGGTCTACCGAATTGGTCATGTGATAGGTTCCCTTGAAGACTATAACATGATCGGCATAGATCGTCGCATACCCGTGCGAGCCGATGATTGTCGGGTTATCCAACGTCAGGGTGTTGGTCTCGGGGTCGAACTTCGCCTTGCCGCCGTCGTTCAGAATATCATCCTGATTGTAGTTGGTGACCTGCGTGTCGCCCAGCCAGATATTATATCCGACCTCCGGCGCGCGGTCGAGCACAACGTGCTTCGCTAGGGTTTCGCCGTCGGCTTCATAGACCTTGTGTCCCTTGATGACGCCGTTCTCGGGCGTCGTAACATTTATTAGATTGCCGCGCGAGAACCATGCGGTATAGATCGCCTTTTCATCCCGGCTGACAGCCTCGAACCGCGTGACGTTGTTGTTGATATTGAGGGCGCCGCGGGCATAGACAGCCTCCTGCGTCAGGCTGATGAACTTGACGCTGCCGGAACGGATGGTCAGCGGCGCGCAGCCGGCGATGGCGCGTATCTTGGCGACAATGGTGAAGTCGCCGTCCAGTGTTACGTCATTGTCACAGTAAAAGCCGTATGGCGCTGAGAAATCATTCTCCGCCATATGGTAGCTGCCCTTGACGGTGATCTTTTTCATTTCGCAGTTGATTTTGCGGGTTTTGTATAAGCCGGTAATAGTCGGTTCATTGAGCGTCAGCGTATTGGTATCGGGATCGAATTTCGCCTTGCCGCCGTCGTTCAGGATATCGTCCTTATTCCGCGAGGTGACTCGCGTCGAGCCCAGCCAGAGGTCGTATTCGACCGGCGGAAGAGGCTCGATGACGACATGCTTCGCTAAGGTCTCGCCGTCCGCCTCATAAACCTTGTGGTTTTGGATCGTGCCGTTCTCGGGCGTTTTGATGGTCATTTCGTCACCGAGCGAGAACCATGCGGTATATATCGCCTTTTCATCCCGGCTGACAGCCTCGAACCGCGTGACGTTGTTGTTGATATAGAGGGCGCCGCGGGCATAGACAGCCTCCTGCGTCAGGCTGATGAACTTGACGCTGCCGGAACGGATGGTCAGCGGTGCGCAGCTGCCGATGGCCCATCTCGTGGCGACAAAGGTGAAGTCGCCGTCCAGTGTTACGTCATCGAAACAGTAAAAGCCGTATGGCGCTGAGAAATCATTCTCCGCCATATGGTAGCTGCCCTTGACGGTGATCTTTTTCATTTCGCAGTGGATTCTGTCGTCATTGTGTAAGCCGGTAATAATCGGTTCATTGAGCGTCAGCGTATTGGTCTCGGGATCGAATTTCGCCTTGCCGCCGTCGTTCAGGATATCGTCCTTATTCCGCGAGGTGACTCGCGTCGAGCCCAGCCAGAGGCCGTATTCGACCGCAGGCACCGATTTGCCGATCAGCTGAAACTCAGAAAGCTGGAAGGTTCCGCCGCCGACGGTGCCCTTGACCGTAAAGCGATAATAGCTGAACGCGGTGTGATCGGGATTGTTCAGCGGGAAGGTATAGGAGGTATAGTTCTTGGCTTGCAGTGTTGTGTTATCACTGACGTCGGAAAGGGTCGTCCAGTTTTGTCCGTCCGCGCTTCCCTCAAGTGTCCATCCTTTGGGGTTGCGCTCCGGATACTTCGCCGTATCGTTGGCGGTGGTGAGGATATAGCCGAACGGCGTTACATCATCGTTGCTCCTGAAGGTGATCGAAAGTGGATAAGACGAGGAGGAATAGCACCATTTTGTATCCGTTTTGCCGTCTACGAAGTTTTCCGCACCTTCGTTGTTGTTGCCGCCGGTGCCGACAGCGTTGCTGTAGCCGGTGATCGGCTCCGCGTTCTCCGGCTTTGCGACGGTCACATCCTTTGCGGGCATGGTCAGTATGAGATGACTGCCGTTTCTTTCCAGAGTACCGGCGCTCGCGTTATACAGATCTTCGATGTTGGAAACGGTCAGGCTCACTTGATCGCCCTCGCCCGCGTAGATCGTGCCGTTGTATCGGATACCGGGCGCGCCGTTCAGGGTGACGCCGTCGCCGGTTACGGTATAGGCGCGCTTGCCCTGATTGCTCCACGGACGGCCGCCGCCGGTCGCCTTGCCCGCCTTGGTGTAATAGCAGTTGGTGACGGAGGCGTCCTTCGGCTCGCCTCTGCCGATCGGCTGGGTGCTGTCGCTGATATCGATACAGTTGATGAGCACCGGGGTCGATCCGCTGTCGCTCCAGCCCCAGAAGGTGCCAGCCGTCGCGCCGTTGATCGTGCCGGAGAAGACGCAGTTCTTGATGGTGGTCTTTGCCTTACTGCCGCCGTGACCGACAAAGCCGCCGCAGTAGGTATCCGAGGTGGTGACCGTCGCCGCTACGTTACAGTTCTCGATCAGATTGTCTGCGGTGCCGCCGATACCGCCCACGAGGGCGGAAACGTGCCTGCCGCCGCTGACGGAGCCGTCGACCTTCAGATTTTTGATCGTCGCGCCTTCGATTGAGAAGGGAGCGCCGGACATATTGTCGAGGGTCAGGGTATGGCCGTCGCCGTCGAAGGTGCCGCTGAAGTGATACCCGCCGGAGCCGACAGCGGTCGAGACGGA
The DNA here is from genome assembly GCA_017403985.1 of Ruminococcus sp. Lineage (GTDB taxonomy): Bacteria > Bacillota > Clostridia > Oscillospirales > Acutalibacteraceae > Ruminococcoides. The sequence goes on along the minus strand of JAFRDE010000054.1, from coordinate 6,035 downwards.
TATATTATCGGTCATCTTGAAGAATTTGCCGCTTGTTTTGCCGCCGTCCGCGATATACTGCGCGAGGGTGTTCCAGTCGGCGGTGCTCTTGATCAGATAGGGCACTCCGGCAGTGCCGCTGCCCTCGAGGGCGAGCGTGACGCTCCCCGCCTTGGGTGCAAAGACGATGTGCTTCGCCGAACGGAGCGTTTCGTTATCGGTTTCGACGACCTCGATATTGTCTCCGTAGGTTTCGCCGTTCCCGGTGGTGACATACAGCGCGCGTTTGTCGCTTTGCAGCTCGACGCGGGTGATGCCGTCCTCGATCACCAGCCAGCCGCCGTAGGTGACCGCGCTGCTCAAGGTCGAAACGGCCTTGACATTGCCGGAACGGATGGTCAGCACGAAGTCAGTATAAGCTGTGCTCTTTTTGCCCATCAGGGTGAAGTCGCCGTCGAGGATCAGGCTGTATCTGGAGAAGAAAACAAAATCAGTATCGGCCGCCGTCATGTGATATTTGCCCTTGATAGTGATCTCGCCTATTGAGGTCTTGACCTTGCAGGAGCTGCCACTCGGATTGGCAGTTGAGCCGGTGATGTTCGGCTCGTTGAGGGTCAGGGTATTGGTTGCGGGGTCGAACTTTGCCTTGCCGCCGTCATTCAGAATATCGTCCTTGTTGGCGGAGGTGACCTGCGTGGAGCCCAGCCAGAGGTCATAGGCCGTTGTCGGGGTGTCGGTCGAAGGTTGTGTCGGAGGTTGTGTCGGAGGCTGTGTGGGAGGCTGTGTCGGGGGTTGTGTCGGAGGCTGTGTGGGAGGCTGTGTCGGAGGTTGTGTGGGAGGCTGTGTCGGAGCGGTCGCCTTGCGCTCGATGACCACGTCTTGAGTGATCTGTGAGCTGCCGGTGGAGATATCCACGATCGTCTTATTGCCGCTGCCCGCGCTGACGATGTACCACTGGGCGGGGGTGGTGACGTCGATATCGCTGCCGAGGGTGATACTCGGGCTGAGGATGCTCACATAGCCCGCGTGCAGCTCGACCTTGGACGCGCCGTTGGTGACGTTGAAGTCGCCGGCGGCATTACGCGCAGCGAAGCCTTGGCTGGCTGTGCAGGATGCCGTGAGGGTGCCGCCGTTGATCGTGACGCCGTTCGCCGTATACAGACCGTAGCCTCCCTCGCTGTAGCCGGTCGCGCTGAGGGAGCCGGAGCTGAGCGTCACGCTGTTTGCATAAACGCCTGCGGTCTGACCCTTGAAGGAGAAGCTGCCGTCAAAGGTCACATCCTCTGTGGCATAGAAGCCGTAGTCAGCGTCGGCGGAGGACGCGGTGTAGCTGCCCTTGACGGTCAGGTTTTCGACAGCCGAGAGGAATCGATAGGTCTTGCCGTCGGACATGGTGAATACTTCGCTGACGGTGGGGTTATTGAGGGTGAGGGTGTTGGTGGAAGGATCAAATTTCGCCTTGCCGCCGTCCTCGAGGATGTCGTCCTTGTTGCGGTTGGTAACGGCGGTGCCGCCGACCGTGAGGCCGTAGGATTCGACAGGCTCGGTGGTCTCAGAGGGCGTTGTCGGTTCGGTGGGCCGGGCGCTCTTCTGTATAATGGTAACGCGCCGGGCGATAGCGTTGTCGTTATGGCGGTCGACGATGATATAGTAGTTGTCTCCACTGATCGTCGTCTCCGCCAGGCCCGGATAGTTCGGCTCGCTGAAATAGGTCTGATTGCCGAATTCCATAGCATTTCTCGACAAGAGCGGATAGATCTTTGCCTGTATGTCCACCTTGGTGATGCCGTCGCCGACGACGATCTTGCCGTTCTCGGCAAATACGCCGATGTTTTCGGTGCTGTTGGCGGTGAGGGTGCCTGAGTTGATGTACACGTCGCCGTTTTTCGACGCCGCGGGGAATGTCTCGGCGATAAAGTTGAAATCACCGCCGAGCGTCAGGTCGCCGTCGGCATAAACGCCGCAATAAATCTGTGAGGCGCTCGTCTCGGGATTGTTCGGCTCGGGGTCCGGGATAATGGTCATCTCGCTGTCAGCCATCTTGAAGGTACCGGCGAGATTGAGGGCGTCTTCGGAATAGATCTTGTAGCTGTAACCGTTGTTCGGATGCAGACCGATGCTCTTTGTCCCGTTGGGATAGTTGAGGGTCAGGGTCTTGGAGGACGGATTGTAGCTTGCCTTGCCGTCTCCGAAGATGTTCGAATAGTTCTGGCTGTCAACGTGTCTCGCGCCGACCCAGAGGTTATAATAGGTGCCGGTAAAGGGCTCGATGGTCACGCTCTTGGCGTAGTCGGTCAGGTCGGCAAGCACGATGCTGCCGGCGGTGTCCGCAAAGGATGCGTCGACCGGCGAGGTGATGCGCTGTTTGTTGAGGACGAGGCTATCGCCGAAGAAGGCGAGGTTGTTGCTCTCCATCGTGACCTTGGTAACGCTGCTGTTGACGGTGAAGACCGCGGGGGTATAGCCCGCCTCTTCCGGACCATAGGGGCACGCACACATCACGGCGGTGTTGCTGTCCGACTTGCCGGTGCAGACCGCCCTCAGTGTGCCGCTCTTGACGGTGATGTTGTCGTTGCTTGTGATAGCATGGTCCGTGCCGAAGAAGGTGAAGTTGCCTTCGAGGGTGACGGAGTTGCCTGTCGACATCTTCAGACCGTACTTGGACAGCGGAGAGGTCATGTGATAGGTGCCCTTGATGGTGACGCCGTTGGTCTGGATCAGGATAGCGGGGCAGTCCGGGTCGTTGTCATAGACGCTGTTGATTTTCGGGTTGTTAAGGGTCAGCGTCTTGGTGCTGGGGTTGTACTTGGCGCTGCCGCCGTCGCCCAGAATGTCATTCTTGTTGCCGTCGGTGACGGTGTTCGGACCGACCGCTATGTCATAGTGGCCTGTCGCGGCAAGGTCTGCGTTTGCGCCTGTTTCGACAAGGTCAAAGTCCTTGACCCGCGTCAGATCGGGCAGTTCGGCTCCCTCCGACTGCGGATCGTCGACCGTGAGCGCAACCGGCTCAAGGGGCAGCGCCTCGATCCTATCGGCCGTCGCTGCAGTCGCGCTGAAGCTCAGCCCCGAAAAGAGGCTGCACACTATCAGCAGAGAGAGTAACAGAGATAATGCTCGTTTCATGGGTTCTCCTCCTCTTTGTATCATGCATTTTTCATTGCTTATGTATAGGATGCTTCCGCATTCAATCCATCATCATGGCGTCGAGCAGCTCGGAGCAGTAGACGGCAAAAGGAGTATTCCCGTCAAGCCATACGACCTTGTCGCCCTCCGCCTTTGCCGACGCAAAGACCGCTTCATCCGCGATCCGCGCAAAGCGCAGCGTACCGATCCGCCGCTCCATATTGATCACGGCGGTGCTGCCGTTCTTGAATATCAGCTCGATCCGATGACCGGGCAGCGGCTTAGCCGATCTTAAAAATATTCCATAACGCACCTCCAAAATACAATTTTTCACCTTACAAGGGTATTATACATCACCCTTTCTCACCCGCGCATCACCCGAAAGTGTTATTTTTTCATTTTTTTGAAAAAAATAACGGGCGGAAGACAAAATCCTCCGTCCGTCGTTTCATTTTCCGTCAGCGAAGCATATCGATCAGCTTGCTTCTTCGGTCGATATTCATTTTCTGAAACGCGATCTTCAAGTGGTGCTTGACGGTATTCTCTGAGATTGACAGCGCCTCGGCGATCTCGGCGTTCCTCAGTCCCTTCGCCGCAAGCTCCGCGACCTCGCGCTCGCGCGCCGTCAGCTCCTGTGTAAGCTCCGGCTCCACCTCGAGCATGGCGAAAATGTGGCTCTCGTCCGCGCGGGTATAGCGAATGTCGAGCGCTTTGATCTCGCGGATGGTCTTCGCGTGCTTCGACGCGATCTGCGGCAGGATGAACAGCACATGGAAATACTTGCGGAAGCAGGCGAGGAAGGTGTAGTTCCGATCCTGCCCCGCGAGCGTGAGCGACTTGTCGAGATATTCCGCGGCTTTGAGGAGCCGACCGATCGCCATATAACCCAGTGCCAGCCCGCAGTACATAAAGTTCTTCGTCGAGGTGGAGATCAGCCGTTCGTCAAGCTGCAGCGCCGCCTCGACCGACGCGATCGCCTGCTTGTATTCCTTTTTCAGCAACAGGTCGGTGATGCGGCAGGTCTTGATCATAAAGTTGGTGAAGGTCAGGTCGGCGAGAGAATCCGCCTCGCCCTGCGTCCACAAGGCGCTGCGTCCGGTCTCCATCATCAATCCGAGCAGATATCCGCGCACCGTCTCTACCATATAGGTTCCGAGCGTCCTGCCGCGCAGGAACGAATAGCCCTGCGCCTTGTTTTCAAGGTAGTCGATCGCCTTTTGCAGCCCGACCATATCCGAGCGGTAGATGGCGTTGATGCCGAGCAGCAACGCCGCGCCGTAGGTCGCCGTCGCGTTGCCCGACTGCTCCGACAGGAACGCCGCCTGATACGCCTGTATGTCTGATTCTTCAAAGCGTCCCTGAACGGAATATGCCTCGCCGCGGTAGATCTCCGCCGCGCCGGCGCCGTGACCGTTCGTCAGCCGGTTATAGACCTTCATCGTTTCCGCCAGCTTGTCGGCGGTCGCGAGCATTGTTCCCGGCTTTGCGTAAAAGAGATACCACATCGAAGCGCAGCCGAAAAGGAAGGGTTCCTCTTTGACGAAGATTTTTGACGGCCCGCTCATCAGTTCTTCCGCCTTGAGGTATTCGCATTTCATCGCGTCAAGGTCGGGAAAGAACGCAAAGGCGTTGACGAGCCGCCATTCACCGAGCAGCTGCGAATCGTTTATTTGTTCTAAAAGCGCGTAAACGCGTTTCATTTGCGTGTTGAATTCGTCAAAGGCGCAGCCGGCGTAAAGCGCGTAGCACAGCCGCAGAAGCGAGTACGGATATTTGATCTGCACATCCTCCGGACATTCGGTCAGCACACGGCGCGCAAGCTCCGTATAGCTGACGCCGTCGAATTTCTCGGTGATCAGGCAGATCAGATCGCAGGCGAGGATCGCTTCATAGTCGCCCGCGCGGAAATAACAGCTCACCGCCTCGCGCGTCTGCCCGATTTTACGGTAGAGCTGCGCCGAGGCACGCAAAATCTCGCTTTGGAAAGACGTTTCGGTCTCAGAAAGCCGTCGGCGCAGAAAAGCGGTCAAAAGTTCATGGGGATAATACGATCTTCTCGTTTCACGGTACAGAATCAGCGGCGCGCGGCGCAGAAGCTGAGAAAGCTCGTCGCGCGGGAAAAGGTCTTCGGGAACGAGCGCGTCCAGCACGCCCGGCGTGATCCGATCGAACAGGCACAGGCGCAGCAGCGTGCGGCGCTGTACGTCCGAAAGGCGCTGCCAGAAAGCGGCAGAAAGCAGCTCGTCGAGACCCTCCGAGCCGGTTTCGGGAAGTCCCTCTCTGATATTTTCCAGATACAGCGCGACCGCCGCCGTCCAGCCGTCGGTCTTGCGGTAGATCGCTCGGATCTCCTTAGACGAAGCGGGAATGCCGAGCTGCCGCGCGTAGGCGCCGATATCGTCCTCCGATAACAGCAGATCGCGGCTCCGGATATAGCAGACGCTCCCGTCAAGCGCGGTCAATACGTCGCGCAGTCTGCCGAAATTCTGTGAAATGAACACGGTACGCAGCCCTGAGCCGGCGCAATTCGCCAATGCGCTCAAAACCTGTGGCTGCCAGCTTTGCAGTGCGAACTGGAAATTATCGAAGATCAGCGTCAGCGGCTCGGTCGGATGCAGATTCGAAAGGATACGCCCCGCCTGCTCCGCGTTGCTTCGGTTGAGGTAGCCCAAGTCCTCCAAATCGCGGGCGGCGGCTTCATCAACGTCGCTGATCTGCCGGATGGACCAGCGGAAGCAGTTGTCCGCCATGCCCTCCACGGCAGTGAACCAGCGCACCGACGCGTCGCCCTCGCTGAAAAGACGGCGCACCGCCGTCGTCTTTCCGTAGCCCGCCGGGGCTTCCAGCGCTGACAGCGCGCACATCTTGATCTTTTCAAGTTTCTCCGTCAGTTTTTCGGAGAAGAATAATTGTTCCATACTTCATCCCCACCT
>JAFRDE010000015.1 GCA_017403985.1 Ruminococcus sp. | reverse complement strand
TCGCACCGAGAATGAGATTGTTTTCTTGGATTTATCGGTGCAGAGGAGGAGTAACCCTGACGGGTTGCGATCGACGATAAGCCGATAAAGGCTGAAAACAACTCATTATCGGCGGTTGTGGTTCGACTCCCGTTACCTTAAGTATAATTTGATTCATTCATAAGGAATGAGGGAATACAGATATGGATATTTTTGAAAAGTGCGAACGCTACACGCTTGCGGACGACATCCGCGCGCAGGGGATCTATCCTTACTTTCACGCGCTGGAGACGCGTCAGGACGTCGAGGTCGTTATGGAGGGCAAACGCCGCATCATGCTAGGCTCCAACAACTATCTCGGTCTGACCACCGAGCCCACAGTCGTTGAAGCAGGTCTGAAAGCGCTTGAGAAATACGGCTCCGGATGTTCGGGTTCGCGTTTCCTCAACGGTACGCTGAATATGCACCTCGAGCTGGAAGCGGAGCTCGCCGACTTCGTCCGCAAGGATGAGGCGGTCACCTTCTCGACCGGCTTCCAGAGCAACCTGGGCATCATCAGCACGATCGTCGGACGCAACGACTTTGTCATCTGCGACCGCGAGAACCATGCGTCTATCTACGACGGCTGTAAGCTCAGCTTTGGCAAGATGCTGCGCTACAGGCATAACGATATGGAAGACCTCGAAAGGATCCTGCAGAGCATCCCCGAGACGTCGGGCGCTTTGATCGTGACCGACGGCGTGTTCTCGATGGGCGGCGATATCGCCAAGCTCCCCGAGATCTGTGCGCTGGCTGAGAAATACGGCGCGCGCGTGATGGTCGACGACGCTCACGGCTTAGGCGTGATCGGCGAGGGCGGCAGAGGCACTGCGAGCTACTTCGGTCTCGAGGACAAGGTGGATATCATCATGGGTACCTTCTCGAAATCCCTCGCTTCCTTAGGCGGCTATATGGCGGCTTCGCATAAGGTGTGCGATTTTGTACGTCACAATTCCCGTCCGTTTATCTTCTCGGCGTCTATCCCGCCCGCGTGCTGCGCGGTCGCTCTGGCGGCGCTCAGACACCTTAAAGCGCATCCCGAGCTGCCCGAAAGACTGAACGCCCTTTCCGCTTACGCGCGCGAAGGATTCCGTAAAGCGGGGCTGAGGATCCGCGAGAGCGAAACGCCTATCGTGCCTATCTACACCTATTCGTTGGAAAATACACTGCTAAAGGCGAAAGAGGTCTATGAAGCGGGCGTATACGTCAACCCCGTACTGCCTCCCGCGGTCGCGCCCAACGAGTGTCTCCTGCGTACCAGCTATATGGCGACGCTGACCGAGGACCTCATCGACGAGGCAGTCGATATCATCGCGAAGGTACTTCTGAACAATGAGTAATCCGGATAAAGTCGCCGTCGTCACCGGCGGCAGCAGCGGCATCGGCAGAGCGACGGCGCTGAGCCTTGTCAAAAAAGGCTGCAGGGTCTATGAGCTGTCCCGCCGCGATAACCCGCCCTACGGCGTCAGCCATCTGACCGCCGACGTCACCGACGAAGAACAGGTGAAAGCGGCGATCGCTGAGATCATCGAGCGCGAGGGTCGGATCGATATCCTCGTTAACAATGCGGGCTTCGGTATCTCCGGCGCCGCCGAGATGACGGACAGCAAGGACGCTCACGCGCAGCTGGAGATCAACCTTTTCGGTATGGATAACGTGACCAGAGCCGTTCTGCCCCATATGCGCAGGCAAAAGAGCGGACGCATCCTGTGCGTCAGCTCGATCGCGGGCGTGCTGCCTATCCCGTTTCAGCTGTGGTACAGTGTCAGCAAGTCGGCGATCGCTTCCTATGTGCTCGCTCTGCAGAACGAGGTCAGACCTTACGGGATCACGACCTGTGCGATTCTGCCGGGCGATATCGCGACCGGCTTCACCGACGCGAGAAAGAAAAACGACTGCACCGGCAGCGATTACAGCGGACGCGTCGAGCGCTCCGTCGCGACGATGGAAAAGGATGAGCGCGGCGGCATGACCCCCGACAAGGCGGGCGCCTATATCGCAAAGACAGCGATGAAGCGCCATACCGGACCGCTGAAAGCGATCGGCTTCTCGTACAAAGCGGTCGCGGTGCTGGCAAAGCTCCTGCCGAGGAGCCTGTCGAATTACATCGTCGGCATGATCTATGCAAAATAACAGAAAAAAATCAGGGCTTTCGCAGGTTGCGAAAGCCCTTTCCTTATGCCTTGTTTTACTGAGTCCGGCTCGAGGTGCTTGCCGTGACTTCGATCTTTTTATCCTTCGGCGTGTAATTGACGCGGATGGATTTGCGTTTGTCTTCGGCGATAGGGTTTTTGTAAGTCGCCTCGGCGAGCGGATCGCCTTTGTCCCTGCTCTCGGTGTACTCATACACGGCAACGTCATATTCGCCGCCGGGGAGGAAGAACGACGCATAGGCGATATCTTCCTTATCCGTCGCATAGCTGCAGGAGGCGCTGTATGTCTTTTTGGTCTTTTTATTCGTCATCGCGATGGTGAAGACCGGTTTGTTATCATCCTGATAGGCAGGGTTGCCGGACGATGCGGAAGAAGCGCTGGAGGAAGCTGCGGAAGACGCCTTTGAGGAAGACGCGGAAGACTGCTGTTCGTGATCTTCCTCGCGCTGTTCCTCCTGAGCGGGGGTATCGTCCTCGTAAAGGATATCCTCATTGTTACCGATGTTTGCCGCGGGCGCGGGAGAGGGAGACGCCTCGGCTTCGGAGGAAGCGGCTGAGGCGGTTGTTTCCTCTTCAGAAGAAGCGGAAGACGATGCGGTCGAGGGAGCCGGGGCGTTATCGACCGTCTCGGCGGTATCCGCCGTCGCCGTGTCGGCGGTCGCGCCGCCCGACTGCTGCTTTCCGCAGGCGGCAAGGGTAAAGCACAGCGCGAGTATCAACGCTGTTATTGCCAAAAGAAATTTCAGTTTCATAGGTGCTCCTGTATCAAAACTCAAAGGTTGTTATTATCCGAGCGAGGGCATTACCTGTTCGCCGATTAGATAGGGGGTATCAATGTTCGCCAGATACCTCTGGATATAGGTTGCATCAATGATTGAAACTTCATTGTCGCCATCAACGTCGGCGGCGCCTCGGCAGAAACTACCTACTTTCATCTTGGAAACATAGCGCTGAATGAAGGTAACGTCGGGAGAATCTACGGTTCCCTTGCCGTCAGCGTCGCCGAGCAGGTAGGGACCTCTTGCGGGGATGATACACGAATCGTGATCTTCGATCTCGATCAGCGCCGTTTCGATCGGTTCAAACCATTTGCCGCAGGTTGTGCAGACATAATGTGCCTTACAGCCGTCGGTCGTGGTTGTCGCGGGGACAAGCGGTTCCATCTGCAGGTCGTGGTAGTGGATCGCGGTGAACTTCGGGAACAACGAGAAATCCTCGTATACGGGCTTGGAAAAATCAAAAGGTTTTGTCAGCGCACGGTCGGAGTACCAGCCTTCAAACACCATATCGTCTTTACCGGGGTCCTCGGGTACGGGGCAGCACTCGCCTTTAGGAACGCTGAAACCGACGGTGGGATCTTCAGCGTCCGCGTCGAGATACAGCCAGCCGTTACAGAGCGCGGACAAAGGCAGAATGCGGGGAAAGAGATACGTATAGTCATCAATCGGCTGTGCAAAATCAACTCTCTTCGTCAGCTCGCGGTCGGAGTACCAGCCGAGGAATTCTTCATCCTCACCGTAGTCGGGAGATGCGGGATACTCCAACAGATCACCCTTGGCGCAGAGATAACCGTATTGTGGGTAATCATCATCGGGAGAAGCGAATACATTCACGCCGATCGCATCTTCCGTCGGCACAAAGCGCGCGTATATCGCGGTATCCTCATATAAGTGTTGTGAAAAATCAAAGCGGAAAGCAAACGACGGACTCGTGTACCAGTCGATGAAGGTCAAGCCTTCTTTACCGGGGTCATCGGGACGCGTGGGGATATCTCCGTACGAATACTGGGCGCTGACGGTCGGATATTCGCTGTCTGCGTCGAGGTAGATATCGATGTAGACGTCGTTATCGCCTACGGCGGCGGTGTCGGCCGTCACGGCGGACGCCGACAGGGTCAGACCGGCGATCAGCGCCAGACACAACAGGATAGAGATGATCTTTTTCATGGCTGTTCCTCCTTGAAACTCTTAAGAGAAATGTAAGTGATGCGGGCAGCCCTGTTAAGAGGAAGGCTTTGTTCCTCTCTGTGGGATTTCCGCTGTCATTGCGATGATAGATCCTTTTAATAATCGATAAATCTTCCGAGGTCGATGCGGACGATCTCGTGGCTGACGTGACGTTCGGAAACGGGGATCATGTCCATATAGTCGCCGTAGAGATAGCTCAGGTACTTGTCCCATTCCTTGGGGATGGGCAGCTTGGTATCTTCAAAGTCCGTATAGACTGCCTCTTTGAGCCACTCCTCGGGATAAGCGCCGCGCTCGACGTTGCGCCCCATGCTGTCGTACAGCACGCCGGTATCCTTTTTGTTGTAGCGCGTCATCATGCGGTTCTGCATCTTTTCAAGAACCTTTAAGGGGAAGATCGCCTTGATGACGTCGCCGACAAAGGAAACGAATCTGTTGTTGGCGTTCATCGGGGTGCCGCGCCATTTGTTGAGCACCAGCCATCTCAGTTGGGCGGTCATCTTCATATGGAGCTTCTGAGAGAAGCGCTTGTTCGACGTCTTATCCTGCGCCAGTACGTCGAGGAAAACGCCGTTGTGCAGGTTCTCGAACCTTGCCGAGAATTCGGTGGATAAGATCGTATCGTTCAGCCTCAGCTTCGTAAAGGCGAAGTGGTTGGCTTCTTCGGTGTTCTGGTTGGTGATATAGTTCGGCAGCTCATAGGGCAGGACCGTCAAAAAGTGTTCATAGTCCTCGCGGAGCATCATCACGTCCGCGTCGTCGTCCCACGGGATAAAGCCCTTGTGACGCACCGCGCCGAGCAGGGTGCCGCCGCCCAAAAAGTATTTGATGTGATGCTTGCGGCAGATGCGGTCGACCTCTTTAAGAAAGCCGAGCAGGGTATGCTGTACCGCTTTCAGCTTTCCGTCATAGGAATCGCTGAACATAAAGACTTTATCGGAGCCCTCGAGGGCGTTTTTCGCGATCAGGATACCGTCCTTGGCATTCACCAGCGGCGTCCAGCCGAGTTTTTTGAGCTTGTCGCAGTTGACGGCACAGCCGTGCGGACGCAGTCCGTCGTCCGCGATCGAAACGTCAGCGCCGAAGAGTTCCTCTGTTACGGCGGCGAGCATCAACGGCGAGTAATCGCCCTCCCCGCCGACGTTGTATACTTCATTGTCACTACACAGGAGCATGCCGTAATACAGCGCGGTGAGCAGGTCGTTGATATAGACAAAGGTCGTTTTCCTGCCGTGAGGGGCAAAGGTCAGCTTTTTGTCCTCTGTCAGCGGCTTGAGGTACTTTTCGGTCAGTTCAAGCTTGTCAAAGGGCGCGATCAGCATCGCGGAGCGCAGGGTCGTGACCGCAAAGCCGTGCATATGCGCCGCTCCCGCGAAGATGTTTTCCACGCACTGGAGAGCGATCGCGGAAAGGTTATCGAGTGCATATGATGCGTCGGCGTACTCGTTCTCGGACAGGGACATTTCGCTGTCCGGCGTGCCGTAGACCGCCGAGGATGACAGCAGGATCACCCTTTGGAGCTTCACCTGAGCCAGCGCGGAGGTCACGCGCATCGCCCTGTCGATACAGGACGAAAAGCCGTCTGTATCGTCGGCGTCCGTATAGCGCAGGAACCCCGATTCGATAAAGAAATCGACAGATTCGAGCTCCGCGAGTTCCTTGACCGCGAAGTCGTCGTCTTCGTACAGGGTGGGGATCCTCTCGCCGACGGATACGACCTTCATATTCAGTTGTTTTTCTTCGTTGAGATGCAAAAGGCTGTAGACGATCGCGCGGTGCAGGTCGCCGCCGCCCGATACCGCTACGGTCTTTTGCTGTAACCCGCTGAGCGGGAGGCGCTTATCGCGCAAAACGGCGAGCGCCGTATCCAGCTCATACTGGTTGAGTTTGTTTTTAAGAGGCATAGGTTCCTCCGGTAATTCAAATCAAGGCCCCCTTTCCTAAGGGGGCTGTCGCGAAGCGACTGGGGGTTGCCATAAATATGGCTTTCTGTTTTGAAGTCATTATCAATTGGAACAGCTTTTCAACCCTCCGCCCTGTCGGGCACCTCCCTTAGGAAAGGGAGGCTGTTACGCTTCCTCTAAGATCGCTACCGCTCTGCGGATGCCTTCTTTGAGATCGATCTTCGGCTCCCAGCCGATGGAGCGGATGCGCTTGTTGTCCATGATCTCGGGGGTGGGGTCGAGCGGCGAAGGCTCGGGCATGACTTCATCCTCGGGATTCGCGAACGCCAGCTTCATGTTGCGCTCGGGGAAGACCTCGCACGCCGCCTGCGCAAAGCCGCGGATGGTGGTGTTGGAGGCTTCGTTGCTGATGTTGTACGGCACGCAGTTCTCGCCGTCGAGCAGGACGTGCAGCATCGCGGTCACGGTATCGGTCACATAGCAGAAGGAGCGGTTGGTCGCGCCGTTGCTCTTCAAGAGGATGCTCTCGCCGCGGACGATGTTCGCGATGAACTGTGCCCATACGCGGTCGTCGTCGAGGCGGCTCGCGCCGAAGATGTAGCTCGGGCGGACGATGCGGATATTCATGCCGTACTGCTTCGCGTAGCTTGCCGCCAGTGTTTCCGCCGCGCGCTTGCCGATGGCGTAGCAGTTCTTGTAGGAGGTGAAATCGACATAGCCGTTGTCATCTTCTTCGATATAGGGCTTGCCGGTATAAAGCGTACCGTAGACTTTCAGAGAGGAAACGATCAGAGAAGCCTCGCTCTCGCTGTCCTTGGCAAAGTTCAGGGCGTTTTCGGTGCCGCTGAGGTTGGCGCTGATGGTGCCGACGGGATCGCGCTCGAATTCGATGTTGCTCGCCTGAGAAGCGGCGTGGATGACGAAGTCGGCTCTTTCCGCTTTGATCGGTTCGGTGATATCCTGCACGATCAGCTCAACGTCGTCGCGCTCTAAGAGCTTGCCGAACTTTTTCTTCGCGAAGTCGCCGAAGCGCTCGAGCGCCAGTACCTTGATGTTATCGCCGTAGAGATCGTTGCGAAGCAGGATGCCGCAGGTCATGTAGTAGCCGATGAAGCCGCCCGCGCCGGTCAGCAGCAAGGTCTTGCCCTTGAGCTTGTCCCAGGAGATGGGGGCGTTGGCGATGTCTTCGAGGTTGGTGTAAATACTCTTTTTGACGTAGTCTTTAACCTTATATTCCATACTTCAATTCCTCCTTGGCGAATTTCTTGTAGTTCTCATAATAATACTGCGAGCGCAGGGTGGTGAGGTCCTCGGGGGTGGTGACCTTGATATTGAAGCGCTCGCCGAGGAAAATGTGTACCTTCTCGCCCAGCTCGATGAACAGCTCGCTCGAGGATACGGGCTCTAAGATACCGCGCTTGTACGCCTGATCGTGCGCCCAGAGGATGCGCTCCATGGTGTAGCCCTGCGGCGCTTGGGTGATGTACATGGTCGAGCGCTGGTAGCTCTTGCCGCAGGTCTCGCCGTCTTCACTGTACAGCAGGCTGTCGATGGACGGGGTGACGGGTACGGCGGTCTTGTACTTCTTGGTCGCTAAGATGCAGTCGGTGATCAGCTTTTCCGAAAGCATCGGGCGCACGCCGTCGCAGATGAGGATGATGTCCTCGGGATCGCGGGAAAATTCATGCGTCGCCACCACGCCGTTGTGGATGGAGTCAAAGCCGCTCGCGCCGCCGGGGACGATGGACTTGACCTTCTGTACGTTGAACTGTTCGATCAGGTTCTCCAGATGGGGGATCCAGTCCTCCTTGCACGCGACCACGATATGGTCGACCATCGGATGGCGCGCAAAATGCTCCATGGTGTGGATGATGATGGGCTTGCCGCCTACCTCTAAGAACTGCTTGGGCAGATCGACGGATTTCATTCTCGCGCCTTTACCGCCGGCAAATAACATCGCTGTGATCATAGTTGTTTTCCTTTCCTTATCCGAATATGTATATCCTGAATTATCGGTTGAGATTGCCGCAGCCCTTACGGACTTCGCAATGACAATTTATTATAATATAGGATATAATTATACATCATCATTGTATCACATAGGGGAGCGGGTGTCAACATGGGATAGCAGTTGTCAGAAAGTAAAAGTTGACATTTCAAAGCCCTGCCGTTATGATGATGGCAGGGCACTTTTTTGAAAGAGGGCGATTATGATGACACAAGCAGAAAGAAGAGCATTTTTAATTGAATATCTGCTCTCCGAACGCGGGGAAAGGATCAACATTCCGGCAGACGAATATAACCAAAAGCGGCTGCTCCGTTCGCTGTTCAATATCCGTATGCCGAGAGAAACAAGCGAAGACTTCCTGCGTATTCAAGACGAGTATTTGCAGGAGGAAAACCGGCGCAAGGGGATCACAGATATAGCGGATCTACAGCCTGTTCAGGATGATATTTATCTTTGGCAGGGAGATATCACCACACTGAAATGCGGCGCGATCGTCAACGCTGCCAATTCGCAGATGCTCGGCTGCTTTCAGCCCTGTCACGGCTGTATCGACAATGCGATCCACACCTTTTCGGGAATCCAGCTCCGACGCGACTGTAACGAGATCATGCTCAGGCAGGGCTTCAACGAGCCGACAGGACAGGCGAAGATCACGCCCGCCTATAATCTGCCGTGTCAATACGTCATCCACACCGTGGGACCCATCGTCAGCGGCCGCTTGACCGAAAAGGATTGCGAACTGCTGAAAAGCTGTTATCTCTCCTGCCTCAAGCTCGCCGAAGAAAACGGCGTGGAGAGTATCGCCTTCTGTTGTATCAGCACGGGTGTATTCGGATTCCCGCAGAGAGAAGCGGCGCGGATCGCCGTCGATACCGTGAAAGTTTACAAGACGCAAACGGGCAGTAGTATAAAAGTGATTTTCAACGTGTTCAAGAACGAGGATTTATTTATCTATCGGGAGTTGCTGGCAAATGAACAACAAATATGATTACTTGCCGAACGGGTATCAGGAAACGATACAAAAGGGCTTGAACGGCCTGCGGCTGTTCAGCCATGTTTCCAACGGCGTCGGCACAAGAGAGGAACAACTGAAGAGGCTGAAAAATGAATTGTCGACCGCCGACGCGATCGTGATCGGCGCGGGCGCGGGGTTATCCACATCGGCGGGACTGACTTATTCGGGCGAACGCTTTGACCGCTATTTCTTCGATTTCAAGCGGCGCTTCGGGATCACCGATATCTACTCCGGCGGTTTCTATCCCTTTCCCGATGACGAGACGCGCTGGGCGTGGTGGGCAAGACACATCTATTTCAACCGCTATATCGACCCGCCGAAGCCGGTTTATCAAGAGCTGTTGGAACTGGTGAAAGACAAAAACTATTTTGTCGTCACTACCAATGTGGATCACCAATTTCAGCGCGCGGGATTCGATAAGGCGCGCCTGTTCTATACGCAGGGCGACTACGGCTTGTTCCAGAGCGTGAACCGCCGACTGCAAAAGACCTACGATAATGAGGATTGGGTGTATCGGGCGATGGAGGCGCAGGGCTTTGTCAAAGACGAAAACGGCGTTTTCCAAGTGCCTGATGATAAAAACATCAAAATGCAAATCCCGACCGGGCTGATCCCCGAATGTCCCGATGACGGCAGCGATGTTGTGATGAATCTCCGCAGTGACGATACCTTTGTCGAGGACGAGGGCTGGCACAGAGCGTCGGCGGCGTATGCCGATTTCCTCAAAAAGCACGAGAACGATCATGTGCTGTTTCTGGAGCTCGGCGTCGGAGCCAATACGCCTGTGATCGTAAAATATCCGTTCTGGCAAATGACGCTGGCGAATGATAAAGCTGTTTATGCCTGTCTGAATTACAGCGAAGCGTATTGTCCCGAAGAGATCGCCGTTCAATCGATTTGTTTAAAAGATGATATCGCTGTTCTGTTCAATGATTTGAAAAATCTCCGAGAGTAATACTCGGAGATTTTTGTATCATTCTATTATGTTTGGTTTTATAATGAATTTGGGATTATCCGAAGAATACATTTTTCACAAATATCTCGATACCGATGGCGATCAGGATGACGCCGCCGACCACCTCGGCGCGCTTGAAGATACCGCCGAAGCGCTTGCCGATCCATAAGCCGAACAGGCAGATCACAAAGGTCACCGCGCCGATGATCAGCGAGGCGAGCAGGGCTTCTGTCCACGCGTATTCCGCAATCGTGAAGCCGACCGACAGCGCGTCGATCGAGGTCGCGATCCCCTGTAACAGCAGCAGAGGAGCGGTCAGGGTGCGCGCTTCCTCCTCCTTGCCGCGAAGACATTCGACGATCATCTTGATACCGATGAAGAGGAGCAGTCCGAGCGCGATATAGGGGATGAACTTTTCAATTACCCTGAACCAGCCGATCACCGTCGTGACAAGGAACCATCCGATCATCGGCATGAGAAGCTGGAAGAAGCTGTAGGTCCCCGCGACAGCGAGGGCTTTCAGCCGCCGCATCTTCGGCTCGGCGAGACCGTTCGCGATGGACACCGAAAAGGCGTCCATCGCCAACCCTATGCCGAGTAAAGTTGAGTTAACAATAAACAGCCACATATTATAGCTTAACCACCTTGGATAGTCTGTTGGAGAGGATCACCGCCGCGGCGATCTTGACCGCGTCGGGGAGCAGGAACGGTACCACGCACAGCAGGAGCGATTCGCCGAGCGGCATTTTGGTTACGATCATGAACCATACCGTCCCGACAAGATAGCAGGCGAGCACGCCGAGGATCATGGCAACGGTCAGCGGCAGGGCTTTGCGCTCCCATCGCTGTGCCGCGATCCCGATGATCAGCGCCGACAGGAGAAAGCCGACGATGTAGCCGCCGGTAGGTCCCGCGAGCACGCCGAAGCCGCCCTTCATCCCCGCGAACACCGGCGCGCCGACCGCGCCGAGCAGGATGTAGATCAGGACGCTGAGCGTTCCGCGCTTCCATCCGAGCATCGCGGCGCACAGGCATACGCCGAAGGTCTGGAGCGTAACGGGAACCGTGCCGACCGGGATGCTGATGATCGAGCATACCGCGATCAGCGCCGCGAACAGCGCGACATACGCCATATCCTTGACCGAAGTATGTGTTTTTTTGCTATCGGGGAGATTGCCGGACATTATCGCACCTCTTAAGGTAACGGGAATCGAACCACAACCGCCGATAATGAGTTGTTATCAGTCTTTATCGGCTTATCGTCGATCGCAACCTGTCAGGGTTACTCCTCCTCTGCACCGAAAAATCCTTGAAAACAATCTCATTCTCGGTGCGAAGCAGTTATTGGCGAGCAGATTTGAGTCCGGTCGAGGAAAAACCACAGCGAATACTGACGTATTCACGAGGATTTTGACGATGAGCGGGCGCAAATCTGCCGCCAAGAACCGATTGGGGGTTCGACTCCCGTTACCTTGTGTAAAAGTCTATCTGTGATTATACTCCATCTTATAGGGAAAGTCAAACAAATACACTGTCGGATTGAAACCTTTTGCGATGCTTGACAAATGATCCTTTAACGTGGTAAAATGTGTCAATCCTCAATGCGAATTATGTCTATGTAAGGAAGTGGACCTGATGAGCAAAATCATCATTACTGCCGACAGTACCGCCGACATCCCCGAAGAAATCGCGAAACAATATAATATCCGTATCTCGCCGCTTCATGTGCTGTATGACGACGAGGATTTTGCCGACGGGCTGGATATCACGCCCGAGTATATCATGGAGCGCTATGACAAGCGCGGAGAGCTGCCCTCTACCGCCGCGGCGACTCCGGAGGAATACCGCCTGTTTTTCAAGCGGCTCATCCGCGACGGCTATACCGAGATCGTGCATATCGCGTTCTGCTCCGATATGTCCTCCACTTATCAGAACGCCGTGATCGCTTCACAGGAGTTTGATGAGAAGATCTATGTTATCGACAGCCGCTGCCTGTCCGCGGGCATGATGCTGCTGGCGATCCGCGCCTGCGAGTTCAGGGACATGGGCTTTTCGGGTCAGCGCATCGCCGATCTGATCGGGGACCTGACCGAGAAGAATATCGGAGGATTTCTGCTCAGTCAGCTGGAGTTTTTGCACAAGGGCGGACGCTGCTCGAGCGTATCGCTGCTCGGCGCGAATCTCTTGAATATCAAGCCCTCTATCGTCGTCAAGGACGGTGCGATGACCGTGGCGAAGAAATACCGCGGCAGGGATGAGATGTGCCGTATCAAGTATATGCAGGATCGTCTTGCCGAATTCGAAGGGCAGATCGATACCCGCCGCATCATACTGCACACCACCTGCGACCTGAGTGAAAAGGACTGCAAGATGTATAAGAAGGAGCTCAAAAAGCTGATCAAGTGCGACGAGGTCATCGTGTCCACCGCCGGCTGCGTCATCACCTCGCACTGCGGTCCCGGCACCTTTGCGCTGTTCTTTATGCTCAAATAATATGTCAGGCATGATGAGGAGCTTGCTCGGATGAAACCGGGCAGGCTCTTTTTGCATATATATGGAATATGTTTCGATGAATATGCAGATATGCGGCTTTGGAATTTTTATTCAAACCTCTCAAAAAATGGCTTAAGCATGGGGTAAAACGTCGTTTTTTTACAGTGAAAATATCTAAAAACCTTAAAGAATTATATCGAATATAGCCAAAGTTTTATGAATCGTTCTGTTAAATATAGACAAAGCCTGTTATCTATGTTATAATTCTGGCACAATCAAAAAGAGGGGGGAGAAGATAATATGGCAAGCAATTTGAAAGTTATTATTACGAACCCTCAGACGGTGATTAAGATCCCTTCGGGAACCCGCATGCTGGTGCGCCGCAGCTGTCACGCTGCATTGGAGTATGAGCATTACGACAACCGAATCGACATCCATGTCGTCTTCGCGGACAATGAAATGCTTCACGAGCACGACGATAAACGCGTCAGCAGCTTTGAAGCGCCTGAAGTGATCGCTCTTCCTCCCGAGGAGGAAGGCAGTCTGGGAACGCTTATCATTTCGGTGGAGCGCGTTACCGAGCTAACAAAGGTGTATAACCGTTCGTTTGAAATGGGAATCGTCTTTTCTTCGGTACACGGCGTGCTGAATCTGCTTGGTCAGTATTATACCGACCAGGAGACCAAGGACGACCAGATGCGCAAGGAAGCGAGGATCCTTACCGCGCTCGGTTATTCGCCGATCGTCGGCTATGACAGCTGAATGTAAATGATCGCCCGCACTGCGGGCGATTTTACTTTTACAAGAAAAACATTCCTTTGAGCGGGAAGGATGATGACCCGCTGATATAACGAAAGAGGAGAAAGATCGATGACAGAATTACAGGCGATACGGGAGCGCCATTCGGTGCGAGCCTATCAGAAAAAGCCTATTGAGCCTGAGCTTGCTCGGGCGCTGCAAGAGCGTATCGGCGAGCTGAACGAACGATATGATCTTCATATGCAGTATATCGAGCCCGCGGGCGCGGTGTTCAGCGCTTTTACCAATCGCTTCACCGGTTTCGGCAATGTTCCCGCCTATATCGCGATGATCGGAAAACGGTCGGACGACCTTGACGAGCGCTGCGGGTATGTCGGTGAACAGCTGGTTCTGTACGCCCAGACGCTCGGGCTGAACACCTGCTGGGCGGGTATGTTCAAGCGCAGGCAGGTTACCGCCGAGATCGGCGAGGGCGAAAAGCTCGCGCTGGTGATCGCGGTCGGCTACGGTGTGAACGGCGGCCGCCCCCGCCGCTCGAAGAAGATAGAAGAGGTCACCGACGTACAGGATATGCCCGAGTGGTTCAAAAAGGGGGTCGAAGCCGCGCTGCTCGCGCCGACCGCCGTGAATCAGCAGAAGTTCTTTTTCACCCTCGACGGCGATACGCCTTCTGTAAAAGTCAGCGCGAACGGACCCTTCGTCAAGCTCGACCTCGGTATCGTCAAATACCATTTTGAGGTCGGCTCGGGGAGAAAAATTGATTAACAGATAACAAACAACGGCGCTTCCGCAGTGGGAGCGCCGATATTTGTATATCGAATACCGGTAATCCGGTGCGTCGCGAGCGACGTACCTACAAGAAGAGAGTCGTTTCGATTTCTCAATTCTCCCGATACTCGTCCCGCATCCATTTTCTCATAGTCGTATAGACCGCGCCGAAGCGTTTCGCGCCGTCCTCGGGCATATTGTCCGAGCTGACGCGGATGTAATCGCCCCTGCCGTCGGGGAACTTGCAGACATAAGCCTTGCCGCAGATGGCGATCCCTTCGCGTTTGTTCCAGTCTGCCATCCCCGCTTCTTTGACGGCGGTCAGCATTTCCTGCGCTCCCTCCAAAGGGATCAGGTAAGCCGTGAGCGTTTCGTGATCCGTGCCGCCTTCGGCGTACTCTTCCAGCTTTGCCTGCGTGTCCGAATAGGTATACAATACCATCTCGTAATAAGGTTGCTCCTCGGGTGTGCCGACCGTGCGCTCATAGTAATCGAGCAGCATGGTGTTTTCCTGCGCATCCATATAGGTTTCGATATCAAACTGCTTGTTTTTGCCGCATCCGAACAGAGAGAACATCACTATCACCGCCGTTATCAGAATCAGGATTTTTACCGTATTTTTCATGTGGATCACCGTTGCTGATATGCTGAATTCAGCATATCATATTTTGACTCAGGTGTAAAGAAAATGATGATATAGATTCACGAAAAGTACCGTTCCGCTTTGTGGGATTGCCTCAGCGGACAAAACAACAGAAAAACGGCTGATATATTGGCATTTTCCTCAATCTTTATATTGACTTATACCTTTTCTTAGTCTATAATGTACATAAGCATAGCCGGATTCATCGGATACGAGAGAAACCGGTAAATTGTTAAACAAAAGGAGGACAAGCTTATGTATTACACAGCAGAAGTATCGAATATGTGCCCGGTTGCTAAGGGCGCATATCACGGCCCCGCTCCCATCCCGGAGGAGGGTCAGTGGATACAGGCAAAAGAAATCAAGGATATTTCCGGTTTCACACACGGCATCGGCTGGTGCGCTCCCCAGCAGGGCGCCTGCAAGCTCACGCTGAACGTCAAGGAAGGCATCATCGAAGAGGCGCTGGTCGAGACGATCGGCTGCTCCGGCATGACCCATTCTGCGGCGATGGCTTCCGAGATCCTGATCGGCAAGACTCTCTTAGAAGCCCTGAACACCGACCTCGTATGCGACGCGATCAATACCGCGATGCGCGAGCTCTTCCTGCAGATCGTTTACGGCAGAACCCAGAGCGCTTTCTCTGAGGGCGGTCTGTTGGTCGGCGCTTCGATGGAAGACCTCGGCAAGGGTCTGCGCTCTCAGGTAGGTACCATGTTCGCTACCAGAGAGAAGGGTCCCCGCTATCTCGAGATGACCGAGGGCTACTGCTCTCAGATCGCGCTGAACGCGGATAACGAGATCATCGGTTACGAATTCATCAGCTTCGGCAAGATGATGGACTTTATCAAGGCCGGTATGGACGCCAACGAGGCGATCGAGAAGGCTAAGGGCCACTACGGTCAGTGGGATAACGCGGCGAAGTACATCGACCCGCGTAAAGACTAAGGGAGGTGCACAGTATGGCTTTATTTGAAAACTACGACAGAAGAATCGCTAAAATCAACGGCGTTTTAGCCGAATACGGCATCGCCTCCGTCGAGGAGAGCCGCGAGATCTGTAAGGCTGCGGGCTTCGATCCCTATGAGATCGCTAAGGGCATCCAGCCTATCTGCTTCGAGAACGTATGCTGGGCTTACTGTGTAGGCGCTGCGATCGCTCTGAAGGCGGGCGCAAAGAACGCTGAGGAAGCCGCCCGTTACATCGGCATCGGTCTGCAGAGCTTCTGCATCGACGGCTCCGTCGCCGAGAACCGCAAGGTCGGTATCGGTCACGGCAACCTCGCCGCGATGCTGCTTTCCAACGAGACCAAGTGCTTCGCGTTCCTCGCGGGTCACGAATCCTTCGCCGCCGCTGAGGGCGCGATCGGTATCGTCCGCAATGCGAACAAGGTCAGAGAGCAGCCGCTGCGCGTTATTCTGAACGGTCTGGGCAAAGACGCCGCTCAGATCATCTCCCGCATCAACGGCTTCACCTATGTACAGACTCAGTTCGATTATTTCACCGGCGAGCTGAAGGTCGTCAAGGAGATCCCCTACTCCGAGACCGAGCGCGCCAACGTACGCTGCTACGGCGCTGACGACGTTCGTGAGGGCGTTGCGATCATGCACAGCGAGGGCGTAGACGTTTCCATTACCGGTAACTCTACCAACCCCACCCGCTTCCAGCATCCCGTAGCCGGCACCTATAAGAAAGAGTGCAACGAGCAGGGTAAGAAGTACTTCTCCGTCGCGTCCGGCGGCGGTACGGGCAGAACCCTGCATCCCGACAACATGGCGGCAGGTCCCGCTTCCTACGGCATGACCGACACCATGGGCAGAATGCATTCCGACGCTCAGTTCGCGGGTTCCTCTTCCGTACCCGCTCACGTTGAGATGATGGGCTTCCTCGGCATGGGCAACAACCCCATGGTCGGCGCTACCGTCGCGGTAGCCGTCGCGATCCAGAACAGCCTGAAATAAGACAGTCATTGCGAGGCTTCATAAGAAGCCGCGGCAATCTCAACCGATAACACAAAGGCTCCGAGATAAGGCACGCGTGCCCTCGGAGCCTTTTTTGTCGTTGACTGTACGGTTGATTTACGGTATGATAGACACAGAAACGGAGGCGACTGTATGATTGACCACGGCAAGATCGCGGAGGAAAACTTCAGAAAGGGCTATAACTGCGCCCAGAGCGTCCTGCTGGCGTTCGGTGATATGACCGGACTGGATGAGAGGACGGCGGCGATGCTGTCTTCGTCGTTCGGCGGAGGACTCGGCAGACTGCGCGAGGTATGCGGCGCGGTCTCGGGTGCCGCGATGGTGCTCGGACTGGTCAAAGGGTACAGCGACCCCGACGACCGTGAAGCGAAGAAGGCGCATTATCGCCGCGTGCAGGAATTTGCCGGAAAGTTCAGGGAGCAAAACGGCTCTATCATCTGCCGCGAGCTTTTAGCGGGCGTGCCGACCGCTGAAGGCAGAGATCCCGAGGCGCGCACGGACGCGTATTATCAAAAGCGCCCCTGCGCCGAGTTGTGCCGCTGTGCCGCACGGATACTGGACGATATGCTGACAACCTCCGAATAGTTCTGTTTTGAAACGACAATTGCCGCCCGGATTCCGGACGGCAATTTTGTCAAAAAGGAGTTTTGTCATGAAAAACAATGCGATTAGGAGGAGTTCTCAAAAATGTTTCAGTCATTTGGTTTTTGACTGTGATTATATTGTAAGCGGCTTTTGTGAAAAAGGCTTGATAGCATTGTGAATAAACGTTGAATAAAATGTTAAAAAACAATTCGGAATCGGTTGAAACGATCTGTGATTAATGTTACAATAAATCGGAATAAGTATGTTTTTTCTGTGAGGGAGCCATGAGCAAGACGATCCGGAAGGATAAGAAAAAGAGAAAAATGAAAAAGCGTTTCATCTTCCTGAATATCGTCGCGATGGTGATGATCCTGTTCTTTGTCAAGTATATCGATATCGTCGGCGATCATTATGACGTACATTCTACTCTGTATGCAGACGAATCGGCTCTCGGCAGGATCAGCGTATCGTTCGAACCGGAGGGGATCGTCAAGGCATCCGATGCGTTCCTGTCGGACGATGGTGAGGTGCTTATCCCCACAGCGTCCGAAAGAACGGGCGAAACGGATATGACCATCGGGATACAGAGGGATGAAGAAGGAACGGACAGGATCATCAAAACGCATTTGCGCGTTTCTGTTATGGGTACGATCATCGAGAAAAATGATCGTTTTACCAACTTCAACGGTTATCAGCTGGTGTGTTATCTGTTCCTTGCCTTTATGCTGTCCGTCATGTGCGTGATGATCTTTTCTTTCTTTGAATGTCAGAAAAAAAGCGACTTTTCTTATCCGATGGTCGCCTACGGCGGCGTCGCTATCTTTCTGGCGGTGCTGCTCGTCATCGTTACGTATAAGATACTGAATAACGTCGTGAACACTTTTTCGGCGCTGATTGCGCTGATCATGCAGACGGGAGAGTGGTTTATCGTTCTGCTGTCGCCGTTCCTGCTGGTGATGGCGATCGCGCTGTCGGTCAGCAATATCTGGCTGATGCGTCACGAGGGCTTTCGTCCAGCGAACGCGCTGGGTATCGTGATCAGCGTCCTGTGGCTGATCGGGGTCGTCTTTTCGCTGAATATCGGCATCTTCGGATACACCTTGTTCGATTCCGAGATCTGGTATCAGATCCGCTATATCCTGACCTTTATCGTCACCTACTTTGAGTGTATGCTGATGTCTACGTCGGTATGCGCGTTTCTGGCGTCGCGTTATACGCCGCCGATGGACCGCGATTATATCATCATCCTCGGCTGCGCGATCCGATCTGACGGCAGCCTGACGCCGCTGCTCAGGGGCAGGGCGGACGCGGCGCTCAGCTTTGAAAAGCGCCAGTTCGAAGAGACGGGCAAGCATGCCTGCTTCGTGCCCTCCGGCGGTCAGGGCGCCGACGAGGTCATCTCCGAGGGAGAGGCGATGGAGCGCTACCTGATCGATCAGGGCGTAGAGCCGGAGCGGATATGCCGCGAGGACAAAAGTGTGAACACCTTTGAGAATATGCAGTTCTCCAAGGCGGTCATTGAGGAGAACATCCAGGCTCCCGCCGATATCAACAGCGTAAAGATCGCGTTCGCGACCACTAACTATCATATATTCCGCGGCTACATCTTAGCGGCGAAAAACGGATATACGGCAAAGGGAATCTCCGCAAAAACCAAGTGGTATTTCTTCCCGAACGCCTTTATCCGTGAGTTTATCGGACTGCTTGCCGATCAGATCTGGCGGCATTTCGTCATCATCGGACTGATGATCCTGATCCTGCTCGGTATCGCGCTCATGCTGTAACGATGACATTTAGTTTTTATGATAAAACAATTGATAGGGGAGGATTTTGATGATATATTGTCCCGGATGCGGAAACGGACTGCGCTTTGATATCCCGTCCCAGCTGATGGTATGCGACGCGTGCGACGGGCGGTATGATCCCGCTTCCACCGCCTCGATGAATAAGGACGCGCAGGGACACAGGGTGTTCGAATCCTTCGTCTTTACCTGCCCGTCGTGCGGCGGCGAGCTGCTGACGACGGATCCGAACGACGCGGTCGGCTTCTGTCCGTTCTGCGGCGGCGCTTCGATGCTGTATGACCGCATCCATCAGCAGTGGGAGCCGGAGTACATCATCCCGTTCCAAATCACCAAGGAACAGTGCAAGGAGCTGTATGTCCAAGAGGCAAAACGCTCGCTGTTTACTTCGCGCAAATACCGCGACCCGCAGCTGATCGAAGGGTTCCGCGGCATCTATATGCCCTACTGGAGCTATCAGGCGATCCAGAGAGGCAGCTTCACCCTCAGGGGTGACAAAAAAGGTATATTTACGACGGAAACC
Source organism: Ruminococcus sp. (assembly GCA_017403985.1). GTDB lineage: Bacteria > Bacillota > Clostridia > Oscillospirales > Acutalibacteraceae > Ruminococcoides. The sequence goes on along the minus strand of JAFRDE010000015.1, from coordinate 38,736 downwards.
TTCCGTATTACCGGTGATATCGACTTGGAGCTGGACGGTTACGGTCACGACGCGTCCAAGGCGTTTGACGACCGTATCAGCGAGGATATCGCTCCCTTTGATCCGCGCGGGCACAAGCCGTTCGCGCCCGGATATCTGAGCGGATTTTACGCCGATATCGGCGATGTGAACGCCCTTGACTACAATAAAAAGGCGACGGACGTTATCTGCGAGGACAGCGCGAAGCTGCTGGCAAAGGAGCCTGCCGTCATCCGCGCGGACGGCGGTATACGCGATATCAGGGTATCGACCGGCGACGCGCAGATCCCGACCGAGGTGATCTCCGCGAAGCGTACGCTTTACCCCGTGTGGTTTATGAATTACCGCAATAAAGATAAGATCACCTACGCCGCCGTGAACGGTCAGACCGGAAAGGTCAGTGCCGATCTGCCGGTGAGCCCGTGGAAGATACTGCTGACCGTTCTGCTGGTCGGAGCGGCAATCGCGGCGGCGATGTTCATTATGCCGTCTGTCAAGGCGAACTGGACACTCGCGGCGAGCGCGGTGCTGTTGGCGATCGGAGCGATCGTCCTGCGCGTCAGTTTCATTAATGCCGTCAATCCCGAGTCAGGTCTTGATCAAACCGAAGAAGCTAAGCGATTTAAAAAGAACGGCAAATGGCGGGCGCTGGCGGTCGTCATCAGCGTCGCCGCGGCGGTCGTGACGGCGTATTTCGACCCCGCGTACAACATCATTTCCTACCTCGGCTGTCTGATACTGGCAGGCGAGCTGTTCTGGCTCATGTTCAGTCATATCCGCTTTCAGGCGGAGATTGCGAAGCGTCAGCCGCCCCAGTTCAACAAGAAGGGAGCGGCGTATGATGAAAAATAGATTGTTCCGATGGGCGGTCTGTTTGCTGATCGCCGCCTGCATCCTCCCGCTGTGTCTGAGCGTCGGAGCGGTTCAGCGCGGCGACGCCCAGTATACCAACCCGCGGACGGGTTATCAGGCGCTGATCCTCGACGACAGCAACCTGCTGACGGCGGAGGAAGAAAGCGCGCTGGTGCAGAAGATGATCCCCATCACCGACTACGGCCACATCGTTTTCTGGTCGACGTCGGAATACACCTTCGATGAGATCGAACAGGCGAAGAATAAGCGCTATAACCTTTACGGCAACGACAGTTCCGGCATCTTTGCCGTCAATATGAAGGCTCGCAAGGTCACCTTCCAGTCTGACGGCGCGATCTACAGCATGGTGTCGAGCTCTTTAGCGCGCTCGATCACCGATAACGTGAGTCACTACGCGTCGACCGGCGATTATTATCAGTGCGCCGCCGAGGCGTACGACCAGATCCTGACGGTACTGCAGGGCAACCGCATCGCCGAACCGATGAAGTATATCAGCTTCATCGTGATCGGTTTGATGCTGTCGTTCGTCATCGTCGTCGGTATCGTATTCGGCAAGCGCGTCAACCCGCTGATCAAGAATAACGACGATAAAGCGCGGATGATGGGCAGGGGGATGCTCTGTACCGGGAGACCGAACGTGAAGATGACCGATTCCTCGATGCGCTTGTGGGTACAGATCCTGCTGATCCTTCTCAGAGCTGTCGCCAGCAGCGGCGGTTCTCACGGCGGAGGTTCATCCGGCGGCGGGGGAGGCGGCTCCTCGGGCGGCGGAGGAGGCGGCGGTTCCTCGTCCTTCTGAGATAAAAGAATACACAATAAAACTGCCTGTTCGCTGTGAACAGGCAGTTTTGATAAGGGGAGAAAACTGAGAAATATCATTGATTATTATTTGAAGCTGCTGATACCGGAGAAGTCGGTGATCTCATAGAAGCTGACGGTCTTGCCGGGGAGCTTCGGGAGGTCCTTGCCTTCTTCGATAGCGCCGGAAGAGAGCTTGACGGTCTTGACGGCGTTCTTTTCCACCTTGACGGAATTGAAGCTGTAAGCGTCCTTCTGTACGGTGAAGAGGCGGAAGCTGCCGGTCTCTTTATCGGTATAAGCGGTGGACGAGGTGCCGTTGAGCTTACCTAAATAAGCGAGGCTCTTGGAATCGATCCTGTAGAACTTGTAGGTCTTTTCGGCTTTATCCTTATCGGTGAAGGAGAGGACCAGTACCTTTGCGTCCGTGCCCTCGAGCTTGACGACCTTGTAGCCCTGCGCTTTGCTGTCCTTGATGGCGTTCTTCAGGGTGTTGTAGATGGAGGAGGACTCATCGGGGGTAGCGGGTCTGGTAGGCGCCTGAGTGGGAGCTTGAGTAGGAGCCTGAGTGGGTGCCTGTGTAGGTGTTTGTGTGGGCGCCTGCGTCGGAGCGGGAGCGGGCTTTTCGGTGGGCTTCTGTGTGGGAGCCTGAGTAGGAGCCTGCGTGGGCTTCACGGTAGGAGCCTGGGTGGGCTTTACGGTTGCTTTCTCGGTGGGAGCCTGTGTCTCGACCTTGGTCTCCTTTGTCTTATCGGCGTCGCTGTTCTTTTTGTCCGCCTTTTCGGTGGAGACAGTGACTTTTGAAGGGATCTGCTGATTATTGTTATTGATGCACGCGCTGATGCCCATGGCGCCGACAGCGCCGACGGCGGCGACCAGCAACGCTGCGATCACGATTTTGACGGTGTTCTTGCTGTTCTTTCTGTTCGAGTTGTTCATAGTGTTTTTCATGGGACTATCTCCTTTTCTGTCGGATTAAGAATCTTCGCGAGCCGTTGTGCTCGTTTGTTCTCTTGACTGTGGCTATATAGTAGCACACCGACTGTGACAAGATAGGGACAAAAATCGGGACAAATCAAAAAAATTTCAAAAAAACCGAAATTTTTTCAAAAATGGCTGTGTTCAGCGCGAACCGGACTTGCGAAAGGCTTCGCGATATAGTAGAATAGCAATATATATTATGTAAAGGCGTGAAGCCATGAAATTCGGAAAAGAAGCGATCAAAAAAGAAGTATTGGAAAAAGGAAAAGAAAAAGGGAAGATCGCCCTTATCATTGAGCATGTACGGAATTTTCTGCAGAAAAGCTATCAGAACAATATTCCAGCGCTGTCGGGACAGTCGGCGTTTTTCATCCTGCTGTCTATCGTTCCGCTGCTGCTGTTTGTGTTTTCGCTGTATTCGATCCTGACCGGGAACGATCCCGAAAGCATCTCTTTACCGGAAGAGCTGAAGGGAATCGAGGACGAATCGAATATTCTTCTCATATTATTCCGGTACGTGGAGAATTCGATCATCCAGTCGAGCTCCGGCACGACGATCGTCACCGCGGTGATGGCGCTTTGGTCGGCGGGAAAAGGTATTTACTGTGTGACCGAGGGTATCTCGCGCGTGTATCAGATCCCGAATAAGCGCTTTTGGGTGTTCAAGCGGCTCTCCGCGATGCTCTACACCGTAGTGCTGATGTTGATGATGCTGGTCTGTATCGCCGTGATGGTAGCGAACTTCTTTTTAGCCGGTATTCTGATGGAATTGTGGCATGAGGCGTTTGTGAGATGGCTCATGATCGTATTATCGTATCTCCTGTTCGGCGTGCTGCTGACGCTGCTGCTGTCGCTCGGCGTGAAGCTCTATCTGTGGCGAAGGCTCGACAACAAAAGGTATTATTCGATGCGTGCGCTGTTCCCGGGGATATTCCTGACGGTGATCGCGTGGAACGTGCTTACCATCGGCGTGATGCTGTATATCCGCTACTTCTCTACCGCGTCCATCTACGGCAGCTTAGGTACCGTGTTCGTGTTGATGGTATGGCTCTACTTTATGGCGTATATCCTGCTGTACGGCATACAGCTCAACTACATCTACCGCGCGCAGTTCAGCCGTAAGGGCTGGTTCAAGAGGGGAAAGGATAAGCTCAAAGCGCAGGAGGAAGAAACTGAGGACGAAAAAGTAAATACTGCTGAATGATGAACGACCCGCCGCAAGCTGTTTGCGGCGGGTTCCTTTTCATATAATGAACAGGGTTGAGGGTGAGCAGGGTATTTATCAGCCAAGGCTTCATTTGCTCCGCGGTTGAACGGCATATATCATCAGTGTTGCATTTGTGAAAACGAGAGAGAGGAGAGAAACGCTTCTGCCAAGCGGACGAGCGATGCTCGCCCCTACAAGATTGGACACCCGCTTACGCTCGGACAATTGATACAATTCCTCAGTCAGCTTACGCTGACAGCTCCTTTTTGTGGGGGTTGCCACAGCCCTTGCGGGCTTCGCAATGACAGATAGAGGAAAAGATCCTTGGTGATGCTCTTTCAGTTGACAACGGCGGCGCGGGCTGATATAATCCAATCAGAGCGATTAGCATATACTAACTTTCTTGCCTTTCCGACAGATAGTTCAACTGTATGTGCCGATCAAAAGGTGGAATGGATATGACATTAAAGGATTTGAAGCAGGGTCAGTCCGCGGTGATCGACGCGGTCGGCGGCGAGGGCAGCCTGCGGCAGCATTTTCTGGATATGGGCGTGATCCCCGGCGCGGAGGTCACCTTTGTCAAACTGGCGCCGCTGGGCGACCCGATGCAGCTGCGGATCCACGGCTATGAGCTGACGCTGCGTCTTGCCGACGCGGAGAGGATCGACGTGACTCCGATCCCCGAGGCGACTGCTCGCGCGGAATACAAGCGGCAGAAGACCGAGCATCCCGGACTGGGCGAGGAGGGACGCTATCACCCCAAGGGCAGCGGCGATCCTCTGCCCGACGACACGGTGCTGACCTTCGCGCTGGTGGGCAATCAGAATTGCGGCAAGACGACACTTTTCAACCAGCTGACGGGCGCGAACCGCCATGTCGGCAACTTCCCCGGCGTGACGGTCGACCGCAAGGACAGCGTGATCAGGGGATATCCGAACACGCTGATCACCGACCTGCCGGGCATCTATTCGATGTCGCCGTACACGGGCGAGGAAATCGTGTCGCGCAATTTTGTGTTACAGGAAAAGCCGAAAGCAATCATCAACATCGTCGATGCGACCAACATCGAGCGCAACCTGTATCTGACGATGCAGCTGCTGGAAATGGACGTGCCGATGGTGGTGGCGCTGAACTTTATGGATGAGATCACGTCGAACGGCGGTTCCATCGATATCAACACGCTCGAGTCGCTGTTGGGCGTGCCGGTCGTGCCGATCTCAGCGGCGAAGAATCAGGGCGTCGACGAGCTGGTACGCCATGCCGTGCATGTCGCGCATTATCAGGAAAAGCCCACGAGGCAGGATTTCTGCGATTCGACGGAAAAGGGCGGCGCGGTGCACCGTTGTCTTCACGCGGTGTGTCACCTGATCGAGGATAAGGCGCTGGCGGCTGAGCTGCCGCTGCGCTTCGCGGCGAGCAAGTTAGTCGAGGGCGATCCGCTGGTGCGGGATGCTTTGCAATTGGACGAGGAAGAATTCCACATGGTGGAGCATATCGTCCACCGCATGGAAAATGAGCGCGGTATCGACCGCAACGCCGCCATCGCGGATATGCGCTTTACATTTATCAGAAAGGTCTGTGCGCAGACGGTATCAAAGCCGCATGAGAGCCGCGAGCATATGCGCTCCGGAAGGATCGACCGCATTTTGACCGGCAAGTATACCGCGATCCCGATGTTCATCCTGATCATGGCGGCGGTATTCTACCTGACCTTTGAGCTGATCGGCGGCAATCTGCAGGCGCTGATGGAAAGCGGTCTGGATTCGCTGACAGAGACCGTTCGCGCGGCGCTGGAGGGCTACGGCGTGAACGCCGTGATCACCGGACTGCTGACGGACGGCGTGCTCACGGGCGTTGGCAGCGTCGTGACCTTCCTGCCGATCATCGTGACGCTGTTTTTCTTCCTGTCGATTTTGGAGGACACGGGCTATCTTGCGCGCGTTGCCTTTGTGATGGATAAGCTGCTGAGGCGCATCGGCCTGTCGGGACGCAGTATCGTGCCGATGCTGATCGGCTTCGGCTGTACGGTGCCCGCCGTGATGGCGACCCGTACCTTACCCTCAGAGCGCGACCGAAAAATGACGATCCTGCTGACGCCGTTCATGAGCTGTACGGCGAAGCTGCCGATCTACGCGTTTTTCGTCACCGCGTTTTTTGAAAAGCAGAAGTGGCTGATCATCACGGGACTGTATGTGTTGGGTATCATCGTCGGCATCCTGATCGCGCTGCTGCTGAAAAAGACGCGCTTCAAGGGCGAGGCGGTGCCGTTCGTGATGGAGCTGCCCAACTACCGCCTGCCGGGCGCGAAGAACGTGCTGCGGCTGTTGTGGGAAAAGGCGAAGGACTTTTTGCAGCGCGCTTTTACGATCATCTTTATCGCGACGATCGTGCTGTGGTTCCTGCAGCATTTCGACTTCCATCTGAGGATGGTGGAGAATTCACAGGGAAGCATCCTGTCGGTGATCGCGGGCTTTATCGCGCCGGTGTTCACGCCGGTCGGCTTGGGCGACTGGCGGCTGGTGACCTCGCTGATCAGCGGCTTCATCGCGAAAGAGAGCGTTGTAGCGGCGACGAAGGTGCTGTACGCGGGCGGCGTCGAATCGGCGATCAGCTCGCTGACGGCGGTTGCGATGCTGGTGTTCAGCCTGCTGTATACGCCGTGCGTCGCGGCGATCGCCTCGGTCAAGCGTGAGCTCGGGCATAAATGGGCGATCGGTATGGTCGTGTGGCAGTGCGCCGCGGCATATCTGGTCACGATGATCGTATACTATATCTGTATGCTGTGCGGCGTTTAGGAGGGAGTTATGAGTATTGTTGAGATCATCCTGACGGTCGTGATCGCGGCGGCAGTTATCGCGGCGGTTATCGTGATCGTGAGAAAGAAGAAAAGCGGCAAGGGCGGCTGCACCTGCGGATGCGAGGGCTGCTCTATGCCGTGTCAATATAAGAAATAAGAGAATAGAAACAAAGAAAAGAGGAAGCGGATCGCTTCCTCTTTTTAGGTTGTACGGGTTAATATGCAGATGGTTTAATCAGAGATTATTTCGGCAATCGCTTCATCAATAAGCCGGTAGTTGACACAGGGAGCACAGGGATGATAGTATTCGTAAACCTTGATGCGTTCATCCCATTTGAATGATCCGATCCGGAATGAGTCGCCGTTCTTTTTAATGATCCTTTCGGGTGACGGATCGTTATCTCCGGAGGAAATGCAGTTAAAAATATCTCCTACCGTAACGATGTGTCGGATGTCGGTTCCGGAAAGATGCTCAAACAGCTTGATGCGTTTGTCAGCTATTGTTGTGATATCGATTTCTTTTCCGTCTTTCCGGTGATACATTATTGTTCCGTCGGATGGAGTCCGGATTGCGTTGATCGTTTTAGTGAAGCCGCTGTTACGGTACACGCGGGGTTTGCCGTCATAGGGATAGAGATTGATGAAAGCGCATTCCGCTAATATATCTTCGCTCTGCTTCCCGAGAGCGAAACAGGCAAGCCTTGAAAAGGTGTTAAGGATCTTGTTGCCGTTCCTGCCCCTGCCGGTCAGCCCGTGAAGAGCGTTTTTCAGCCAGAATGTCTGCTCATCCGGACAGTTCGGTTCTCTCAGGATAAAAAGCAGGTGGATCATACTTTGCGGGACGTCATACAGAAATCCTTCCATGAGCTGACCGTTTTCATTATTGATAAAATCTTTTGTGATATCGTACATATCGGTCTCCTTATTTCACTTTGTCAATTGTATCATAAGACGGGGGATATTTCAACAAATCAAGCGAACAGATATCATATAATATGATGGGCTGTTTTCGGCGTATCGGCTGTTATATAATAACAGCACCATAGAAAACCGATCGGTAACTGTGGCAGATAAGGTCTTTTGCGGCAGAGTACATCTTTGATTTTTCAAAGGACGGACAGCGAGTCGCTGCCCGGGTTTTACGAAAAGCCTCGCATTCCGCCTGCGGCGTAATGCGTACACCGCTTATGCGGATAGTTAGTGCCGCAAAGACCTTAAGGTAAAGGGAATCGAACCACAATCGACTCCCTTTACCTTATCGTTTTTATCCGATTAATTGTGAGGTGAACGGCAGTGTATATCGATCATAACGAAGTGATCTTTCAGCCCTTCGATGTGGAATATGTGGTGGAACGCGGATTGGAGCGGGCGATGGAGGAAGCCTTTGCCTTTCATCAAAACTGCCGTCTTCCGTTTTTGATGGATGTTTCCCAGCTCGCGGGATTTCTCTCGTTGACCAAGAAAGAGACGTTCCGTTTTGTCTTTGCATGCGATTCGATGTACCGCACCTTCAGCCTGCCCAAGCGCACGGGCGGCACACGGCAGATCGACGCGCCCATGCCGGAGCTTTCGTGGGCGCAGTACCGTATCACGCGCGAGATCCTGAATAAGCTGCCGATCTCGCAGTATGCGACCGCGTATCATAAGGGGGCGCGCCTGACGCAGAATGCTTCGCCGCATACCGGCAGGAGGTACCTGCTCAAGATCGACCTGAGCGATTTCTTTCACAACATCCGCATGACGGACGTCCACAGCAGAGTATTTACGCCGTATTATCCGAAGCAGATCGGATACTTTTTGTCCCTGATCTGCTGTAAGGACGGCACTCTCGCGCAGGGCGCGCCGTCTTCTCCCGCGATCTCCAATATCGTGATGCGGTGCTTCGACGAGCCGTTCGGTCAATGGTGCAAAAAGCGCGGGCTGTCCTATACCCGCTACTGTGATGATATCACGATCTCCGGCGACGTGCCGCTCTACCGCGCGTATGAAAAGGCGAGCCTCTGGCTGAACAATATGGGCTTTACGGTCAACGAAAAGAAGACGCGCTTTATCACCGACGCCTCGCGCCAGACGGTGACGGGACTGACCGTCAACGAAAAGGTCAGCGTCCCATCGGACTATAAGCGCAAGCTCAGACAGGAGCTGTACTATGTCGAAAAGTTCGGTATCCGCAGCGCCGCGGATCATATGCGGCTGCCCGATGCGCTGAAGTATTGCCAGAGTCTGATGGGCAGGATCAATTATGTGCTGTCCGTCGAGCCGGCGAACGAGAGCTTTCTCAGGGCAAAGGACGCCTTGAGCGGACAGTTCGCCTTTTGCGTTTGATTTCAAATAGCCCCCTTCATCATCTGTCGCGGAAAATCGTTATGGACAAAACAAAGCGTTTCTGTTATGATGAAACCGTAAATAGAAGTCGTGTTGGCTAACGGAGTATCATCGACAGAAGGAGCTATGAGATGAATAAAAAGCTGATGACCGAAACAAAGATCTATGTCGGGTTGAATGATGCGGAAAGCAGAAAACAGGAGCATGCGACCGGCAGATATGTGAATATATTGAAACAGGTCTGCAACAGTTACAAAGTACCGTTTTCGTTCAGTATCAATCAAGGCGGCTATATTCATGAAGACGGCGAATACACCGAAGAGACTACGATCGTTATCTCGATGATCGACGCCGATAAGGAGCTGGTCAATGAGATCGCAAAGGATCTTTGCGTGTTGTTCCGTCAGGAATCCGTCATGATTACAGAGGAACATGTCAAGACTTATTTCGTCAGCGAGTCGATTGAATAACGGCGAGGGTGATGATTATGAAAAGCTATCCATCGGACATGGCAGCAAATCCGTCGGGCTTTGTGCAGCTCGCGGATTATGTGCCGGGTATTATACAGGAGATAAGATACTATTCCACCTATAATTTTATCGGGGACAGGATCGACGGATACGAGGAGCCCTGCGCCCTGCTGACAAAAGAAGCGGCGCGGGCGCTGAAGTCGGTCGCCAACGAAATGATGGTACAGGGCTATCGGCTGAAGGTTTTCGACGCCTATCGTCCGGTATGCGCGGTCAAGCATTTTGTTTTATGGGGTATCGAAGATCAGGATATCCGCATGAAGCCGTATTTTTATCCGGAGCTGAAAAAACAGGAGCTCTTTGAAAAGGGGTATATCGCCAAGCAGTCGAGCCACAGCCGCGGCAGTACGGTTGATCTGACGCTGCTTGATATGCGTACGGGGAAGGAGCTGGACATGGGCAGCCCCTTCGACCTGTTCAGCGAGGTATCGCATCCCGATTTTCGCGGTATCACGGAGGAACAGTATGAAAACCGGATGACGCTCAGGCACGCAATGATCAGAAGCGGCTTTCAGCCGATCGACTGCGAGTGGTGGCATTTCACGCTGGCGGACGAGCCCTATCCCGATACCTATTTTGAATTTCCGGTATCGTCGGATTATTTGAGAAGATAAAAAAGCAGACCGCTTCATTTGAAACGGTCTGTTTTTTGTGCCAAAGCTAACCTGTTATTTTGTCAGCAGCTCGAGCGCCTCAATCGACTGCACACCGACTGCCTGATTGACTAACTTGCCGCCCTTGAACACCGCGAGCATCGGGATGCTCATCACGCCGTAGCTCATCGCCAGCGCCTGTTCCTCATCGACGTTGACCTTGCCGACCTTGATCTCGGGGTGCTTTTCGGCGAACTCCGACAGGATCGGACCCTGCATGCGGCACGGTCCGCACCATGAAGCCCAGAAGTCCAGCAGGACGGGCTTGTCACTGTTCAGTACCTCGGTTTCGAAATTAGCGCCGGTAATAACGATCTCACTCATATGCAACATCCTTTCATTTTAATAAGTCATTGCGAGGGCTTTAGCCCATGGCAATCTCAACTGATGTTTAACCTTAGTATATGATAGATTACGGAAAAAAACAAGTATGCAACTGTGACATTATTATGAATTTTCCGTCTGATTTTCCATATTCGCGCAAGAATGAATGGACATCTGATGATTAATCTGTTATGATAATGAAAAAGCAAAGGAGAGATATCATGAGCAAGGTAAAAGAATATTTAGCGGAAACAGGCGTATTCTTTATGGCGACGGTCGACGGCGATCAGCCGAAGCTGAGACCGTTAGGCGCGTTTCTGGAGGAGGACGGCAAGCTGATCTTCGGCGTCGGCGATTTCAAAAACGTGTACAGACAGATGCAGATCAACCCCTTAGTGGAGATCGTCGCGTGCAAGAAGGACGGTCACTGGCTGCGCTATACCGGCAGGGCGGTATTCGAGACCGATCCGAAATACGCCGAAGAGATGATCCGCAGCGCGCACCTCGAAATGATTTATAACGAGCAGACCGGCAACAAGCTGATGACATTCCACCTTGAGGACGCGACCGCCGTGGATATCCCCGTTATGGGCGAGGGGGAGAGCCTGCTGTGAAGCTGTTCAAGCACCGCGTCAGCCGCTTTGAAGACAACGCCTTCGATCCGGAGAAGCAGGAAGCCGTGATCTGCTCCTCCATCTGCACGGGGGAGAAGGTCGCGGGCTTCAAGGATAAAGCGGGAGGCAGATTCGTCGAAGTCATGCTGATCCGCTCGCCGAAGGACATCGAAGAATTCAAAGAAAGATACGGCGTCGATACACTGAGAACGGAATATTGATATTTGATAAAGGGGCTGATGAACAGCTCCTTTGTTATTTAAATAATAACCTATTGACACAGTAGGCAAATAGGGTGTATAATGGACGCGATCATTCAAAAAGAAGGAGTTATATCATGCAAATATATGCAGATAACGCAGCCACCACCAAAATGAGCGAGGCGGCGATCGCGGCGATGACGGACTGCATCCGCACCTTTTGGGGCAACCCGTCGAGCCTGTACACCATCGGGCAGAAAGCCAAGGAAAAGCTGGAGGAAGCGCGCGCCGAGATCGCGCGGATCATCAACGCCGAGCCGCGCGAGATCCTCTTTACCTCCGGCGGCAGCGAAGCGGATAATCAGGCGCTGCTGACCGCCGCGATGATCGGTAAGAAGCAGGGAAAGACACATATCGTGTCGAGCATGTTCGAGCACCACGCGATCCTGCATACGCTGAAAAAGCTCGAGGACAACGGCTTTACCGTGACTCTGCTGCCCGTTCACGAAAGCGGTATTATCAATACGGACGAGCTGAAAGCCACCATAACCGATGACACCTGCCTCGTCACGATCATGACGGCAAACAACGAGATCGGCACCATCCAGCCGATCGCCGAGATCGGCGCGATCTGCCGCGAGCGCGGGGTGTTTTTCCACACCGACGCGGTGCAGGCGGTGGGACACATCCCGATCGACGTCAAGGCGCAGAACATCGATATGCTGTCCGCGTCCGCGCACAAGTTCCACGGACCCAAGGGCGTCGGATTCCTGTACGCGAAAAAGGGCGTGCGCCTGAGCAACCTGATCGAAGGCGGCGCGCAGGAGCGCGGCAAGCGCGCGGGCACCGAAAACGTTCCGGGTATCCTCGGAATGGTCGCCGCTTTGCGGGAAGCTGCCGCGAACATGGAGGAGCATAACGCGCATATGGCGCAGGTCAGAGATCATCTGATAAAGGGATTGTCCGAGATCCCGCACAGCGCTCTCAACGGCGCCGCGAATCCCCGCCTTGCGGGCAATGTGAATTTCAGCTTCGAGGGGATCGAGGGAGAATCGCTCCTGATCCTGCTCGACCAGAAAGGGATATCTTCGTCATCCGGCAGCGCATGTACCTCGGGCGCGCTGGATCCCAGCCACGTCCTGCTCGCGATCGGACGCATCCACGACGTCGCCCACGGTTCGCTGCGGCTGAGTATCGGCGAGGATATCACGATGGAGGAAGCGGATTATATCATCGAATCCGTCAAAGAGGTCGTCGCACATCTGCGGAGCTTTTCTCCCGTTTGGCGCGATCTGATGAGCGGAAAGAAAGAGTTTATTTTAAAATAAGGAGCGATATCATGGCTTTATACAGTGAAAAAGTAATGGAACATTTTTTGAATCCGCAGAACGTCGGCGTCATCGAGGACGCTGACGGCGTCGGCGAGGTCGGCAACGCGAAATGCGGCGACATCATGAAGATGTATCTGAAGATCGACAACGGCATCATCGAGGACGTCAAGTTCGAGACCTTCGGCTGTGCAAGCGCGATCGCGTCCAGCTCGATGGCGACACAGATGATCAAGGGTAAGCCCGTTGCTGAGGCGATGCTGCTGACCAACAAGGCGGTCGCGGAGGCTTTGGACGGTCTGCCGCCCCACAAGCTCCACTGTTCTGTCCTTGCGGAAGAGGCGATCAAAGCGGCGCTGGATGACTACGAAAACAAGAGCAAGGCGGAGTGATCCGCCTTTTCTTTTTTGTCAAAAATAGAAAAAGACAAAAAAATTCTATTTACCTATTGACATAGTAGGTAAGTGGTGTTATAATACGGTTGTCGTTAAGATAATGACAGAAATCATTCAGGAAGGAGAACCGAAAATGTCAGCTGTGTATTTTGCAAATCAGGATACAATGATGTGGTGTCGAATGTTGAACTCCCGGGTATGTCGAATGGCGGGAGCATCTGACGCTGTGTCTGTGCTCTGAAAAGCTGACGTCAGGTTAGTCTGCCATGTTGCCCGGGAGCCCCAAGCCCTCGGGCTTTTTTAGTGATATAAGGCTCCCTTTGGGAAAGGGAGCTGTCGGCTAAGCCGACTGAGGAATTGCATTATTTGACCGAGCGTGAGCGAGAAACAGTGCTGCAATTGATCTGTCGATAAGCGAAGGATGACTCGGCTTCACGCAAACAATCTATTTCAAAACAAGAAAGGAACATTATCATGAGCAATTATAAATTTGAAACATTACAGTTACATGTAGGCCAGGAAACCCCCGATCCCGCTACCGATTCTCGTGCGGTACCGATCTATCAGACCACCTCTTATGTTTTCCGCAACTCTCAGCACGCTGCCGACCGCTTCGGTCTCGCCGACGCGGGCAATATCTACGGCAGACTGACCAACTCCACGCAGGAGGTGCTGGAGAAGCGCGTCGCCGCTTTAGAGGGCGGCAGCGCGGCGCTGGCGATCGCTTCCGGAGCCGCCGCGATTACCTACACGATCGAGGCGCTCGCCGCGAACGGCGGTCATATCGTCGCCCAAAAGACCATCTACGGCGGCAGCTACAATCTGCTGTCCCATACCCTGCCCCAGTACGGGATCGAGACCACCTTTGTCGACGCCCATAATCTCTCGGAAGTGGAAGGCGCGATCAAGGATAACACCCGCGCGATCTATCTCGAGACCCTCGGCAACCCCAACAGCGATATCCCCGATATCGACGCGATCGCCGAGATCGCCCACAAGCACGGCTTACCCGTCGTGGTCGACAACACCTTCGGAACGCCTTACCTGATCCGTCCGATCGAGCACGGCGCGGACATCGTCGTCCACTCGGCGACCAAGTTCCTCGGCGGTCACGGCACCACCCTCGGCGGTATCATCGTCGAATCCGGCAAGTTTGACTGGAGCGCGAGCGGCAAATATCCGAACATCGCCGCTCCGAACCCGAGCTATCACGGCGTATCCTTCTATGACGCGGTAGGTCCCGCGGCGTTCGTCACCTATATCCGCGCGATCCTGCTCCGCGATACCGGCGCGTCGATCTCTCCGTTTAACGCTTTCCTGCTTCTGCAGGGCGTCGAGACCCTTTCGCTCAGACTCGAGCGTCATGCCGAGAACACCAAGAAGGTCGTCGAATATCTGAGCAAGCATCCGCTGGTGGAAAAGGTCAACCATCCGTCCCTGCCCGATCATCCCGACCACGCACTGTATCAGAAGTATTTCCCGAACGGCGGCGCGTCCATCTTCACCTTTGAGATCAAAGGCGGTAGGGAAGAGGCATGGAAGTTCATCGACAACCTGAAGATATTCTCCCTTCTCGCCAACGTTGCGGACGTCAAGAGCCTCGTCATCCATCCTGCCTCGACCACCCATTCACAGCTTTCGACCGAGGAACTGGCGCAGCAGGGCATCTTCGAGAACACCATCCGCCTGTCGATCGGCACTGAGCACATCGATGATATCCTCGCCGATTTCGACAACGCCTTCGCGGCGATCTGATATACCATCACATAATAAAACAGACGGTTTCCGCATGTCACGGAGCCGTCTGTTTTTTTGCGATTATTTCAATATTTCCAGTGCCTTTCTGTATTTTTCGACCCGTTCAAGCGCCTTTTCGTCGACCGTATCAAGGCGGCTGAGATCGCTGTTATGTTTCAAATCTGCTTTCTTGACCTTTCGCGCGATCGGATTGTCGGCAAGAGCCCGGACATAGTCGAGGTATTCTACGCTGTCGTCGTGCGTCATCAGCGCCAGCGCGTCCGTGACCTGAGCGGGGAAGCCCATCGCCTTGATATCCTCGATGGTGATATCGGTATCCTCGGCTACGTCGTGCAGCAGGGCGACGCAAGTCGAGTATTCGTCGTCCATCTGCTCGGCAAGGTGGAACGGATGATAGACATAGGGAATCCCGCTCTTGTCCACTTGATTTTTGTGCGCCTGAAAGGACAGCTTCAGCGCTTTTTTCGTCAGCTCGGTGTACAGCATCTTTTTCAACTCCAAAAATGATCTTCTGTTTGCCTGTTTATTATACAGGAAAAAGCCTGATGTTTCAAGGTGATTATTGTGAAAAAGCCGCTATAGAAACGCTTTTATTTCTTAACGGGTGATTAAAAATCCATTATAATTGTATCTGCAAAAAACAGAAAAGGAGAATCCGTATGGAAGAAAACAAAACGAACACAGCCCTGCGCTGGAAGGTGATCGCGGCGTTTTAGCTGTCGCGCTGATCGTCGTATCATGTCTGTATGTCGTCAGCTTATCCAATAACGCGAATACTCCGCTCCCGCGAACGCCGACAGTACAGCCGCTGTCGAAAAGTCGGATGACGCGCTGTCCCTGTGGACGGAGTCGGCGCCGCTGAAATCGGAGCTGACCGAGTATATCAAAACGATCACCGACGAGAGCTCCGCGGACTTCATCCCCGTTGAGAGCCGTATCGCGGTATTCGATATGGACGGCACCCTGTGCTGTGAGACCGACCCCGGCTACTTTGATCACAAGCTTCTGTACCACCGCGTGATGGAGAATCCCGATTACAAGGATCAGGCGAGCGACGAAGAGAAGAAAACCTGCGAAGAGATCAAAGAGTATTTTGAGACCGGCAGCTATCCGGAAGATCTGAGCATCAAGCACGGCAAGGCGGTTGCCTCCGCGTTCAAGGGCATGACTCTTGACGAATTCGACGCCTATGTCAAGGATTACGCGTCGACTCCCATGGAGAGCTACACCAACATGACCAACGCGCAGGCGTTCTATAAGCCCATGCTGCAGGTCGTCGACTATCTGCAGGACAACGACTTCACCGTGTATGTCATCAGCGGTACCGACCGCTTCATCACCCGCGGTCTGTGCGACGGCACGATCAAGGTCCCGATGAGCCAGATGATCGGCTCCGATGAGAATCTGGTCGCGACCAATCAGGGCGATAAGGACGGCTTGGAATACACCTTCAGCCATGACGACAAGGTCATCACCGGCGGTGAGTTCATCATCAAGAACCTCAAGATGAACAAGGTCAGATGATCGATCTGGTCTCCGTGATCGAAGAAATGGAAAAGGTCACCGAAGAAGAGCTGGACTGCCGTATCGAGGCGAACAACACCAAGTTCTTCAAAGAGAATTGTATCGAGGACGAAGAGAAGATTACCTGTCCCACCGTGTATGACGATCTGACGACGGAGCGCATCTTTACGATGTCCTTTGTCGACGGATATTCCGTCTCACATAAGGACCGCCTCATCGAGGAGGGCTTCGACCCTGTTGAGATCGGTCAGATCATCGCTGAGAACTATGTCCATCAGGTGCTCGACGTCGGCTGGTTCCACGCCGACCCGCATCAGGGCAATATCATGGTCTCACATGGTAAGCCCTGTTGGATCGACTTCGGTATGATCGGTCATGTCAGCGAAAAAGACATCGATACGATCCAGAACCTGATCCTGTCTCTCTTAGGCGGCGACGCCGAGGAGCTCGTCAACGGCATTACCTCGCTCGGCGCTACCTCGTCAAAGACCAACCGTGATAAGCTGATCGAGGACGCTCAGGTTTTCCTCGACAAGTATTCCGGCACCAAGGGCATCAACGATATCGATATGTCGACGCTGATCGACGAGATCTCGGAGCTTGCGAGTGAGCACCACATCACCCTGCCCGGTCAGTTCACTATGCTCGGCAGATCCATCCTCACGTTCGAGGGCGTTCTGGAACAGCTCTGTCCGGAACTCGATCTGTTCAAGCTGCTGTCCGATAAGATGATCGAGCGCAACAAGAAGGACTTCGATATCAAAGAGATCGCGATCAACCTCGGCAAGGAACTGATCGGCACCGGCAAAAAGATCGGCAAGATCCCCGGACTGCTCGCGGATTCTCTGAACGGACTCGCCAAAGGCAAGATGAAGATCAACATGGAGCTCACCGGTCTGGACGAGCCGCTCGAGAAGATCGGCGTCTATATCAAATACGTCGTGCTGTCGCTGATCGCGTGCGTCCTGTTCATCGGCTCCTGTATCCTCGCCAGCGTCGATCTGCAGCCTAAGACGACGAACGGCATGCCGCTGGTCTCCGTGATCGGCATCATCTTCGCTATCGCTTTAGCGATCTACAGCGTCGGTAAGCTGACGAAAAAGAAGAAATAATCTCTGTTTTTAAACGAAAAGCCCGAAGACGATCCGGAAGGAAAGTCTTCGGGCTTTATCAGTGGGCGATGAGCATTTTACCCTCTCAGCATCAATACGCCGAGAATGATGCTCGGGATCAGGACGATCAGTGTGTTGCGGATCATGCGGAACCGCAGCTTTTTCCATTCCTGTTCCGTCAGTTCCCTCACCTTCGGCGTTTTCAGTAGGCTGAGTACGATCGCCGACGCAAGGAAGATGAAGTAGGCGTTCACGATAAAGAGGTACGCCGCGCCGCAGAGCATCTTCCACTCGCCGTTCGCAATGGAATATCCGCAGGTACAGATCGGCGGCATCAGAGCTGTCGCAATGGCGACGCCGGGGATGATATTGTTGAACTTGCCGGTGCGGGTCTGTCCGATGATACCCGCGATACCGCCAGCCGTAGCGATGATCACATCGTAGAAGGTGGGGGAGGTGCGTGCCAGCAGCTCGGTCGTAGTTCCTTTTAAGGGCGTCAGCAGGAAGTATATCGTCGAGGTCAGCAGGCTGATGATGATCTGCATCGCGAAGCCGATCGCGTGGTTGCGCCACAGCTTAAAGTCGTTGGACACCAATCCGTAAGCCATGGCGAGGATACTGCCCATCAGCGGCGAGATCAGCATGGCGCCGATGATGACGGCGGCGGAGCCGACGTTCAATCCGACCGAAGCGATAATCATCGCGCAGATCAGAACACACATATTCGTTCCGGTGATCTGACCGCCCGAGAGCAGCCGGTCGCGGATCTCTTCGTGGGTTGCTGTGTCCTCCTTCAGGGAAAACATCTTTTTTAATATAGCCTTGGGCTTTTCGTGAGTCGTTTTCATAGCAGATCCCTTTCTTCACAAATATGTTATGACCTTATTATCGTACCAGAGAAAACAGGTGCTGTCTACAGATTTTATGTAAGGCTTTTGAAATCAAATATTGAACATCAAAAGATTATATGCTATAATTTTTTAAATTTTAAAACCCGATATTCTTTTCGGTCTGCTTTCTGTCGGACAGCAGTATAACTCGGGTTTTATGATAAAACACATTGTTTTCAGAAAGGCTGAAAAATGGGATGAAGCATTTGTTCAAAAGAGCAGCCGCCTTATTACTCGCTGTGATCATGTTGTGTTCGATCGGCGTCGTCGGAGCGTTCGCGCTGACCGGAACGTCTGCCGACAGCGACAGTACCTGCTATAAGGGCGCGTTCTATTATCGTCCCGCCGCGGGCGAGTATGAGGATGATTCCGACAACGAGGATTACTACGTCTACTCCGACGATTATTTTAAAAAGTCAGGCAAAATATATGATCCTCACCTGTGCACGATGAGCTACACGGTCGCGATCTCTTCGAGCAGCTCGACCCGCGAGCCGTTTACCGACGAGGGCTACGCGAGAAAGAACCGCAACGTCAAAGCGATCCTGGAGGATATCGGCTTCTCGGATATCGTGGTCAATGACGATTATACGGTCAAGCCCACCAAGGATTCCGCCGGCGTCTGCTGCGCGCATAAAAAGATCGTTCAGGACGGCAGGGAGTACACGCTTCTCGCTATCGTTCCCCGCAGCGCCGGTTATGAAGCCGAGTGGGGTGACAACTTTGTGATCGGCGCAAAAGGAAACGCCGAGGGCTTCGACCGCAGCGCCGAGCAATACCTTGCTTTTGCAAAGGATTATATCGCCGCTCAGGACATCAGCGGCGACGTCAAGGTCTGGACCGTCGGCTACAGCCGCGGCGCGACGATCGCCAACCTCGCTGCCGCAAAGCTGATCGACGATCCTGCAGGATATCTCGGCGAAGCGGTAACGCTGGCTCCCGAAGATCTCTACGTCTATACCTGCAGTACTCCTCAGGGCGCCGATATCAACAACGATCCCCATAATGAGAAGTATGCGGGCATCTTTTCCCGCTATCTTGATACCGATATGGCTTCCATGATGGCGCCGGAGGCAATGGGCTTTACCCGCTACGGCGTCTGCGATCCCACATTCGATCTGCTGTACAAGGAAGAAAGCTACGACAAAATGACGGAATACCTCGGCGTTATCAACGATGATGTACACGATACCTATGAAGATTCCGTCAACTCCAAATTTTTCCATCCCAAGAAGCTGGCTGTCGCTGACGGTTCCGTTGTGATATCGAACGACGACAGCTCCTATATCCCCTGCGATCCCGCTGAGTATTTACAAGGTCTGGGAGCTTATCTGACCGAGATCACCGGCGGCAGGGAAGAGTACGCGAGGATTTACGAACAGCCGTTATCCGACCTGATCGCTTACTATATGTCGCTTTCCGGAGAAGAGAGCGCGGCGATGACGGCTGCCCTTATCGACGACGATGACCTCCTCAATCTGGTGGTCGCGCTGTACGCTTACTTCATGAACACCAAGTCCGACAGCAAGAAGAAGGACAGCCCCGACCGGCTCAGAGAAAAAGCGGTCGAGCTCGCCGCGATAGCCGCGGGCGCTGACGGGGAGTATGCCTCAACCGGTATCGACGCCGGCATGATCGCCGAAGCATCCGTTAAGCTGGGCGTTTACCTGCTAATGAGCGCCGATTCGGTGAAGCGCATTGCCGCCGACTATCTGAGCAGTATTCTGAAGGACGCGATGCAGGCTTCCGGTGCGACAAAAGAAGAGATCGCCAACCTGACCGGTCAAAAAGCCTGCCTTGCGCTGACGCACTTTATCTCTCACATGCTTTTCGGCAACATCTGGCAGAGCAGCGAGGTCCGCCCCCTGACGCTCAACAACGAGCAGATGAAGGCTGCCGCGACCCTGATCGGCAACGCCGCGAACCTCGTTATCGACCACGTGAACGAGGTCGTTATCTCGTGGCTCAAGACGGAGGACAGCTATTATGCCGACTTCGGTCCCTTTGAGGGCTCTCAGGCGTACGGCTACCGCAGAGTCTATGTCGATACGGCGGACGGTTCCGCGTTCAACGGCTATGTCAAAGATGATAACGGAGCCGTGGTCGCACAGATCGAAAACGGTACGGTAAAGAACAGCGCCGATCAATGGGTCGGCTTTACCCCGACCGACAGCGGCGGCTTCTTCCGTGTTCCCGCGGACAGGGATTATTCCGTCAGCCTGAATACCGTAAAGGCAGATACAGTGAGCGTCGGCGTCGGTGAATATGAAGTATATGACGCCGAAACGAATATGATGCTGGATACGCGCGTCACCGTGAAAGCGACCGATACGGTCATCGTTTCTCTCCCCGCGCTTGAAGAAGGGGACGAGGGCTATGTAATGCCTTCCGATACGGCATACTCGGTGACCGTTGCTCCCGCGACGGAGAGCGATATCCTCGGCGACGTTGATATGAACGGCGAAGTTGACATCATCGACGCGACATGGCTGCAGCGTCATATCGCCGGGTTCATCATCCTTTCGGATGCGGCGCTCGCGCTCTCCGATGTTGACGGCGACGGCGAGATCACCGTGATGGATGTTTCCGCAATTCAACGTTATACGGGAAATCTTTCGGCTCCCGAGGGCATCGGGAAACCGAAAGCCGTACCGTCATAAATCGATTATCTGCAAACGAAAGCCTACCTTGCTTTTTTACCGATTATCGGTTATCATAGTAGCAATCATAATACCATAAAGTAAAGGGAGACGATTCCCTTTACCTTAACCGAGTGTGGACAGGATGAAACTAATCAAAAAAATACGCTCCAATATGTCGCTGAGTATCATCGGCGGTATCGTGGCGATGCTGCTGGTGTTCGGCTTTATCGTATGCATCATCGGCAACAGCTGTTTCGTCAGCGCTTTCAAAGACGAATACTCCACCGTTACCTACCATATGGCGGATTCCGCGGCGACCTTTGTGAACGGCGATCATCTGAGCTCTTATCTGGAGGACGGCGAGACCGAGGAATATAAGGATACCTTGCAAAAGCTGGACGTCTGCTGTCATAAGCTGAACGTGTCCCTGATCTATGTGATACAGGTCGACACGAGCGATTACGGCAGATTTGTGTCTATCTTCAACGTGGTGAACAACTCCGTCGACGATTCTCACTACACACCGTGGGAGCTCGGCTATCAGCGCGATACCACGAATGATGAATACCGACAGAAGTATCAAGCCATCTATGAGGAAAATTCGCCGTATGAAACGGTCTTTCGCATGCGTACGACCGACGGCCAGCATCCCCATATCACCACGCTGGTTCCCGTCAGGGATCACAACGGCGAGGTCGCGGGCATCCTCTGCGTACAGCGTCCGGTCAACGAGATGGCGAACGCCTTTATGCCGTATGTCATCCTGATCGCGATCGGCGTTTTCATGATGATAGCGGTCGTCACGCTTTTTACCGTTTTGCTCCTCAGAAACGGCGTTATCAAGCCCGTCAAAAAGGTTTCGGATGAGGCGACCCGCTTCGCAAAGGAGAATCAAAAGGGTGAGCCGCTCGGAGATATCAGCCGCTATGAGGTTATCCTCAACCTCGCCCGCTCCATCGACTCGATGGAAACGGATATGGTAAGTTATATCGAGAATCTTACCGCTGCTACCGCCGAAAAAGAGCGTATCGGCGCGGAACTCTCGATCGCCGCGACGATCCAGGAGACCACCCTGCCCGATGAGTTCCCGGCGTTTCCCGACCGATCCGAATTCGATATCTACGCCTCGATGACACCCGCGAAGATGGTCGGCGGCGATTTCTATAACTTTTTCTTCATCGACGACGATCATCTGGCGATGGAGATCGCGGACGTTTCCGGCAAGGGAATCCCTGCCGCGCTGTTTATGATGATTACGAACATCCTCATCCAAAACGTCACTAAAATGGGCGGTACGCCTGCCGAGATCCTGACTTATGTCAATAACGAGGTTTGTCGCCGCAACCGCGCGGATATGTTCGTGACGGTGTGGCTCGGGATCCTCGAGATCTCCACCGGGAAGCTCGTTTCCGCCAACGCCGGGCACGACGATCCCGCCGTATACCGCAGGGACGGACGGTTTGAGATCGTGAAGGAAAAGCACGGCTTTGTGATCGGCGGCATGGAGGGGATGCGCTACAAGAACAATGAGATCACCCTGAATCCGGGCGATAAGCTCTTCCTCTATACCGACGGCGTTCCCGAGGCGACCGATCAGAACGACGAGATGTTTACCGTCGGCAGGACGATCGACGCGCTGAACGAGCATAAGGAAGAGGCGCCAAAGCAGATCATCGAGGGCGTGCGCGACAGCGTCAGTGCGTTCGTCGGCGACGCGCCGCAGTTCGACGATATGACGATGCTCTGCTTCGAACTGAAAGAAGCTAACGAAGATTCAGCCGAATAATAAAAGCAAATACCGATAAAGGAGCAATTACAATGAAAGTTAAAAGAATCATCAGTGTCCTGACGGTGATCGCCGTATTGATGACGAGTGTATTTTCCGTCTCCGCGAGCGGCGAAGATCTGCGCTTCTCTGAGGAGTATAAAACCTCTCCTTATTACACGAAGCTCATGCAGGCGCTCGAAGAAACCAAGGACGGTACCACTATGGAAAAAACGCTTGCCGTCGCGCTGTCGCAGGAGGGCTACGCTAACTTTGCCACCGAGGGCTACGATCTCGATCAGGCGCGCGCCGAGGGCAAGCTCTGGACCGGCGCCGAGCTGCGGATGAACGACAACCTTACCGGCAACACCGAGTACACCCGATGGGCGCAGCAATACGTCATGGACTGCGGTGAAGGCGAACAGTACGCCGACTACGACTGGTGCGCGATCTTCACGAGCTGGTGCCTGTATCAGGCGGGCTACTATGATGAGGAGATCTTCAAGAGATATTTCTACTGTTACGTCGTCGATCCCCGTATCTTCTGGAGCGCCGACGAGTGGATCGAGACCTTCAGCCTTGACCAGAAGAAGGTCTATTACGCGCCGAACGCGCACCATAAGCTCGACGCGATGCCGTGGAACACCTATTATAACGTCGACGTCGATCCTATCGATGAAATGCCCTACAAGCCGGGCGGTCTGGTATTCTTCGGCTGGAACGGTACCGGCGACTACTTCTCTCACGTTGCCATCGTTATCGATTATGATAAAGATACGCATGTGCTGACCTATACCAACGGCAACTCCGACGGTATGGTTATTACGCGTCAGATTGATCTCGATGTGGAAGAGAGCTTCCGCGGTCAGGCGTACACCCTTAACGCCAACCGCATCATGGCGTACGCCGACTATGACAAATATGTCGCGCCCGAGCAGAAAGAGATCTCCGTCGAAACTCCCGTGATCAAGTGGGACAAGAGCGCTTCTTCCGGGTTGAAGATCAAGACCGATTCCGAAGGGATTATGGCTTCTGTAAATATGGACGGCGAATACCACGGCTCCATCCTCGAAAGCAATATGGTCTTTCATGAAGGGCTGCTGACGATCGGAAAATCCGAGCTGGTCGGTCTTTCGGTCGGACTGCACAAAATGAAGCTCGTCTTTGACGACGGTGAGGTTGAAACAGCGCTGAAGATTACGGACCGAGAAAATACACCGCAGTACCTTGTCGGCGACGTCGATATGGACGGCACTGTATCCATCATCGACGTGACGCTGATCCAGCGTTATCTGGCAGGCGCCAAGGAGCTGACGCCCGAACAGCTGATGTACGCGGACGTTGATGACAGCGGCGAAGTGGAGATCGTTGACGCTACTGTCCTGCAAAGATATCTGGCATGGATGAATGTTGAAATCAACGGATAAAGCAATTATTCGAAAAATCAGGATAAAACAGCAGGGATGACTCGGCGAGCCATCCCTGCTGTTTTATATCGTTGTCAAACGTTTTCTCTACCGGAACCTGCGATGAGAGTAGCCGTTCAGCCACTCGAACAGGTCTAATGTATGATCGAAGGTGACATTTGCGGTTTCGCCGGCGGTAACGGCTGTTGACTTCTTGCTGCCGTCGCTGTAGCGCCAGCTCCATCGACGTTCCTCCGTCACCGTATATGTACCCGTCGGGATCTTTGCGATGACAGCGGAGCCGCTGGTTTCACCGGCTTTGAGTACGATCGCGACGTTCAGGCTGATCCCGTCGGGACCCTCAACCAGATAGACATAGGATTGCTCCTTTGCATTTGCGGAATCCGGACGTGTCGCTGTGATCTTCAGTTTGCCTTGTTCGGCTACGGGCTCAGTCGGCGTTGTGGTCGGAGCCGTGGTGGACGGCTGAGTAGGAGCTGTGGTGGGTGCCTGTGTCGGAGCTGTGGTGGGCGGCTGCGTGGGAGCCGTGGTGGGTGCCTGCGTCGGAGTCGTGGTCGGCGCTTGTGTGGGAGCCGGAGTCGTCGGACTCGGCTCGGTCGGATTCGGCGTTGTCGGAGTTACCGAAGTCGGAGCCTGTGTGGGAGCCTCTGTCGGTTCGGTGGGATCGGTTCCGCCGGATTTCGAGTTAATGACGTCCCAGTTGTTTTTGCCGCAGTATTCCGCCGTATAGCCATTCGGGACGTCCTCGCGGATGTAATATTCCTTGCCTGCGTCTTCACTGTCCTTCGGGATCTCGAGCGACCAGACCCATCCGTTCTCGCCGTTACTGTCGCCTTTCTTCACTTCGACAGGTGACCCGCGGACCTCCTTTTCGGTTCCGCCTTCCTTATAGTAGACATGGATCTTCACGCTTTCGGGGCGATCCTCTTCTTTATCGCCCTTCCAGTATTTCGTGCCTCCGACGACTTCGCCGTGATCATCGTCGTCGCCGTGGAACTTGATGTTGATGACGTTGCTGGTCAGTTCCCAATCGCGGAAGATCGGCAGCGAGTAACCCGTGATGCTCCAGTAGCTGTCGATCGGGTGATACATAACCGGGATATGGATATTGCTCTCGGGGTAAAAATACTTGATGATCGCATCGATACACATCTCCATCAAGCCGGTCACCAGCTCTGTGCCGGCAAAGTCCATCGGCAGCTTCATATCGCCCATGCCGTATTTCTTCACGGTGAACTTGGTCGACCATTGCAGAAGGGGACTTTCATGCTTTTTGCCGTCCACCTTGGCGATGCAGATACCGGTTTTTAACTTCTTTTTGACTTGATCAACGATCAGCCCCGCGGCGGCGTCCGTAACAAAATTGCCGCCCATCGTGGAGGAAATGCCGTCCTGCACATTCTTGGTCACGTCTTCGACCTTGGGCAGATCGAGAACAGAATAGTCGCCCAATATGCCGCTCATAACCGGCGTGTAAATATTCGCTTCCTGAATACCTTCGTGCTCGGCGTATTCCTTCTGCACCTTGCTCTCGAGCATCAGGTAGACGTACTCGGGCTTTTCGTCCTTGCCGTCCTCGGTCTCATCCTTATCCCTGAAGTTGATCCACCGCTTGTAGATGCTGATATCCAGCGCCGCGGTGTTGGTGATCTTTGTTTTGAGGTTTTCGGTTTTATACTCGACCATGTACTTGGTCGTATGTTTCCTGACGTCCTTAACGCCGTCGTTATACTGCTCGATCTCGAACTTGACGGACGGGGGAGGGATCACGATCTTTTTCGTTATCTCCTTGACCCAGTCCATATCCGGCTCCCATCGCCAGTAGGTATCGGGATCGGTCGCCGCGGTGATCGCGTTGGCGAGGAGATCCTTATCGAGATCCCATTTGTCATAGACCAGCCGCTCCTTGACCTTCTCCTGGAAATCGTCCTGCGTCGGGTCGGGGTCGGGATCGTTCTGATTCTTCTTGGGTCCCAGCTCGCGCACGCGGTACTTATACGCTACGGGCTCGATCCGCTGTGTCGTGGGATCCTCGTCCATGATCGATTCGGGTACGGGCTCGAACATACAGGACCAGTCGTTAGAGGGATCCAGTGTTTGGATCTCTACCGTCGTCCATGTACGCCATCCGTCTCGCCGCTGCAGGACGACGCTGAGCTCGTCGGGACGATCCTTATCGGCGAAGTCGATCTCCCACGTCTTCTCGGCGGAATAGATCTTTTTCATCGTGTTGATCACCGTGATGGTGACGTCGTTTGCTTCAAGCGCGGTCGCGATCCTGTCTCTTGTCACCTGATCGGTACCCAGCTCGTCATAGTTGGGCGGCGGGATCACGACCGTGTTCATGTCGCCGTGCTTCATGGGAACCAGCACCATGGTGCCGTTGCCCTCGATGACCCAGCCCGCGGCGGCAAAGTTATCTATCTCGTCTTCTGTTATGGTGATGGAGCCGTTGAAGGGGGTGTTTGCGGCGACGACCGTCCAGTTCTCGTTCTTTTTGACTGTCTTTTCACCGCTGTCCAGACCGCTGGTATATCTCAGGGTGATCTCGTCGGGAGTCAGCTCGTCGTCGAAGCCATCGTCCTGAATGAATTCCTTTTTGAAGGTGAACGTTTTCGCTGGCTTATTCTTCAGCTTGACGACGGCGTTCTCCCTCTTCATGATATTCAGATACGCATCATAGGTATCTTCGTCGATATCGTCATCGTCGTTGATCAAATCGAGAATACCGCTGCCTTCGCTGCCGTATTCCTCCGGCAGCTCTAAATTATTCGGATCGACGTCTTCACTGGGACTGCAGAAGGTCCAGCTGTCTGCGACATAACCTTGACACGGTTCTTCGGTGAAGGTCAGCATATGGCGTCCCCAGACCGCGGGCACCTCAGCCTTCCATTCGTTCTCTTCATTGAGCGTGACCACAAGATCGTCGGTTTCGGTGCCGTTTACCGATCTCTTCCATACGGAGGTGATGTTGACGGTCACCTCATCGGGATGATCCTGCTGATCGTCCGCCCACACTTTCTGGATAGTAATCTTCGACTTGTGGTGGCATTTGACGCACTCGCCGCCCTTCCAGTAGTCGTGCGGGAAGATACCTTCCTGTTCTATGTTGCATAACGCGCAGCGCTGACGGTGTCCGTCAAAACCCGCGTCAATATATTCGAGCTGATGCTCGTGATTTTCATCGTAATGGCCGCAGGGCTCGATATGAGCGTATTTGTTATTGCGGCAGGAGGGAACGCGGTTCGCGCTGAGCTGTGCTCGCGCGCTGTTCTCGCTCGCACCGGCTGTTACCTTTGCCGTGTTATATATCGAAAGGTTGCCGACGTTGTTGTTGCCCTTGCCGTGACCGATCGCGTTGGCAGAATCCAGACCGGATATCGCCGTGACGACGCCTCCGGTGACGTTGATGCTGCCTGCGGCGCCGCCGTGACCGCCGCCGATACCTGCGCCGGAGTATTCGGTATCTAAGATCAGATATTCAACAATCGCCGCAATTCCTGCTATCACAGCCGGTCCGATTACTTGCTCGAATTCGGGATTGTTCATATCGCCGATATAATTCAGGAAGAAATCCGTTACCTCGCCCGCATTATCAAACTTTGCGGAACGACCGGTGACCTCGCCACCCGAGATCGTGATGCTGCCGCCGTTGCCCCCTTTGCCGCCGCCGATGCCCGCGCCTCCGCAGGAGGAGGATGCAACGACGTTGCCGCCGGAAATGTTGATCGTTCCGGAGCTTCCGTTTGCACCCGCGCCGATACCCGCGCCGTAGGTGCTTTGTGCGGCGACAGTGCCGCCGTGGATATTGATAGCGCCGCCCTGATTCGCTTTGCCGCCGCTGCCGATCGCCGCGCCGGTGGCGATAGAATCATAGGCGATCGCGGTCACAACGCCGCCGTAGATATCGATCTTTCCGTTGCTGCCTTCGTCGCCGCCGCCGATACCGGCAGCGCCGTTGTGTCCGGAAGCGGTGACCTCTCCGCCGTAGATAGCGATAGAACCGGCTGAACCGTTCGCTTTATATCCGTTGCCGATTCCGGCGCTGTTGCTTCCCGCCTTTGCCGTAACTTTGCCGCCGTAAATGACGATGCCCTCGCCGTTCACATGGCTCGCCTGACCGTTTTGACCGCCGCCGATCGCGGCGCCGCATTGATCCGACCAGGCGTCAACGGTACCGCCGTATATTTTGATTTCTCCTGCGGCTCCGTCGCCTCCGCCGCCGATCGCTGCGCCTCTGCACGCTAATTCCGCTTTGGCGTTGATGTTTCCGCCGTGGATATAGATATTGCCCGCGTTGCCGCTGTCCGCACCGATCGCGGCGTTCTTCATGGACGCCGATCCGTTGTCGAGCCGATGGGACGTTGCGGTGAGCTTGCCGGTGCCGCCCTGCTGGTCGTAGATATGCAGCGAGGCGCCGTTGTTGACGCTGATACCGTTGTTCGCATTCAGCGTCGCGCCGTCGCAGAGGACGATGTTCACGTCGCCGTTGACATTCAGTCTGTCGTTGAACGTCACGTTGCCCCTGACGACATACCAATTGCCGGATTGGAGCGTGTGGTTGCTCACGGAGGTTATCTCAACGAGCTTATCAGCCGGTACCGCCTTGACCTCTTCCGTGACCTGAGAACCGTCCCATTCTCTGTCGACGTAACCCATTTCAAAGGTCGCGCTAACCGTGACGTCGGTATCGGGCATGGTAAATTTGTTGTCGGCAGACAGCGGAACATCCTGACCGTTGGCGTCTGTCACCTTGATCCCCGTGCAGGCGCAGTTGGCGGCAGGGGTGACGGTAACGGTCACTTCGTCGCCGGGCTTTGTGCGGGAGAGGCTGGTCGTGACCGTGCCTTGTGCGGTGTTGACCGTGCGTACATACAGCAGCTTTTCCATTTTCAGCTTCAGTTTGACGTCGGCGGCGGGCATGGTCATCTTGCCGTAGACGTCGCGCATCTGTCCGAAGCCGTAGCCGGAATCCGTTACGATATCCTTTTCGACGGTCTGTCCGTTCTCCTGATAAACGGCGGTGATGCCCGTACAGCAGTACTCGTCCCTGTTATAGGTGTCGACACGGAAGACCTGATCCCTGTGCGTCTCCACGGGCCAGTTCTTATAGTCCCATTGCCCTGTACTGTCGTTATACAGGAAGAGACTCGGTTTAATCGTTGGGATCCGCGCTCTTTCCTCATAGGATATCTGCGCGTCGCCGAAATCGGTCTCGTAGTTGACTTGATAGGGGATAAACTCAAAGAAACAGCTCAGCCGCACATTGGTGCCGACATAGGTAGCGGGCATGATAAAGGTATAGGTGCTTTCATCGACCTTGGTAAATTCAATGTCGTGGGAATAGCCGTCCAAGCCGGTGTAGTCGGAGTTATACAGACCGTTGTGGGCAAACCGCGTACCCGGAGCCCAGTTGACAGTGACGGTAACGAGATCGCCGGCATTGTATTTGGCGTCGGCATGATCGATGCTAATGAAACTGCCGGTTCCGTCGGGATCCGGACTGTAAACGCTCACAATATACGGACCGTCGGGCTCATCGGGATCGATCTCTTCAAATTCCGCGGCGATCAGAATATTCTGTCTGCCGTCTTTTCTTGGAAATACCGGTATCACAAAGCTGTGATAGGTATCGTATATCTCGGCTTCGATGGTTTTGCCGCTGGGATAGGCTGTGATGTGCCATGCCTTGAACTTGTACCCCTCGTCGGGCGTAACGTTCATCAGACAGCGGTACTCCTCCTGATAGGTTCCGCCGTCATTAAAATTTACAGGGGTTACCGTGCCGTGTTCGATATTATTGGTATCGAGAAAGACATAGTGTCTGTACCCCTCCGCATTTGCCTGAACGGTGGGGATAATAACAAATATATTCAGTATCATGCATATCGACAGCAGCAGGCTGAGCGGTTTTCGGAACAGCTTCATAGCGCTCCCTCCGTAATATAGTAAATGGGTTATCTGTTCGGACAGGTGTTATTCGATCAACATATATTTATACATAATCCATTATACAATAAATTTTTTAAAAGTCACCTATTTTTTAGCGATTTTTTCATATTATTTGTATATTTTTCTGATGAAAATACGGATCGGGAATCGTCGGCAAAACAAAAGGACGCCCGCATGCTTACGGGCGTCCTGCTGTTTATTTGATGATATTGTATTGTCGGGATGATCACTCATTATTTTCGATCATCTTCCAGTAGCCGTAGACGTCTTCCTCATACATGCCGTAGGCGCTGTACCAGCGCTCGGGCAGGAAGGGAACGGGCTTGTGTTCCGGCAGCTCTCTTGCGAGACGGTCGATGTTGTCGCGCAGGTAGGAGGCGATCACGTCGCGCTGTTCGTCGAGCGACAGCTCGGGATCGTAGGCGATCGGCTTGCCGACGGAGATCACGGCGTTCTTCTTCTCGAGATAGACGGGATAGAACTTGATCGCTTTCTTCGACTTGCGGTAGTAGAGGCGCGCGATATCGATGAAGCCCTGCTGCAGTTCGCAGATATACTCCGAGAACCGCTTGGGCGATTCGGCAAAGATGACCAGATCCTCGCCTTCCGTCAGCGCCTTGACGCTTTGCTTGAAGGTCTTGATGATGCTTTTATCATGATAGACGGGAATGGTATCGGAGTACCAAAGCAGGGGAGGGAGCAGCTTGGCGATGATGTGCGACAGCATCCGCCAGAACCATCTGCAGCGGCGGGTATTGCCGAAAAGAACGTCGTGGAAGGCGTAGTTGACAGCCGATTTGCTGTCGAGCGCATAGCAGATCGTCCACGTCTGATGCTTTCTCTTGAAGTCGAGGGTCATCATGACGGGACCGCGCACGGCGGAATGATTGCAGACAAATACAGCGGGTTCATCGTCGGGCTGTTCCTCATAGACGGTCTTAGCGTGCGGGTAGCACAGCCGCAGCGCTCCGCGGACGATTTTATAGTAAAGATAGCTCAGTTTCATGTGTGTGCTTCTTTCTGTGTTGATGATCTACCACTATATATATCACAAAATAAGGAATCCGTCAAATGACCTCGGCTTGCTGTTTTTTTCTGTCGTGATCACACCGTCGGCTGAGGACGTCGGGAAGCGTCGATGAATCTTGCGGAATACAAAAAGCAGATAGCTAAGTTGCATCGTCAAAAAAGTTTAACGCTTTGACGTATTAAAGGATTGACAGTATTTATCAATGATGGTATAATACAAACTGTGAACAATGGCGTTTGTTCGGGAAAACTTTCTTGAATTGCGCCTTTTTTTATTTTGCGGCTTGTCCGCCGAAAAGAGGTGAAGGGAGAATATGGCTTTAGAGCAGATCGTCTACCGCGCGCTGGTAGCATCGACGTCCGAAAAGTTCGCGAAAGAAATAGGCTCCCTTCTCACGCAAAGCGCGTTTCAAAACGACTATGTCACAAACGCGGGCGAGGCAAGGCGCAGGCTGCAGGAAAGAGCCTATGATTTCGTTATTGTGAACGCGCCGCTCAGGGATGAGTTCGGAACGCGTCTGTGTATCGATTCATCGGCAAAATCGGGAACGATCGCGGTCATCTTCGCCGCTGCCGATATCTATGAGGAGATCACGCAAAAGACGGCTCCGTACGGCGTTTTTATCATCCGCAAGCCTTCTTCGCAGCAGACGATTCAGCAGGCGATATCGCTGTTGATCTCGGCGCGCGAAAAGATCAGAGCGATCGAAAAGAAGGCGGGCAAGGCGGAAAACAAGCTCGAAGAGATCCGCATCGTCAACAAGGCAAAATGGTTCCTGATCGAGAATGAGGATATGAGCGAGAACGAGGCGCATAAATATATCGAGAAGCTTGCGATGGATTCCGGCATCACCAAGAAACAGGCGTCGCAGATCATTATCGACAGGTATTGATCAGTGTACGGTGATCAATAAAGCCTCCTTTTCCTAAGGGAGGTGCCCGATAGGGCGGAGGGTTGCCGCGCAGCGAAAAAAACAGTTATCGATTTTGAAGAGCTTTTGGCAACCCCCAGTCATCTTCGCAAGCTCAGATGACAGCCCCCTTGGGAAAGGGGGCCTTGAATAACGACATCTTAAAAAACAGGAAGGTGAAAATATGAAAATCAATCACAACTTTGACAATCTCGTACCTAACTATCTGTTCGCGGATATCGCGAAGCGCACCAACGCGTATATCGCGGCGAATCCCGATAAAAAGGTCATCAAGCTCGGCATCGGCGACGTGACCCTGCCGCTCGCTCCCGTCGTGGTCGACGCGCTGAAAAAGGGCGCCGACGAGCTTGGCGTGAAGGAGACCTTCAAGGGCTATCCCGACTATGAGGGCTACGCTTTTCTCAGAGAAGCCATCAGCGGCTATTACGCCTCCTTCGGCGTGACGGTCGACAAGGACGAGATCCTCGTCAACGACGGAGCGAAGTCTGATACCGCCAACATCGGCGATATCTTCGGTACGGAGAACACCGTCGTCGTCACCGACCCGGTCTATCCCGTTTATGTGGACAGCAACATCATGGCGGGACGCGAGATCGTAATCGCTCCCTCTACAGCCGAAAACGGCTTTTGCGCGATGCCGGACGAAAGCGTCAAGGCGGATATCATCTATCTGTGCTCACCGAACAACCCGACCGGCGCGGCATACAGCCGTGAGCAGCTCAAGGCGTGGGTCGATTACGCGAACAAAAACGATGCGATCATCCTGTATGACGCGGCATATGAGGCGTTCATCACCGATGATTGCCCCCGCTCGATCTTTGCGATAGAGGGCGCGCGCACCTGCGCGATCGAGTTCTGCTCTCTCTCCAAAACAGCCGGCTTTACCGGCACGCGCTGCGGCTACACGGTCATCCCCAGGGAGCTCGAGCGCGACGGTCACAATATCTACAAGCTCTGGTACCGCAGAGAAGCGACCAAGTTCAACGGCGTCAGCTATCCCGTTCAGTGCGCGGCGGCGGCGGTGTTCAGTGAAGAGGGACAGCGCCAGATCCGCGAGAACCTCGAGTATTATAAAGAAAACGCCCGTATCATCGCGTCCGCGCTGGACGAGCTGGGTATCTACTACACCGGCGGCAAGAACTCGCCGTACATCTGGCTGAAGTGCCCGAACGGCATGGGCAGTTGGGAATTCTTTGATTACCTGCTCGAGAACGCGCAGGTGGTCGGCACGCCGGGCGAGGGCTTCGGCGAATGCGGCAGGGGCTATTTCCGCCTGACCTCCTTCGGCGACAGAGATAACACGATCGAGGCGGTAGAGAGGATCAGGAAGCTGCTGGGCCGCTCGTAGTCATTGCGGGCCCTTTGGGGTATTGATTATCTCACACCGTATCACTGAAAAAATAAGGCAGTCTGTTTTGTTGCACAGGCTGCCTTTACTTTTTGGATTTATTCAACTGTAACGGATTTCGCCAAGTTTCTCGGCTTATCAACGTCGTTGCCCTTGTTGACCGAGGTGTAGTACGCGAGCAGCTGCATGGGCACTGTCGCGACCATCGGCATCAGCATTTCGCTGATCTGCGGGATGCGGATCATGTAATCCGCCGCATCCTTGTCAATATCCGCGTTTTCATCGCATATCACGATCGTCATCGCGCCGCGCGCTTTGACCTCCTTGATGTTGCTGACGGTCTTTTCGAGCAGGGTGTTCTGCGTTGCGACCGCGATCACGGGCATACCCTCCGTGATCAGCGAGATCGTGCCGTGCTTCAGCTCGCCTGCCGCGTAGCTTTCGGAGTGGATATAGCTGATTTCCTTGAGCTTGAGGGAACCCTCCATCGAGAGCGCGTAGTCCAGTCCGCGCCCGATATATAAGAGGCTGTCGGCGGTGATCAGCTTGGTGGAAACATACTGACAGACGTCGACGACTGCGTTGATCGTCTGCTCGATGATCTTGGGCATCCTGACAAGCTCCGCGGTCAGGTGGCGGCATTCCGTTTCGTCGATCCTGCCTTTGGCGATCGCGGTTTCAAACGCGAAGAGATACATGACCGCTAACTGTACCATATAGGCTTTGGTGGAGGCGACAGCGATCTCGGGACCCGCGTGGGTATAGATGACCATATCCGCTTCTCTCGCGATGGAGCTGCCCTTGACGTTGACGATGGCGAGGGTTCTGGCGCCGCGTTCCTTGGCGAGGTTCAGCACCGCCTTGCTGTCGGCTGTCTCGCCGCTCTGGCTGATGATGATGACTAAGTCGTCGCGGCTGAGCATCGGATCGCGGTAGCGGAATTCGCTGGCGATATCGACCGTGACGGGTACGCGCGCGAGCTTTTCGATCACATATTTGCCGACCATGCCGGCGTGCATCGCCGTACCGCAGGCGACGATGAAGATATTTTTCAGCCGCCTAAGCGTGCCGAAGGTGATCCCGCACTCGGCGAGATTCGGCAGACCGTCTTCGATGCGCGGCATGATGGTGGTCTTGACCGCCGTGGGCTGTTCGTGGATCTCCTTGATCATGAAATGCGGATAGCCGCCCTTTTCGGCGCTGTCCTCGTCCCAGTCGGCGGTATGCAGTTCCTTTTCGATCACCCTGCCGTGCAGGGAACAGAACTGTACCGATCCGTTTTTCAATATGGCGATCTCGCCGTATTCCAAGAGGTAATAATCCTTGGTATATTTGATGATCGCGGGCACGTCGGAGGCGATGAACACCTCGTTCTGACCCTGACCGACGATCAGCGGGCTCTCGCAGCGTACGGCATAGACCGTCTCGGGACGGTCGGCAAAAACGATGCCGAGGGCGAACGATCCGCGCAGCTCGTGAAGCGTCCTGCGGATGCAGCGGATCGGGTTGCCGTCATAATAGAAGTCGAGCAGCTGCGCGACGACCTCGGTGTCGGTGTCGGAGAGGAACTCGGTGCGATCGTTATCGATCAAAAACTGTTTGAGCTGTTTATAATTCTCGATGATGCCGTTGTGGACGATGGTGACGCGCCGTCCCGAGTGGGGATGAGAGTTGACGTCCGACGGTTCGCCGTGCGTCGCCCAGCGCGTATGTCCGATACCCGCGTGACCTTGCGGCTTGCCTTCTCTTTCCATCTTCGCCGACAGATCGGCGAGCCTGCCTTTGGTTTTGGCGACCTCGATCTTACCGCCTTCAAATACGGCGATACCCGCGGAGTCATAGCCGCGGTATTCCAGCTTTGTCAGTGCGCTGACCAGCACATCGGTGCAGTCGCGCGGTCCGACATATCCTACGATTCCACACATAATTAATCCTCACAATAGATTTCGGTAACCGCCGAAGGAATGAACTCTTGAATAAGGGGTGAATTTTTCGCTTCCGCGCGTGCCTTTTCCAGACAGTCGGGCAGCTTGGCGGGAATTTCGCCGACTGTCTCCGAAACAAATGCGTCGGTCGGCGCCGGCAGCTCTCTGCTGTTCTCAATGCCGTCCAGGATCGCGTATATCATCAGCGTATACGCAAGATACGGATTCGCCTCGGGATCGGGAGACCTCAGCTGCAGACAGCGTACTCCGGTATCGGCAACGCGGGCAAATACTAACTGCGCGCGGTTGGTTTGCGACCAGGTGATGAATTTCGGCGCTTTATGCTTTCCGAAGCGTTTATAGGACTCGGCGGTCGAATTGAGAAAAACGGTCATACCGGCGATATTGTGCAGGATTCCTGCGATAGCGGGATCCGTGACGTCCTCGCCCGACTTTGTCTTAACGGCTACGGTGATGTGCAGCGCGGAGCCTGCCTTGTCCTTGAACGGCTTCGGTGAGAAGTCCGCGTGCAGACCGTTATGCGCGGCGAGCGTGCGCACGACGCTTAAGAAGGTCACGGTGTTGTCCGCCGCGGTGATCGGATCGGAATAGCGGAAGTCGATCTCGTTTTGTCCCGGTCCCGCCTCATGGTGGGAGCTTTCGGGCTTGATCCCCATCTGCTCGAGTGTCAGGCATATCTCGCGGCGCACGTTCTCTCCCTTGTCGAGGGGTGCGATATCCATATATCCCGCGTGATCATAGGGCTCGCCGGTGCTGTTGCCGTCGGTGTCCGTTTTGAACAGGTAGAATTGCATCTCGGATTTAAAGTGGAAGCGATATCCCTTCGACTTCGCGTATTTGACCGCCTGACGCAGCATAGCGCGGGTATCGGTCTCGACGGGGGTGCCGTCCTCATAGGTCAGCGTACAGAACATGCGCACGACCTTGCCGTGCTCCGGACGCCACGGCAGCACGGTGATGGTGTCCGCTTCCGGATGCAGCCAGATATCCCTGCCGTAGTCGCCGCCGAAGCCGTTGAGATAGGAGGCGTCGATCCCGATGCCTTTTTCGAGGGCTCTCGGCAGCTCGCTGCGCTGGATGGAGATATTCTTTTGCACACCGTAGATATCGCAGAAGGAAAGACGGATAAACTTGACGTCCTCCTCTTCGATGTATGTCATCAATTCCTGTTCGGTCGTATTCATGCTTCTACCTCGTTTCGAAATATAAAGTCAACGATATGATAATTCTTTGATCATCTCTGCAAAAACAAAAAAGGCGACATTTAGAGCTGCGCCGAAACACAGTCATAAATGAACGCCTTTGTTCAGATAATACTTTAACATATGAGCTTTTTTCTGTCAATCCCCAACGGCCGGTTTTTCGCATTTTGCAAGAAAAGGGCGGTCATCCTGCAAAATCAATTGGACAGTTTCATAAAATTTTCGGATAAACGCTTGACAATTAATCTGATTAGGCGTATAATTCGTGCTGTTGAGACAAAGGCGTCTCGGACACTTGGTCCGAGGTGCCTTCTTTTTTATTTCAGCATATTATTTTGTTTGGAGGAAACAATATTATGTCTTATGTAGATGAAGTACTGGCAAAAGTAAAAGAAAAAAATGCAGCCGAGCCTGAGTTCCTGCAGGCGGTAGAAGAAGTGCTCAACTCTCTTCGCCCCGTGATCGCGGCTAACGAGGAGCTGTACAAGAAGCAGGCGCTGTTAGAGCGTATCTGTGAGCCTGAGCGTCAGATCAAGTTCCGCATTCCGTGGGTAGACGACAACGGTCAGGTACAGGTCAACACCGGTTACCGTGTACAGTTCAACTCCGCAATCGGTCCGTATAAGGGCGGCATCCGTCTGCATCCGTCTGTTTATCTCGGCATCATCAAGTTCCTCGGCTTTGAACAGATCTTCAAGAACTCCCTGACCGGTCTGCCGATCGGCGGCGGTAAGGGCGGCTCCGACTTCGACCCCAAGGGCAAGTCCGACATGGAGATCATGCGTTTCTGCCAGAGCTTTATGACTGAGCTGTTCCGTCATATCGGCGCTGACACCGACGTTCCCGCGGGCGACATCGGTACCGGCGGCAGAGAGATCGGCTTCATGTTCGGTCAGTATAAGCGCCTGAGAAACTGCTTTGAGGGCGTTCTCACCGGTAAGGGTCTGACCTTCGGCGGTTCTCTGGCTCGTACCGAGGCTACCGGCTACGGTCTGCTCTATCTCACCCGTGAGATGCTCAAGACCAACGGCATCGATATCGCGGGCAAGACCATCTGCGTTTCCGGCGCGGGCAACGTTGCGATCTATGCGATCCAGAAGGCTCAGCAGCTCGGCGCGAAGGTCGTTACCTGCTCCGATTCCACCGGCTGGATCTATGATCCCGAGGGCATCGACGTCGCTACCCTGAAGGACGTCAAGGAAGTCAAGCGCGCTCGTCTCGACGCGTATGCTGCTGCCCGTCCTTCGGCTGAATATCACGATAAGAAGGCGGAAGGCTCCAACGTATGGGATATCAAGTGCGACATCGCGCTGCCCTGCGCTACCCAGAACGAGCTGGGTCTCGACGCTGCGAAGACGCTGGTCGCGAACGGCGTTACAGCCGTAGCGGAAGGCGCTAACATGCCCACTACCCTTGAGGCTACCGAATACTTCCAGAAGAACGGCGTGCTCTTTGCGCCCGGTAAGGCTGCGAACGCCGGCGGCGTTGCTACCTCCGCTCTGGAAATGAGCCAGAACTCCGAGAGACTTTCCTGGACCTTCGAAGAGGTCGATCAGAAGCTCGAGCAGATCATGATCAACATCTTCCGTAACCTTGACGCTGCCGCTAAGAAGTACGGCTGTGAAGGCGACTATGTTGCCGGCGCTAATATCGCAGGCTTCGAGAAGGTTGCCGAGGCTATGCTCGCTCAGGGTGTTGTCTGATAACAACAAATTGAACATCAAGCGCGCTCTCCTGTCAAAAGTGAGAGTGCGCTTTTGACGTATTTATACACAGTCATTGCGAGGGAGCCTGCGACCGTGGCAATCCCACAAAGTGGAGTAGTTGCTTTCTATCGCATCTCAACCGACTGAGTGTATTGGAGGACTATACATGAAAGAAAACATCGACTTGTCCCTGCTCGACGGCGTACTCAGCGAGTATGCGTCGGTAAAGGGCAGTCTTATCACGATCCTGCAGCACACGCAGGATATCTACGGCTATCTGCCGAAGGAAGCGATCGAGCTAATCAGCGAGAAGACAGGCATCGCGACGAGCGAGATCATGGGCGTGGGCACGTTCTACACCCAGTTCCGTTTTGAGCCGGTCGGCAAGTACCTGATCATGCTGTGCCAGGGCACCGCGTGCCACGTCAACGGCTCGGAACTCATCCTGCAGACCATCAAG
>JAFRDE010000003.1 GCA_017403985.1 Ruminococcus sp. | reverse complement strand
TACGAATATGCCAGAGAAAAAAGGATCACCATCAGTGATGTCAGCAGATATTGCGTATACTTTCCCGATGCGGTATCCAAACGGATCCTGAGCGGAACGCTTTTGAAACTCCTGATGCATAATGAGAATCAAAGATTGTTCGTTTGAATTCGATATGAAACGGAGTTTATAATATACTTGAAAGTTAGGGTAGCATTCTCATTGACGAGGTGCAGAACCGTTCACAGAATCATACATAAATCTGCCATGAAAGGACTGTTATCATGTGAAAAGGTGAAGAGATGATTATACTCTGTTAAGATTTTTTACTGAATTTGAAACTATGTTTTGACATAAAAGGTCCGACCTCCAAAACTTAGATTCTTGGTCTAACTTTTGGAGGTCGGGTCAGTGGTTCCTGTATTTTAACTTAATATTATTACGGCTTAGTTGGAAAATATATGGTGATTTGTTTTTACAATAGCGAAGAAGTACAGTTTATGTCAGATAGTACTTAACTCCCGCACCCTTTCCTTTTTGAAGTATTTTACCGGAATCTTCCAACTTTTTTAAAATGCGATATGCCTGAGCACCATTAATATGTAACAGTTCCATTACATCAGCTCGTCGAATGTCCCCTTTGGTTCTGGCCAGTTCTAAAACCAGTTCTTCGTATCTTATCGGATCAATATCCTTATGACGAACATATCTAATGGTATCATTTGCTTTTCTATAATACTTAGAACTGAGCATATAGTATCTTCCGCGGCTTTGTCCAACCGCTTCAACAATTCCGGCTGCCACTAAAGATTCAATGGTTACCCGCACGGAACTCTCTGATAATTTAAGGGAAGTTGCTATTTCCTTGATTTGTGATTTCGGGACTCCTTTTAAGTGATTAAGAATCAACAAGGAATATATTGGCAGTGTATTACCGGTTTTTTCCTGTTCACTTGAGATCATCTTAATGAACTCTTTATCAGTCGGTCCCTTCGGGATAAATAAGATTACATTTTTCGCACTTGATCGAGAATAATCCGGTAATAATCTTCCGTATAATAACGAGCCTTCATATATTCTGTCTATTCCTCTGCCGGTCCTTTCTGCTAAGCCGATTCTTTTCAGCGCAGTGGCTAATAAAGGATTCCTTCCCTGCGGAATCGCATCCAACAGATTATCTGCTGTGATACCTTCAATAAAACCACCTGGATTGCTGATAGTCATACCGTCATTATTAATTTGTATCAAAACTCTGCCCAAAATAGAATAATCTCGATGACAAAAAGCATTTACCAAAGCTTCTCGAAATGCACGTGGATCATAGTCCGGGATCGTATACCTGAATAATCCAACTTCCATTTCTTCGCTTTTATTCCAAGCCATAAAGTATTCATTGATTTTTTCAAAAGACGATATAATAGATCCATAAAAGTTTTGGTTAACTTTTATATCGCTGCCGCTCATAATCTGAATAGACGATTCAGATGTAGGCATATGCTTTTTTATCGCTTCTGTTTTTCCAATCAATAATAAACCGCAAAATGTCGGTACATACTTCCCTTCTTGTTTAATTACAAGATTCAGCGCTTTGTCCAAATCTAAATCATCCAAATCCAATAATTCATATTCGCCTCTGTAGTTTTTGATAATACTCCTAAGTCTTTCTCTTTCCAAAGGATCTAAATCAGAATAATCAGCATCCGGTACAGCCTGCGCAGAATAATCCAATAGCCCAAGCGACGATAATCGAGAGGATATCTCATAAGGATACATTGGAATATTTTCAGGCGTTCCGTCTGTTTTTAATCGTCTTCGCTGTATTTTTCCGTTAGATGAAGCTACTACGGAAAAGCTTTTAGGTACCGTTATTCTAATGTATGTTCCTCCCAGAGTTATCTTTTCAACGCGCACCGGAACAGGGGGAACAGTTTTATTCGCGATGAATGCCGCCAGTTTTGATGCGTTTTCATGCTTTTTGTGCAAACCGGTAATCTCTCCGTTATCTTCAACTCCGATATATAGCTCTCCCCCGTCTGTGTTGGCAAATGCAACTATAGCATCTATGATTCCGTTGTCAGAAATACATTGCTTGTCACTCTTAAACTCAACTGATATACTCTCAGCGATTCCTATTTTATTCATGTATTCCACCTCAAGATATAATTCTATAATGCAATATTAACACACGCGTGCGATTTTGTCAATCAAAAAATCGCACGCGTGTGTTTTTTTGCAATATTACTTTTGAATTAACTGTTGCACTAACGGTTGGGAAGAGTCTAATAATATCATATCACTGAATTCTTAATTGCATAAATTCCATATGAATTCAAGAAAGTGTCGATGATGACGATTGTATTGCGAAAGAAGTCGTTGAAAAGCTCTGGTGCAACAAGAAGAATACAATCGATCGATTACGTTAGTTTGAAGAACCGAAAGATGTAATAATTCAGAAACAAAATATTCGCCTGTTATTGCACATCGATACTATTTTAGTAATCCAAAACAAAAGCCTTTATCATATTTGGAAAGACCTGCTATATAATAATAACAATTAATGCGATGATTGATGTTTTGTCAAGAAACGGAAACAACTGTTCCATCAAGCCGGAAATGGTGGTTTTTGCAAAAACAGACGGAACACTTTACCGAGCGGCAAATGCTCAGGCAAAACCTCATAAATATTGACTAATGCATCGGAATAATAATATAGGAGCTTTCGTTTCGAAAAATTTCTTGATAATTCATCTTGGTTTTGATATAATATACTATATATATACAAGAAAAATTGGGGCGAAAAATGAGAAAAATCATAGCGATCGGACCGAGAGAGCAGGACTTTCAATTTACAAACGGTTTATTTGACGGAAGTATTACTCTTTACGGAAGAGGAACAGAAAAAAACCGTTCCTATTGCTCGGCGAATCAAACACGAATTAATCATAATATCACGACAGATGAACAGAATAGTTATATTATTAATGAAGCGGAGAAGCTGATTGAAGAGGATCCCGAAATACGTTTTATGTCTTACGATCCGAATGCTGCTTTTGACTGCGGAGAGAGAATTATCAGCCGAACCTTGTGCTTAAATCGCAAATCGCTGATGGATCGGCTTAAAAGCAAAATAAGATTCAAAGAATGGGCTTCGGACACGGTCGAGATCTTGCCGTATACGGTAATGTACGGCAGGGAATGCAGCTTGGATACAATCGTAGAGCGAGTCGGACTTGCTGAAAAGTATGTGTTTCAGAAGGAAGTATCCAGCGGCGGAGAAGATACCGTTTTGCTTGAAAAAAGCGAAATAGAAAGCCATGTGCTTTCTTTGGAGGACGGAAACCAATACCTGATTTCTCGTTATATGGAAAACAGTATTTCCATCAATATACATGTCATCATTTATGACGAAGAGATTCTTCTGACGCCTGTTTCCGTGCAAATTACGACGATCCGCAATAGAAGAATACTGTACCGTGGAGCGGATTTTATCGCTGCCGAT
This sequence comes from Ruminococcus sp., assembly GCA_017403985.1. GTDB lineage: Bacteria > Bacillota > Clostridia > Oscillospirales > Acutalibacteraceae > Ruminococcoides. The sequence continues at coordinate 32,411 of JAFRDE010000003.1, read as the reverse complement.
CAGATCGACAGCGGAATCATGGAGCGATTCAGAGAGAAGACCTTTTGTCTTTGTCGAAAGCTGCAAAGCGAGGGCTTTCGGGGGATCGCAGGTCTTGACGGTCTTATCGTTGACGGGCAGGTGTTTTTTGTAGAAATCAATAACCGGTTTCAGGGTTCGTCGCCGCTGATCAATTTAGCGCTTCACGATCACGGACTTCCGTGTTTACAGGAATTGAACTTAAGAGCGTTTGAAGAAAGCCGTTCCGGTGTGGACATCAGCTCATTATCGGTTCCGTACAGCTGCTATACATATATTTCAGATGAAAACGGCAAAATACCGGTGGGGTATCCTTATGACCTGTTGAGGGATAACAATGTTGTTTCCGTAAACAACGACGGTTTGGATTTGAGCTGGTCGATCTATCCCCTTGCCAGTTTGGACAGAGTCGTTTTTAAGACGAACATTGTCAGTATTTCAGCTGAAAATACGTTATTGATTCATCCGAATATCATGGAAGCGGATCCGAAATGGTATCGAAAAATTGCGATCGAACATGATCCGCTTTATTTGAAAATCGCTTTGATCAATCAAGGCCTGTTTATTTCGTCGGAAGCTGAAAAGTATCTCCGCCAAAACGGAGGAATACGCAGCGGCGTATTCAATGCAGTCGATCTGGATGTACACGGCATCGTCATCAACAGCGCAGTGAGGGTCAAGTTCGCAAGACTGTCACCGTTCAGTCTTGAACCGGAAGGTGATCATCTTGTTCTCAGATATTATGGGGATAAGGTGACGGATGTCGGGTTTTATCCTGCAGACGAGCTTCAGGATATCCGGATCTCTCATGACACAAAAATGAGCGATATATGTTTGCTGGCTACCGACAGGGTTCGTATACAGCATTCTTCCAACTGCTATTTCAAGCACAACGGTATGGGATGCCGATTTTGTGAGGTGCAGGATTACGACTATTCCTTTGATCTCGGACAAGTAGAAAGCGCTGTGCAAACTTATATGGATTCTGCTCATCAATACCGTCATTACCTGATAGGCGGAAGATCGGACAGTCCGGAAAAGGAGCCGGCATCCGTACTGAGGATAGCGCAGTACATTACCGCTCATCAACCTGCGCCGATATATGTTATGTGCGTTCCGCCGCGAAACTTTGAAGTTTTTGAAACGTGGGCGAATGCAGGAGTTACGGAAATTGCGATGAACCTCGAGATTTGGGATTCTTGTCTGGCCAAAAAATGGATGCCCGGAAAAGGAGCAATTTCTCGAGAATACTATCTTAAAGCGCTGGAGGCGGCAGTAAAGGTTTGGGGAAAAACCGGAAAGGTGAGGTCGGCTTTTGTGGTCGGCTTGGAGCCGGATGCGTCGCTGCTGGAAGGAATCAGATCTGTTTGCAGATGCGGAGCGGCTCCTATCCTATCCGTTTTTCGTCCGATCCCCGGTACGCCCGCACACTATGTCATCCCGTACGATAACGAGAGGCTGTTATCAATTTATTTAAAAGCACATGAAATATGTGCTGAGTATGGTTTGAAGCCCGGTCCTTCATGTGTACCGTGTCAGAATAATACACTGAGTATGCCTGATGATTATTGCGGATAAAGATTAACAGAGGTTTTTAAGATGAACATTTTAAGCAAAGTGAATCTGGAAATGCATAAAAAGAGACCGCAAACACCCAAAGACAAGATCCTCACTTTATGGCAGCCGGAGAAAGGCTTTATTCACTGTTGTATCCAAAGCCGTGGGTGCAGATACAGTCGCAATGCCGGCGCGTGTATTATGTGTGATTACGGAATAGGCTGCAATGTGAGTGCGGAAGAATTAGCTTTGGCGCTGGAAAAGGAGCTTGCTCCCTGTGTACCGTATACAGATAAGATGTTGTTCGGAACATACGGCAGTATCTTTGATGAAAGCGAGATCTCGGCGGAGTGTCTGGATGTTATTCTTGATTTTATCCGCAAATATCAGATTCCTACTGTTATTTTTGAAACGCATTGCGAAACCGTCAGTGAAGCAAAACTGCAATGGATCAAAGAAAGCATTTCACCGGATACAGACGTAATCATAGAGATGGGTTACGAGACATGCGATACTTATGTGCTGCATCGTTGTTTGAACAAGGTATTGGAATTGGAAGTGTTGGAAAAAGCAATTGATTTGGTTGAAACGATGGAAATGTCGGTTTGTTTGAATGTTTTTGTCGGCGCTCCTTTTCTTAACGCGTCCGATCAGATGGAGACAGCATGTAAATCGATACAGTGGGCGGTTGAGAGAAAGGTCGACTCATTGGTGCTGTTTCCCGCTAACATCAAGCCGTTTACTTTGCTGCACAAGTTGTATCTTGCGGGACAGTATCAGTCTGTATCCCAGTGGATGCTGCCGCTTTTGTTCAGCGAGCTGACGGAGGATGTGCTGGAGCGCATTTCGCTTTCTTGGTACGGTGACCGTCAGAACTTTTATGAGAATAATGAATACCCCTTGCTTCCTCCTGAGGATTGCGAGTCGTGTCATGATGAACTGTTTTCTTTTTACGGTGATTTTCTGAGAGCGAAACGCGGAGCTGAGAGAAAGCGCCTGACAGAAGCGTTATTAGCAAAAGAGATGGGCTGCGATTGCAGAGAGAAACTGATTGAAGAATTAAAGAACCATCCTGTCCGTAAGAGCGAGGAAGAAATCGAACAGATCGTGTTGTCGTTGGAATTATTATCGGAGAAATAGCAGCATGGCAGCGAAAGATAAAATTAGAAAACGCAAAGCAATCAGAAAATTGATTATTACACCGATTTTGATCGATGGTTTGTTGATTGCAGGATATGCAATATATGCGATTGTTGCGAATGAATATCTGGCATTTCGTTTAGATCAATACATGTCAACGATATGCAGTACCTTGGCAGCGGTCGTGATTACCATGTTCGGTTTGAGTGCGGCGTCCTATGCTTTTGTATGCAGCGAGTTGCGTGCGGAAGAAAGCAAAAAACCATATTTGAGCAAAGTACTGAAAAAGTATTTTGAAAATATGTGGATATACTTTATCTCTTCGCTTATATTTAGCGGGATGGCTTTGGTTACATGTGTTTTTTGCTTGAGTTTTGGACAGTATCTGGGGTCGGATGTGCTGTTGGAGGTTTTTTCCGAAACTCAGATTCGATATTATAATGATAGTTTTACCGTTCTTTGTATACTGACTTTTGCGGTATGTATTATTTCGCTGACTGCGTTTTTTGTTATGCTGGCATTTAATTATCATATTTTCCAGCGGGAAGCAAAATATGACAAGATCGCAATAGAAATGCGGCAAGAGATCGCATCAAGGTATGCTCAGCCGGAAAACGAAGAAGATCAAACCGATATCGGACTGGAAAAGGTCAATAATCTGGAAAAGCTGATCAATCGGATCATCAAGAATCATGAAGACGTCGGCAAGTCGTTCAACAGCGAGGAAAGAAACGATAGGATGATCAGTAATCTTTTTTTGCGCAAGATTAACGACGGATATCTTTCTGAGAACAACACCTGCAGTCACACGTGGGACTCCATCAAGAATACGGAAAAAAGACAGTCTCGCTGGGATTGCTGCTGCGAAATGGCAAAGCATGATAAGGAGTGGCTCGAAAAAGAAGAATCCTGTGACAGAAAAACGGAACCGGCGTTACCGAGCGATATCGGTTTTACGGAGGTTTACGACGATTTGATCTGTTACCGCGATACCGTTTTGGTCTCTAAGAACAGTCAAAAGGAAAAGGATCAGATCAGGCAAGCTGTTTGTTTAAGAAGATCTATCAAAAAAAGATTATTGATTTTTATGATGTGGGGCGAATCCTTCAATGGAATGGATCTGTCTCGCATGAGTCTGTCAGGCGGCGATTTTCAAAATACGGATTTTTCCAAATGCGACTTGACCTATTCCCGGCTGAAGGGCGCTTACTGTAAAGAAGCGGATTTCAGTAATGCAAAAATGCCGGGATTGTACTTTATTGATTCCGGAAACTGCGATGGTGAGATCGCGGTCACCTTTAAGGATGATTCCAAAGGGGTTTGGGATCCGTATAACGGAAAGGAAGCGACTTACTTTTCCGGGGCGACATTTGCCAATGCAGATGTCAGCCGTGCGTGCCTTCTTGCCGAAGGTCCGCTCTGGAACGACAGTTTCCCTTTTGACTCCGCCGACGAACCGGAAAAAGAGTACTTGTTTTCCATGGAGAACACCTCATTTGACTACGCAAAGCTCTATTCTTCTCGATTAGCTAATATCAATTTTGATAAAGCTAATTTCCAAAAGGCATTGATTTTCAATTCCGTTTGGTTTCAATGCTCAGCTGAAAAAGCGGGCTTTGAAGGGGTAACGATGACGAACAGCGTGGTGGTAAGCTGTAACTTCCACGGTTCTGATATGAATGGGATCGTTTTTCCCGGATCCATTTTGTATCGAAACAATTTCAGAGGCGTATTACTGGAAAATGCTAATTTCTCGGATTCCAATATCCTGCGGTGCAATTTTTCAAATTCGTATTGCCATAACGCTTCTTTTGTCGGAGTGATTCAGGACAAATGCAAGGTATGCGATTCATTAAAATGTCATCAGCTTGACAGCGGCAGTATCGCCGGCTCATTGGATGATGACTGTAATGTCGATTTTAGTTATGCGACTTTGTCGAAAACAGATTTCAGCGCTGCGGATCTGTCGCGAATCAATTTCAGCTTTGCAGTCGGAAAAGACTGTATCTTTACCAACGCCAACGGCAGCGGAACCATATTTGACAAAGCATTGCTTTCTTCTTCGATTTTTAATAAGACTCATTTGGAGAACGCGTTATTTTCCGGAACTGTTTTGATGGATTCTGTATTTATGGGATGTCAGTTTTCTGCTTGTTCAATGGAAGGAACGGACATGTCAAGGTCGATTTTTATTTTGGGAGACGCACCGATGTTTTCTCAATCAGAGTTGATTGACGTGGATTTCAGCTATTCAAGGGGACTGACTCCTGCCTTTTTCGAAAACATAACGCTGATCCGATGCGATTTCAGAGGAAGCGGCGTCACGAGTCAGGACTTAAAAAAGGCAAAAATTAGGTGTCAGAACTGTATTTTTGACGGCAAAAGGAGTTGAATATGGGGGTCATCGATTCTCGAAGGAGTACGAGGTGTTTTGATACACGGGATATACCGGATGAATTGATTCAGCGTATTTTGGAAGCCGGCATAAGGGCTCCTTCCGGTAAGAACAGACAGCCGTGGAGGTTTATCGTTTCTCAAAGAAACGATAAAAGGGATTACATGATAGAAAGCGCGCGGAATAAGATCATTCGGATGCTTGAAGACAGCCCTTCAAGAAATGATCTGCATATGACGCTTGAGACGTTTGATATCATGAAAACCGCTCCAGTTGTTATTTATGTCCTATATGATAACACATCCTTCCGAACGCAAATCCCCAGTGATACGGGATGGTCGATGGCGGCAACGGATCGCGAAGCGCTTGATTTGATGGCGATCGGTGCGGCGGTTGAGAATATGCTGTTGAAGATTGAGGAACTGGGGCTAGGCGGTTTGTGGTGCGGTGATGTGCTGTATGCCTATCAGGATTTTGTCGATGAGCTGAACAGCGGCTATGTTTTGTTATCTGCAATCTGCCTTGGATACAAATCCGGCTTGCCCGGAAAAACCTCGAGAAGGCCTTTGACGGAGTTATGTAAGTATATCTGAGGATGCTTCATATTCCGGAAGCTTTTGAGGGCTTGGCGAAAAAAATACCGGAACGCACAAAAATATCCTTTCTTTTGAGTGTTTTGATTATTTAAGCCCCCAAGCTTATTGGCATTAGACGGAAGAATTGTATCCTGAGACAAGATTTGTCAAGGGTATTTTCTGCTAAATTTGTTGTGCTCTAAATAAATACATTCTATATAAACCGACAAGGGTTTTCTTGAGAATTCTTTTCTTTTTGGGGTCATAATAAAAAATCAAATGTGGCAAAACTCGACTAAAATCATTTATAATAAAGAAACAACCCGCGCGGAATGTAAAAATCTTCGCAGGTTGTTTCTATCGGCGTCAAAGTGAGGTATTGCTAATGTAATTGAGGAAAAAATGAAGAAAATTTGCCGACGCCGTAATATCGATTCCCTTTACCCTATCTATGTGCTATCGGAACAAATACCGTGACCGCCATACCGCCGACGTCGCGCGGAGCGATCTTCAGCGTGCCGCCGCACATCATTTCAAGGCGTTCGCGGATGTTGCTCAGCGCAATATGCGGCTCGTCGTTGTCGATCTCACCGAAGCCGGGGCCTGTGTCGATCACCGAGATCTCCACACCGTTTTCGGTTTTGTTCGTGAGTACGGAAATATACAGCGGATCAAGCTCGGGGTCGACTCCGTGTTTTACCGCGTTTTCGACAATGGGCTGCAGGGTCAGCGCAGGGATGCGGAAGTTGACGACAGGCGTGTCAAATTCAAAGAAGATCAGCCCCTCAAAGCGAGCCTGCTCCACGGCGAGATACGCCTTTGTATGTTCAAGCTCCTTTGTAAAGGGGATCGGCTTATCCTGCGCGATGGCGGTGAAATTGTTTCTGAGATAGTTTAAAAAATCTCCCGTTACCTCTTTTGCTTTGACGGGATCATCCTCGATCATACAATAAACACTTGTCAAAGTGTTGTAAACAAAGTGCGGGCGTATCTGGAGCATCAGGGCGTTGGTACGCTGCCTCACGATCTCCTGCTGCTGTCTTGCGTATTGCTCCATGTTATCTGAGAGGATCAGACCGAACATGATCATCGCAAGGAGCGCCATACCGAATACAATATACAATTCAACAGAGATGAACATATGGAGGATGATCGCGGCTGTCATCGGAATCAGATACACGAGCAGACCGATATAATATTTTTTAGAGAGCATTTTACGCCTTTTGATTACAGCAATAATGTTGAAGATCATGATAACGACCAGCGGAACCATCCACAGCGCCCACAGCGGACCGCGAATAAACTGATTATCCGGCGTAACGCGGTAAACGGCGTCCATGAACTGGGCGGCGGCTAAAAAGACGATGTATATGCCCTGCAGCGTCGTCACGGTCTTGAACAGCAGGCAGCTTTTGAGCTTTTCGCCGCAGGAATGAAGCAGAAAGAGCGTCGGCATAAAGATCGGCGTCGAGAGGAACAGCCCCTCAAACAGATAGACGATCTTAGCCTGTGCCGCCTTAGTGGGATCCTCCCAAAAGAGCTCGGCTAAAAGAAGAGTGACGGTACACAAGAACAGCAGAGAAAATAAGACGATGAAATACCGTTTATTCCACCGGTCGAGCGCGGGCATAAAAGCCGAGAACGCGATCCCGATCGCCATCATCACTATCAACGCGCCGAGTATCAAATAAGCGCCGATATACATCCAATCTGTCATGCTTCCTCGCCTCCCGTCAGGAAGGGGTATCTCAGCTTTTTGAGCTGTTTTTTTACGCCTTCGGGTGTGAGCGGTTTGAGCAAAAATCCGCTCGCTCCCGTGTCCCATGCGTCAAAAGAATAGTCTCTGTACGCGGTCAGATACACCACATTGGTACGCGGATTGAAATCTAAAAGCTTTCGGCATACGTCCAGACCGCTGATCATGCCCATCTCGATATCGAGCAGGGCGAGGTCGACGCGGTGATCTTCGGCGTATTCGACCGCGTCGGACGGTTTTGTGAAGCACACCGTCTCGGCTTTGGGGATGACCTTTTTGATGACCGAGGCGTTATATCTCATGATCACCCTCTCGTCGTCTACGATCATGACGACAGGGCGCGCGTCGCTCTGTGCCGGGCTGAGCAGCTTATTCGCGTCCACCTCCAAGGCGCCGGCGAGCCGTGAGATCATCCCGGCGTCCAGCGAGCGGCGTCCGGTCTCCCAGCTAGCGACGCTGGAACGGTCAACGTTCAGCTTATCCGCCAGCTGCAGCTGTGAAAGCCCCCTGGCGGTTCGTATTTTGCGAATGTTCTCGCCGATAGATCGGTTCATACCGCACCTCCTGTTCTATACCTATTATATTATATATTTTCGTACGGTCAAAAACAAGACGGGGCTGATAATTCAGTGTGTCATTCTGACACATCACCTTGAAAACTTGTATGGTTTTTACTAAACTATAAGCGTGTATATATTGTTTTTTAGACAAAAAAGCATCCCGGCGGTGCTTTTGTACGATCGATACGAATATTCCGTTAACGTGTTTTGACGGATATCGGCATAAGGTCAGTCGAACAGCGCGACGCGCGCAGGGCAGTCTGTTCTACGTATCGTGCGGAACAATATGCAAAAACAAAATTTTGTTAGGAGGAATAACAAACTATGAAAAAAACATTGAAAAAATCAGTCAGCATCCTGCTGTCGCTGATCATGGTATTCAGTGTGTTCGCCATGGTTCCCGTAACTGCAAGCGCGCAAGTCGGCGAGGTTGTGGCGGAGCAGATGGAAACGCTTGATCTTACACAGCATGGTAATGATGATATGTTACCGGTTGATTTCAACGGCGAACACTTTTCCGTTAAAGCTGTTGGAGATATTTATGATATTACTACAGGTGATGCCGGCTGGGATTTTGACGGCGATTATCCCGACGCTTATGCATCGATTTCCGCTCTGTCAGGCGAGACGATCACAAAGATTGTCGTTCACAGATCAGACAATGTAAATACTCTTATTGTTAAAGCTAACGGTAACAGCGTTGCCTATACGCAGTCCGGCGAAGATTTTACCTATGATAATATCAACGCTTCCGAAGTGAGGCTCAGCGCAAATCCGAATTATACCGATGATTGTTATTGTGTAGTCCGTTCTATCGATGTGTATTACACCGCTCCCGAGCCCACCGAGGTTGTGGCGGAGCAGATGGAAACGCTTGATCTTACACAGCATGGTAATGATGAGTATTTACCGGTTGATTTCAACGGCGAACACTTTTCCGTTAAAGCTGTTGGAAATGCTTATGATATTACTGCTTATAGTTACAACGGCTGGGTTTTTGACGGCAATTATTCAGACGCTTATGCATCGATTTCCGCTCTGTCAGGCGAGACGATCACAAAGCTTGTCGTTCACAGATTATATTATGATAATACTCTTATTGTCAAAGCAAACGGTAACAGCGTTGCCTATACGCAGTCCGGCGAAGATTTTACCTATGATAATATCAACGCTTCCGAAGTGAGGCTCAGCGCAAATCCGAATTTTACCGCTAATAATTGTTGTGACGTCCCTTCTATCGATGTGTATTACACCGCTCCCGAGCCCACCGAGGCTCCCACCGAGGCTCCGACCGAGGCTCCCACCGAGGCTCCCACCGAGGCTCCGACCGAGGCTCAGCCTGTAATCAGCACCGTCACATGGGATAGCTTTACCACCAGTGGTGGAATGTCATCAGGTGGAGTTACCCTTACTACGACACAAGGCAATACCCGTGTGGGCGATTGTTTCTATGATGGAAGAGGCACCGCCACCTTTACGGCGCCCGAAGGATCGGTATTCACCAAGATTGAACTCAAGAATTCTGAATATGTTGATTCCCTTAATTTCCCCGGTGCCACAGTTGCGAAGTCCGGCAGTTATTATGATGAATGGAATGAAAAATGGTATGATTTATATACAGTTACATGGACAGGTGAAGCATCGGAAGTAACCTTCTCAGGTGCTATTTACGGCATTGAGTCCATCGTGTTCACGCTTAAGAGCACCGCTCCCGCTCCCGACCCGGATCAGGAAGCCGCGGACGCTGTCACCGCCCTGATCAACGATATCGGCGAGGTTGAATTCACCGAAGACTGCAAGGCGAAGATCGACGCGGCTCGCGCCGCTTATGACGCGCTGACCGCGGAGCAGCAGGCGCTGATCGGCGAAGACGACCTGAAGACGCTCACCGACGCTGAGAAAGCGTATAATAATCTGGATCCTCGCTTTATCGCACTGCCCACCGACACGGAGGGTCTCTCTGCAGGCGACTATTACATCGACATGGATACGGTCTTGCATTTGGAAATCGGCGCTGATATGACGGACGAAGAATGGGAAGCCTTCATCGCCGAGCTCGGCGAAGAAACCTATGCGAAAGCCAAAGCGAAATTAGCCGCCGAGCTCGCAGGAATGAACCCCGGATATGACCCGGATACGGAAGAACTCAGATTGAACGGCGAGATCATCACCGAAGATGATGAAATGTATGATCTTTTCATGGCTGCCATCAAGCAGGTAAAGGGTTATAAAATCGTCGTTTATGATACATGGTACTCCCGGACAGCGACCGTGGCTCAAGACGTTACCGTTCCGCTTACGATAACGGGCACCGAGCTTCTGCAGGCGCTGGGGTATGAATCTAACTATTCAGCTACCTCTGTCTCGATCAGCAGCGGAAGCAACCTCTCTGTTTCCGGTATCAATATCACTGTTAACGACCTCGGCAAAGCCAGAGTCAACTTAGGAATCAAGGAGCATACTGCCTCCTATGATATGTCGTTTAACAGCGACTTTGATATCACCGTCACCACCACCCATACCGTCACTTGGAAGAACGGCGACGATGTTCTTGAAACCGATACCGGCGTCGTCTCCTTTACGACCCCGACCTATAACGGCGATACCCCGACCAAGGACGCGGACGACGACTATACCTACGCCTTCTCCGGCTGGACGGACGGCACGAACACCTACGCGGCAAACGCGCTGCCTGCCGTTACCGGCGACGTGACCTATACCGCGGTCTTTACCCCGGTACAGAAGTATGTGACCGGCTACTACCTCGTCGGCACCATGACCGATGAGGAATGGGCGATCGACTCCGCCTATAAGCTCTCTGAGAACACCGAGAATGAGGGCGAGTATTACATCCACGACGTCGCGCTGAAAGCCAGCGACTCGTTCAAGGTGCTGTACGCCGCTCCCGGCGTCAGGACATGGTTCCCCGAAGGCGTGGATCAGAACGATTCCGTTTCCGAGGACGCGAACTATGACGTATACTTCCGTCCCGATTATGAGGGCGGCGACGACTGGTTCAAATACTGCATCTATACCGAAAAGGCAAAGTATACCATTACATGGAAGAATGAAGACGGCTCCGTGATCGACGCCGCCACCGTATCATACGGCGACACGCCGACTCACGAAGACCCGACCAAGGACGAAAACGACTACTATACCTTCCCCTTCGCAGGCTGGACGCCCGAGGTCGTTGCCGCAACCGCCAACGCGACCTATACCGCGACGTTCGACCATGTCGCAAAGCAGGAAGAGGGTCTGATCAAGAGATTCACCTTCGATTTTGAGGATGAAGTCAACGAAATGACCTACGTCAATGCCGCCAGCAGCGCAAGATGGATGTGGTCGAAGAACCATCCCAAGCATAATTACACCGATTTTGCCTATGAGGGCGGCGCGTTCATATACACTTATTCCTTTATCGACCGTGTCGGCGCGTACCAAGCCGATAACTGGATGATCACCCCCGCGATCGCGATCCCCGAGTACGTTACGCATATGACCTTCTATGCGACAAACGCAAACGACTCTTATCCCGAGCAATTCGACATCTGCGTCGGCACTTCCGACGATCCTTCGACCATGACCGTGATCCAGACTGTCGTTCCGACAACTAATGGTCCTCGAGGTAATTGGGACTTCTTTGACATCGATCTTTCCGATTATGCCGGTCAGACTATCTACGTGGGCTTCCACGATACCTGCTATGACCTGTACGAGGGCTGGGTCGATTTGATCGAGTTCAGACACAACGGCATTCTGGTTACCGATCAGCATGCCGCCGATGCAGCCGCAGAGCTGATAAACGCTCTCCCGGATGAAGCCATAACGGAAGAGAATAAGGAAGCTTTCGAAGCGGCGATCGACGCTTACGACGAGCTGACCAACGAAGCGAAGGCGCTGCTCGACGAGGATACCACGAAGAAGATCACCGACGCCGAGGCTGCTCTCGAAGCCTATGACCTGATCGACGCGATCCCGGACGAGCTCGTTCCCGAGGACTATGACGTTGTCAAGGCGGCAAGAGACGCTTATGACGCGCTCGATGATGATCAGAAGGCGCTGATCGATGAAGATACCCTGAATAAGCTGACCGACGCCGAGGAAACGCTCGCAGCGTTCACCGGATATTACATCGTCGGCAACTTCAACGAGTGGCAGAGAGACGACGCCTACAAGATGACGCAGAACGAAAAGGCGGACGGCGAAGAGTACATGTTTGCGGTACTCGATCTGACCACCGATTCCGAGTTAAAGGTCATCTATGTTGAAGCCGGACATGAAAACGTATGGTATCCCACCGGCGAAAACAACAACTATTCGCCCGACGCCGACGGCAAGTATGTCGTATACTTCCGCCCGAACGCGGACGGCGGCGACGACTGGTTCGAGAGCGTGATCTATGCTGAGAAAGCCGCGCCCGAGCCCGAGATCGTCACAAAGACCCTGTACTATGACGGCAGCTGGCAGGAGCTGATACAGTCCGCTGCGCTGACCGTCGGCGACGGCGTCGATATCAGCAACGAAGCCAAGCTCTGGTACTCCCTTGAAGGCGGCCTGAACGAGCTGGATACCGTGCCCATGGGCAAGGATATCGGCACCTACAGCATCTACGTCCGCGTAGAGGCGCTGACCGAAAACGTGAAGGATGTGCCGTACGGCGACGAGCCTTACTGCACCGTAGAGATCGCCGCGGTCCCGACCGTGACCATGACCGATTACACCTACGGCGACGCGGACAGCTTCCCGACCCCCGCGGTCGAGGGCAACGTCGGCGAAGGCGAGGTCACCTATAAGTATTATCCCGCTGACGGCAGTTCTGCTGACGCAGTTGTATGGGACGACAGCATCACCGAGCTGACCCTCGACGCAGGCGAGTATAAGATGTTCGCAGAGATCGCCGAGAGCGATACCGCTGTCGCGGTCACCACCGAGGCTGTTGACTTCACCGTAAGCGTCAAGACTGTTGACGAGCCCACCATCGACCTGTCTTATGATGAGATCGATTACAGCGGTGATGAGAATAAGCCCACCGTGACCGTAAAGGACGGCGAGGTAGAGATTTTCTCCGACGAGTACGAGGTTTCGTATTCCGATAACATCAACGCAGGTACGGCGACCGTTACCGTCACCGATAAGGACGGCGGCAACTATACCGTATCCGGCGAGAAGACATTCACCATCAACAAAGCCTCCTTCCTGCCCGAGGTCACCATCGAAGGCTGGACCTACGGCGACGAACCCAACGAGCCCGAGGTCACCGGCAACACCAGCAACGGCGAAGTGACCTACACCTACGCGAAGCAAGCCGATCTCGACGCGCTCGATACCGAGGCTGACGACTATGCGGATCAGTATAAGGCTTGCTGGACTGAGGATGTTCCCGAGGATGCAGGCGAGTATGTCCTGACCGCTAAGATCGCCGAGACCGACAACTATGTTGAAGCATACTGCACCGCTCCGTTCTCCATCTCGAAGGCGGCGATCACTCCCGTGATCACCATCGAAGGCTGGACCTACGGCGAAGACGCGAACGAGCCCGTGATCACTGGCAACGACAGCGAAGGCGAAGAGACCGTCATCTACGCGAAGAAAGCCGATCTCGACGCCCTTGATCCTGATGCTGAAGACTATGTTGAGCAGTATAACGCCTGCTGGTCAGAGGATGTTCCCGAGGACGCAGGCGAGTATGTCGTATCCGCTAAGATCGCTGAGACCGACAACTACAACGCGGCGATCTGCTCCGCAGACTTCACCATCGCTAAGGCTGACATCACCCCGGCTGTCACCATCGAAGGCTGGACTTACGGCGAAGAAGCCAACGAGCCCGAAGTCACCGGCAACACCGGCAAAGGCGAAGTGACCTACACCTACGCTGTCAAGGATTCCGACGAGTTTACCGAGGAAGTTCCCACTGACGCGGGCGAGTACACCGTCAAGGCTGTGATCGCCGAGAGCGCTAACTACAACGGCGGCGAGTGCACTGCTGACTTCACGATCGCTAAGAGCGATATCACTCCGACTGTCACCATCGAAGGCTGGACCTACGGCGACGAAGCGAACGAGCCCGAAGTCACCGGCAACGACGGCGACGGCGAAGTTACCATCACCTACGCTGTGAAGGATTCCGACGAGTTCACCGCTGATGTTCCCACAGAGGCGGGCGACTACACCGTCAAGGCTGAGATCGCCGACACCGATAACTACAACGGCACGGAAGTGACCGCTGACTTCACGATCGCTCAGGCGGATATCGCTCCGACCGTTTCCATCGAAGGCTGGACCTACGGCGAAGACGCGAACGAGCCCTCCGTCACCGGCAACACCGGTGAAGGCGATGTGACCTACACCTACGCGAAGAAAGCCGATCTGGATGCGCTTGATCCTGAGGCTGACGACTATGATGAGCAGTATGCCGCATGCTGGTCCGAGGATGTTCCCGAGGACGCGGACGAATACACCGTCAAGGCTGCGATTGCTGCGACCGACAACTATAACGCCGCAGAAGCGACCGCTGATTTCACCATCGCTAAGGCTGATATCGAGCCTGCTGTCACCATCGAAGGCTGGACTTACGGCGACGACGCAAACGATCCCGAGGTCACCGGCAACACCGGCGAAGGCGACGTGACCTACACTTACGCGAAGAAAGCCGATCTGGACGCGCTTGATCCTGATGATGATGACTATGATGAGCAGTATGCCGCATGCTGGACCGAGGATGTTCCCGTGAACGCAGGCGACTACACCGTTAAGGCTGCGATCGCTGAGACCGATAACTACAACGGCGCAGAAGCCACCGCAGACTTCACCATCGCCAAGGCTGATCCCGTCATGGCAGAGGACGGCGACTATAACGTTGTTGCACAGAATCTGGTGTACAACGGCGAACGCCAGAATCTCGTAACCGAATATGTAAAAGAAGACAGCGGTCTTGTGGTTCGCTACAGCTTCTATCCCGAGGGTATGAACCCGCAGATCGCAGGCAATATCCCGAGAGAAAAGGAAGTCGGTCGTTACGCGATCTACTACATGGTAGAAGGCAACGATAACTACAACGGAGTTGACTGGGTGCTGATCCCGCTGTTTGCTGAGATCGAACCGGCTACCTTCGAGGTTGCGATTGAAGGCTGGACCTACGGCGAATATGACGAAGAGGCGAACGCTCCTGCTGCAACCGCCAACTTCACGAATTACGAAGAATTCACCTACACCTACGCGAAGAAAGCCGATCTGGACGCCCTTGATCCTGATGCTGACGACTATGATGAGCAGTATGCCGCATGCTGGTCCGAGGATGTTCCCGAGAATGTCGGCGAGTACACTGTCATGGCGAGCATCACCTCCGATAACGAGTATTACAGCAGCCTGACCGCTACCGCTGACTTTGCAATCACTAAGGCTGATATTGAGCCGACCGTCACTATCGAAGGCTGGACATTCGGTGAAGAAGCAAACGAACCCGAAGTTACCGGCAACAGCGGCAACGGCGACGTTACCATCACCTACGCTGTCAAGGATTCCGAAGAGTTCACCGGTACTGTTCCCACAGAGGCTGGCGACTACACCGTCAAGGCTGTGATCGCCGAGACCGATAACTATAACGGCGCAGAAGCGACCGCTGATTTCACCATCGCTAAGGCTGATTTTGAACCGACCGTTACGATCGAAGGCTGGACCTACGGCGAATATGACGAAGAGGCGAACGCTCCCGAGGTCACCGATAACACCAGCGAAGGCGACGTTACCTACACCTATGCTGTTAAGGGCTCTGACGAGTTCACCGAAACTGTTCCCACAACCGCGGGCGAGTACACCGTCAAGGCTACAATCGCCGAAACCGATAACTACAACAGCGAAGAAGCAACTGCTGACTTCACGATCGCAAAGGCTGACATCACTCCTGTTGTCACCGTTGAAGGCTGGGCTTACGGCGAATATGACGAGGCTGTGAACGGCCCGACCGTATCCGGCAATACCGAAAACGGCGATGTGACCTATCTGTATAAGGTCAAGGATGCAGACGACGAGACTTATGTCAACGAAAGACCCGAAAACGTAGGCGACTACACCGTCAAGGCTGTTGTAGCTGAAACCACTGACTACAACGGCGCAGAGGCAACCGCTGACTTTACCATCGTCAAGGCAGATATCGATCCCGAGATCATTCTCGACGACTGGGCTTACAGCGATGAGCCGAATTCCCCCGCAATCAACGAGGGCGGCAACCCCGGCGACGCAGAGGTAGCATATACCTACGCGTTCCACGGTTCCGACGCTTATTCGGAGATCAAGCCTGAATTACCCGGCAACTACACCGTAAAGGCTGTTATCGCTGAGACCGATAACTATAACGGCGCAACTGTTTATAAGGATTTCGTCATCCGCAAGGGTACATTCGAACCCACCGTTACACTCGAAAGCTGGAACTACGGCGAAGAGCCGAACGAGCCTGAGCTTACCGGCAACATCAGCGAGGGCGCTGTCAAGTACACCTACGCTCCCGAAGGCTCCGATGCGTTCAGCGCAACCGTTCCCACCAAGCCCGGCAGCTATGTCGTGAAGGCATCTATCGCTTCTACCGACTTGTATGACGCTGTTGAGGTTACCGGCACATTCGAGATCGTACAGGTTAATTTCACCATCACTTGGAAGAACGACGACGGCACCGTGATCGACACCACTACCGTAGCAAAAGGTGATGTTCCGACTCACGCTGACGCGACTAAGGACGCAACTGAACAGTATACCTATACCTTCGTAGGCTGGACTCCCGAGGTTGTTGCGGCAACTGAGAACGCGGAATACACCGCTGTCTTCGAAAGCACCGTCAACGAGTACACCATCACATGGAAGAACGACGACGGCACTGTGATCGACACCACTACTGTCGCATACGGCGAGGTTCCGACTCACGCGGACGCGACTAAGGACGCGACCGATCAGTATACTTACACCTTCGCGGGTTGGACTCCCGAGGTTGTTGCGGCAACTGCGGACGCGGAATACACCGCTACCTTTGAAACGGTAGAAAAGATTCTCCTCGGTGACGCGGACGGCGACGGTGAAGTTACCATCATAGACGCGACAATGATCCAGCGCGTACTGGCTGGCATTCCGGGCGCTGTTGTGAACGAAGTAGCTGCTGATGTTGATGGTGACGGTGAAGTTACGATCATTGATGCAACATTAATTCAGCGTTACTTGGCTTCAATTCCTGTGAAATTCCCGATCGACGAATACATCTAATAAGGGATTATTTGAATCATTCATTCTGTCGGTGACATATAAAACAAATGCCATTCTATGCTCTCTTTTTCAATAAAGATATACTGACTGTTTTTGACTTACTGATAGAATGATGATATAAACGAAAAGATGTGCTGCCGGTAATGCGAGGTCATCTCCATTACCGGCAGCACATTTTCGTTATTTGTATTCAAATTACAAATAACATCTTGCCAAAACCGCTTTAGCACACAACCGTTCCCTATGAGTATTATTCTCTCGGGGGCGGGTGTTTATTTTGGAATGATTTCGTTCTGTTGGTCTTTATCTTTCATGATCGTGAGATTTTCTGTTTCTCTGCCGATAGTAAGGATCACGCTGTTGGTATTCATATTGCCGAACCGCTCTCATATCAATATCATCATCGAGCTTGATATCCGCGTCACGCTTACTGCTTACCATCGTCAGCCAGTCATACTTTTCTCCGTAGGTCATCTCCAACCTGTGTTGAGCGGATTTCTCTTTGTCGGGGCGAATCTGTAAACGCGCGAGACCGATTTCACCGGGGTCAAACTCCTTAACCTGTTCCTTATATAAGGCATACTGTTCTATGGCTTCATTGAGTTCAACGGTATATTTCGCTTCTCGCTTGTCTAATTCCGTAAGCACGGTTTCTATTTTGGATAGGTCGCGCTGTACGGTCGTGACGCCTTTATCATCGGCACAGTCCATCGCTTGAAGCAGACGGGATTTCTCAGATTTCAGTTCCTCTATTTCCTCTGTCAGTTCAGCGATACGGCGAGCTAAATCTTTGTGCCTGATGATTTGTATAACGGGGGTGGATTCCTTTTGCTTTCGGAGTTCCTTCCGTTCTTTTTTCTTGTCGGAGATTTGTCTGACGGTATTTTTGTAACGTCCTAAGAGTGAGGTTACGAATTGGAAATAATCAGAGACCTTACGCTTTCCGATCTTGGTGTGCAGGATTTGATAACAGACAACGATGACCTTCTCTCTCACAGTTTCCATCGCTTCGGCGAGTGCGGGGACTGTCATCTTGATACTCTGAGCGATTCTCTTGACTGCCGCTTTCAGCTCACGGAGCAGAGCGTTATCTGCTTTGATTTGGCGGTTGATCTCACATCGGTCGGCAATCAATCCTATGCGCTCCATAGCTTGTGCAACATAACCTTCGTGAATCGTAGGCTGCTCGTCAATTCCTCTTGCGGCGTGGCTGCGGTGGTCGATATGAGCGTCGGAGCGATTGGCTTCATCGAGGTATTTGTTCGTGATATGCGCCCAGTTCTCACGCCAAGCGACAAGCTGTTCATCGCTGTTCCAACTGGCGGTAATCGGATTCTGTCGCCCGAATTTGGTGCTTTTCGGATATTTGTTGGCTCGCTCATAGCCGTGTCGCTCCGCTTCTGACGGCGGCATATACACCTTCTTTTTGCCAACATAGTATTGATATTGCTTCTCCCAGCCCTGTGATTTTGCTTGCAGAAACTCGGCGGCGGTAAAGCCTTTTTCTTCACCGTTACGCTTGCAGAGATATTCCTTTTCGGTTTTGTACTGCCACTTACCTTTATCGTCTAACGGTCTGACGGTCAGCATAATATGGGCGTGGGGATTGTGACCGTCAGTGTCGTGAATGGCAACGTCGGCGCACATTCCTTCCGCAACGAAGTTGCTTTGGATATATTCTGACAGCAGATTGATCCATTGTTCTTTGCTGAGTTCAACGGGCAGAGCGACAACCAACTCACGGGCAAGTCGGCTGTCCTTTGTCTTTTCGGTTTGTTCAACGACATTCCATAATTCGCTCCGCTCCTGCCACTCCTGCGGAGCGTTTTCGGGTAAAAAGATATGCTCCCACACAAGCCCTCGCTTGCGGGTGAAGTCGTGGAGCACACCGTCATAGTCGTTCAAAATCTTGGAGCAGCTCATATATGCGGATGCGGCAACGGCGCTTCTGCCTGTACTGCGTCCAATCACTTTTGCTTCTAAATGATAGATTGCCACTCTTGTAAATCACACCTTTCGGACAGTATTTTTGTTTCTTTTGCAACGTGACGTTGCATCCAATCCGCCTTTGAAATACTTAGATTGTAAGATCAAGTTTCTGCAACGGCGGGTCAAAAAGTATTGCGAATTCTTATGAGTAATACTGGGTGTCGCCGCAGCGATACCCACGATGTCAAGGCTGTCGTACGGCGTTGACAATGCGGTTGTCGGATAGGCAACCGCACGGAAGGTGACGGCTCTGCGGCAACTTCCGCAAGGCTCCAACGGAGCCGCAACCCTCGGAGAGCGCACGTCTGCTTTAGCAGTACCACCGCCGCATAGGGGTCCCCGAAAAGCCCCTGCTTTTGGGGGAGAGGAGGAGCCGCCACATGAGCACGAGAGAGGTCACGCCTGACCTCTCTCAGCGAATACGGCGAGCGACGACGAGGTGGTGAGTAAGTGCGCCCTTCGGGATAAAAGAAGAAACGCTCCGATTACTCGAAGCGTTCCATTGATAATGATTATTTGATTAGACTGCATAGATAGTCCTCCAACTGTTCCAATGACATTTTCCGTACTTGTGGTATAGCTTTCTCTAAAACAGCGCCCTCTTGGATAAGCCGCCGTGTTCGTGCCTTGCGCTCTTTCTCACGGCTGCGAGCCTGCGCTTCTTCCAATCGGTGCTTTGCCTGTATAAATTCTTTCTCTGTGAAATTTATCATATGGTTTTCCTCCAATCAAAAAGGCGGC
Source organism: Ruminococcus sp. (assembly GCA_017403985.1). Taxonomy (GTDB): domain Bacteria; phylum Bacillota; class Clostridia; order Oscillospirales; family Acutalibacteraceae; genus Ruminococcoides. The sequence goes on along the minus strand of JAFRDE010000003.1, from coordinate 12,431 downwards.
TTGTGAAATTGCTCTCACAAGCCGCCGCAGCGTTAACTGATTATGCTGTTTTCTTTTCTTCACTGAACACCGTGTCGGAAGTGTTCTGATTCAATTTCTGTTGCTTCTTCATTTCATGGCGTTCTTTTCGCATGATACGATTTGCTTCTTCTTTACACTCCTTGCAGCAATACTTGACATCACTTCTTGTAGCAACGAATGTTTTACCGCAGTAATTGCAAACTATTTCACGCTTTCTTTTTTCCGCTTTCTGCTGCCGATAAAATTTCTCTCGGCATTTTGGCGAGCAGAAAAACACATTCCTTCGTTTAGCGTTAAACGATTCGCCGCAGCACTTGCATTTAAGCACAAACGGCTCACCAACAGAATGTTTGCCCGCTTTCATCAACTGATAGCGTTCACGGCTCACAATACGGTGACGCTTCAACTGTTCCTGACGCTTGATTTCCTCTGCCGTCAATTCAGGTTCAGGCAAATCAAACTTGCCGATAAAGTTGAGGTAGATTTCAACCTCCTGCACACGGTCGCCATCAATCTTCTCTGGAGCGTGTACAACGATTCTGTCAATAAACTCATTTATCATCGGCGTAGTCAGCTCGGAAAAGTCGGTGTACTTTTTCGCCAAAGCAAGAAACTGTTCCGCATGAGCGGTGTCTTCTTCAAAGGCGGATAGCTGTTGCTCGGCTTCATTCACAAAGGCTATCAGTTCTTTCTGCTCAGCTTCATAATCGACGAGCAAGCTGTCGAAACGCTCCTCGGTGATCTTGCCGACGACGTAGGATTCATACAGCTTCTTGATAATACCGTCAAGCTCGTTAATTCTCCTGCGGCTCTTGTTCAACTTGCGTTTAGATTCCCTGACCGCTTCTTTTTGTCGCAGTTGAGATTCAGAACGCAGTTTGTTGAAAAACTTATCTTTATCGGTAATGACCGATTCACACGCCGCCTTGATTGTTTCAAGCACCAGCGTTCGCAATACCGCCGACCTTATATAATGGCTTTTACATTCTTTGACATACTTTTGATGTCCCAAAGTGTAAGCAGAGCAGTCAAAAAAATCGGATGGATAGTTGCCTTTCTCCTTGTTGCCTCTGGAACGGTGATTAAACATCTTCGCTCCGCAGTCGGCACAATAAACAAGACCTGTAAACGGATTCGCAACACCGAAAGTATCAATACGCTTCGGCGTTTTCCGCAGCTTTTGAGCAAGCTCCCAAGTTTCACGGTCAACGATTGCTTCGTGGGTGTCTTTGAAGATCAGCCAATTCTCTTTTGGATTCCTAACAGGGCTTTTGTCTTTGTAGGATTCTTTGTGAGAACGGAAGTTGACGGTATCGCCGCAATACTCCGGCTTTGCGAGGATGCTGCCAACGATATAACCGCTCCAACTGTATGGATGGGTAAATTCCTCTTTACTTTTCCATATACCGATTCCTCTTTTGGCAAAGTAAACGGCGGGCGTTTCAACTTTGTCGTCAAAAAGAATACGGGCAATCTCATATGGTCCGTGTCCGTCAATCGTCAATCGAAAGATACGGCGCACAACCTCAGCGGCTTCCTCGTCGATCAGCCAGTGGTATTTATCGTTGGGATCTTTTTTATACCCGTAAATAGCACTATTAGAGGTTGGCTTACCCGATTCACCTTTCACACGGATTGCCGTCTTCTGCTTACGGCTCAAATCCCTCAAATACCACTCGTTCATAACATTGAGGAACGGTGCAAACTCATTGCTGTTCTGATCGTTACTGTCAACGCTGTTGGCGATAGCGACAAAGTGAACATGGTATTGACGGAACATTACCTCGGTGTAAAAGCCTGTCTGCAAATAATCTCTGCCGATTCGGGACATATCCTTCACAAGAACATGCGCCACCTTGTCGGCTTCAATATCTGCAATCAGCCGTTTCCAAGCAGGACGGTCAAAGTTACCGCCCGAATACCCGTCGTCGGTATAGTGAACGAGGTTTTCATACCCTTGCTGCCTTGCGTAGCTTTCGAGGTATGATTTTTGATTGATGATGGAGTTACTATCCCCGGCGAGTTCGTCGTCACGGGACAGTCTCTCATACAATGCTGTTATTTTTCCTTCAGTCTGCTTTGCTGCCATATCAGGCGCTCCTTTCAGACTGTCGGCTCATTTGTGGTATGCTTATTATAGCACAAGCCTCGTCATTTTTAAAGGCTTCATTGCGAACAATTCGCAAAATTTTATCCTCCATTGTTTCGCCGCTGTCTTTGCAATACACTTTGACCTTGTAGGTAGTTGCTCCGATACGTCGAATCATAGTTGTATAGTTGTCGGTCAATATATTACCTCCCATTGAATTTTGAAATATATTTGTGTATAATAAAGGTCAGTTCCTTAATCTGTAACCCCTAAACTGAAACATTGATAAAAACACCTTAGCTGCGCAAAAATGCTCTCCAAAAGCTGCTTAAACAGTGGCTTTCAGAGAGCAAAAGCGTTACATTTCAGCTTTCTTTTGGCGGTGTCTTTTAACACGTTCTGCTGTATACCGACGGCGAGCTTCTGCGGTGCATTGCTCAGAGCAATAGGTTTTCTTTCCGATTGCGGAGAACGATTGACCGCATTGCTTGCATATCCGTGTCGGTATGCCTTTGAATAAAGCTAACAATTCAGCGTCAGTAGGCAATACGGCTTGCTCGTAATACTTACACAGCTTACTGTCGGTAAAGCCTATGCTGAACATATAGCACTCCGTTTCAAGCGGTAAACAGCCATACTCTTTGCTGTAATTAGCGCAGCAGTTGGTAACGTGTTTTCTGATACGTTGCTTATCTCTTTTTGATAATTCTGCCATATCGTTTCCTCCTTCTTTAATGATAGAAGTAATCTGAAATCAATAAAACAGATTACCCCTCCATATATAGGAGAAATTCGGTATGGTTTGCGGAACTGTTTTTGAAAAAATTTTAAAAATTTTTTGGGAGGTGAATTTGCGGTGGATGATTATGAAGAACTATTAGCCGAGCAGGAAGAAGAACAGCTTGCCGAAGCGTTAGCCGACGAACATCAAGCAGAGCTGGAAATACAGCTCGAACAAGACGAGCAGCCGCTGCAGATTGACGAGCCGCCCGAAACAAAAAGGCTAAAACGGGATATACAGCGTGAAGCGCTCGCACGATTGGAGAACGCCGCGAGGACAACCGCCGATTTCCAAAATGTGGTATCTTGGTGGAATCGTCTTGACAGTAACCGTGAGCGCAGGGAGCGTTATCACGAAGTCAGCCGAAGCGGCTTGGATATTCCGCTTGATTATGGTGCTGCGCTTGACGGCGAGGTTATCCCATATGATGTAAATGATGTGCTGATAAAGCAAATCCGCAAAGGCGATTACATCGACGCAATCTTTCACTGCCCATTTGAGTTGAACGAATTGGTAACTGACGTTGATTTATCTAAGATACTGAATAAGCTATCTGATGATCACAAGGAAATCATCTTTAACAATATCGTACGAGGGACAAGTACAAAAGCTCTCGGCAAAATCAGAGAGCAATCCGACCGTAATATCCGCAAGGTCAGAGCGACCGCCTTGAAGAAGATACATAAAGCATTACTGAAAGTGTTATTGAGCCGCAAAGAAAAAGGGTTTCCTCTCACGATGGAAGAAAAGCTATTTATAGAAAAAGCCCTTGACGGTAGCAAGGGCAGTTAGTATAATGGTAATATATTATTTCAATTTCAGATTACATTGGTGATAAATATGAGCTTTCAATTTGAGCATTCCAATTCGACTTGGGTACGATATAGCGAATATGAGTGGAAACAAGCTGAAAACGGCAAGCTGTATTTGACAGCCTGTGCCGACGCTCAGCCTACAATATACGATCCGCTGAAAGAATATCAGCAGTTAGTCTTGGACGCTTTGTATATCGGGCGCTTGGGTATGAAGCAGGAACAGGACGATGAAGAAATACAAGCCGAAATAAAAGCCTTTGCGGAAAAGTATGGGCTGTTCGGATTGATGACGGCGTTACCGACCACACCTTCCTTTATGGATTATGAAGCGGTGTATCTGCCGAAGAATCGTTTTATCAAAAAGGAAACGATGTCAACCGAGGAATACCTTGCTTTATTTTTCCCATTTGACAAACTCGATGTAGTAAAACGCAGTGTGGAATCGTTATGGAATATAGAAGGCGACAATATGATGATGGCGCTCGCTATGACAATGAGCGACAGACCGCTGGCGGTCAATATGAGCTTTCAGCGTCAGTATGCAGAGAGCTATGAGTGGATGAAGCAGGTGTTTACCGATTGGGCGTTCAACGCAACAACGGTGTTCTTCTATGATAACGACTACGATAATCTGAACGAAGATACCAAACAGATTATGCGAGAGAGTATCAAAGCCTTTGGCGGCAACGCGCCAATCTACCATATAGATTTGCTTGAACAGCCGACGCTTGTATGGGATTTTCATTCGCTTCTGCTTGGTATTCAGATGATGTTATCCTTTATGTTGACCGACAAAAACAATCCTATGAGGGTATGAAAGAAATGCTCCAAATTCTTTGTAGCAAGCCGCCCAAGCGCTGTTTTTTGCAGCCCACGTTGTAAGAATCAGTATAACGTGTATAAGAACAGATCCAAAAATAAAACAGAAGATGAAACAGATTGATAGGGTGATATATATGGCAAATGAGATTATCATAAACAGCAACAATTCCGAAAACACATATAATACGATACGCCACAGTATTATTACCGCACAGCAAAAGGTCTATGCTGCGGTCAACTCCGCTATGGTTTTCGCATATTGGGAAATAGGCGAACAGATTTATAAGGCTTGCGGTGAAAACGAAAGAGCGGAGTACGGTAAAAATCTTTTGAATTATCTTTCCGACAAGCTGACTGCGGAATTCGGAAAAGGATACAGTGTTCAGGGACTTCGCAATATGCGGCAGTTTTACTGTACATATCCAATTCGCTCCACACTGTGTAGCGAATTGAGTTGGTCGCACTATCGTGTACTAATGAGAATTCCGGATAAAACCGCCCGAGATTTTTACACAGAAGAATGTGCCAAATCCATGTGGAGTGTACGGCAGCTTGAACGACAGATACATACGATGTATTATCAAAGACTGCTTGCAAGCCGTGATAAAGAAAGCGTTGCGGCAGAAATTCAAACGACAGAGCCTAAACCCGAATACGAAAAAGCAATCAAGGATCCCTATGTAATGGAATTCCTTCAAATCAAGCCCGATACTCATGTATATGAAAGCGAAATTGAACAGGCTTTGCTTGATCACTTGCAGGAGTTTTTACTTGAACTTGGACGAGGCTTTTCATTTGTCGCAAGACAAAAGCGGTTTACACTTGATGGGCAGGATTTCTTTATCGACCTTGTATTTTACAATTACATTCTGAAATGTTTTGTCCTTTTCGATCTGAAAACAGGCACTTTAACCCATCAGGACTTAGGACAAATGCAGATGTATGTCAATTACTACACACGGGAACTGATGAACGAAGGAGACAATCCTCCTATCGGCATCGTCCTCTGTGCTGATAAGAGTGATGCCGTAGTGAAATACACTTTGCCGGAGGATAATAATCAAATTTTTGCTTCCAAGTACTTTACATATCTTCCCACGGAGGAGGAGTTCAAGAAAGAGCTTAATCTTGACGATTATAAAAAACTGAATTAATAGCGAACTTAAAAATCCCGCTGTTAACGAATCAACGCTGACAGCGGGATTTTGCTATACATATACAATTTCTTTCAATACGATTTCTTCGGCACGGTTGCGGATATTATTCATTCGACGTACCCAAACCATTTGATCGGCGGCTTTGAGCGCTTCGGTTACGCCTTCCTGTTTAGCCACAGCTTTTACAAGGCTATCCATCCGCTCGGCACATTCTTTCTCAACCTCTGCCAAATGCTCGGATAACTTACAAGAGGTAAGCAAGTTAGTGTAAATGATTTGGCGGTGCTGTTTCAGATAACGCCTTCGGCGCTGTCCCCATACGCCGATGTTATACTCCGGCTGTTTCGGCATTTTCAGATTTGGGAGAAGATAATCTCCCTGACGGATGTATGTTCCGCCAAGCTGTTCAAAAATAGTTTTCTGTTCCATAACAGGCTCCTTTCAAAGCGATGTGTTTTACAGTTTGGATTGTCAATTATACTCCTTTCCTACAACTGCTTTTCAATTCACCACAAATGAGCCGCAGTCATATGTACTAAGGCGGTAGAAACCACCCTTTACATAATTGTATCTTGTTAAGAGAACTGAGAACATTTGCCGGAAAACGACAGATCCTATGTCGGCTTTTTTGATTATTGTTTTGGAGAAGAGTTAGATGAGAGCATAGGACGCAAACATGAGATAATTCAGATAATAATCACATTTTTATCAGTCTGCGATACCGAGGATAGTTGTATGTCATCGGTATCGCTTTTTACTGTGCGCGATGATAATCGAGAAATCAAAGGATATTACGTAAAATGTCAGATTATGGAAACCACAGTTCCGCTTGCTAATGTCAAGTTGGGAACATTGCTGAATCCCCCAAAAGTCGCATAAACAAGCCATTATTCGATAATAATAATCTCTGATTTCGGAGAAATATTGACAAACTTAGTCAAAATCTCTTGGATCAATAGAAATCAGACAACAGTTTCTCAGATTCATCAATACTATGTATTCTTTTCGGATACAGTATCAAAGAAGATATGGAGCAGCGATTTGATCCATAAACTTATCGATTGTTAACGAAGCCGGCAATTCTTTCGGTTTTTCTATCTTGATAAATGAATAATACCGTGTTATACTAATCTAAAAGTTACGACGTAATCGACGCAAGTTTGAGGTGATATCATGATAAATAGAGAGTATTATATCAATAAGTTGATTCATCATATGTGGAACGGTGAGGTCAAAGTGATCACAGGCATCAGAAGGTGCGGTAAGTCCGTACTCCTGTTTGAATTGTTCTACAAGTATTTGTTGCAGCAGGGTGTATCTGAACAAAGCATCATCAAGATTGAACTTGATCAAAGACGTTATTATCAGTATCGCAACCCTATCGTTTTGTGTGAGTATGTAGAATCCATCGTCAACACGAACACTGAAAACAAGTATTATCTGTTTATCGACGAAGTTCAGATGACTACAAAAGTAATCGATGAAGAAAACGGAAACATCGAGGTTACCATCTATGACATGCTGAATGAACTAAAGTCATACCGCAATCTTGACGTATATGTTACAGGCAGCAATTCAAAAGGATTATCAAAGGATATCGCAACAGAGTTCCGAGGGAGAGCAACTCAGATCCATGTTTTTCCGTTATCATTTGAAGAGTATTATTCCTATGTCGCCGGCGACAAGCGTGACGCGCTGGATCAGTATATGCTGTACGGCGGAATGCCCCGCATCCTTTTATTTGATGATGAAGCGGATAAAAAAGAGTATCTTTCCTCTCTGTATAAGGAACTGTATATCAAGGATATCGTTGAGAGAAACAGGATCGAACGCGAGGATATCCTGAATGATATATTGGACTTTCTCGCTTCTCAAATCAGCTCAATAACGAATCCGTCCAATATCGCCAACGCAATCACCTCCATAAGGAATGAAAAGATCAACTCAGCGTTGGTATCGAATTATCTGGACTATATTCAGGATTCGTTTTTGATCTCCTGCGCGAAGCGTTATGATATCAAAGGAAAAACCTATTTTAAATATCCGAATAAATACTACTACGCCGATATCGGACTGCGTAACGCTCGGCTGAACTTCAGACAATTCGATCCCGGTCATATCATGGAGAACATCATCTATAACGACTTAATCCGTAGAGGTTATTCTGTTGACGTCGGCGTCGTTACCGACAGGACAAACGGACAGAACGTTCAAAAAGAAATCGATTTTGTTGTAAACAGTGCCGACAAAAAGATCTATATTCAATCCGCTTTGCAGTTGGGCAGCGAGAAAAAGACCGATACGGAACTCAGCTCTTTGCTGCTGACGAAAGATTTCTTCAGAAAGATCATCATCCGGCGTGATATTCCTGCCAGCTTTAATGACGATAACGGTATCCTTCATTGCAGCCTTACTGACTTTTTACTCAACAAAATCGAAATTATCTGAAAGACATCAAAGCGAAGATCGGACAAACTAAATGGAACCGTGGAAAGATTCACAATTATTGATAAGGATAAATATGAGAGTATGGTGACGTGACATAATGAAATTGATTTATTGCTATATAAGAGATTATAAAAATATAAAGGATCAATCAATTATTTTTTGTCCGGATTTTAAAGTAGAAGTAAAAGAAGGAAGCTTATATATTGAACAGGGAGCAAAGAAAGAATCTGAGATGGTTTTCTTTGAAAACCGTAATCTGCGCAATTTACATATTATAGTAGGGAAAACCGGATCGGGGAAAACGAATATTCTTAATCTGATCGGTATGGATTTATATAATCGGATCTATCAGGCTCCCAGTATAAGCTTTTTCTTGGTATATCATAAGGATGCTAACGAATATGCTGTCGAGCTCTGTAATTATTCCTTTTCCTATTATGATGACGACAAAAAGCAGGTTTATGGAGGAAAAGGATATTGTGCCTATTCTCTTTTCACAGACGAACATCATATGGGCTGCAATTTCAGAAATTTGAAAGACGATACGGTTATTTTCAACGGTTATGATAAACATTCCTTTTCCGATCCGATATACTCTGACAGCCGCAAACAAAAGTATGATATCAATTTAGTCTTTTTATCCCGCGTAAATGTTCCATATCAAAATACAGATCTATTCTTCGTATGTAAGTATCTTTCGCAATATATCAAGACATTCGACACGGAAAGTGATAAAAGAAAAGCGTCGCTTTTGATACGTTCGCAAAACTGGTCAACTGACACGGAAGACCTTTTGCCGAGGGAACTGATAGAGTCAGATTATTATTTATATCGTGAGCATTATCTTTCAGAGGATTTAAACAATCAGGATGACAGCAAAAATATCATTGAAAGAAAAAAGTGTTTTATTCACGATCTAATGGTTGACTATGCGCTTTATCTGCGAACTGTCATTGAACGAAACAAGCTGTATTTGAAGAACAACCCTTCTGTAGCTGAGGATCAGAATCCGATTCGCAAAAGGCCCAAAATCCGGATGAGCAAATACTTTGTTATCGATCCGAATGTTTTGCCTGATTATCAAAAAATGTCCCCAGTAAACCGGGTCATGTGGCTTGCAGCCTATATTGATAGAAGCTCAGAATCGGATGCGGCGGGAACCTTATTTAGTACTGCAAAGAATATTTATCAAATATACCGTTATATTTCGAAATATGATAAAGAATACTTTGCCTATGATACTTTTTCTCTGCCGGTAAGTGAAATGTTTCTGCGGAAAAACAATAATATTACGGACCATTTGTTCTATAACATGGAGCAATATGACGTCCCTGTAGACGGAGGATTATTTGAAGAAGAATTGCTGCCATACAGATTGACCTGTATCAGCGCCGGTGAACACCAATTGGCGAGAGTATTCGGGAGCATTGAGAAATCTTGCTTTGACGTCAGAATAAACGCAAAAGAACATGATGTTATCTACATCCTTGATGAACCGGAAATCTATATGCATCCGGAGCTGTGCAGATGTTTTATTGACCGTATCAACGGAATTTTGAAGGAGCACGATGATTCCCAAAAAGCAAAGAGCATTCAGATCATTATCAGTACTCATTCTCCTTTCATGTTATCTGATGTTCTGCCGGAGCAAGTCACGCGCCTTAACTGTCTTCCCAATGGAAAATGTGAGATCGTTAACGGATCGGATAAGCAATATTTCGGTGCGAATATCCATACCATTATGGCAGATGGTTTTTTCCTGGATTATACGATCGGCGAGTATTCGCGCGCAATCCTGCAAAAAATGATGGATCAGCTGAAAGAAATGCTGCCGCGAAAAGATTCGCTGAATTCTGACGAGTCTGAGAGAGTAGCACGGATAAAAGCGTGTATTCCGCAAATCGGAGACTCGATCATCAGAAAAAGTTTTGAAATAGTAACGGAGATGTTTGAATGATACGACTCAAAGATTTGCACGGCAAACCTGCCGAACAGAGATTTATTACCGCGCTGTCCGACTGTGCGGAGAAATATATGGATATCATAAAAAACATCGTGTATCCGATCATTTCGAAACTAGATGGAATATCCGGCGGCTTTGATGATAAGCCGTTGTATAAGCAGATATGGTTCAGAGATTTTATTTTGGCAGATTTCAGCAGCATTAAGGGATGGGTTGAATCAGAACCTCTCGTTGGGACGAAGGTCAGTATATTTCGTGATATCTATGAAAATGATTTCAGCAATGGCAACAAGCGTTTCTTGGATAAAAACAAGACCTACAATGCTTACACATTTCTTAATGATCTGAATATAGGCGTTTGTCCATATTGTGAAAACGAATACCTGAAAGCTGTCGCGCGCAAGCCGAATCAGCGCAGCTTCAGAACTGCTCAAATCGATCATTATTATCCTAAATCGGATTATCCTTTGATGGCGATGTGTTTCTACAACCTTGTCCCGTGCGGCTCTGATTGTAATTTTATCAAACTAAAAGCCAACCTAGGGATGAGTCCATACGAGAAGGATATTGAAAGTAAAACATTTCTATATCCTGATATTCCGATCGGGATTAATATGGAAAGCATAGACCCTTACCAATGTGCAGTTGGTTTTCACGCGAGAGGCGGGATGGAAACCAATGTCAATGTTCTGAATTTGGAAAGTCGCTATGAAGATACCGCTTTGAAGGTACACAAGATTTTAAAGAATAAACAGCAATTTAGCGCGGATACGCTTAATATGATTCTGTCGACAGATGATGAAAGTATAAAGAGACAAATCGTTGCGTCATTATTTGAGATTCCTGCCGAAGGTGAAAAATACCATGAACTCCACGTTAAACTGAGAACCGACTTACTGTCTTTTGCCGAAGTGTTTTTTGACGCGGGTGGGTAATTCATCTGAGATAAATATTATGGAAATTATTCTTTCATACCTTGACGCATTCGCGAAACTATAAACTCAGAATTCTCAGCTGCACCAATGCGTCGTTTTCTGTACGCGATAAGGGTTATCAGGGGAAACTCGTATTACACATATTGCAGCATAATTTTGATGATGAAGATTTACCGTTCATATTAGCGAATTATGAAAAGTATTGCGCAGAATGCCGGAGAGTTATCTCGCAGCTACTGATTTCTCATATTGAAACGGTTATAGTTGAAGCTTATCCTTTGTCTTTTCAATTGATGATGACAATAATTGACGAACAGACATTTGAGCCTGACAGATTGTTCCTATTATTCTCCATATCTGTCGGTGGATTTGATTTTCCGCAAGCAAAAAAGTGTTTGAGCTGTTTGGGAAAGACAGAGTATCTGTCCCTGCTTGAAGGAAAACATCTGAAATTCGCATATACAGCAGCAAACGATCGAATTTCAGATGTTTTTTTGCAGAAAGACTAACTAACATATTAAGCAACCACTAGTAATTACATCTATGAATACAGACAAATACTAATCGGAAAAAAGCTAAAGAATTATTGAAGCCCACATTGATAAGGAAAAGACAATGAGCGATGATGTGATAAAACTACATCGCTCATTGTTTTTATATTGATATTTAATTGTCTATCAAACACCCTCCGCCAGTTATTTGTATTAGCGACCGGCTGGCTGTAATTCTCTTTGGAGGGAGAGGAGTATTCTTTGGTTGGCAGATCGAATTTTGAAAAAATGTGTCTTGTCGATAACACGTCACTAAATTAAATAGAATCGAAAAATGTCAAAATATGGAAATAACTGTCATGCCTGCTATTGTCAAGCTGGGAACAATTTGGAATACCGCAAAAGCGGCTTATACAAGCCATTTTTCGATGAGAATATTTTTAAAATTTACTGTAATATTGACAACGGTATCCTAAATTTGTAAAATCAAATTGAAAGTCAGGTGAAGATGATGGCGGAAACCGAAAAAATACTGGAAAATTACAAACCAAACGAGCCGATCTTATTTGAAGAAATCCTGGACATGTTCCCGGACCATTCTCGTCAATGGGTTTATAATACATTGAAGTCTCTGATATCATCGCGACGACTATTGCGGTTCGCGACAGGGGTGTACTATATTCCGAAATACGATATACTTTTCGACAACAGCATCTCGGTGGATAAAGTGGTAGCTAAAAGGTATATCCAACACGACGATGATGTGTCCGGATACTATTCCGGTATGTCGCTGCTTTATGAAATGGGAATCATAGCAAAGAAGCCGCAGACGATCACCGTAGTTTCCAACAATGAAAAGTCACGCGGCAGAACGATCACCATACATAATCAGGAGATATATGTATCGAA
>JAFRDE010000014.1 GCA_017403985.1 Ruminococcus sp. | reverse complement strand
CAGCGTTCGTCCTGAGCCAGGATCAAACTCTCTAAAAATGGTATCTTAATTTGTTGCGGTACGTCGACAAGCGCCATACCCTACAAAGTAAAATCATTCTCAGAGCTAATTCTGCTCATATAAACACTTGCGTGTTAGAATAATCTGTCTTCCAGATTACCTGATGTGTATTTCACATCTGTAATTTCTTGAGTACTCTCTGAGGTCTCCCTCAGATGCTCTCAAAGTAATTACGGGTTTCTTCTTCGTTGTTTAATTTTCAAGGTCCTTTGTCACAAATCACGAAAAGCCGCTTATTTCCTTGTATAAAACGCGGATTTTTCTGCGCTTTTCTTGACTCGCGAACATTAAGATTATACTGCGTATAAACTCAAAAGTCAAGCGTTTTTTACAAAAATTTTGAAAAAAGTTTTTATCCCAATTTCTGGGTATTTTTACCTGTTTTGACACTATATCTTGTTATGCCGTCACAAAATAAAAAAAGGTTGCAATTCTTTATCCAATTATAATAAAATGGATTTGCAAAGGTCGAATACACAGACAGACTAACATGGAAAATGTCTGTACAAAAACACGGAGGAAAACTACTATGGCAAATTATTGTGAGAATTGCGGCGCCAAACTGAATGGCACATCGACATTCTGTACGCAATGCGGCAGTCGCGTGAAAACGCCCGTCGCGCAGCAGCAGAAGGCAGCTCAGCCTGCCCGACCCATCCAACAGCAACCATACCGTCAGCCGCGGCAGTCGCAGCCGAAACCCCAACAGCAGCAGTACAGACAACCGCAACTGCAAAACAGACAACAGCAGATCTATCAACAGCGCAGGCAGCCAATACCGACCGCACAGCCGCAACAGCCTAAACAACCAAAACAGGCAGCGCAGCCAAAGTCTGTGAAATCGAAACAGGCAGCGCAGCCAAAGTCTGTGAAATCGAAACAGGCAAAGCAGCATGTAAAGGCACAAAAACAGAAGAACAGCGGACGCAAAAAATCCCGCTTCGGCGTCATCATCGGCATAGCGGCTGCGGTCGTGCTGATCGGCGCTTTCCTGCTTACCGCCTTTGTCGCGCCGGGCTTCCTCAAACCGAAGAAGGCGGAACCCTCGCTGACGCCCTCCTCAGAGAACGCTCTCGCGATGCTGGAATATGCCCGTCAGCTCGAGGAAAACGGTAACTATGACGCCGCGGCACAGATCTATTCTATGCTGCCCAACGCCGTTCTCGACGGCGCGGCCGAAGAGAGCAAAAAACTCGCTGACGAATCGCCCGAGAAAAAGATCATAGACGGCGCGGGCGACGCGCGCGATATCCTCAACGATATCGACGATCTAATGGAGGACTGACATGAAGCGTATTATTTCGATTCTAACCCTGCTGGCGGTACTGCTGACCCTGCCGGCGATCTCTCTTATCCCAGCATCTGCGGCAAGCCCCTTTGAAGGCAAGAATGTGAGAGAGGAGGATATCTCGGTCGCAACGGTCGATACCCTCGCTGACGCGAGAGACCGCCTGGACGGCGATACGGAAGAAAAAGAGTCATTTCACGAGTTATTCAGCGACGGTATCGGCACGTCCAAGGATACGTCCGACAAGAACTCCGGCGATTCTTCCGGCAGCGAAAAAGCCAAGAAAGTCGTCAACGACGCGAAAACGGCACGGGAACAGCCGGAAAAGCTGGAGGATTTTAAAGACAAAAGAACCGGAGAAAACACCTCATCCGACAGTTCGGCCGACTATAACGGCGAAGACGGCAATGTAGTCGCTGACATCTATAATATGTTCGACGGCAACACGGAGGAACAGCAAAAAGCCCGTCATCAGGAAGAGCTCGATCAGCTCAATGACGATATCGACAAGGGCGTTGAGCGGCTCGACGGCAGCTATCACCCATCCGTCGCCGAGGACGGCACCGTCACCCTGCTCTACGACAGCGGTACGGTCATGACCCAAAAGCCCGACGGCTCCTACGAGGGCTTCGACTACGCCGGACGTCCGATCAAGCAGGACAAGGACGGCGTCATCACCACTGAATTCTCCAACGGCTATAAGGCGGTTACCCGCAACGACAGCAGCTGCGAGGTCCACCTGCCCGACGGCTCTTACATGGAACTGCACGACGACGATACCAAAACCCTCCACTACACCGACGGCTCCCGCAGTGAGATCAACGCCGACGGTTCGGGCACCTATATCGATGCGACGGGCTTCCGTCAGGATTTTGCCGAAGACGGAGAAGAAAACGGCACCATCTATTTTGAAGGCGGCGAAAGCCTGCGCGTCATAGATGAAAAAGGAAATTATATCCGCGGCGATTATACGATTACAGGTCCCAACGGCGAAACCTTCACCTATTCCAACAATATGCCCGGAGACGACGATGATTGGTCGAACTTTGAATGTAAGGTATCCATGCGGGCACAGGGGAACGGCACGGAATCTCACAGCGAAGCATATTTAAAATGCAACGATGACGAGACGGTATACAAAGTCGACATAAAAGGAACCGACGGCTCCACTGAAAAAGTTGACTTTAAGGCAACCAATTATGAAGACGGCAGCTGCTTGGGAGTAGGAACGATTGATAAAACCGACGCCGACGGCTCGACGTCCAAAGGCGAGTTCAACCTGAAAGAGGACAAGGACGGCTACCAGGAAAACGATCTTAAAATCACCTCGAAAGCCGCCGACGGCTCCACCTTTGATTATTACACAAAAAAGCAGAAAGAACCGAACGAAAAAGAAGAAGTCCTCATAGAAGGCAAGATAGATATGCACGACGCCGACGGCACGGACATCAAGGCGGATTATAACGCCGTGAATAACGGCGACGGTTCCGCAACGGCCAATATCAGCTGCGATTTCCACTTGCCGGACGCGGGCGATTACAGCATGAAGTGCGGCGTCACCGCCGACGCAGAAGGAAATTATCGTTCCGAAATAGAAGAATCCTCAAAGGGATCCGACGGTTCTGAATACCATTCGAAAGGGACGATGGAAGGAAACGAAAACAATGAAACGATGGCTAAAATAGATTATAATGTTTCCGTCTACGATCCGAAAAAAGGCGAAAAAATCGAAGGGAACATGAAACTTGACGGAAAGAATTCAGAGGCTTCCATCAAAGTGACCGACAGCGAAGGTAATGAAACAGATTATAACCTGAAAGACGACGAAAACGGTACCTCCTTTTCCTGCAGCGACGGCTCCTATATGACCGTCAACAAGGACGGCAGCTATGAGGTCGAAGATAAGCAAACCGGCGAATATGCGCGCGTCGATAAAGAAAAAAAGGTCGAAGCCTGCCACATCACCAATGAAGAGACCGGCGCGACCTACGACTTCAAGGACGGCACGGGCTTTATGACCTCTGCCGACGGCAACAAGGTGCTGTGGAACTATGATAGGGAAAGCCGCACGCTGGCGATCTACTCGTCCGACTGCAGCTATACCGTCGACCGCAAGGGCAACCTCTACCGCGACGGCGAGCCTGTCAAGCTCAACGGCGAATGGGTGAACGTCATCAAGGGCTTCAACACCTCGACCCAGCCCACCGAAGCTCCCACAGAGGAGCCGACCGAGGAGCCGACCGAGGAACCGACGGAAGAACCAACCGATCCGCCCACCGAACCGCCGACGCAGCCGCCCACCGAACCGCCCGAGGAGGGAGATATCTCCGTTTATCTCGGCAAATGGTCGCATCCGGGAAGCGTAAAAACTACTTGGGAATTATATATGGAAGGCGACACGCTCTATCTCGCCATCGGAGGCTACTCCGCCTACTCCGACGAGAAGACGACCGTCACCTGCACCTATGAGTTCAAGGACGACAAGCTGTATCTCTACTCCCAGATCTTCTCCGGCGCCGCCGTATTCTCGAATTACAGCGGCAGCAACGTAACAGTCACCGCCAACGGCGAGACCGTCAAAATGAACAGGATCCATTAAACAGCATATTAACATAAGAGGGACTGTCGTATGACAGTCCCTCAATCATTACAGTATACGTTTTTTAACGCTCACTTCTGACAAGCGTCCGATCAAAACTCGCCGCCGAGATTGTCAAGCGAGTCGATAACAACCTTGCAGTCGGGCTTGACGTTCTGCATAACTGCTTTCATCTGATTCTCGGGGATCGCGATACAGCCGCCGGTGAAGGGCTTGTTCGGACCGAGGCAGTGCAGGAAGATCGCGGAGCCCGCGCCGGGGGTACATTCTTCGTTATAGCTGATATTCAGGCAGTACTGATAGTGTCTGGTGTAGTCGATGATGTGCTCGGAGTTGTCCTTATCGAGATCGGGGTAATCCTTGATGTTGATCATCTTGTTGTACTGCATCCCGTCGCGGACGTCGCCGGACCAGTAATAGCTGTTGTCGACCTTGGTGTAGGGGATCGCGCAGCCGGGGTCGTCGGCGATTCCGAACGCCGCGTTGAAGCCGAAGGTTCCGACGGGAGTTTTTCCGTCGCCTTCCATGGTCTTGCCTAAGCCGTTCTTGCCGATGAAGCCGGGAGTCGTCATGATCATCTGCCAGTTGCCGTTGGAGTCCTTTTCATGCATGGACACCCACGCGGTCGTCTTATCGTAAGCTGCGACGACAAAGAGCTGATCTGTGTCCTGTGCCGCGGGGAGCTTTGTCACCCAATCGGGCGATTCGCCGAGCAGCGTGGAGGTGGAGACGTCGTCCGCCGGCGCGGTGCTTGCGGCGGAGGCGCTTGTCACGGCAGCCGCTCCGACGGTGAATACGGTGATCAGCGAGAGGATCCCCGCGATGATTCTGGTCTTTAATGTTCTCTTTTTCATGATGATCTCTCCTTCCCTGAGCCGTTCTGCTCTCTCTTGATTACAGCTAAATGATAGCACGTCCTTTCTTTGCTTTCAATTTACAATCATCTCCGGAAATGTTCACTTTTGAACACTCCTGCGCCGATCTGTTCAAAACTGAACAGAAACCGATAAATTGTCAATTTTCATAGTCTTTGCTTAAACTAAGATAAAAGCGGCGCTCATTTCCGAGCGCCGCTGAAAATCAATTTCTATACTATTATATATATATATATATATTACAGGCAAGCCGCGCCGATGATACCGGCGTCGTTGCCGAGGGTGGCGATACAAACCTTTGTCTGTTTATCGTTGTACTTGGTGAAGCGCTCCTGCTCGATGATCGTGCGCAGCGGTCCCAGCAGGTTCTCGCCCTGACCGGCGATGCCGCCGCCGATGCACAGGACATCGGGCTGGAAGATGTTGATGATATTGATCAGACCGGTCGCCAGATATCCGATATACTGGTTGACTACCTCCGCGCCGGTGTTGTCGCCCGCCTGCTGCGCGTCAAAGGCGGTCTTGCCGTTGACGTTGTCGATATCGTCGTCCGCGAGATGGAGCATATAGGAGAACTCCGCCTTTTCGTTACGGATCGCCTCTTTTGTCATATTGATCAGCGCGGTAGCAGAAGCATATGCCTCCCAGCAGCCCTTTCTGCCGCAGCCGCATTCTCTGCCGTCCTTGACGATGACCATGTGACCGAGCTCGGCGCCCGCGAAGTTGGAGCCGGAATAGATCTTGCCGTCGATGATGATACCGCCGCCGACGCCGGTGCCGAGAGTGATGGCGATCGCGTTCTTGGTATGCTTTGCGGAGCCGGCAAGGAATTCGCCGAGCGCCGCGGCATTCGCGTCGTTCTCGACCTTAGTATACTTATGGAGGCGCTCCTCCATCATCTTGGCGATCTCCCAGTTCTTGAAGAAGAGATTCGGGGAGGTCTCGATGATGCGGGTCTCGGGGTTGACCGCGCCGGGTACGCCGATGCCGATATAGTCGATATCGTCCATTTTGAGCTTCGCCTTTTTGATAGCCTCTTTCACGATCGCCGCCATGGAATCGCAGATCTCCGCCTCGGGACGGGGAACGTTGGTTTTGCAGGAAGCTCTCGCGATGATCTCATAATCATCGTTGACTACGCCCGCCACAATATTGGTGCCGCCTAAGTCGATACCTACTGTATACCTCATAATAACCTCCGGATAGTGTTTTTTTATAGGCGTTTTCGCCATATATAAATAGTATAGCATATGAGCAAAGCAGAAAAAAGCATTTTTTCACGTTCAATATGTAGAAAAATCGCGCCCCGAGTTGTGTAAAATCACCATCAAAGGCTCCATAGGAGCCGTGGCAATCCCACAAAAAGCAGCCGCCGCTTTCCAAGGCTCCTTTTAGAAAAGGGACGCGTATGTCCCGCGCGTCACGCAAAAAGGGATTATATCAATCGGGTGAGGGCGGAGCCCTCCAAAAACCATTTACCCTTCACTCTTCTCCATTCACCGTTTTCCCCGTCAAAAAAGCGCGGATCTCTCCGCGCCCTTACTCATTCATTCAAACTCATTCTGTTTCGTTCGTTTCTTCTGCCGTCTTCTCCGGCTTATCCTTCTTCTTATCCTTTTTTCTGAAAATGATCAGCTTGGAGAACAAATAGTTGAGGATGACGACTATCGCCATACAAATAATGTTAGCCCAGAATCCCTCTACCTTAAACAGCGTCTGGTTCAAGCCCAGCGACACCAGCAGCGGCACGCCCAGCCACTCGATCGGACCCGTAGCGATCCTTGCGGCTACAAACAGCCAGAACTCTTTGAACGCAACGGAAAAAGCCCATGATTTTGACTCAAACACCCATATCTTATTGGTAACAAAGGCAAAAATGACTGCCGCGATCCAAGAGATGACCTTAGCGATAAAAATCCCCAGCGTCATTTTTGAAACAACAAACGTCCCGAGCGAAAAGGCTGTCGCCTCATCGTGGATCATTCCCTGCAGCGGAAGCTGAGCCAGCGCATAGGTCACAATGCTGACCAGCGTGGTAGCTCCGCCGAAAAACAGGTACAGTATGATTTCTTTGTATTTGATGAAAAGCTCTTTTATTTTGCCCATCGTTTACTTTTCCTTATCCTCCAGATTCGTTTCCTTCGCGATATAGATCGGTCTGTCCTTGCTTTCGATATAGATCCTGCCGATATACTCGCCCAGCACGCCGACCGACATCTCAATGATGCCGCCCATGAACAGCACCGCGCACAGCGTCGTGACGTAGCCCGGCACGTCGATACCCATGATCAGCGTCTGGATCAGCGTGATGATGATCCAGATGAGCGCCAGCGCAAAGATGATGAAGCCCAGCACCGCGATAAAGCGCAGCGGCGATACCGAAAAACTCGTGATGCCGTCCAGCGCGTATTTGAACAGGCTCCAGAAGCTCCACTTGGTCGTGCCGACGGTACGCTCCACGTTCTGATACTCGACCCACTTGGTATCGAAGCCGACCCAGCAGAACAAGCCCTTTGAAAAGCGCTGTTTCTCGCACAGGCTGATGATGCTGTCCACCATCTGGCGCGACATGATGCGGTAATCCACCGCGCCGTCGGGCATCTTGACGTCGGATATCTTATTCTGGAAGCCGAAAAATATCTTCGAGATCAGCCGCCTGATCGCGCTCTCGCCCTTCTGCTTGGCGCGATAGAGCGCGCAGCAGTCGTAGCCTTCCTCCACGCCCGCGATCATCTGCGGGAACATTGCCGGCGGATGCTGCAGGTCGGCGTCCATCACGATGACATAATCGCCGGTGGAGTTCTCCAGACCCGCGTACATCGCGCTCTCCTTGCCGAAATTGCGGGAGAAAGAGATATATTTGGCGTTGTTATATTTTTCCGCGAGCTCTCTGAGCACCCTGAGGGTACCGTCTTTGGAGCCGTCGTTGACGAAAATATAGCGAAAATCGTAGTCGGGAATGGTCGCGATGACCTTGTTCGTCTCCTCGATAAAGAGAGGAAGTACTTCCTCTTCGTTATAGCAGGGGACGACGATGTCGATTAATTTCTTCATATTGTTTTTTCCTTCCTGTATGATCCGGAAACGGTTATCAGCCGCTGCAAAACTCCGGCTTTAATCCTTTTTAAAGCGATTGAAGAATGATAATCCGCCGCCGCCCGTGAGCCGCTCGATCTCTTCCGTTACGATTTCAAGAAAACGGCGGTATGTATATACTCTCGGGTACTTTGCAGACAGCTTTTTCCAGATATCCTGTGCTTTTTCCAGATATCCGATATCCGATCTCAGCTCGCCGAGTTTGTAATATGCCGTCGCGAGATCGTTATAACTCTCGGCTATCCCGAGGGTTTCAACCAGATATTCACATATCTCAAAGGCTTTCTGATAATAACTATCCGCTGAGACTCTGTCGCCGCTGTATCTGGCGACGTCGCCGAGTCTGAAATAACTCAGACACAGATCTCTCTTCGCTTCGGGAGTTCCCAACTCCCGGGCCAGCTCCTCGTCGATCCCGAGCGCCTTCCTGTTATATTCCTCAGACCGTGTAAAATCTCCCTGCATCAGGTACAACTCCCCGAGCTTGGAATAACACGTCGAAAGGTCCCTGCGAGCCTTCAGCGTTCCGGTCTCAGCCGCCAGATCCTCGCGGATCTGCAACGCTTTCATCAAATATCTTTCAGCCTTGCTGAAATCTTTCGAGCCCCGACCGGCGGAAATCCGCATCGCCGTATTCCCGAGGTCGAAATATCTGTTGGATAAGTCTCTGAGCAGTTGAACTGTACCGATCTCCAGCGCGCTCGCCTCGATCACTTCGATCGCTTGTATATAATATTTTTCAGCGGTTTCCAAATCTCCCGCCGCCATCGCGAGATCACCGAGCTGTGAATACAATCTCGACAGATCCATGCGCGTTTCGATTACGGTTCCCGCTCTTTTAAAGAGCTCCTCACGTATATCCAGAGCCGCGAGAAAATACTCTTCTGCCGTTTGTATCTCGCCGCATCTCCGCGCCAATTCAGCGAACCTTACCAGCGCTATGGAATAATCTCTCTGAGCCTCGTTAGTAGCGTTCTCTCTCAACCGCTGTTCAAAAATCTCCAAGGACTCCGAGTAATAATGAGCCGCCCCGCGAATATCGCCTTCATCGCGCGCGATATCGCCCAGCATACCGTACAGCACCGCTGTATCTCTGCGGGCATCCGTCATGCCGTCCTGTTCCGCTAAAGCGGCGCTTATTTCTGCTCCCTTTTGGTAATGGCGCTTTGCGTTTTGAAGATCTCCCTTTGCCTTAGCGATCTCGCCGAACAGAAAGCAGTTTACGATCAGGTCTCTGCGCGCCTCTGCCGAGCCGGTCGCATCGGCGTAGATTTCGGCGGCTTCCATCCCCTTGCGGGCGTATTCCTCCGCTTTTTGCAGATTACCCCTCTCTAATTCGAGCTTTGCCAGTCCATTGCAGCTGATAGAAATATACTGTGCAAAAAGGCTGTTGCAAAATCTGTTATAAAAGCTCTCGGCGTTCAACAGCATTTCAATATACAGCTTTTCGGCTTTATTCAAACCCTGTTGAAAATCATACGCACCGGCACAACCCCACAGCGCATGAAGGAAATCGACCGCATTCTGTTCGGTAGGGTCGAAATCGTATCTTGTTCCGCGGATCTCGATCAGCTTTTCCGTCCATTCCAGACCTTTATTATAATCATGGGCTACGCCTTCGCCGAACACATACATCGAAACCAGCTTTTCTATCGCCTCGGTATATCCAGCGTTTGCGGAAGAAGTGATCAGTTCTACAGCCTTCGCGTGGTCTACCTCGACGTCGATTCCGTTCAGGTATGCGAGTCCTATCAGATAGTTATGCTCGCTGTCATTGTTTTCCGATCCGGCAAGACCGCTCAGCTGAGCCGCAGCCCAAAGCTCTTCGGGACTTATCGGCTCAGGGAGCCCTTCATACTGCGCTTTCAGCATCGCCCTGTCGGTCGGTTCCATCTCAACGGGCAGTATCTTTCTGCCCAACTCACGCGCCGTCGGATACTCGTGCTCCCGGATATAGTTTTCCTCGTTGACGATATTCGGCGTGACATTGAGGACAAAGAGATCGCTCTTTTTCAGCGCGTCGAGAATGGAATCGTTGAAATCCTCGCCGGGAGTCAGAAATTCATCATACCAGATAGCGATATCTTTGTTGTTTGGGTTTTTGTGAATCTGCTCCATGAGCCGACGGGCGGTGCTTCTGTCCTTTTTGCGATAACTCAGAAAAATATAGGCGCAGAATTCGCCGCGCACCCTGTCGGTGAGCTCGTCGCCGACTATGATCGAATCCAGAAATTTGGTCAGCTTTTCATCGTAAGATATAGCGGTAGGCTCAGAGTCGTTCTTATTCAGATACTGCAGGTTGCCGACTCTTTGATTGAACAGCTCATCCAGACCGTTCTCCTGCATCAGCGGAAGCACGGGAATATGGTGAGCCAGCGCAAACGGTATATCGGTATCTATCGCTCTGTTGGAGGTCGTAAGGAGCTTTGCCGTGACCGGAACAATCAGCAGCTGCATCTGAGACAGCCTGAGCTCATAGTCCTCGATCTCGTCCGTCCTAAGCTCCGGGTCAACACAGAATACGGCGCAGTTCTGGCGCTTGAAAACATCTTCTCGGATATCTTTCATGCACCTGTCATGATCGGACGGGTGCGCGGTGTAATAGACTCTTGCCTTACCCTGCGGGCTCGAACCGCCTCTGGTGTAATATTTGAATTCCGCCATTCCCGTCCCTCCGATTCCATGGATTCTCTAACTGTTAATTATACCAAATCATCCTATTCATGTAAATGTTTCTGAAAAATTTTTTCAAAAATTCCGAATTAAGTGTTTACCTCGTCAATAAATGATGGTAATATAAATGTGTATGTGTATATGTCAGGGTTTTTTCAACACGTTGAACTGACCGCTGATCACTAACCTCAAAGGAGCAAACTATGACAGCTAAAGCCAAAAAGAAAAATGCTATGACTCCTCCGAGCGATCAGCCCACCCTCGCAAAGGGTTCGTTTTTTGACCGCTACGGAGTATGGATCTACCTGTTTCTGGCGTTTTTCATTCCGTTTATCCTGATCTTTTTTGCGTTCAAGGTCGCCGGCGTATCGCCGTTCGGCACCAACCAGATACTGGTCACCGACCTGTGGCACCAGTATTATCCCTTCCTTGTCGACTTCCAGGACAAGCTCCAGCACGGCGGCTCCCTGCTGTGGACGTGGAAGAGCGGCGGCGGCACCAACTATGTCGCGCTGATGTCCTACTATCTCGCGAGCCCGCTCAATTTCCTGTCGGTGCTGGTCCCCGCGGATAAGCTCAGGGAATTCCTCTACATCATCACCTGCGTCAAGATCGGTTTCGCGGGCTTCTTCTACGCGCTGTTCCTCAAGATCACCTTCAAGCGAAAGGACGTATCCATCACCGCCTTCGGTATCATGTACGCTCTGTGCGCCTTTATCGTAGGCTACTACTGGAACGTCATCTGGCTGGATACCATCGCGCTGCTGCCGCTGGTCATCGCCGGAACCTTTGCCCTGCTCAAGGAGGGTAAGTTCCGCCTTTATGTGATCTCGCTGGCGCTGTCGATCCTCGCCAATTATTATATCGGTCTGTTTACCTGTATTTTCGTCTTTCTGGTATCGCTCGGCTACTGCATCGTTGAGTTCAAGGGCTGGAAGAATCTGATCTCCCGCTTCCTGAGGATGGCGGGATGCTCGCTGCTCTCCGTTCTGATGTCCGCGATGCTCACCCTGCCGGCGTACTTTGCGCTCCACTACACCCACTCCTCCGATAACACCTTCCCCAAGCAGTTTGCCATCAATATCGGCAGCTCTGCTGATTTCGCGGGCGTAATAGAGGGTATCGGCAAGACCATTGCCAACTCCGTCGCCTTTGTCGCACCCACTAACAAAGAAGGCTTGCCGAACGTTTACTGCGGCATTTTCGTCGTATTTTTAGCGATCCTGTTCTTCTTCTGCTCCAAGATCAAGAAGCGCGAGCGCATTTTCTGCGGCTGTCTGCTGCTGTTCTTCATGCTCAGCTTCATCATCCGTCAGCTCGACTATGTGTGGCACGGCTTCCACTTCCCCAACATGCTGCCGCACCGCTTCTCGTTCCTGTATTCGTTCCTGCTGATCTATATGGCGTTCCGCGTCTTTATGTATATCGACGATATCAAGCTCGCCTCGGTCATCGGCGCGATTCTGGGCTTTGCGATCTACATGGGTATCGCCGCAACCTACTTTGACGGTGAAAAGGTCAAGGTCACCGGCGTGTTCGACGCCAGCCTGAACGCCGATCCCATCCTTTTATCGAGCTTTATCGGTATCATTGTCGCCGCATGGGTCCTGCTGTACGCCCTGCGCAACCGCATCCCGCGGATCGCGCTGGTCATCGGCTCCTGTGTGATCGGCGCGGCGGCGGCGATTATCGTCATCGTTTCCGGTAAACTGATTAATTCCGCTGTCAGTCAGGACAACGACAACGCCTTCTACATCTTCATGGCGATCGTGATCCTCCTGCTCACCGCGGCGTCCGCGCTGCTGATCAGCTCCAAGGACATGAACAAAAACCACCAGATGACAAAGGTCGTCCTGTCTGTTCTGCTGTTGATCATTGCGATGATCGAAGGTCTGTTCTCCGCCGCCGGGGGCGTCAAAGCCAACGGCGTCACCGACTCGACTTCCTATCCGCTGGGCGGTCAGGATACCCTCAACTGCATCGCAAAGGTCAACGAGCTCGAGGAAAACAACATCGATTTGCCTCACACGGAGGTCAACAAATACCACTCCCTCAACGATAACGCCCTGATCGGCGCCAACGGCATCTCGATGTTCAACTCGATGGTCAACAAAGACGTCACCGCCTACATGGAGAAGTTCGGCATCTGCGGATGGGTCGCCTCCAACCGCTACACCTATCAGGAGAGCTCTCCCTTCACCAACCTGATGCTGAACGTCAAATACCTGATTGCTCCCTACGGCGCGTATCTCGATACCACCCATAACGAGCTGATCTACCAGAGCGGCAACGTCAAGCTGATGGAGAATAAGTATTACCTGCCGCAGGGCTTCGTCATCAACAGCTCGTTTGCGGATTACAGCTTTGAAACGGCGGCTGCCAACAATCCGATGAAGAACCAGAACGATCTCTTCCGTCTCGCGACCGGTCTGAGCGGCGATCTCTATCAGTTCATGGAAAGCAGCTCGGCAAAAGCCGATTCGGAAAACGGTACGATCACTCCCGCTGCGCCCGGCAACTATAGCTACTCCTCCGGCTCCGGCAACGAAGGATACAACATCGACTATATCGTTCCCAACGACGGCGTAGCCTGCGCCTATCTGTCCGGCAGTACCGAAAATGTCTCCATCCGCGTCAACGGCAGCGAGATCATCGGCTATTATATCAAGCGCCCGTTCATCATGATGGTCGGCAACGTCAAGAAAGGCGATACCGTTACCCTGCACTGTTCCATGAACAACAGCACCAGCGGTACCGTTACCGCTCAGTGCGCGATGTTCAACGACCCGCTCTTCCAGCAGGGCTATGATAAGCTGTCGCAGTCGACCCTCTCCGCAAAAGAGGTCGACGATACCCATATCTCCGGCATCATCAACGCAAAGGAAGACGGCTTGTTCTACACCTCTATCTCCTACGCCAAGGGCTGGAAAGCCTATGTCGACGGCGTTGAGACCGAGATCACTCCCGTCGGCAACGCGCTGCTGGCATTCGAGCTGAGCAAGGGCACGCATAACATCGAGCTTAAATACACGCCCGAGGGCTTCGTCCCCGGTCTGTGCTGTACGATATTCGCGCTGCTGATCTTCATTGCGCTGTGCATCCTCTATCCGAAGCGCGAAACAATCTTCGCGAAGCTCAAAGGACAGAAATCCGACAAGGACAAGAAGCCGGCAGCGGTCAGCGCGGCGAAAGCTCCCGCGGAAGAGAGTTCTGCCGATCAATAAGTAAACGAAATCAACCGAACAGCATATGAAAAGGCGGCGTGTCACAACGCCGCCTGTTTATTTACATTTCTCACAATCCAGCCTGATCTGCTCCGTCAGCTCCTCCACGGAGTTGAACCGCCTCTCGGGACGGATGAACGCTTTCAGCTCGCACCGAACCCTTTTGTCGTACAGATCTCCCTCGCCGAAATCCAGCAAAAACGTCTCGCACAACGGCTTATCATTCTCGCCTACCGTCGGATGCACGCCGATGTTGGTCGCGCCGCGATACCGCGCGCCGTCGATCACGATGTCCGACGCATACACGCCGAAGAGCGGTACCGCCGTTCCGTCCGGGATCGGCAGGTTCACGGTCGGAAAGCCCATTCCCGTACCGATATGATTGCCGCTTTCGATCCTGCCCTCTATTGCCCAGCGACTGCCGAGCAGACGGTTCGCGCGGTCGATCGCGCCGATCGCGATCAGCTCGCGGATCCGTGAGGACGAGACCTGTTCACCGTCGAGGACCACCGGCTGCCTGACGCACACCGTGATCCCTTTCTCGTCACAGAGTTTTTCCAAAGCCGCGATATCTCCCGCGCCGTTTCGACCGAAGCGATAGTTGAAACCGCAGTAAACCCGCTCGGCGTTCAGCTTTTCCGCCAATACTTTCTGTACGAATACCGCGGGCGGCATGTCCTTCAAGGCATGAAAATCCGCGAAGATCAGCGCGTCAACGCCGAGCTCTTCCATCAGCTCCGCCTTGCGCGCGTTGTCGCTCAGCAACGGCGGCGCGGTTCTTCCCAGTGCCTTAGCGGGACTTTCGCGGAACGTCAGCACGACGCTTTCATGCCCGCCGCTGTCCGCGACACAGCCTTCGATCACCGCGCGATGACCCAGATGCACGCCGTCAAAAAAGCCCAGCGCGACATAAGCGCCCGCTTTTTGCGGCATATACTCTTCTAAACTGTGATATATCTTCATAATCCACCGATTATTAAAAAACGCCGCTCGGATGAGCGGCGTTCGTTAATCAAACGTTTAATCTGATCGTTTAACCGACCACTAATCACTGACCACTGGTCACTGTATTATTCTTCTCCGGACTCGTCTGATTCGTCAAAATTCTCTCTGAGCTGACTCTTCAGATTCGCGAAAAAGTCGTCGGGATCGATATCGTCGGTGAAAGAGATCGGAGCCTCTTCCTCCTCGATGTTCACGCGGCGCGCCTTCTTGCCGGAGGAGGAGTAGATATCCTCGTACACAGGCTGCTCTTCTTCCTGCTCAGGCTCGGCGATTTCCTCTTCCTGAGCGGATTCTTCTTCGCCGGTTTCCTCCGCAGGGCTTTCTTTGACGGGCTTGAACACCTTCGTGCCGCCGGAGGCTTCCTCCTCTTCCTCGTCGAATTCCTCGTCCTGCGCTTCGTCGATCGTTTCGGCAGGCGCCGGTGCCGCGGGTCTTTCGGCAGGCTTCAGATCCTCGGGAGCTACCGCGCCGAAGTAGATCTGATACCATACGAGGAATACGTAGATCGTCCAGATCTTGCGTGAGTTGTCCTCTTTCTCCTCAAAGTGATCGTCCAGATAGTTGAGCAGCAGTTCGGTGTTGAAGAACTTCTCCGCGGTCGTCGACTGGAACATATCCTTGACGACATGATAATAATGCTCGTCCTTGAGCCATACGCGGGTCGGTACGGGGAAGCCGAGCTTCGGCTTTTCGGCGACCTCATCGGGCAGATGTCTTGCCGCCGCCTTACGCATCGCGTACTTGGTGTTATATTTATTCACACGCAGGGGCGTCGGCAGAGAAGCCGCGACCTTGAACACCTCTTTATCGAGGAAAGGCACGCGCAGCTCCAGCGAATTCGCCATACTCATCCTGTCTGCTTTCAGCAGGATGTCGCCGACCATCCACATGTTGATGTCCAGATACTGCATCTTTGTCTCGTCGTCCCAGCGGCGTGCACGGGTATACATCCTTCTGCACAGGCGGGAGGGATCGGACGCGATCTCCGGATTCTTGAGCAGCTCTTTCTTCTGCTTTTCGTCATACATATAGGCGTTGCCGATATAGCGCTTCTCCAGCGGATGGATCGCGCGGATCAGATAATCCCTGCCCTTGATATCGGGCAGCTTCCTGCAGATCCAGCCGATGCCGCGGCGCAGAAAATACGGAACGATCTTCTGATACCACTTGAACACGCGCGGATCGTTATAGCAGGTGTATCCGCCGAACAGCTCGTCGGCGCCCTCGCCGGACAGCACGACCTTGACATACTCGCTCGCGAGCTTGGTGACAAAGTACAGCGCGATGCAGGACGGATCGGCAAGCGGCTGATCCATGTGATACTGCACCTTCGGCACAGCCGCCCAGAATTCCTCGGAAGAGATCAGCTTTTCGTGGTGCTCTACGCCGATCTTCTCCGACAGCGACTTTGCCCAGTCGATCTCGTTATATTTTTCGCCGAAGTCAAATCCGACGGTAAAGGTCTTCTGACCCGAAAAGTAAGAGGCGACATAGGACGAATCCACGCCGGAACTAAGGAAGCAGCCGACCTCAACGTCCGCGATCTTATGCGCTTCGACGCTGTCCTCAAAGGCTTTCTCGATCTTGTTGACCGCTTCTTCTTCGGTCATCTCAAGGTCGGGCTTGAACTTCGCCTCAAAGTAACGCTGCGTCTCGATCACGCCGTCGCGGTACCACATGAAGTGACCCGGCAGCAGGCAGTAAACGTCCTTGAAGAAGGTCATCGGCTGGGGCACATACTGGAACGAAAGATACGCGTCCAGAGCCTTGTCGTTGAACCGCTTCATAAAGTCCGGATGCTCTAAGATGCTCTTGATCTCGGAAGCGTAGCACAGCTCGTCGCCGATCAGGGTGTAGTGCAAAGGCTTGATGCCGAAGAAGTCGCGCGCGAGGAACACCGCTCTGGTGTCCTTGTTATAGATCGCGAAGGCGAACATGCCGCGCAGATGCTCGAACATGTCCTCGCCCCACTCTTCAAAGGCGTGGACAACGACCTCGCTGTCGGAGGTAGTGCTGAATTTGTGTCCCAGCCCTTCGAGCTCTTTCTTCAGATCCTTATAGTTATATATTTCGCCGTTATAGGTGAGAACCAGATTTCCTTCCTCATTGGTGATCGGCTGGTCGCCGGTCTCAAGGTCGATGATAGAGAGTCTGCGGAAGCCCATCGAGATATAATTATCCATAAAAAAGCCGTCCGAATCGGGACCGCGATGGGTGATGACTTCCGTCATTTTTCTGATGATATCTT
Source organism: Ruminococcus sp. (assembly GCA_017403985.1). Taxonomy (GTDB): domain Bacteria; phylum Bacillota; class Clostridia; order Oscillospirales; family Acutalibacteraceae; genus Ruminococcoides. The sequence continues at coordinate 57,806 of JAFRDE010000014.1, read as the reverse complement.
CTCTCTGTTCCAGCTCTCCCGTAAAGCCGCAAATACCGCACATATCGCAAAACTCCTTTCAAAAGTCTGCTTTATATCAGGATATTTCCATCAAAGTTGTTGACAGCGGCGCAATTACGCATACTATCGATTATATCATACCATATTTTCCCGCAAACTGCAAGAAAATATTGTCAAAACCCTCGTACACGTAAGCAAAAATAATTGGCGCTTTTATACTAAATCCCCTTGCCGCGAGACGGCGCCACGATGAAAGAAAGCATTGGTGCAGCGCGTTTATAAGCCTTCCCCTTGACGGAGTCTCCCCTGTTAGGGGAGGTGGCGCGAAGCGACGGAGGGGTTGCCGTTTTCGCTTAGAAAAAGGTGGGCAATTCGCTTGCGAGTTGGTCGGATGAGGTGAAATCCTTTCCGAATTATCAATGAACCCGCAAATCTCCTTCACTTACACCCCGCATCAAAAAACCGCAGGATATCTCCTGCGGTCATCATCGCTTTACCAAATCTTTGATCACTTCGCCCGCAAGGATCAGCCCCGCGACCGACGGTACGAACGACACCGAACCCGGTATCGACCGCCTGCCCTGCGGCAGCTCCTCCGTCTCTCCCTCGGGCGTTAAGGCTTCTTCTTCGGAATAGACGACTTTCAGGCTGTCAACGCCGCGCTTTCTGAGCTCCTTGCGCATGATCCGCGCGAGCGGACAAAATGAGGTTTTGTAGATATCCGTCACGATAAACGCGGTAGGATCGAGCTTATTACCCGTTCCCATCGACGAGATGATCGGCGTATTTGCCTTTTGCGCCTGCGTCACCAGCGCGAGCTTCCCCGTCACGGTGTCGATCGCGTCGATGATATAGTCATACTGTGTAAAATCGAACGTCTCCGCCGTTTCGGGACCGTAAAAGCACTGATATGTCCTGACTTCACAGTCGGGATTGATATCCTTGACACGCGCCGCCATCACCTCGACCTTCGGCTGTCCGACGGTCGAACGGAGCGCGATGGTCTGGCGGTTGATATTGGTCGTACCGACAACGTCGTTGTCGATCAGGTCGAGCGCCCCGACACCCGCGCGCGCCAAAGCCTCGACCGCGTAGCCTCCTACGCCGCCGATCCCGAACACCGCGACCCGCGATTTTTTCAGTTTTTCCATTCCGTCCGCACCCAGCAGCAGCTCCGTGCGTGAAAATTCATTGATCATATGAAATACCTTTTTCTAGGCTCCCTTTTCTAAGGGAGCTGTCACGAAGTGACTGAGGGTTTTACAAATCGGGTAAGGGCAGCGCCCTCCCACAATTATTCATTATTCGCTATTCTCTATTCTTTCAGCGCGAAGCGCGCTTCACATCCCCGCGATCCGTGACCGCCCGATATCCCGCGCTCTCGATGCGCTTCTCCAGGCAGCCGCGGCACTGAGCGCTTTCCTCTCCCGTACAGATCTTATTATCATAGATCGCGTATTTATCCCGCACCTGTACCGGCGACAGGTTCGGCATCACCACGTTGCCTCCGGCTTTCAGTCCCAGCTCGCGCCCGTCGGGACGGATCGTCCCGAGCGCCGTCGTAGACGGCAGCAGCGCATACGGGAACATCAGCCGCAGGATCGACAGCATCCGCAGCGTCAGCTCCGCGGTCCCGTTCTTTTCATCCCGAAACGGCGTGTCCTTATGCGAGATATACGGTCCTATCCCGATCATATCCGGCTGCAGTTCCTGCAAAAAGCGCAGATCAGCGATCAGATTCTCCGTCGTCTGATACGGCGAGCCCACCATAAAGCCCGCGCCGACCTGATACCCGATCTCTTTCAGATCCCTCAGGCAGTGCTTGCGGTTCTCGCTGCTCATCTTGTCCGTGTGCAGCTTCGCGTAATGCTCCGGGTCGGCGGTCTCGTGCCGCAGCAGATAGCGGTCGGCTCCCGCCGCGAAGTACCGTTCATAGCTCTGCCGCGGCTTCTCGCCGATCGACAGCGTTACCGCGCAGTCGGGGTATTTTTCCTTGATCGATCTGACGATATCGCAGATCATGTCGTCCGTATAATATGGATCCTCCCCGCCCTGCAGCACAAAGGTGCGGTACCCCAGCGCATAACCCTCGTCGCAGCAAGAGAGGATCTCCTCCCTGCTCAGGCGATACCGCTGCGCGTTTCGGTTGCCCGCGCGCAGACCGCAGTACAGGCAATTTTGCTTGCAGTACGAGGTGAATTCGATCAGCCCGCGCAGATATACGGCGTCGCCGTACCGCTCGCGCCGGACCTTGTCCGCTGCCTGTCTGAGCGCCTCATCATGAGCGGAGCTTTCGATCAGCTCACGCAGCTCACCGTCGCTGAGATCGCGGTTCTCTCTTAACTTTTTCACTAATACATCTGTCATATTACACCTTGAGTAGGTCCGGAGTTTTCATATTCGTTGTCATTGCGAGGAGCACAAGCGACGTGGCAATCCCACAAAGAGGAGCCGTTTTCTTCTGTCACATCATACCGTATTGTTGACCGGGGGATTGCCGCAGCCTGCCGTTTCGCGGCACCTCTCTCATAGAGAGGCTTCAGGCTTCGCAATGACACTATTACAATTAGTGTGATCATTGTTTACTTAACGATCCTCTGCTCACTACCCCTCATTTTACACACAAATCTCATCTTGTCAATATAACCTACTGTATAGGTATGTATACCCTCGTGCTCCAAATGTTTCCTTTTTCGTCCGTCCGACCCCTGACCGCGCCGTCCGACCCTCCTGTTCTTTCGTCGATAGTATGAAAAATCACCCTCCGGATTTATGCAATATTACAGAAATTTCAAAATTTTATCAAAAAATATTAAAATTGTAAAGGAAATATACTTGTAATCTGTGATAAGATTATGTTATAATAACGTTACCAATATATTAGGAGGATTTCTCATGAAAAAAATTATTAGCATTTTGCTTGCTGTAATGCTGGTAGCCTCTGTCGCGGTCGTATCCACAAGCGCGTATAACAACGACGACGACTACTCGAAAATGATTTCCGGTTCGGTTTATAATCCCAGCGGCTCTTATACCGTAGACGATAATACCCCTACCTGTGAAGAAGCGATCAAGGCTTGCAACAACGGTCAGCTCGGCGACGTCCAGCATATTTACTTCCAGCTTCCTGTTCCGGATCCCGAACAGTCAGGCTCCGACTGGGCGAATAAGTTCAATACCAACGCTGACGGCGTCTGCCAGGTATGCGTATACTGGTGGGGCGGTATTGCAGGTTCTGCCGATCAGGGCTGGTCGAGCGGCAGCGGCTGTACTTGGGTTGGTTACAGAACTAAGCTCGTAGATGCCGAGAACCGCATTTATGAAGCGACCGTTCCCGCTGACGGCGGCACCCCCATCATGATCTGGGACAACGGCGTTAACGGCGGTATGGACGATACCAAAGAGATCTTCAACTATGCCCGTCAGCTCGCCGACGCCAACATCGAAGGCGCTTATCCTGACGACTATGATACCCTTCCTGACGGTTCTCCCAACGAGGACAACATGGACGGCTGTATCCAGATCATCGACTATACCCGCTACACCATCAACCCGCTGACCGGTTTCCCGAACTATGACTCCAACTGGTATGTCTACTACGGCAACGGCTGCTACGGTTACTATCCCGAGTACACGCAGGACGGTCAGAAGAACCCGAACTATCACGGCAGAACGTCTTCCTGTATCAACCCCGAGCATCATCATGCAAAGCCCGGCGACGTCAATAACGACAAGGTTGTCGATATGCTCGACGTACTCTGCATCCAGTATTATCTCGTTGGTGCGGATCTGCCCGATGGCATGACCTTTGATAAGGATGCTGCGGATGTTGACGACGACGGTTATATCTCCATCATCGACGCTACCCGTATCCAGAGATATCTGGCGAAGATCTGCAACATCGACGGCTCCAAGCCCTATAAAGAAGAAGAATAAATCTTTGATCTCTGCGGCGCTCTCAGAAGAGGGCGCCGTTTTTGTATGTCGGAACTTCTTGCCATTCCCCTCTTTTTCCATTATAATATAATTTGAGAGGATATATCTAACTCCTAACTCCTAACTCCTATAACCTGTAACATTTTCATCAAATAACTGTCACATTCCCATTGTATAATGTTTTCATAATTGAGAAACGGGGAGATCTTATGAGCAAATTACTGATCGTCGACGACGAATTCCGCATCCGCGAACTGATCAAAAAATACGCCGAATATGAAGGTCATGAGGTCGATGAAGCCGAAAACGGCGAACAGGCGGTCCTGAAATGCCGCAACAACACCTACGACCTGATCGTCATGGACATCATGATGCCCGTGATGGACGGCTTTCAGGCGGTGGAGCAGATCCGCCGGTTCAGCAACGTCCCCATCATCATGCTTTCCGCCCGCGGCGAGGAGTACGACCGCCTCTCGGGCTTCGAGTCGGGCGTCGACGATTACGTCGTCAAGCCCTTCTCTCCCAAGGAGCTGATGATGCGCGTCGCCGCGGTCCTGCGCCGCTCCGGCAGCGATCAAAAGGACGACAAGAACTCCCGATTCGTCTATCAGGGGCTTTCCATCGACTTTTCCGCGCGCGTCGTCACCGTCGACGGCGAGCGCGTCTCCCTCACCCCCCGCGAATATGAGCTTCTGTTCTACATGGTCAACAACAAGGGCATCGCCCTCACCCGCGAACAGCTGATCTCCAAGGTCTGGGGCTACGATTTCTTCGGTGACGACCGTACCCTCGACACCCACATCAAGCTGCTCAGAAAAAGTCTGGGACCCTATGCCCACCTGATCGTCACCCTCAGAGGAGTTGGATATCGCTTTGAAACCTGAATTAAAGAAAAAACGCCCGCTCCGCTTTTATCTCGCGATAGGCTTTCTGACCTTTTCGGCGCTCCTGCTGATCATATTATGGCTATTCCAGACGGTTTTTCTGGAATCCTTCTATAAAACCATCAAAACCGAACAGGTCAAATCCTGCGCCTACGGCTTGGAAACCTATCTCAAATATGGTGAAACCGGAAAGTTTTACGATCTGGTCACAGAGATCGAAGAACAGAATTCCATGCTGGTCGGCGTTTACGATACCACCGACTCGATTTTCTCCTGTGAATATGTTTCTTCGTCGCGTCCGTGGATCCGTTCCGACGTGCCCATGAGCACCGTCTATGATCTTTACCGGCAGGCGACCGATAACGGCGGCAAGGTATCGACCATCACCGCCGCGGAAAAAGAAAGCCGCTTTGAAATGCATTCCCGCCGCTCCTTCGGCGCGACCGAGGACGAAGCGCGCGTCGATATCATCATGCACGAGCATCAGCCGTCCCTGGATCGCGAAACGGTTCAGATCCTCGCCTACGCGTGCATCGTTCCCGTTACGGACGGCGAGCGGCTGATCCTGGTTGAAAGCGAGATCACTCCCGTCAACAGCGTCGTCGAGACCCTGCGTTATCAGCTGATTATCATGACCGCGGTCATCCTCCTGTTCAGCGTCATCATCGCTGTTTTCCTCGGCAAGATGATCGCCAAGCCCATCTCCGTTACCAACGAAAAGGCAAAGGCTCTGGCAAAGCAGGACTACGACGTCTCCTTTGAGGGCGGCAGATACCGCGAGATCACCGAGCTGAACACCACCCTCAACTTCGCCGCCGGCGAGCTGAAAAAGGTCGATTCGCTCCAAAAAGAGCTGATCTCCAACATCTCCCACGACCTGCGCACGCCGCTGACCATGATCACCGGCTACGCCGAGGTCATGCAGGATCTGCCCGGCGAGATGACCCCCGAAAACCTGCAGATCATCATCGACGAAGCGAACCGCCTGAACCTGCTGGTCACCGACCTTTTAGATATCTCCCGCCTGCAGAGCAACACCGCCGATATCAAAATGGCGCCGTTCTCGCTGACAAAATGTATCGAAAGCATCTTCTCCCGCTACACCAAGCTGATCGAGAGCGATGGATTGAACATCGTCTTTGAACACGACCGCGAGGTCTTTGTCATGGGCGACGAGCTCCGCATCACGCAGGTGATCTATAACCTGATCAACAACGCGATCAACTATATCGGCGAGGATAAGACCGTCATCGTGCGCCAGACGGTGACGGATGAAAAGGTTCGCATCGACGTCATCGATCACGGCGAGGGCATCCCCGAGGAACAGCTCCCCTATATCTGGGACCGCTACTACCGCGCGGGCGAGGAGCACCGCCGCGCGAAGATCGGCACGGGCTTAGGGCTCTCCATCGTCAAGAACGTCCTCCTCGCCCACGACGGCGAATACGGCGTCAGCTCCGCCCTCGGCGAAGGCTCCGACTTCTGGTTCATCCTCCCCGTCATCCCCACGGATGAGGAATAATCATAAAATGTCGGGTACGGCGTTTGCAACGTACCGATGCCCCTGTCCAACTCTAACCAACCATGAAACATATCTCTCTGCCGTAGGGGCGAGCATTGCTCGTCCGCAACGTTTCCTATCAATCAATCATTTTGCGAAGCAGATGTAACGTATGATGTAGGGGACAACGCTTGCGACGTACCGATACCCGATATATAAACACACACAAAAACCCGCAGCGGTCCATTCCGCTGCGGGTATCATTATATATGTATGTTTTTTTATCTGACGATATTTCTCCAGTCGAGGTCGCCGCGCTCCAGACCGTGGATCAGCACCTCGGCGGTCGCGATATTAGTCGCCACGGGGATGTTGTGCATGTCGCACAGGCGCAGCAGGTTCATATCGTTCGGCTCGTGAGGCTTGGGCGTCAGCGGATCACGGAAGAAGATCAGCATATCGATCTCGTTGCATGCAATGCGCGCAGCGATCTGCTGGTCGCCGCCCTGTGAGCCGCCTAAAAATGTCTGTATCTGCAGACCGGTCGCCTCCGCGACCATCTTGCCGGTAGTACCTGTCGCGCACATTTTATTTCTGCTGAGCACGCCGCAGTAAGCAATGCAGAACTGTACCATCAATTCTTTCTTTTCATCATGTGCAATAATCGCGATATTCATACACGCACCTCCATATGACCTTTGCTGATACCGATATGTGTCTTCAAACAAAACGTCAACTCGTCAATTATACATATCAGTAAACCTTATCTTACAACGATAGGAACGTCAACGCCCTGCAGACGCTTGACGATAGTATCAAAAATGACGGACGACTGCGACCAGTTGTTCGCGAGCGCGCCGCGCTGGGACAGCGCGATGACCCTGACGTCCTCGGGAATCAGACCGATCAGCCTCATCCCCGCCTCGTCGATCACCTCGTCGAGGTCGCGGTACAGTCCCATCTCAAAAAATCTGTCTTTATCAAAGCGGTTGATGATCAGCCGGCTGTCGCTGATATTCAGCTCGCGCAGACGCGCGCCGATATTCTTACAGCCGCGGATACTGATCGGCTCGGTGTTGATCACCACCAGCGCCCTGTCGGCAGCGATCGCCGCCGCGTAAAAGCCCGAGCCGGTACCGGCAGGGGAATCGATCAGGATGTAGTCGAATTCGTTTCTGACTCTTTCGACAAACTGCTTGATCAGCGAGGGGCTGACCTCATCATCCGCGTAAAGCGGCGCCGCTACGCTGTACAGCTCCAACTCGCCGTCTACCTTATACAGCGCGTCGCTGTACTCGCACGCTCCGCTGACCACGTCCGAGATATCATACACCAACCGGTCCGAGATCCCCAGCATCAGGTCGACGCCGCGCATCCCGCTGTCACAGTCGATGATCAAAACCTTATAATTTGCTTTAGCCAACGCCGCCGCCAAGCCCGCGCATACAGTCGTCTTGCCTGTTCCGCCCTTGCCGGAAGCGATTACGATCACTTCACTCATTTGTTTATGTAAAAACAAACACCTTTCTTCGGCGATAATAACTAACCACTAATCACCGGCAACTTGCCACTAATTAAAGCTATACCTGTTAATATTCTATCACAAACATCAAAAAAGAGCAACCGTTGACGGCTGCTCTTTTTGTAGAATTATGAATCTGAAAATTGGTTATATTCAATAAATCCATTCGGATCCGACCGATTTTTCTTTTGCACTTGCACAGTTTTTAATTTGGCAAATACTGCTTTTTTCAGTTCGATCTTTATCCTGCGATAAATCGGATATAACTCCTGTCGTCATAGCTGACATTTCCGTCCGTTACGCCTTTGGTCATATGCGTATACCGATACATCAGCGGATCCTTTTCTGTCAGCTCCTTCAGCTTTGCTTCGCTTTCCGCCAACGAGCGGCACAGTTCAGGATATCCGTCGGAAGCGAATACGATCTCATCGCCGCACGAAACGTCGGTTATACTGACCTCGGGCACGCCGCCTCGGCATGAGAAAACGGCATATCCATACGGATCGTCCGTGTTTTCAAGAAAGCGCTGCTTTTTCAGGAGATCGATGATCATACCGCGCGCCCGATCCTCATGAAGCAGATCGGCTTCACTGTACCCGCTGTGAAGCAGGCATCTTATCATGACGGATCGAATCTCTCCCAGCAGCGCGTCGATCCGTTTCGGCTTGCTGTACAAAACGCCGTTTACCAAAAACTGACAATCCCCGACGGACCATATCCGGCGTTTTGCCGCATGATAGATCAATCCGGACGCGCAAAGGCAGATCTCTTTGCTTTCCAGATCGTTCGCCCGCGAAAAGTCTTTCAACTCCTTTTGGATCAGTTCAACCGCTTCCTGCGGGTCGGTTTCGGGTGTGATTCGACGGCTTCGAAAAAGCTCCTCGATGATCTTTATCGTCAGCTGACCGGCAGTCTTTCCGTGAAACAATGCTTTTGTTTTTGAAGTCGTGCCGTCCAACAACACACAAAAATCATCACTGACAAATATCAAGTCTTCGTTTTTGCTGTCGTCTCCTGTCTTTGAGCACAGGTACTGTTCAATTACCTTTATCATACTGTTCTTTTTTCAACCAATCGATCAGCATCACAACGCTGGCGGACGCCGATGGAACCATATCATACTTTTTGTCGTTTACTATCATTTTATCCGGATAGATCTCCGTTTGATCGCTCAGTAAATCGTCCTTCGAAAACCAGATCATCCGATCTCCGTCATACAGCATTTTTTGTTCCTGCGGCGATTTTAATTTGTATGCTTCAAAATCTAACGGCATACTGCTGTTTTTATCCTTCAAATATTTGCTGTTCCGGATCTTGATCTCAAAGAAATGCTTTTCGATCTCTTTTTTTGGCGTTTTTGTTTTTGCATAGAACAGCAATTGCGGTTTGCCGCCCTCCACCAGATCTCTGTAAGCTGAAATGATGTTGACCTTTTTATCTTCGTATACATTGATGCAATCTTCAGCCGCAATCGATAATTCGTCGTAAATCTCCCTGACCATGCTGTTATATAACCCTTTTTCCGAAAGCTTTCTGTTATCATCAAGAGCATATTTGACTTTCAGGCTGGCTCCGACGCTTGTACCGATCGTGTTTTTTGCTATCGATACGTTTCTGCCTCTGACGATAAAAACGATATATCCGTCCGAGGATTCAACAAAACCGTTAAAGCCGAGATGATTGGATAATTTGGATTGTTCCGGCAGGCATAAAAACGGTCCGCATTCAAACAGTTCCCGGATCGTCAGGTTTTTTCGGATCGCATAATCCATCGCTCTGTTGGTAACCATCGAATTGAAATATGTCGTTCTGCCGGTTTGGATCGCAAAATTATTTCCTTGTGAAAACCATTTGTCGACACGGATATTCGGGTTATTATATATCTCCGAGGTTTTATGGGCGTCGATCAGTTCCGCAAAACAGGCGACGACAAGCTGCGGCAGTTGGTATTCATGCTCGGGATCATCGCAGATCGTTACGGTCTTATCATATAGATCGGCTGTTTTTATCACGGGAAAAACAACGGCTTCGTTTGTATCTCCGTTTTGATGTGTGATCATCGTTTCGGCGGAATAGCGCTTGACCAGACCGTCATAATCATCAGTGAGCTTTACGGTATCTTCAACTCTATTATACAGCCGGTTTCCGATCTTACCGATCAAAAAGCTGAGCGTTGTGACGATCACTACGGTAGAAAAAGTCGTGATATCGATGATTTTCTCAAATCCGAAATAGAAAAGCAGAATAACAACGATGATAAAGTAAAAAATCAGCTCCAACCGATTTCTTTTCGTAATGATCACCAACAGTTTTTTGAACTTTTTTTTCAACTTTTCTCACTCCTGATACTTGAAAAGGTTATCAATACTAATTTTCCTTTAATCGTTATCCATCATCAGAACTTCCACGGATCCTTCTTGATATCGTCCACGTCTTTATCGTAAAAATACGCGTCGAGGATATCGCACGCCGCCTGCTGAGGCAGGTAGCTTCTGCCGCCGTGCTCGAACAGCACGCACAGCGCGACTTCCGGATCGTCGTACGGCGCGAAGCAGATGAAAACATTGTGGTCGGAACCTGCGTTCTCCGCGGTACCGGTCTTACAGCCCATCTTGATCGGATACTGTCCTGCCATCTCGCGCATATTGGCGGTCTGCGTCACGGCGTACATCGCTTCCTTCACCAGATCGATATTGTCCTGCGATACGCCTGTTTCGGCGACGGTCTCCGGCTTTTCGGGATCGTTGTACAGCACGGTCTCGTCGCGCTCATAGTTGACGATCTTGCGTACCAGATGGGTGCGGTAGCGCACGCCGTTATTGGCGATCGTCGAGACATAGGTCGCGAGCTGTACCGGGGTAAAGGCGTTGTCGCTCTGACCGATCGCCGCCTGCACGGTGTTGCCCTCGTACCATGTCGTCGAATCTCTGCCCGCCAGAACGCCCGTGCTCTCATAGACCTCGATACCGGTCTTGGAGCCCAGCCCCAGCTTTTCCGCGTACATATACATCGTCGTGATGCCCACGCGCCTGCCGACTTCGGCAAAGTAGCAGTTGCACGAATGCGCCATCGCGCTTTCGAGCACCTGATCGCCGTGGTGACCCAGACAGTGGACGACATAATCCTTATAATAATCGTAAACACCGTTGCAGTGGATGGTTGTCCCGGGTGAAATGATATTTTCCTGCAGCGCCGCGGTCGCCACGCAGGGCTTGAAGGTCGAACCCGGCGCGAACGCGCCTTCAAAGGCGCGGTTGAACATCGGGATATCCTCGTCGCCGAACAGATAATCCGAATAATCGGGATCATAGTAACGCGAAATATCGTAATTGGGATACGACGCGGCGCAGATCACCGAATTGTCCCTGACGTCCAGCATCACCGCCGCACCCGCGACACAGTCCTCGCCCAGCTTGCTCTGCTGCTTGGCGTTGGACGCGCGCGCGTTCTTGACGTCCTCGAGACCCAGCTTTTGCGCCTCGCGGATATTTTTGCCGATCGTATAGGCGGCGACCTCTTGGATCCTCGAGTTGATCGTCAGATACACGGTATCTCCGGGCTTTGATTCGACCGTCTCCTCCTCGCCGACGATGTTGCCGTCCGCGTCCGAGATGATGGTCTTCTCCCCTGCCTTGCCGCGCAGATATTCCTCCATCGCAGCTTCGATACCGAACTTTCCGATATCGTCGTCCAGTCCGTAGCCCTTATCCTTATGCGATTCGTATTCTTCCTCGTTGAGCTTGCCCACGACGCCGAGAATATGCGGGATCAGCTCGCCGTTCTTGATCACGCGCTCGTTGACGGTGCGGATCTCTACCGCGGGAACCGTCTGGTTGCGCTCCGAAACGACCGCCACCGTATCGCTGCTAACGTCGGCGGCGACCACATAGACCTGCTCGTACGAGAAGCCCTTTTTCTCCATATTATAGCGCACGGATACCACCGAGCGTCTGGTGAAGGGATCCTCGATGTTGTCGGCGTGATAGCGCTTCGCGAGCCCCTCGATAATCTCGTCCGCCGTCAGACCTTCCTTGTTCAGCATCACGGGCGACTCGATATACTCCACGTCGCCTTCGCTGCCCTCGTCAAAGACGAACCCGCCGTCCTGTATCGAGATCGGCAGCTCGTCGATATAGTCCTCATCACACTCATTGAGTGTATTCAAAAGGTTGATAATGATGAGGTTGAGGTCATTGTCCTCGGAGGCATAGACCTTGTTGATGACGATATTGTAAGCGGTCTCGTTGACCGCGAGCGGATTGCCGCTGACGTCGAGGATCTCGCCGCGCGTCGCGTCGGACTGGACCGTGTGCGCGGTCGAAGCCGCCGACAGCTCCTTGTACTCGTCGCCGTGTACGATCTGCCAGTCGAACAGCCGAAAAGCGAATCCGCCGAAGATCACCAGCAGGAGAACCACACAGATGATCATGCGGATCATTGTCGAATCTTTCTTCTTTTCATCCGCGTTCGCGTTATTGGACGTCAGCATGCTGCGGTTGTTCGCGCTGAGGATCTTGTCCGTATCCCGACGCAGCTTGAACAACGGCTTTTTGTCCTTTTTCATCCGTGCGACCTCCTTTCCTTAACGATTTATCTCATCACTGCAAAACATCATCACTTGACGAAGTCAATCATCACGCGGCTTTGCCTTTACCCTATTTCCGTATTCAGCCTCGAGTAAATAAACTTATTGATAAAATAAAACGGGATGGAATATAAAAACGTCTGTACCGCCCGCGATATGATATGCGCGGTAAAATACTGCCACATATCCTCTACCCCGGGGATGATGAACCATACTAAAAAGTACAGCATAAACAAAATCCCTACAGCTATCGCCGCGTACAGCAGATAGTTGAGGAATTTGGCGACGATCAGGTTATTCGCCGCGTAGCCGACGATAAAGCAGATGATCGTCAGCGATATCGTAAACACGCCGATGCTGTTGCTGTAGCCAATATCCGTCAAGATACCCGCGACCATGCCGATGATCATCGCGGGGATCTCGCGCTCGAACACCGCCGCCGTCAGCGCGACGCAGATCAGCAGCGCGGGCTTTGCGCCGAAAAGCTCGGGCATCAGCCCCGGCGTCGTGCACAGCATAAACATCAGGATCAACTCGATCACATATGCTAAGTACCGAAAGAAAGCGGTAGCCTTATCCGACATCATTCATCGCTCTCTTTCTTCAAAATCTCGCCCTGACCGTCAAAATCGGTGACGACAGCGACGTCGAGGATCTTGCTGATATCGTCGTACGGCTCGATCACGGCATAATACGAGGTATCGTATGTATCGTAGCCGATCTCGATGACCTCGCCAAGCGCCATCCCCTTGGGATAGATACCCGACGCGCCCGAGGAGGTGATGATGTCGCCCTCCTCTACCTTGTTCTCGGAATTCAGCTTCGTGAAAGTCGTGCGGTTCTCGTCGGCGAATTTTGCCGAGCCGGTGATGATGCCCGTGTCTCCCGTCGCGTTGTCCACCGCGCCGATGCTGGTCTGCGGGGACAGGATGGTGACGACCTTCGCGGTATAGGCGTCCGCTTCGGATATCCAGCCGATCAGTCCGCTTTCGCCGATGACAGGCGCGCCGACGTTCACGGATGAAGCGGTTCCTTTATCAATGGTAAAGGAGCCGAACTCGTCGTTGGTATCGCGCCTGAGTACGGTCGCGGGGATCAGCGAATAGTCCTCGTGCTCCTTTTTGATGCCGTAAAACTGCCACAGGCGGGTATTTTCTTCTTTTACATTGTAGTAATCGACCAGCTTCGCCCTGAGCTCGCGATTCGCCTGTGCGAGCGCGTCGTTCTCCGTTTTCAGCTCGTCATAGCTTTTTTTGGGAGAATGATCCTCTGTCGCCGCGGCGGTCACCTTGGACAGCCCGAATGTGATGGCATTCAGCGTTGTGGAAATGATGTTGTTCTCCACGTTCCGCGTAAACACCGACAGCATGATCAATACCAGCAGCACCGATAAAAATACTTTTACTTTTGTGGATTGAAAAAAATCTTTCATCTTTCTTTTAGTGACCAGTGACCAGTGGTCAGTGATCAGTTAATTATATTTTAACGCTTTCTTTTTCAAAATACAGACCATATTCTTAGCAAGCACGCAAAAACCATTTTCTTGTCACTGGTCACTTGCCACTGGTCACTAAATTCTTACTTCGCTCTTTTACTCGCCCTGAAATTGGGATCCAGCCGCATACCCGCGCCGTCCACGACGCAGTCCAGCGGTCTTTCGGCGATCTTCACCGGCATACCGGTCTCTTCCTCGATCAGCTTGTCGAGACCTCTCAGCAGCGCGCCGCCTCCGGTCAGCATGATGCCGTTGTCGATGATGTCCGCCGACAGCTCGGGCGGGGTCTTTTCCAGCGTATTCAGGATCGCGTCCACGATCATCATCAGCGGATCCTTCAGCGCTTCGCGCACTTCCTCCGCCGTGATGCGGATATTCTTCGGCAGACCGTCTACGAGGTTTCTGCCCTTGACCATCATCGCGCCCTCTCCCTCATACGGGTATGCGGAGCCGATGGTGATCTTGATATCCTCGGCGGTCCTCTCGCCGATCAGCAGGTTATACTTCTTCTTGATATATGTCACGATCGCTTCGTCGAACTTGTCGCCTGCCATACGTACCGAGCAGGACGCCACGATGTCGCCCAGCGACACGATGCCGACCTCGCTGGTACCGCCGCCGATATCGACGACCATGCTGCCGATGGGAGAGTCAACGGGCAGACCCGCGCCGATCGCCGCCGCCATCGGCTCCTCGATCAGCTCGACATATTTGCCGCCTGCCTGACGCGCCGCGTCTTCGACCGCGTTGCGCTCGACCTCGGTCACACCCGAGGGGATGCAGATGATGATGCGCGGCTTGCTGAAGAACGTGCTGCGCACTACGCTTTTGATAAAGTATTTCAGCATCGTCGCCGTAATCTCAAAGTCTGCGATAACGCCGTCCTTCAGCGGACGGATCGCCACGATGGAGCCGGGCGTCCTGCCGATCATTTCCTTCGCTTCATGACCGACCGCCAGCACCATATCGCGCTTGACGTCCACCGCAACGACCGACGGCTCGCGCATGACGATGCCCTTTCCTTTCATAAATACCAGCGTATTCGCTGTACCCAAGTCGATTCCGATATCCTTTGCCATATCTTTCCCCTTTCCGCCGAGCGGCGCAAATTGATTTCTGCTTTTTTCAGTGGTCAGTGGCAAGTGACCAGTGACCCGTAATTAAATAGTTGTTTTAAAGTTTAACTAACTTATAGTATTGTAGGTATATTGATGATGATTTATGCTTTTATCCGGCCATTGACTACCGGTCACTAACCGCTATTTCCTTCCCGTCGAACCGAATCCTCCCGCGCCTCTGTCGGTCTCGTCGAGCTCGTCGACTTCTTCGATCACGGGCAGGATCACCGGCGAGATCACCATCTGCGCGATCCGTTCTCCGGGATTCACGGTGAAGGCTTTCTCCGTTTGATTGACCAGCCCGACGCACACCTCGCCGCGATAGTCGCTGTCGATCACGCCGACGCAGTTCGCGGGCGCGATCCCGTACTTGATCGCGAGTCCCGACCGCGCGTAGATGTACGCGACATAATCCGGGCTTTCCAGCGCGATCGCGATCCCCGTCGGGATCAATTGTATCTCATGCGGCGCGATCAGCACCGGCTCGCCGATACAGGCGTACAGGTCCATCCCTGCCGAGCCTTCTGTCGCGCGCATCGGGATTTTCGCGTTTTCTTTCAACTTTTTGATTTTCAGTACACTCATAGTGTCCCTTTCATTTCATTCTCAAACGATAATCCTGCAAAAATTTTTTCTTTCCTGCAAATCTTTCTCTTATCGTTTTCTTCCTTTTCGGTCAGATTTTCCTATTATTATCATAAAGAAAAATAACAAATTTCTTTTAAATAATTCTTTAATAGATTGTGAATTTTTTAACGCCCCTGAGATACAAACCGTGGGTCATGCGTTCAAAATCTTGATTTTTCCGTATTTTTCGCATGATGTTTTCCATGTTATCCACAGAGTTTTCCACAGTAAAGAGGAAATCGCTCATGACCTCGCCCGAGAGCGGATAATCCTTCTGCGGCATTAAAAGCGGCACGCAGTTGTATATCTCACTGTACCCCTCACGTCGTACAACCGGGAACCTCTCGTTCTTCCTGTCCTGCAAATATCCTTTGCTTTTGCAGGATTCTCCCGCGGGAGCGCTGCGCGTGATCATCAGCGGGAGGTATCCGTAGCGGATGATCCCGACCGGGATACACTTACGCATCCTCTCGATATGCCCGAGATCCGCTTCCACGCTGACCTGTGCGCTTGCGATCCCGTATTCCTTCGCCCATTTCAGCGTATACGAGTTCGCGATATTCATCCCGAAGCCCGCGTGCACGGTATAGCCGAGCATCTTTCCCATATAGACGGCGGCGATGTTATGCGCCATCAGGTCCTGTACGCCGAGCTCTCTCAGCGCTTTCAGCCTGCCGAAAACCTCTTCTTCATTCCCGAAGGTCACGCGCGGCGCCTCAACGCCTATATGGAAGCCGTCTTTCTGTGATTCTTTCAGCCTTTCGTGATCGTCAAGACCGAATACGTCGACAAATATCACGTCAAATTCCCGAAAACTGTCGGGAAAATCGAGCGTTCTTACGATCGCCCTCCGGCGATCCTCCGTACGCGTTTCATCGCACAGCTCATCGGCGATATCGATATCATTGATCTTGTAATTGTGACATTTTTCGCGCCGCAGGTTAAGCTCCTCCAGCGCTTTTCTTCTCAGCGCGTTGATCGCGGAAGCGGACGCCGCCGCATCCGGCGCAATATCCGTCGTGATCTCTTCGACGGTATACGGCGTGTTGCCGGTTTTTTTCAGGCTTTGCGCGGCTCTTTCCCCGCTCAGCGGTAGGTTGACCGCCCGCTCGACGGGTTCGTCGCTTTCCGCCGTCACGGTATGCGTGCCGTCGCTCGCGGTGAGCCGCATCTTCTCCCCTGTCCGCGCCTGAAAATCGAATCGGACGGGAATCCTTTTATATTCATCCTTGTACAGAACTCTGATCTCTTTGAGTAATTTGCCGTCAGCGGACACGACGTCGCTTTTCTGTCGGAAACCGAACATCTCCCCTCCGATCTCTCCTCTGAGGTAACCGTCGGTGAAGCCGGTGCGGGAAAAAACGGATCGCAGTCTATCCGCCGTCTGATCGGTGATAAAGCCGAGGTCGCGCGCCTCCCGCGCGGCTATGGTTGCCGCCGCGACATATTCGGGGCGCTTCATGCGTCCCTCGATCTTTGCGCTTGCGATCCCAAGCTCCTGCAGTTCTCTGAGATAATGCAGCGAGCCGTTGTCCTTCAGGCTCAGCGCGTGGTCGTTTTCGCCGTATCGCATCGGCAGTCTGCAAGGCTGGGCGCACATCCCGCGGTTTGCGGAACGGCCGCCGAGCATCGCCGAAAAGAAGCATTGACCCGACACGCACATACACAGCGCGCCGTGGACGAATACCTCCAGCTCGACCTCGGGACAGGATTCGTGAATCTTTTTTATTTCCTCTAAAGAGAGTTCTCGAGAAAGGACGACTCGCTCAAAACCCATTTCATACAGCGCCCTCGCGCCGTACGGCGTGTGGACCGTCAGCTGTGTCGACGCATGGAGCGGCAGGTCGGGAACCGTCTTTTTTATTAAAGACACCAAGCCTAAATCCTGGATGATCAGCGCGTCGATATCCGCTTTTGCGGCGGTCTTTACCAGCTCCAGCGCGTCCTGCATCTCATCGTCGAAGATCAGCGTGTTCAGCGCCAGATGCACATCCACGCCTCTTTGGTGACAGTATCTTACACATTCTCTGAGCTCGTCGTCGTCAAAGTTGTGCGCCGACGCGCGGGCGGAAAACGCCTTCGCGCCGATATACACCGCATCTGCGCCGCTGTGAACGGCGGCGATCACGCTGTCCATGCCTCCGGCAGGCGCTAATATCTCGATCTTATTCCTCATCGATGTCAAAGAAAGAATACTGCCTTTGCTGGGTATAGCCCTGCTCCTTCTGTTTCGCTTTCTGCTGATAAGGGTTCACATGATTGTGATTATGTCTGTTCTTCTTCTTTTTCTCGGGCTTTACCTGAGTTTCCTCTTCGGCGTCAAAAAACAGGTCGTCCTCTGCCGTGATTGTTTTTTCTTCTTCCACGGGAGGCTCTTCAGGGAGCGGGATCTCTTCCTCTGAGGGCGCTTCCGACTCCGTCATCACCTTTTTCGCGGCTTCGATCCGATCCTTCGCCTTATGCAGGTCCGCTTTCAAAGCATCGACCTGCTCCTGCAGCGCGGCGTTCTGCTCCTGACTTTCCGCCAGCGCCTTTTCGGTATCCGCCGCCGCGCGGTGTTCTTCGATCAGTCTTTCATATTCCGCTTTCAGGCTGTTATAGTCTCCGACGATCTTATCCTTTTCTGCCTTGACCGCGTCTTTTTCGCCGATGAGTTTCTCGTTCTCCGCCTTCAGCCGCTCGATCTCGCGCAGATAATCCTTCATCTGCTCCTTGACGGCGGTGATATTCTCCTTATCCAGCTCGCTGTCGTCGGCATAATCCAGCGCAGCCAGCACCGCGGCGCGTTCGCGGGACATACTCTGCGACAGCACCAGCGAATTGATGCGCGCGTCGATCTCGTCCGCGATATCGCGGACATATTTTTCACTTTTGTCGGTGATGATGTTGAATCTCTGTCCCGCGACAAATACACTCACCTTGATCTTGTTATTTTCCATTTCTTTCCTCCATCCCATAGCCTCCCTTTCCTCCATACGTCATTGCGAGCCCTTTAGGGCGCGGCAATCCCACAAAGAAGGAACAGAATCCTTTCCAAGCCTCCGAAGGAGGCGGAGGGATTGTATAATCGGGTGTGGGCAAAGCCCACCCATTACTGACAACTAACAACTAAAAACTATTCTTCTACCATATCCTCGGGAGCCTCAGCGTTCTCATCGTTCTCCGCGCTCTCCGCTTCATCCTCGTCGTGCGGCGCGCCGGATACGGACACGACCTTGTTATCTCCCTTGATCTTCATGACCGTAACGCCCTTCGCGGGACGGGAGCACACGCGGATGGTCGAAGCGAGGATACGGATGATGATGCCGTTTTCGGATATGATGATCACGTCGTCGCCCATCGGTACCACCGTCAGCGCCGCGACGTCGCCGTATTTGTTGACGTGGTAGTTCGTCAGACCCTTGCCGCCTCTACTCTGCAGGCGGTAATCGTCGGGCGAGCTCAGTCGGCCGTACCCTGTCTCGGAAACCGTCAGGATCAGCTTATCCGGCTCGATGATGCTCATGCCGACGACGCTGTCGCCTTCCTTGAGCTTCATTGCCTTCACGCCGCGCGCCAGACGGCCCATCGGACGGACGTCTGTCTCGCGGAAACGGATCGCCATACCTTTCTTGGTCGCGATGATGACTTCATCGCTGCCGGTCGTCATGCGTACCCACGCGAGCTCGTCGCCCTCGTTCAGGTCGAGCGCGATCAGTCCGCCCTTTCTGGCGGTATCGTACGCTGTCAGCGCTATACGCTTGATGATGCCCTGCTTCGTGACCATGATCAGGTACTTGTCCTCTTCAAAGGCGGGGATCCGGATCATCGAGGTCACCTTTTCCTCTGCGCCGAGCGGCAGGATATTCGCGATATTGATACCCTTGCTCTGGCGGGTGCTTTCGGGGATTTCATAGCACTTGATGCGGTAGACTCTGCCCTTGTTGGTAAAGAACAGGTTATAATCGTGCGAATTGGAAATGAACATCTCCGTCGCGACGTCCTCGTCCCGGCGCGTCATACCGGCGACGCCTCTGCCGCCTCTGTTCTGGATCTTATAGGTATCGTGCGGCATACGCTTGATGTAGCCGAACTTGGTCATCGTGACGACGCAGTCCTCCTGCGGGATCAAATCCTCGATATCCACCTCTCCGGTGATCGCACAGATCTCGGTGCGTCTGGGATCGGCGTACTTGTTGCGGATCTCCATCGCTTCTTCCTTGACGATCTCCAGTCGTCTTGCTTCGCTTTCGATGATCTCGTTATATTCTTTGATCTTTTCACCCAGAGCGGCGATCTCTTCCTCGATCTTCGCCTGTTCCATGTTGGTCAGCTGACCGAGACGCATACTGACGATCGCCTGCGCCTGGATATCGTCCAGACCGAAGCGCTCGCACAGCGCGAGCTTCGCCGCCGCCTGATCCTTACTCTTTCTGATGATGGCGATGACCTCGTCGATGAAGTCGATCGCGATCTTCAGACCCTCTAAGATATGCATGCGCTCTTTCGCCTTGCGCAGGTCGAAGAGCGTGCGGCGTTCGATGACCTTTTCCTGATGCTCGATGTAGTACTGCAGCATCTCCTTGAGCGTCAGCACGCGCGGCTCGCCGTTCACGATCGACAGCAGGATCGCACCGAAGGTCGTCTGCAGCTGCGTCATCTTGAACAGGTGGTTCAGCACCACCTGCGGAGACGCCTCGCGCTTGACGTCGATTTCGATATGCATACCGTTTCTGTCGGAATGGTCTTCGATATTGGAAATGCCGTCCAGCCTTTTATCCTTGACCAGATTGGCGATATTCTCTATTAATTTTGACTTATTGACGCCGTAGGGGATCTCCGTGACGACGATCTTGAAGCGTCCGTTTTTCGCCTCGACGATCTCCGTCCTCGCTCTGACGACGATCCTGCCTCTGCCGGTCGCGTACGCGGCACGGATACCCGAGCGGCCCATGATCAGACCGCCGGTCGGGAAGTCGGGACCGGGCATACATTCCATCAGGTCCGCGATCTCCGCCTCCGGATTGTCGATCAGGAGGCACATCGCGTCGATGGTCTCGCCGAGATTATGCGGCGGGATATTGGTCGCCATACCGACCGCGATACCGCTCGAACCGTTGACCAGCAGGTTCGGGAAGCGCGACGGCAGGACTGTCGGCTCCTCCAAAACGTCGTCGAAGGTCGGCATGAAGTCCACGGTCTCTTTGTCGATGTCCGCGAGCATCTCCGAAGAGATCTTGCTCATGCGGCTCTCCGTATATCTGTAAGCAGCGGGCGGGTCGCCGTCGATGGAACCGAAGTTGCCGTGACCGTCGACCAACATATAGCGCATCGAGAAATCCTGCGCCAGACGCACCATCGCGTCATAGACGGAAGCATCGCCGTGGGGATGATATTTACCCAGCACTTCACCGACCGTATACGCGCACTTGCGGTGAGGCTTCGACGATGTGATGCCGTTTTCGTACATACAGTACAGGATACGCCTATGAACGGGCTTCAAGCCGTCGCGGACGTCCGGCAGCGCGCGCGATACGATAACGCTCATCGAATAGTCGAGGAACGACTTTCTCATTTCGCGGTTGATATCGACGTCGATGATCTTTCCGGAACCGAACTCCGCCTGCTCCGTCAATTGTGCATCAACCTCTGTATTCTCATTATTGTTGATATTCATATTCTCATTATCCACTAATATACACCTCGTTTATCCCTTAGGCTCCCTTTGGTAAAGGGAGCTGTCTGCGCAGCAGACTGAGGGATTGAATAATTGTCCGACCGAAGGGAGTAACCAAAACCATTCACCCTTCATCATTCACCATTCACCCGAACGGAAAATGCCGTTCGTTAAATATCCAAATTCTGCACATACTTCGCGTTCGTCTCGATAAACTCACGTCTGGGTTCTACCTGATCGCCCATCAGGATGGAGAAGGTCTCGTCCGCCTCCTGCGCGTCGTTGAGCTCGACCCTCAGCATCGTGCGCGTCTCGGGATTCATCGTCGTCTCCCACAGCTGTTCGGGATCCATTTCGCCGAGACCCTTGTAACGCTGGATCGTCGTCTTGCCCTCGATCTTCGCGAGCAGCTCGTCGCGCTCCTGATCCGTATACGCGTAATAGTGCGTTTCCTTACCCTTACTGATTCGGTACAGCGGCGGCTGCGCGATATACACATGACCGTCCTCGATCAGCGGACGCATATAGCGGAAGAAGAAGGTCAGCAGCAGCGTGCGGATATGAGAGCCGTCGACGTCCGCATCCGCCATGATGATGATCTTATCATAACGGAGCTTTTCTGTGTCGAATTCCTCGCCGATGCCCGCGCCTAATGCTGTGATGACCGGCGTCAGCTTATCGTTACCGTATACCTTGTCGAGTCTTGCTTTCTCGACGTTGAGCATCTTGCCCCACAGCGGCAGGATCGCCTGGAACTTTCTGTCGCGTCCCTGCTTTGCGGAGCCACCCGCGGAATCGCCCTCTACGATGTATATCTCGGTCTCGCTTCTGTCTTTACTCTGACAGTCGGCGAGCTTGCCGGGCAGCGAAGCGCTCTCGAGTCCCGTCTTGCGGCGTACGTTCTCTCTCGCCTTGCGCGCCGCCTCTCTCGCCTTTGCGGAAGCCAGCGCCTTATCGATGATCGCCGAAGCGGAGGCGGGATTCTCCTCCAAGAATTCGCTGAGCTTGTCGGTGATCAGCTTAGAGACCATCGAACGTACGATGGTGTTGCCCAGCTTCGCCTTTGTCTGACCCTCGAACTGCGCCTCGGTGATCTTGACCGAGATGATCGCGGTCATACCTTCCTTGTAATCCTCAAATTCGAGCTTCAGGTCCTTATCTTTCTCTTTGATCTTATTGAACTTTGTCGCGTAATTGTTCATTACGCGCGGGATTGCCCTGCGGAAACCTTCCTCATGCGTACCGCCGTCGGTGGTATGAATGTTATTGGCAAAGGAACGGATATCCGAGTTATAACTGTCGTTATACTGCATCGCGATCTCTACCTCGCATGTGTTCTCCAAGTTCGCCGTGCGCAGGTAGATGACCTCGTCGTGGATCGGGGTATATCCCTTTTTCTTATGGATATAGTTGACGAATTCCTTGATACCGCCCTGATAATAGAAGGTCTTGTCCTTGATATTTTCGGGATCGCGCTCGTCTTTCAGCTCGATATTCACGCCCGCGTTCAGGAACGCCTGTTCTCTCAGCCTTCTCGCCAGCGTCGCGTAATCATACACGTCGGTATCCTTGAAGATCTCCGGATCCGCCTTGAAGCGTACTTCCGTACCCCTGCGGGTCGACTGACCGATCACTTCGAGATCGTTCATGATCTTGCCGCGTTCATAACGCTGGAAGTAGATATCCTTTCCGTCGCAGACGCGCACCTCGAGCCATTCACTCAGCGCGTTGACGACCGAAGCGCCTACGCCGTGCAGACCGCCGGATACCTTATATCCGCCGCCGCCGAACTTACCTCCCGCGTGCAGTACGGTGAACACAACCGTGACCGCCGGCAAACCCATCTTCGAATTGATGCCGACGGGGATACCGCGTCCGTCGTCCTTGACGCGGATGATATTGCCTGGCAGGATGCTGACCTCGATCTTGTCGCAATAGCCTGCCAGCGCCTCGTCGATCGAGTTATCCACGATCTCATATACCAGATGGTGGAGACCGCGCTCGCCGGTAGAACCTATGTACATACCGGGACGCTTACGCACCGCCTCGAGACCCTCTAATACCTGGATCTCATCCGCGCCGTATTCACCCTCCACCTTCGTCATTTTTTCGTCATCTACGACGTCGACGGTCTCGATCGGCGTCTCCGATCTCTCGACCAGTTCTTCTACGACCTCTTCGACAGTCCTGATTTCATCATTCTTCTTATCCAAATTGATTCTCCTCCAAACTAACATTCGTAGGGGACGACATTTGCGGCGTCCCTGCTAAACAGGTTCTTTTATGATTTCTTGATATCTTTTTCATTCTCATCTTTTTTGAACTTTGTAAAAAACGGTATGATCAGATAGATGATCAAAATACATACCAGCGCTGACACAAGCAACGGAAATATTTCAAAATCTGTCATTCTCGACAGCAGGAAAATATTGAAGCCGATACACAAAATGAGCGGGATCAGCGCTCCTACGAGCAGATAAGGAAAAATCCTTGCCTTGAACTTTTTCTGACAGTGGTAACAGACTTTTTCCTTTTTCCTGATCGCGGCTTTGGTATCTTTATAGCGATAGACCGTACCGCAGTGCGGACAGACAGGCAAACGAAACATAGCGGTTACCTGTCTTTACGGAATATCCGTCGGGTCAGCAGAAACGTTTTTGATATTTCCTACCACTCTGGTCTCGCCGATATCCTGACCGGAGCTCGATATATTATCAAACTTATCGAACGCTTTCGTGCCGCCGTCCGTATCGGCAGCCACCTTGCGTTCTTCCTTGATCGCATTGAAGATATCGGAATTGATCGCGGGCTTATAATCGTCGTCGCCCAGCACGATATCATCCACAAAAGCGGGAGTCACCTTTGCCGTCGTCGCCATCGTCGGATCGGGATCCGCGTTCGGCGCGTTCACCATATCCGTATCATACAGCGAATCCTGGAATTTTTTCTTCGGACGGAGTCTGACGAACAGCGGCGAAAACAGATAAAACAGAATAAAAGGCATCGCCACGAACAGTACAAACCACAGATTCTCTCTGTTCGTCAACAGCATATAATAGCCCAGGATGATCAGCGCCAGCACCAGCGCGGCAAAGAACATCACCCAAATCGTCTTATTGATATGGATATTGCTTTCCTTTTTACATTTTTTGCAGTAATACTCTCCCCTCCTGCGGATAGAGAGCGCGGTAAAATATGAGACATGCTTACCGCAGTACGGACATTTACATTTCATAATCATGATCCTTTTCTGTTTGATTATCATTTCAGGGGATGACGCATGCGTCGTCCCGATATATCAAAGCAACGTAAAAAACGTTACCGACTTATCTATTCATTCATTCTCTTGAGCAGCGTCGCCGTGTTCAGCGGCGAAAGATAAACCGAATATTCTCCCGAAAAATCGTATAGGATATATGACTTCGGCAGCTCGTAACTGACGTTGACGATCTTATTCTCTTTTTCACAGACGCTCAGAAAATCTCTGGTATGCTTGCTGACCGTGCTGGTATCCAGATCAAAGATACCGACGATATTCTGTATCTCGATCGAGGTATCTTTTCCCAGATGAAGATATTTCATTCCGTTATCTCTCCGTCCTTCACATAGAACACCTTTCCTTTTTTCAGCTGTTCTTTGTTGCTTTCCTCACAGCAGGTGACGAATACCTGATAATCCTCCACCTTATTCAAAAGAAAATCCTGACGGCTGTTGTCCAGCTCCGACAGTACGTCGTCGAGCAGGATGACGGGTCTCTCGCCGTTTTTTCGATACAGCAGCTCCGCCTCGCTCAGCTTCATCGACAATACCGCCGAACGCTGCTGTCCCTGCGAACCGAATCTTCTTGCGGAAATACCGTTGATTTTGATCTCTATATCGTCTCTGTGAGGACCGACCGATGTGTAACCGGTGTGATAATCCTCGTGCCGGGAAGATAAAAACGCGTTTATCAGCTTGTCGCGGATCACTTCGACGCAGTCGTTCTCCTCCGCCTTTGCCGTACACTGACAAGCGATATCCAGCTCTTCTTTATTTCCGGATATTCCGCTGTGATACTGTTTCGCCGTTTCTCTCATCTGTCGGATATAGGCAAAGCGCTCTTTGATGATCTGCGCGCCGACCACCGACAGGCTGTCGTCCCAGATGAACAGGGTCTCTTTCAAATCTTTGTTTTTATAGATATCCTTCAACAGCGCGTTGCGCTGATTGATGATCCGATTGTACTGCGACAACAGGGATGCGTAACGGATCCTTTGCTGACAGATCGCGGCGTCTAAGAATCGCCTGCGTACCGTCGGACCCTGCTTGATCAGACTGAGATGCTCCGGTGAAAAGACGACGGCTGAAAAAACCTCTGTCAGATAGGAGGAGGAATTTTTTTCCACCTCATTGATCCTGATCATCTTTTTATTCTTATCAAAGATAATCTCTGCGGTCTGGTCCCTCTCCCCCGACTCGAATCCCATCTTCAGCCGAAAGAATTCTTTATCGAAGCTGATCAGCTCGTTTTCTTTTGAACCTCGAAAGGAATGACCTCCGCAGAACAGCCACAGTGCCTCCAGCAGATTGGTCTTTCCGTTGGCATTCTCTCCGTAGATCACATTTACGCTGTCGGACGGGATGATCGTATTATCTTTTAGGTTTCTGTAATTTTCAAAGTGAAGCGAGTTAACTTTCAACTGCCACCTCAACCGTCCTGCCCTGATATTCTACTTTATCGCCGGGTCTGATCTTCTTTCCGCGCATTGTGCAGATTTCGCCGTTGAGCTTGACCTCTCCGTTCTGGATCAGGTATTTTGCCCTGCCGCCGGTATCGCACAAGCCCGAAAACTTCATCAGATTATCCAGCCTGATATATTCTTCATTGATTTTTATGATTTCCATATTTCCTCCCTATGTCATTCCGAGGGAGCCAACACGCGTGTTGAGCGACCGTGGGAATCCCACACCTCTGTGCTCCTACTTTGTGGGATTGCCACGTCGTCGTCATTCGCTGTACTCACTGAAAGCGGTCAGATATGACCACTTTCGTACTCGTGGCACGACTCCTCCTCTCCCCACCGCGCAGGGGGCGCGTCGGGGACCCTAATTATTGGGCTTCGCAATGAATGCGGATAAATTACTCCGCCGCCAGACGCATCGGAACGACAAGGAACGTGAAGCTCTGTCCCTCGACCGGTCGGATGATCATCGGCTGCAGGCTGCCGTTGAGCATCACCCTTACCTCGTCTGTATCGGCATATTTCAGCGCGTCAAGCAGAAAACGGTTATTGAAGCCGATCTCCATATCGTTGCCGACCACAGATACCGAGATCATATCGTTCGCTCTGCCGACTGTCGTCGAGCAGGACAGCTTGATCTCATCTGCGCTGATGGAGCAGCGCACCGGCGATTGGATCTTCTCATTGGTCAGGAGCGCCATTCTCTCTACCGCGGAAGCAAGGATGCGGGTGTTGACAACGAACTCGGTCGAAGCGGACGAGGGCATCTTATAATCGAGGAAGTTACCCTCCAGCAAGCGGGAAATGATGCTGTATTCTTCGATCTTAAATATAATATGTCTCTGACCGACGATAATATCGACGTCTTTCTTATTATCGGTGATCAGCTTCAAAATCTCATTCTGTGTTTTGCCGGGTACGACAAATTTTGCTTCGATATCGCTGTCAACATTTTCCTCACGGATCGCCATGCGGAAGCCGTCGACCGCTTCGATCTTGAACAGACCGTCTTTGATCTCAAACAGAGAACCGGTATAGATCGGCTTCGCCATATTATCCGAGGTCGCGAACACCGTCTGACGAATCATATTCTTCAGGATCTCCGCATTCACGGTCAGACCGCTGATTTCTTCCACGTTCGGCAACTCCGGATACTCGGTCGAGCTGATGCCGACGATCTGATAATCCGCCGCGCCGGAATGGATATAAGTGATCATCCTGTCGTCGGTCTCGATGCTGACGATCTCCTCCGGTAATTTTCTGATGATCTCGTTGAATAATCTTGCGGATACAACGATCTCTCCTTCCTCCGTGATCGACGCATCGACCTTGGTGACGATACCGATCTCGAGATCATAACCGCAAATTTCCAACTGACTGCCGTAGGCTTTGATCAGTACGCCCTCTAAAGCGGGAGTCGTCGCTTTCGTCGCGACCGCGCGCGATACGTTGGATACAGCGTTGGATAAATCTGTTCTCATGCATTGAAATTTCATATTGAATTACCTCTTTCACCGGAAGTTCCGTTATTATTTTTATTTTCTTATGTTATGAAATGTTATGTAATAATTAATAGTAATAGTAGTAGGTAACGTTAAAATGAGGAAATCTCTTCCATCCCGCATTCTTGCTGTCTTTTTTATCCATACTTCTCTCCAAGCATTAAGGAGAATCGTGATTCTTTTTCTCTGATTAATAAAACTTTTAACATGCTGTTAAGAGATGTGGAGTGAATGTTGATGGATATGATGATAAGTATATGATAATAATGTCATTGCGAGGCTCTGTCAGGAGCCGTGGCAATCCCACAAAGAGAAGCAGTACATTTCTTTTACATCAAATGGTATGAGTGATAATGTATATATTATCAGCGTTAACATGTATTTATTTTAAAAATCAGTGGCGCGTTACAACTTTACCGTTCCCTGATATTCTTGATGATATCCTCTACCGTATCTCTGAGGGCGGGATCTTTTTTGATCTCCTTTTCCACCTGCTGGACGGTATAGACGATGGTGGAATAATGACGGTTGCCGAATTCCTTACCGATCGCCTCCATCGATAGCGTCGTCAGCTCGCGGACGATATAGATAGCGATCTGTCTGGGTTTGTTGATATTGGCGCGGCGGGATTTCTGCGACCGCAGATCGTCGCTGTCAACGCCGAAGGTGCGGCACACCTCGTCGATGATTTTTTCCACCGTCAGCTCCGGCGGCGTATCGTCGTTCAGTATCTCGGAGATCGACTCGTTGACAATAGAAAGATTGGGTTTTTCTTTCGTCAGGTTGTATCTCGCCATCAGCTTTTTGACGACGCCCTCGAGCTGTCGGATATTGGTCTTGAGCTTGTTGGCGATATATTCGCACAGATCGTCGTCAAGGTCGAGACCGATGATTTCCGCCTTTCGTTTGATGATCGCGACTCTGGTTTCAAAGTCCGGCGCCTGGATATCGGCGAGCAGACCCATTTCAAAACGGCTTCTGAGTCGCTCCGTCAGCACCTTGATCTCCTTCGGCGGACGATCGGACGTCAGAACGATCTGTTTCTTCGCGTCGTATAAGGCGTCGAAGGTATGGAAGAATTCCTCCTGCGTACTTTCCTTGCCTCCGATGAACTGGACGTCGTCGACGAGCAGAACGTCCGTCTGACGGTACTTTTGTCTGAACTGCGCCGTCGTTTTGTTCATGATTGACTGGATGATCTCGTTCGCAAAATCCTCGCCCTTGATATAGATTACCTTATAGTCGGGATGCGTTTTGCGGATCTCGTTGCCGATTGCGTAAAGCAAATGCGTTTTGCCCAGTCCCGAGTTGCCGTAAAGAAACAGCGGATTATAAGCGGAGGCGGGATTCTGTGCGACCGCTAAGGAAGCGGCGTGAGCAAATTTATTGGAGGATCCTACGATAAAGGTATCGAATGTGAATACATAGCCGGTATCGGCGGAGGTCTCCTCACCCAGCAGCTTCTCTTTCTGTTTTTCATTTTCCTCCGGGATCAGGAATATCGTTTCGAACGTTGTACCCAGCACCGCCTCATAGGCGTCCTCGAATTTCGGAAGGTAACCGCGTATCAGCGTCTGGCGGTGAAATTCGTTCGGTACCATCAGGACGATAACGCCCTTTTCAAAATCGATGCCGATCGGCTCGATCCTTGATATCCATGTTTTATAGGCAACATCGGCGATTTTTTTCTCCTCTTTGAGGTAGTTGCAGATGATGCTCCAGCCTTCATTGAAATTTTCCATATTTTTCCCCTCTGATCATCATATGACAACCCTTGTTTCAAGGGTATATTTTAATCGTTGAAATAACAGAAAACCGATCGGATTTACACCGACCCATAATCACAAATATTATATCAAATTTTCCACATAAAAGCAACCGATATTGTTGAAAAAAATTACATATATATAAGTATTATATATATCTATAAAAATGTGCATTATGACAGTATGCTTTTTTTATCGATTGTGTCTGTATTTTTCTCATATACTATATATTGTGGTCTGCAATTTTTTCTCTAAAAAAGGGTTCAAAAAACATAGTAAATAAGGTAAATTGGATATTGACTAATAAGAAAAACTAAGTTATAATGCTATCTTGTAAGGTTATGCACCCGAAAGGAGGAGTAACAATGCTCAGAACATATCAGCCTAAGAAGATCCATCGTAAAAAAGAGCACGGCTTCAGAAAGAGAATGTCTACCAGTAACGGCCGCAAAGTTCTTGCCAGAAGAAGAGCGAAGGGCAGAAAGCAGTTATCCTATTGATCTGACGATGTAAAGGCCACTGAGAGGCAGTGGTCTTTCTTTTCATTTATAGGATATTATCATTTCTGTGATTTACGGTCCCGTTTGGGACAAAAAACGATGTTTTTCGACATCATCGGTGGTTAAATGAAGATTACTACGATCAAGAGCAACAGAGATTTCCAGCGTCTTTACCGTAAGGGAAAATCCTTTGTTTCCCCCGCTCTTGTTACCTATGCGATCAAAACAAAAAATCATAACCTTAGGATAGGTATCACCACCTCAAAAAAGGTCGGCAAAGCAGTCTGCCGCAATCGCAGCCGCAGAGTGATCAGGGCGGCTTTCTCTCATCTGAACGCTGATCAGAACGCACCTTTCGATCTGATTTTCGTAGCACGTACCCGTACGGCGTACTGCAAGAGCTATGAAGTGGAAAAATATATGAGAGAACATTTAAAGAAGATAGGTATTATCGAATAAGAACGGTTATTGTGAGAGCGAAAGCTATTTCATATTTTCGCGGAACTCTCAGATTATTTTAATAACATGAAAAAACTGTTTTTGAAACTCATCCGGTTTTATCAGACTGCTATATCACCACACACCAAACCGAAGTGTAAGTATTATCCCACCTGTTCGCAGTACACCTATGAAGCGATCGAGCGCTTCGGCGCGCTGAAAGGCTCGGCGATGGGATTATGGAGGATTCTCAGGTGTAACCCGTGGTCAAGGGGCGGTTACGACCCCGTTCCCGAAAAAAAGCATAAACTTCAATGAGAATCTTATAAGCTAAGAAAGGCTTTTACGTATGTTTACAGTTTTCAATTTTATCGGTAGCATTTTCGGCTACGTGTTATGGGCGATCTTCTGGGTGTTCCAGAATTTCGGCGTCGCTATCATCGTCTTCACCCTGATCTTCAGGGCGATCCTGTTTCCTTCCTCTATCAAGCAGCAAAGATCAATGGCTGCCAACGCTTCTTTACAGGCGAAGCAGAAGGAAATCAGAGAAAAGTATGCCAACAATAAGGCAAAACAAAATGAAGAGATCCAGAAGCTCTACGACAGAGAAGGCGTCTCCCCTATGTCGGGATGCGCTACCTCTATTTTCCCGATGTTCATCATGCTGGGTATCTACTACGCGGTCGTAAGACCTCTGTCCAACGTGATCCATCTGTCCGCTGAGGCGATCAACCAGATCAACATGATCCCCGGCGTCTATGTGACACAGAACAGCATCTATTCCGAAATGAACGCGCTGCATCTCTTCACCAATCCCGACAACGTCAATATCCTGATCAACCAGGGCTTACCGGCGAAGGAGATCCACGCGATCCACAATCTTGCCGGCGGTTTCAACTTCTTAGGTCTTGATCTTCTCTCTATCCCGAAAGAGACCGGTTTTACCTCCGCTATCATCATCATCCCGATCCTCTGTCTTGTGACTTCTTTAGGTTCACAGCTTCTGACGATGAGAATGCAGGGCAACCCCATGCAGAGTCAGCAGGGATGCATGAAGTATATGATGCTCCTCTTACCGCTGATCACGGTATATATCTCCTATATCGTACCCGGCGCTGTCGGCTTCTACTGGATCTGGTCCACGATCTTCGGATTCGTCCAGACATTACTGATCAACAAATTCTATTCGGCGGCACATATGACCGCCCGGGCTGAAGCGGAACATGTCGCGCTTCTGGAGCTAAAGGAAGCGAAGGTACCGTATGACTATCAACCGGTATCATCACCACAGCCAAGCAGTTCGAAAAACAACGCAAAAAAGAAAAAATAACGTTTATTAAATATCCTTTGATCACTGGTCACTTGCCACTGGTCACTGGTCACTAAGACAAAGAAGGTGTCAACTTGTTAAAGGAAGCAATCGCCGTCGGCGCTACCGTTGAATTAGCGAAGGAAGCAGCCTGTAAAGAACTCGGCGTAGAAACATTTGATGATCGTATCGAATTCGAGATCATCGAAATGCAAAGCAAAAAGGTCCTCGGTCTTTTCGGCGGCAGACCTGCCAAGGTTAAAGTAACTCTTAAGCAGAACGCCGCGCAGACTGCGGAGGAATTCATCAAGAAGATCATCAAGAGCATGGATCTGAATGATATCACCGTAACCACTAAGGATGAAGACAACATCATCACCATCGATATCGAAGGCGAAGACGTCGGCTTCATCATCGGCAGACGCGGCGAGACCCTCGACGCGCTGCAGTATCTTGCCTGCCTCGCGGCAAATCGCGTCGACAGCTCCTATAAGAGAGTCGTCATCAACACCGGCGACTATCGCGAGAAGCGTGAAAAGACGCTGGAATCTCTCGGCAGAAGACTGGCGATCAAAGCCGCTAAGACCGGCAGAAAGAGCTCTTTGGAGCCGATGAATCCCTATGAGCGCCGCATCATCCATACTGCGGTGCAGAAGGTCAACGGCGCTACCTCATGGAGCGAAGGCGAAAACATGAACCGCCATGTCGTAATCGGTCCCGACGGCAAGAGCAAGGATTATAACAGAGGCGGCAGAGGCGGAAGACGCAGTAACTACAGCAGAAGAGGCTCCAAGCCCAAGACGTCCGCTCCCGCTCCCAATCCCGACCGCAAGCCCCTGAACGAAGGCGGCGAACACGGTCTTTACGGCAGAATCGATAAGTAATTATGATGCGGGCGGATTATTCCGCCCGCCTTTTTATAACCTGATTGGGTTATGATTCTCTTAAAAACCGGTAGCTTGCCACCGGTCACTGATAAGGACTTGAAACCATGAATATCGATACAACTATCGCTGCTATTTCTACCGCGCAGGCGAGCGCGGGTATCTCCGTCATCCGCATCTCGGGCGGCGAAGCGATACAGATCGCGGAAAAAGTATTCCGAACAAAATCAGGAAAAAAGCTGTCCGAAATGAAAGGCTACACCTGCGCCCTCGGCACGGCGCATGAAAACGGAGAAGCGATCGATGAATGTATCGCGACCGTTTTCCGCGCGCCTCACAGCTATACCGGCGAGGACGTCGTCGAATTATCCTGTCACGGCGGCGTATACATCACCGCGCGCGTGCTGCGCGCCGTCTATGACGCAGGCGTCGTTGCGGCTCAGGCGGGCGAGTTCACCAAGCGCGCTTTTCTGAACGGAAAGCTCGACCTGATCGAAGCGGAATCCGTCATGGACATCATATCCTCCCGCTCCAAAGAAAGCGCCAGAGCCGCTCTGAATGTAAAAGAAGGCGCACTCTCGCGAAGGATCAACAGTTTAAAGGATGAGTTGCTGAATTTAGCGGCGCATCTGAACGCTTGGGCGGATTATCCCGAAGAGGATATCCCTGTCGTTGAAAACGACGCGCTGAGTGATTCGCTGAAAAGCGTCGAAGCGCAGCTGAAAGATATCCTTCAAAACTATGATAACGGACGCATCTTAAAGGACGGTATCGATACGGTTATCGCGGGCAAGCCGAACGTCGGCAAAAGCACCTTGATGAATCTGCTCGCGGGCTTTGATAAAAGTATCGTCACGTCTGTGGCGGGCACGACCAGAGATATTGTAGAAGAGAGCGTCAGCCTCGGCGACATCGTTCTGAATCTCAGCGACACCGCCGGAATCCATGAAACGGGCGACGAGATCGAAAGCATCGGCGTCGATAAAGCGAGATCGCGCGTCAACAGCGCGGCGCTCCTGCTATGTGTTTTTGACGCCTCTTCCCCGTTGACTGACGACGATCTTGATATCATCAGGCTGGCAAATGAAGTTTCTTCTGTCGCGATCCTGAATAAAAGCGACCTGACTCAGCAGGCCGATGAAGCGCTGATCAAAGAACACTTCGATGAAGTTGTGAAAATGTCGGCTAAGTATGCTACTTCCGCGGATGAGCTGGTTCAGGCGATCAAGCGCGTCTGCTCCGTCGGGGATATCAACAGCGCTAACGCCTTATTGTATAATGAACGCCAGCGCACTTTGACGATGAAAGCTGTAAATTGTGTCAGCGAAGCGATAGAAGCACTACATATTGGTTTAACGCTCGACGCGGTAACGGTATTGATCGAAGAAGCGGTCGGATATATCTGTGAGCTGACCGGCGAGCGCGTCACGGACGAGGTGATCGATAAAGTCTTCCATCAATTCTGCGTCGGCAAGTAGTTTTTATTTGTCATTACGAGGGTTTAACCCGTGGCAATCTCAACTGATAAAAATGTTTCACGTGAAACATTTATCTCGCTGTCATTGCGAGGGAGTTTACGACCGTGGCAATCCCACAAACAGAGACAGTACGTTTCTGTTATCTCTAATTCATTGGGTATGAGCAAAGCCCGTCTACAATTATTCTTTATTTCCGGAGGAAATTATGTCAACCTATTTTGCGGGTGAATATGACGTTGCCGTGATCGGCGCGGGACACGCGGGGATCGAAGCGGCTTTAGCCGCTGCGCGTCTCGGCTGTCAAACAGCGGTATTCACGATCAATATGGACGCGGTCGGCAACTGCCCCTGCAACCCGTCGATCGGCGGTACGGCGAAGGGACACCTGGTACGCGAGATCGACGCGCTCGGCGGCGAGATGGGTAAAACGGCGGACGAATGTACGCTCCAGAGCCGCATGCTCAACCGCGGCAAAGGACCCGCCGTCCATTCCCTGCGCGCGCAGATCGATCGCCGCAGGTATTCCGCGGTGATGAAGCATAAGCTGGAATTACAGGAGAATCTCGATCTGCGTCAGGCGGAGATCACCGATATCGAACAGGATGATAACGGCAATTGGCTTTTGACCACCCGTATGCTCGGCGTATTCAAAGCGAAAGCGGTCGTCATCGCGACCGGTACCTATCTCGGAGGACGCATTTATGTCGGCGAAGTCAGCTACGAAAGCGGACCCGACGGCACCTTCCCTGCCGCGTTCCTGGGCGAGAGCCTGAGGAAGCTCGGCGTGAAAACCAGACGCTTCAAGACCGGTACTCCCGCCCGCGTGAAGCGTTCTTCCATTGATTTCACCGATTTGGAGGAGCAGCGCGGCGATGAACCAACCGTCCCCTTTTCCTATGACACCCTGACGCCTCCAGAGAACAAAGTCTTGTGTCATGTCAGTTGGACGAATGAGAATACCAAAAAGATCATTCTCGATAATATCCACCGATCTCCGCTGTACGGCGGCAAGATCGAAGGCGTCGGTCCGCGCTACTGTCCGAGCCTCGAGGATAAGATCGTGCGCTTTGCGGACAAAAAGCGTCATCAGCTCTTTATTGAACCCTGCGGCGAGGATACGGAGGAAATGTATCTGCAGGGTATGAGCTCTTCCCTGCCCGAAGAAGTTCAGATTGCCTTTTATCATACGATTCCGGGACTGGAGAACGCGATGATCATGCGTCCCGCCTACGCGATCGAATACGACTGTATCGATCCGACCGATATGCTGGCGACTCTGGAATTCAAAAAATTTCCCGGATTGTACGGCGCGGGACAGTTCAACGGCTCCTCGGGATATGAGGAAGCCGCGGCGCAGGGGTTTGTCGCGGGCGTGAACGCCGCTTTAAAGATCCAAGGCAAGGATCCCCTGATTCTCGACCGTGCCTCATCTTATATCGGCACCCTGATCGACGATCTGGTCACCAAGGGCGCGAACGAGCCTTATCGCATGATGACCAGTCGCAGCGAGTACCGTTTGATCCTGCGGCAGGATAACGCCGACGAGCGCCTCACCCCTATCGGCTATGACTTAGGGCTGATCAGCGAAGAGCGCTGGCAGCGATATCTGAAAAAGCAGGAGCTGATCAAAGAGGAAAAGAAACGCGTCGCGGCGACAGTCGTCTCCCCTTCTCCCCTATTGTCTGAGATACTTGTTTCACGTGAAACATCTGACGTAAAAACGGGTATTCGTCTGATTGAACTGTTGAAGCGACCCGAGCTTAACTATGAAGTACTGAAACCGATCGATACGACGCGTCCCGATCTCGATCCCGCGATCTTTGAACAGGTCGAGATTGCAATCAAGTACGAGGGCTATATCAAAAAACAACTTGCCGCGGTAGAGAATATGCGTAAGCTCGAAAATAAATGCCTTCCCGAGGATATCGATTACCGGAGTATCACCGGATTGCGCTTAGAGGCGCAGGAAAAGCTCAGCAATATCCGACCCCTGAATATCGGTCAGGCGAGCCGTATCAGCGGCGTGTCGCCCGCCGACGTCAACGTGCTGATGATCTATCTGGTCAAACAGAAAGGCGGGACAAAGGATGAGTGATTTTCGCAAGGTTTTGTTATCGACGCTTTCTGATTTCGATATCACGGTCGATGAAAAAGCAATTGACAGGTTATGTCAGTACAATGACCTGCTGATCGAGTGGAATCAAAAGATGAATCTGACGGCGCTGACCGCGCCCGAGGACGTTGCGCTGAAACATTTTGCGGACAGCTTGATGCTGCTGCGTTATATCAAGATCGAAGAAGGCGCAAGCGTCATCGACGTCGGTACCGGCGCGGGCTTTCCCGGACTGGTGCTGAAAATCGCGCGACCGGATATCCGCCTGACCTTATTGGACAGCTTACAAAAGCGGCTGGTCTTTTTGGGTGCGGTCTGCGACGAGCTGGGATTTGACGACATAGAACTGATCCACAGCCGCGCGGAGGACGGCTCGCGCACCGAGCTTCGCGACAACTTCGATATAGCGGTATCTCGCGCAGTCGCTTCGCTGAATACTCTGTGTGAATACGATATGCCGTATGTCAGGGTCGGCGGCAGAACGATCGCGATGAAGGGCAAGGAAGCCGCGGAGGAATTGACTGCGGCACAGATAGCGATCGAAACGCTCGGAGGCAGACTAATCGCCGATCATGAATTTGTTTTAGGCACAGCCGGCGAACGCAGTATCATTGAGATCGAAAAGATTGCACCGACGCCCGAGAAGTTTCCGAGAAAGAGCAAACAGATCAAAACCAATCCTTTATAGAAAAGATGTCATCCTTTGTTCGGGTGACATCTTTCTTTGTTTCTCGACAAAAGAATCGATAATAATTGCTCAAATATCGACATGGAATTTGCACTGACTCTGTTATGATATTAGCTGTAAGGACAAGCCATAGGGGTGAGGTGAGTACGGTGAATCTGCAATTAGGCAGAGATAATAAGGTGCTGAATATTTCTACCATTCAGATCCGCCCGAACCGTACCCAGCCGCGCCGCAACTTTGACGAAGACGAGCTGAAAAGCCTGTCGCGCTCTATCGTAGAGAACGGGATCCTGCAGCCGCTGGTCGTGCGCCGTATCAACAATACGGAATTTGAGCTGATAGCGGGGGAGAGGCGCCTTCGCGCCGCCGTGATGGCAGGGCTGAGCAAGGTGCCGTGCGTCGTGCATAAATGCAGCGATAAGGACAGTGCGCTCTTAGCGCTGATCGAGAATCTCCAGCGCGCCGATCTGAATATGTTCGAGGAGGCACGGGGGATCGCCCGGCTGATCCGAAAGTACGGACTGACGCAGGAGCAGGCAGCAATCAAGCTCGGCAAAAAGCAGAGCACTATCGCCAACAAGCTGCGTTTATTACGATTAGGCTTTGAAGAACAGGAATGGATCCTGACGGCACATCTCTCCGAGCGTCACGCGCGGACACTGCTCAGGATCAACGATGAAAACCTGCGCCGAGAAGTCCTCAGCCGGATCATCGCTGACGGTCTGGGCGTAGGGGAGGCGGAGACGCTGGTCACCGAAGTCCTGACGAAAAAGACCGAGCCCGTTCCGGAAAAGAAACCGGAATACAAGATCGCCGTCAAGGACGTGCGTATCTTTGTCAACACCATTAACAAGGCGGTGGACACAATGCGCCTGTCCGGGATCAACGCGATCTCCCGCCGCAGCGAGACGGACGACTATATCGAATATACCGTGAAGATCCCGAAAGCGATTATATGAATACTGACCGGTTTTTGTAGGGACGAGCGATGCTCGTCCGTCCGGTAGGGGCGTTTTTCTCCTATCTGTTGTTTTTGTTGATAGCAACGTCCGTCATTCTGCGGACGACCGATGGTCGCCCCTACAAGTTATTTTGGTATCACGGCGAAAGCCTGATATACATTTCTTTCCCGATAGGGATATGCGTAAAGCGTGTTCCTGTCCACTCATACCCATTTCCTTATCTGAACCCCTTGCCGACAGCCGTGCGCGAAAGCGTGCGGTTGTCGGCGTTTATAGTGGTGCCTGTAGGGACGAGCATTGCTCGTCCGCAATAAGATGACCTCTGCGGTCAGTTCTATCCAAATGTTAAGATGCTGGTTTTTAAAGCGGACGACCGATGGTCGTCCCTACTACAATTGTTTCACGTGAAACATTTTTGCCGAAAATTCGGAAAAAGGGTTTTATTATACACGGCTTTGTGATACAATAGAGGGCGTATGAGAGAACAGAAACATCAAAATGTGAAGGAGAAGGTGAGAGTTTGGCTAAAATCATCACGGTTGCCAACCAAAAAGGCGGGGTAGGGAAGACCACCTCCGCCGTGAACCTCGCCGCGGGACTGGGATATTATGACAGGCGCACGCTGCTGGTCGATATCGATCCGCAGGGCAACGCCACCAGCGGCGTCGGCTTTGATAAACGCAGTATCGAAAAAAGCACCTATGATATCCTGCTCGGCGAAGCGAAGGCAGAGGAAGTCATCTTACATACAAAGTACAATAATTTGGACTTAATGCCCGCGGGCATCGACCTCGCCGCCGCAGAGTTCGAGATCATGGACGCCCCGGACAGACTGCAGAGGCTGAAAAAGGCGCTGCTGCCGGTCAAACAGAATTACGACTATATCATCATCGACTGTCCGCCGTCGCTCGGCATCATCACCACTAACGCGCTGACCGCGTGCGACAGCGTGCTGGTGCCGATCCAGTGCGAGTATTACGCGCTCGAGGGTCTGTCACAGCTGATGAATTCGGTGCGGTACGTCAAGCGGAAGTTAAACGAGCATATCTATATAGAAGGCGTGCTGCTGACCATGTACGACGGCAGGCTGAACCTGACCCAGCAGGTCGTCAGCGAGGTCAAGCAGTTCTTCCCGAAAAAGGTATTCGGCACGGTGATACCGCGCGGCGTTCGCCTGTCGGAAGCGCCCTCTTTCGGTATGCCGATCATGTATTATGATAAAAGCTGTAAAGGAACCGAAGCCTATTTGGGACTTTCGCAGGAGTTGATCAGTAAGGAGAGAACGAATGGCTAAGAAAATCGGAGGTCTCGGAAAGGGACTCTCGGCGATCTTCAGCGAGAACGACACCGAGGATAAGAATGAAGTAGTCAGCCTGAAAATATCTCAGATAGAACCAAACCGTAATCAGCCGCGCCGCAGCTTTGACGAAGACGCGCTGCAGGAGCTGGCGCAGAGCATCTCCGAACACGGCGTTCTACAGCCGATCTTAGTGCGGCCGATGATCTACGGCGGTTATCAGATCGTCGCGGGCGAGCGCAGATACCGCGCGTCGCGTATAGCGGGGCTGACGGAGATACCCGCGATCATCCGGGAGCTTTCGGACAGCGAGACGATGCAGATCGCGCTGATCGAGAATCTGCAGAGAAGCGATCTGACGCCGCTCGAAGAAGCGAAGGGTTATCAGACGCTGATCGACGAATACGGCTTCTCACAGGAGGACGTCGCGCGAACCGTCGGCAAATCACGCTCTGCCGTGGCGAACACCCTGCGGCTGATCGGACTGCCCAACGAAGTAAAGGAGCTGCTGGAAGAAGGTAAGATCAGCGCGGGTCACGCGCGCGCGCTGCTGATCGTAGAAGACGATAAAGCTGCCGCAGAAACGGCGAAGAAGATCGTCAAGGACGGGCTGTCGGTCAGAGAAACCGAAAAGCTGGTCAAAAAGCTCGATTCGGCAAAACCGCAGAAAAAGAAAAACAGTGAAAAGAAGATAACCGCATACACGGAGGTCGAGCTGGCGCTGACGATGGCGCTCGGCACCAAGGTCACCGTAACGGAGAACAAGAACAAAAAGGGCGGTACTTTAAATATTGAGTTTTATGATCCCGAAGAGCTGTTCGCGCTGACGGGAAAGCTCGAGAAGCTGTGGGAGTAGGTTAGTGATTAGTGGCGAGTGATTTGTGATTAGTTTATTGGTTACTCGCTGCGCTCGAACAATTAATACAATCCCTCAGTCACCGTTCGGTGACAGCCTCCTCGCCGGAAGCGGCTCCCCCCTTGTCCTTCGGACATTCCCCCAACGGGGGGACCTTTACCAAAGGGAGCCTTGGACAAGCGCTGCTCCTCTTTGTGGGATTGCCACGTCGCTTGCGCTCCCCGCAATGACTGCGAGTTAAAAAAGCTACGACTCCTATGGAGCCTCGCAATGACATATTAGATTAAGATTATTTGAAAGGTATGAAAAGACAATGATCGATATCAGATTTTTAAGAGAAAACCCCGATGTGGTAAAACAGAACATCAAGAACAAATTTCAGGATAAAAAACTGCCGCTGGTCGACGAGGTGATCGAGCTTGACAAGCAGGCGAGAGCCGCCAAGGGCGAGGCTGACGCGCTGCGCGCCAGACGCAACAAGATTTCCAAGGAAATAGGCGGCTGTTTCGCGCGCGGCGAACGCGAGAAGGCGGAAGAGCTCAAGGCACAGGTCGCCGCGGACGGTGAGAAGCTCGCAGAGCTCGAGAAGAAAGAAACAGAGCTCAACGAGAAGGTCACCGAGATCATGATGGTCATCCCGAACATCATCGATCCGAGCGTACCGATCGGTAAAGACGACAGCGAGAACGTGGAGATCGAGCGCTTCGGCGAGCCGGTCGTACCGGACTTTGAGATCCCGTATCACACCGAGATCATGGAGAAGCTCAGCGGCATCGACCTCGACGCGGCGCGCAAGGTCGCGGGCAACGGCTTCTATTATCTGATGGGCGATATCGCGCGGCTTCATTCGGCGGTGATCTCCTACGCGCGCGATTTTATGATCGACAAGGGCTTTACCTACTGCATCCCGCCCTATATGATCCGATCCAACGTGGTATCGGGCGTGATGTCCTTTGCCGAGATGGACGCGATGATGTACAAGATCGAGGGGGAAGATCTCTTTTTGATCGGTACCTCCGAGCACAGCATGATCGGTAAGTTCATCGATACCATTTTACAGGAGGAAAACCTGCCTTATACGCTCACTTCCTATTCTCCCTGCTTCCGCAAGGAAAAGGGCGCACACGGACTCGAGGAGCGCGGCGTGTACCGTATCCATCAGTTCGAGAAGCAGGAAATGATCGTCGTCTGTCATCCCGACGAAAGCAAGATGTGGTTCGACAAGCTGTGGCAGAACACGGTAGAATTCTTCCGCACGCTGGATGTGCCCGTCCGCACGCTCGAGTGCTGCTCCGGCGACCTTGCTGATCTGAAGGTCAAGAGCATCGACGTCGAGGCGTGGAGCCCGAGACAGAAGAAGTATTTTGAGGTCGGCTCCTGCTCGAACCTCAGCGACGCGCAGGCGAGAAGGCTCAAAATTCGCGTCAACGGCAAGGACGGCAAGAAGTACTTCGCACATACCCTGAACAATACATGTGTGGCGCCGCCGCGTATGCTGATCGCGTTCCTCGAGAACAATCTCAACGAGGACGGCAGCGTGAACATTCCCGAGGCGCTCAGACCGTATATGGGCGGGAAGGAAAAGATCGAAGCGAAGTAAAGATGCAGTGAATGGTGAAGGTTACTCGCGGGACGCACGCGTCCGCTCGGACAATGATACAATTCCTCAGTCACCGTTCGGTGACAGCCTCCTCGCCGGAAGCGGCTCCCCACTTGTCCTTCGGACATTCCCCCAACGGGGGGACCTTTCCCAAAGGGAGCCTTGGACAAGCTCTGCTCCTCTTTATGGGATTGCCACGGCTCTGCGAGCCTCGCAATGACAGATAATGACAGATGGCGGAAAGGGAGCCTTGGAAAGGATGTTTTTATGAAGTTAACGTTGATCAGTAAATACCGCACCCATATCATGGGTTTTGCGATCCTGTGGATCATGTGGTTCCATTCGCCGTTCTACGGAAAGACGGAGGTTTTCCACTTTATCCATAATATCGGCTTTTACGGCGTGGATATGTTCCTGCTGGTTTCCGGTCTGGGACTGTATTTTTCGATGCGCAAGTCGAAAAGCATCGGAGAATTCTATAAAAAGCGTCTGGTTCGCATCCTGCCCGCCTACCTGATTGTATCCATATGCTGGTACGCGTTCTTCAAGACCGATCTGAGCTTCAGCGATAAGCTGCTGGCGATCCTGGGCGTCAATTATTTCAGGGGCACGATCCACGGCAGACCCGAGTATTTCGACTGGTTTTTGCCGACGCTGATGGTGCTGTATCTGCTGACGCCCCTGTACGATAAGCTGTTCCAGAAGGCAGGCGTCAAATGGAAATTCACGTTTCTCAGCATGATGATCTCGCCTTTGCTGTGCATTATCTTTTACCATACCGGTCAGCAGGTGCTGTACGGCAGCACGGTGCGTATCGCGATCTTTCTGGTCGGCTACTGGATCGGCTGGTTTCTCTATGAGAAGAGGGAAGAAGGGAAAGGCAGCTGGATGGTGCATCTGTCGCTGTTGTTCTGCGGCATTGCGCTGGTCTATTATATCCAGACCTATATAAAGAATCCTACGGTGTTCTGGGGATTGAACTGTTATCCCGCGCTGCTTGCCGCGCCCGCGATCTGCGCGTTTTTAGGCGCTCTGTTCTATCTGTTTGACAGGTATCTGAAGATCGTCGGAAAAATACTGCTGTTTCCGTTCTATGTCTGCGGCAGATACAGCCTGGAGATATATCTCTTCCATCAGCGGATTTTGGAATTTGTCGCCGGAGATAAGGGCACGTCCGTGATGAAGCTGATCAACGACATCGGGATCAACACGTACTCTAAGGAATATTACTTCCTCTTAGCGCTGTTATCGATCCTGCTGGCGGCGGCGCTGCATGAGCTGATCGCGCTGGTGATCAGGCTGATCACAGGGAAGAAAACAAAAAAACCGGAGCCCGTTTCGGAACAGAAAACCGAAACGAAAGAAACAGCTGAAACCATCGGATCGGTTCCGGAGCCGGTTACAGAATAGGATAACGAAAGAAAAAGGGGCTGCAAAAACAGTCCCTTTTTTACGTTGATTATAATTGATTAAAACTGAACCTCTGAATCCTTCAGCTGGAGATATTTGCTGTTACCTTCCATATAGGTATTAAAGGTACCTATTACGGTGATCTCCGTATTCGCTTCGGGATAGTCGTCGGGATAGTCGTGATCACCTGCCCAAACAAACTCGATACCGGTGGAGCAGCAAGCGGTAGCGTCGGCAATGAGACAGGCGAAATAGCGGTTATCGTCGACCTCGGATACGTTGAAGGCTCCCTTCATTTTGACGATCTTGCCGAGATAATTCTCGGGATGCTGCTGCATATTCAGTACCTCGGAGTAGACCATGGTCGAGCTCATGGCGGTGAGGTCGACGTCGACTCCGTCGGAGGAGGGGGCATTCGATTTGGTATCGGCGGTTTTTGCTGTGGTTTCTTCCGGTTTCGACGCCGAAGAATCAACGGTCTCTGTTGTTTTAGGAGATTCAGTGGACGGGGCAGAGGATGAAGAGCCGCTGTCGGAACATGCGGCGAGAGAGAAGAGCATAACGGTGATGATGAGCAGACAAATGATTTTTTTCATGGTAGTACCTCGAAACATTAATTATTATATCATGAAGAATCATCAAAGACTTTTCACAAATTTGTGGGGTTACCACGCCCTAAAAGGCTCGCAATGACATTTTGCTTTATGCGGTGCGCTTGGTAACGGCGCCGACAACGAAGAATACCGCGAAGACGGCAATATCGGCGGCGACGATGGTAGAGCCGACAGGGGTTCCGGCAAGGATGGATGTGAACAGTCCGATCAAAGCGCAGACGACGGAGACGATAGCGGCGCAGACCGTGACGCTCTTGAAGCTCTTGAATACGCGCATCGCGGACAGGGCG
Source organism: Ruminococcus sp. (assembly GCA_017403985.1). Taxonomy (GTDB): domain Bacteria; phylum Bacillota; class Clostridia; order Oscillospirales; family Acutalibacteraceae; genus Ruminococcoides. Next base: position 14,054 of record JAFRDE010000014.1, on the reverse strand, counting down.
GGGAAGATGACCAGCGCGGAAATCAGCAGGGAGCCGACAAGCTGCATGGATACGACGATAATCACTGCGATAACGATGGCAATCAGCAGGTTATACAGTCCGGCGCGCTGACCCGTGGCGCGGGCGAAATTCTCATCAAAGGTGACAGAGAAAATCTTGTTGTAGAACAGGACGAAGAACAGCACGACGAGCACCGAAAGGATCACGCACATCCAAACATCAAAGGTACTGAGCGTGAGGATCGAGGTCGAACCGAACAGGGTAGAGCAGACGTCGCCGGAAAGGTTCGAGGAACCGGTGTTGAAAATATTCATCAAGAGATAGCCGATCGCGAGAGAACCGACGGAGATCATCGCGATCGCGGCGTCGCCTTTGATTTTGGCGTTTTTACCCATACGCAAAAGCAGAACCGCGCAGACGACCGTGACGGTGAGCACCAGCGGCATATCGTTGGTCAGTCCCATGACGGCGGCGACAGCCATCGCGCCAAACGCGACGTGGGAAAGACCGTCGCCGATGAAAGAATAGCGCTTGAGCACCAATGTTACGCCCAAAAGGGATGAACACAGGGCGATCAGTACGCCGACGATCAGCGCGTTGACAACAAAGGGCTTGCTCAGATAAAAGCCGAGCGTGGAGAATACGTCAGTCATAAGAAGCATCCCCCTTTTTTGCGTGATGTTTGGAGTTCAGATAATTATCCTTTGTGCCGAAGATAATCTCATGACCGATATGGAGGATATGGGAGGCGTAATCGAGCGCCTTATCGATATCGTGGGAGATCATGATGATCGTGACGTTATCGTTTTTGTTGAGGCTTTCGATCAACTCGTACATCTCGGCGGTGACCTTGGGGTCGAGTCCCGCGACGGGCTCGTCGAGCAGGAGGATCTCTTCGGTCGCGCAGAGGGCGCGGGCGAGCAGCACGCGCTGCTGCTGACCGCCGGAAAGCTCGCGGTAACAGCGGCGGCTGAGGTCGGCGATATTCATGCGCTCCATCGAGCGCTGAGCCAGCGCCTTGTCCGCTTTGTTGTAAAAGGGACGGAAGCCGTCGTGACCGAGACAGCCGGAGAGGACGATCTCCCGCACACTGGCGGGAAAATCACGCTGCACGTCGGTCTGCTGAGGCAGATAGCCGATCTTGCGCGCGGTGACGCCGTCGCCGAATTCGATAGAGCCGCCGAGGGGCTTGGTCAGCCCAAGGAGCGTTTTCATTAATGTTGTTTTACCGGAGCCGTTCTCGCCGACGATACACAGGTAATCGCCCGCGTTGACTTCGAAGCTCAGACCGGAGAGGATCTCCTGTGAGCCGTAACCGAGGGTGAGATCGGTACATTTGATTTGAGGCATGATGGCAGTCCTTTCGGAATAAGTGACCGGTGGCAAGTGACCGGTGACCGGTTATAAATAAGTAGCATTATGATAAAAAAAGAATTTGCTTCGCGAATGAACGTGATCTATACAGAAGTAACAACCCTCCGCCCCTGTCGGGGCACCTCCCTTAGGAAAGGGAGGCTTTCAGCACTTCGAGATTGCTTTCCATGATGGAAAGGTAGGTCTCGCCGGCGGCGGCGCGGTCGGCGGTGACCGCCTGCATGGAGTCGAGGGTCAGGATCTGTTGATCCTTAGTTTTGGTATTGTCGCGGACGGTTTGGGCGATGGAACCGTCGGAGGTCTCGATCTTCATGATGGCTTTCAGCCCGAGTTCGTCAACCTTATTCGCGAGGAAGGTAATGGTCTCGAAGCTCGCTTCGCTTTCGGCGGAGCAGCCGACAAAGGCGGCGTAATAGTCGAGACCATAGTCGTCCGTCAGATAGCGGAAGGGGAAGCGGTCGCCGAAGAGCAGGGTCCTGACAGCGGCGGAATCAACGGTTTGCTGATACTGCGCGTCTAACGCGTTGAGCTTGTCAATATAGGCGTCGGCGTTCGCCTGATAAGAGTCGGCATGCTGACTGTCTGCAGTTTTCAGCGCGTCGGCGATCGACTGTGTGAAGAGCGCGGCGTTTTTCAGAGAAAGCCAGACGTGCTCGTCATACTCGGGCTCCTCTTCGGTTTCTTCCTCTTCTTCGCCCTGCATGCCCTCCTTGAGTTCTTCTTCCTTCGCTTTGTCGCCGAGGACGTCCATCAGGTCGATGACGACCATATCTTTATTATCGGCCTGGTCGAGGGTATCGGCGACCCATTGGTCGGATTCGCCGCCGACATAGACGAAGACGTCACAGTCGGAGATATTCATGATATCTTTGGCGGTAGGCTGGTAGCTGTGGAGGTCGACGCCGTTGTCGAGAAGCAGGTCGAGGTCGATGTGGACGTCGTCCTGCGCGACCTCGCGCACCCAGTCGTAGAGCGGAAAGACGGTGGTGACGACCTTGATATCAGCGTCGGATGATTGGTTATTTGAATTGCAGCCCGCAAACAGGGTGGCGAGCAGGATAAGGCATAGGAGTAGTGCGGATAGTTTTTTCATATGTTTTCCTTTCTATTTATGTTGGCAGGCGGCACAGACGCCGTAGATGACGGTCTCGCCTTTGTCGATGGCGAAGTCGTCGTTCTGGGCGACGCTTTGTACCAGAGAATCGGCGAGCTGCTTTTGCATGTGGACGGTCTTGCCGCATTTTTTGCAGCTCAGGTGCAGGCTCTCGGAGCAGGCGTGGCTGCCGCTGTAGCGGTAGATGACCTCTCTGCCGCCGCCGCCCATAACGCGGTGGAGCTTACCCTCCGCCTCCATATCGGCGAGGTTGCGGTAGACGGCGCTTTTGCTGACGGTATCGGACAGCGCATCGGCGATCTGTCCCGCGGAGAGGTTCTCATCGACGTGCTGCATGAGATAGTCGGTGAGGATCTTTCGCTGTTTTGTGATGTATTTGGGCATGATAGTACCTCTGAATCGGTTGAGATTGCCACGGCTCCTTTTGAGTCTCGCAATGACAATTTCATATAGAATTTGCGAATCGTTCGCAAATCAGTATAGCACAGGGGAAAGGGAATGTCAATATGCGAATGGGTCGCAAATATTTATATGACAGAGATATTGCGGAGGGGAGAAGTTTGTGATATACTTGATAAAGCAAATTTTGGGGTAAATAGAGGCTCCCTATTCTAAGGGAGCTGTCGCGAAGCGACTGAGGGTTGATTTCTTATCGGTCAGATGTATTTTTCGATGTTTATTTTGCCATAAAAGACAACCCTCCGCCCCTGTCGGGGCACCTCCCTTAGGAAAGGGAGGCTGAATAAACATCTACTCCATTGAAAGGTTTGATATAATGGCATTGATCACAAAGAAGCCGCGCGGTACGGAGGATGTACTGCCGCGGGACAGCTATCGCTGGCAATTTTTGGAGAATATTTTCCGCGAGGAAGCGCGGGCGTTCGGATATAAAGAAATGCGGACGCCGGTGTTCGAGCACACCAACCTCTTTGAACGCGGCGTCGGCGATACGACGGACATCGTGCAAAAGGAAATGTACACCTTCCTGACTAAGGGCGGCGACAGCATCACCCTGCGTCCCGAGGGGACCGCGGGCGCTTGCCGCGCGTTTTTAGAGCATGGATTACATAACGATCCGCTGCCGATCAAGGCGTACTACCTGACCTCGTGTTATCGCTATGAGAAGCCGCAGGCGGGCAGGCTGAGAGAATTTCACCAGTTCGGCATGGAGTGCTACGGCACGCAGGCTCCCGCCGCCGACGCGGAGCTGATCACCGCTGCGGCTAATATCTTTGAACGCCTCGGACTGCGCGGGATCAGCTTAGAGATCAACTCGATCGGCTGTCCGAAATGCCGTGCGGAGTATCACAAGGCGCTGACCGAATACTATTCACAGTATCGTGAGACGCTGTGCGAGGACTGCAAGAGCCGACTGGAGCGCAATCCGATGCGCCTGCTCGACTGCAAGGTACCGCACGACCACGAGATCGCGAAGGGCGCGCCGATGATGCCGGATTATCTGTGCGATGAGTGCAGAGAGCATTTTGAAGGCGTGAAGGAATATCTGGACGCGAATGACGTTGCCTATACCGTCAATCCGACCATCGTCAGAGGTCTGGATTATTATACAAAGACCGTGTTCGAATTTTTGTCGGGCGACATCGGCGCGCAGAGCGCTGTCTGCGCCGGCGGCAGATACGACGGACTGATCGAGGAGCTTGGCGGCAACCCGATGCCGGCGCTCGGCTTTGCGGCTGGCATCGAAAGACTGCTTTTGACGCTCGACGCGCAGGGGATCGAGATCCCCGCTCCCGCCCCCTGCGATATCTACATCGGCTCGATGGGGGAGGACGCGCATAAAAAGGCGTCGCAGCTGTGCAATATCCTGAGAAAAGCCGGGATGTACGCGGAATTCGACGTCGTCGGCAGAGGGCTGAAGGCGCAGATGAAATACGCGAACAAGATCGGCGCGAAATTCTCGATGGTGCTCGGCGACGACGAGATCGCGAACGGCGTCGCGAAGCTGAAGAACATGGATAACGGCGAACAGAGCGAGATCCCGCTGGAGGACGAGGCGTTCGTGAAGGAGTTCACGGCGGCGAAATTAGCGGCGGAGTTCGCGGAGTGATATAGCCTTCCTTTGGGAAAGGAAGGTGCCTCCAAACGGAGGCGGATGAATTGTATTATTTGATCGAGCGTGAGCGAGAAACCTTTATAATTCGGTTGGTCGCTTCGCTCAATTAATACAATTCCTCAGTCACCTTGCGGTGACAGCTCCCTTTCCCAAAGGGAGCCTTTAGAGTGACATAAAGGAAGGTAATACTATGGCAGAATTTATGACAGGACTCAAGCGCACGCATTACTGCGGGACGCTTCGAGCGGAGAATATCGGCGAGGAAGTCGTCGTATGCGGCTGGGTACAGCGTCAGCGCGACCTCGGTCAGCTGATCTTTATCGACCTGCGCGACCGCACGGGCATCGTGCAGCTCGCTTTTGACGACAACACGGACAGAGAGATCTTTGACAAGGCGTTCGCGGCGCGCAGTGAATTCGTGCTGTGCGCGAAGGGCACGGTGCGCGAGCGTTCGGCGAAGAGCAATAAGATCCCGACGGGAGATATCGAGATCGAGGTCAGCGACCTGCGCGTGCTATCTAAGGCGCAGACGCCGCCTTTTGAGATCGTGGATGACAGCAAGACGGCGGAGGATATCCGCTTAAAATATCGCTATCTCGATTTAAGACGCACGCCGCTGCAGCAGAACCTGATCACCCGCTCGAAGATCGCGAAAATCGCGAGAGATTACTTTTATGAAAACGGCTTCATCGAGATCGAGACCCCGATGATGATCAAGTCGACTCCCGAGGGCGCGCGTGACTACCTCGTGCCGTCGCGCATCCATAACGGCAAATTCTACGCCCTGCCGCAGTCGCCGCAGATCTACAAGCAGCTGTTGATGCTGTCGGGCTTTGACCGCTATATCCAGCTCGCGCGCTGCTTCCGCGATGAAGATCTGCGCGCAGACCGCCAGCCGGAGTTCACCCAGATCGATATGGAGCTGAGCTTCGTCGACGTGGACGAGATCATGGAGATCAACGAGGGCCTGATGGTCAGACTCTTTAAGGAGATCAAGGGTATCGAGCTCGAACAGCCCTTTGAGCGCATGACCTACAATGACGCGATGAACACCTACGGCTCGGATAAGCCGGACGTGCGCTTCGGGATGAAGATCAGCGACCTGACGGAGACCGTGAAGGATATCGACTTCGTGGTCTTCAGGAGCGCGATCGAAAACGGCGGCTCTGTACGCGCGATCGTCGCGAAGAACGCGGCGGGAGCGCTGACCCGCAAGAAGATCGACAAGCTGACCGAATTCGTCAAGGGTATCGGCGCGAAGGGTCTGGCGTACATCCGCTGGGCTGAAGAGGCGCCGAACTGCTCGTTCAACAAATTCCTCGGCGAGGGCGACCTCGACCGCATCCTGAATACGCTGGATGCGGAAAAGGGCGACGTGGTGCTGATCGTCGCGGACAAAAATTCCGTGACCCTGCCCGTTCTGGGTGCGCTGCGCCTGGAGGTCGGCAGACAGCTCGACCTGATCCCGAAGGATGAATACAAGTTCGTGTGGATCGTGGACTTCCCGTTCTTTGAAAAGGACGAGGAGAGCGGCGAATGGGTTGCGATGCATCATCCGTTCACGATGCCGAAGGAAGAATGTCTGCAATACCTCGAGAGCGACCCGGGCAAGGTGGTCGCGAAGGCGTATGACCTGACGCTCAACGGCACCGAGCTGAGCTCCGGCTCCATCCGTATCACGGATTATGAGCTGCAGCAGCAGATGTTCCGCGCGCTAAAGATGACGGACGAGGAGATCGAGGCAAAATTCGGTTTCCTTGTCGAAGCGTACAAGTACGGCGCGCCGCCTCACGGCGGCATGGGCATCGGTCTCGACAGAATCGCGATGCTGATGTGCGGCTGTGACAGCCTCAGGGACGTCACCGCTTTCCCGAAGGTGCAGAACGCTTCTGAATTGATGAGCAACTGTCCGTCGGCGGTGGACGAGGAGTCGCTGGAAGTGCTGGGGATCCAACTCAGAGAAACAAAAGAATAATTTGGTATAAAGAGAGCCGCATCCGAAAGGGTGCGGCTTTGTTGTCGGTAATGGAGAAAAAAAGCCTCCGAGGAATCGGAGGCTTTCTGTCACAGACATACGTGTCCTTATTTCAGGTTTTCGATCGCGGCTTTGATGAGGGCGATCTTTTCGCGCTCACGCTGCGCCTGGTTCTTGATCTTTTCGATGACGGCGGCGGGAGCTTTGCCCATGAAGCCGGGGTTAGAGAGCTTGGCTTCGTCCTGACGCAGCATCTTTTCGGTCTGCTCGAGCTCTTTGTTCAGACGCTTGAGCTCCGCGTCCTTATCGACCAGCTCGCTGAGCGGGATGTAGATCTTCGCGTTCGCGGTGACGACCGTAACAGCGCCGTCGATCTCAAAGTCGGCGTCGATCTCGACGTCATTCGCGGAAGCGAGCTTCTTGAAGAATTCCGCGCCGTGCTTGAAAGTATCGGCGGTCTTGGTCGCGATATAGAGCTTTGCCTTTTTGGAGGGCGGGACGTTCATCTCGTTGCGCTGGGTGCGGATAGCGGTGATCGCGGTCATGATCTTGCGCATATCGTCCGCCTCGCGCTCGAAGTTCAGCGCGTCGGTGTACTCGGGATATTTCTCGAGCATGATGGTTTCGCCCTCGTGGGGGATGTTCTGCCAGATCTCTTCAGTGATGAAGGGCATGAACGGATGCAGGAGCTTGAGGATCTTGTCGAGGACGTAAACCAGCACCTGACGGGCGTTCTGCGCCGCCTGTTCATCGTCGCTGTAGAGATCGGTCTTTTTCAGCTCGATGTACCAGTCGCAGAAGCAGTCCCAGATGAAGTCGTAGAGCTTCTGTACCGCGATGCCCAGCTCGAATTTTTCGAGATTCTCGGTGACGTCTTTGCACAGGGTGTTGAGGGTGGAGAGGATCCACTTATCCTCGAGCTTCAGCTTTTCGGGAAGGGTGAGAGGCACATCATGTCCCTCAATATTCATCAGCACGAAACGGCTGGCGTTATAAAGCTTGTTCGCGAAGTTGCGGCAGCTCTCGACGCGCTCTTCACTGAATCGCATATCGTTGCCGGGAGAGTTGCCCGTCGCGAGGAAGAAGCGCAACGCGTCGGCTCCGTACTTGTCGATGATCTCGATGGGATCGACGCCGTTGCCGAGGGATTTACTCATCTTTCTGCCCTGCGCGTCGCGGATCAGACCGTGGATGAACACGGTGCGGAAGGGGACGTCGCCCATGTTCTCGAGTCCGGAGAACATCATGCGGACGACCCAGAAGAAGATGATATCGTAGCCGGTAACGAGGGTGTCGGTGGGGTAGAAGTACTCGAGCTCCTCGGTCTTTTCAGGCCAGCCGAGGGTCGAGAACGGCCATAGGGCGGAAGAAAACCATGTGTCGAGGGTGTCTTCGTCCTGCTTCATATGGGTGCAGCCGCACTTCGGGCAGGTGTGGACGGCTTCTTTGCTGACGACCATCTCGCCGCATTCCTCGCAGTAGTAGGCGGGGATGCGGTGACCCCACCAGAGCTGACGGGAGATGCACCAGTCGCGGATATTTTCGAGCCAGTGGAAGTATATCTTCTCACTGCGCTTGGGGATGAACTGGGTGTCGCCGTTTTTGACGGCGTCGATGGCGGGACCCGCTAAGGGAGCCATCTTGACGAACCACTGCTTAGAGACCATCGGCTCGATGGTGGAGTGGCAGCGGTAGCAGGTGCCGACGTCATGGGAGAGGGGCTCGACGTCGACGAGCAGATTCAGCTCTTTGAGGTCGTCGACGATCGCCTTGCGCGCTTCCATCGTGGTCATGCCGGCGTATTTGCCGCAGTTGAGGACCTCGGGCTCGTTCTCGGAGAGATTGCCCTTGGCTTTGAGCTCTTCATAGGCTGCGACGTCTTCGGCGCCGGTCATGTGGCCGTCGTAGGTGAAGCAGCGGACGATCGGGAGATCATGGCGCAAACCTACCTCGAAGTCGTTGGGGTCGTGGGCGGGAGTGATCTTGACCACGCCGGTACCCTTTTCCATATCCGCGTGCTCGTCACAGACGATCGGGATCTCTTTGTTGAGCAGGGGCAGGATGACATGGCAGCCGTGGAGATGCTTGTAGCGCTCGTCCTCGACGTTGATCGCAACGGCGGTATCGCCGAGCATGGTCTCGGGACGGGTGGTAGCGATCTCGAGCATCTCGCCGGTCTCTTTAACCGGGTAGAGGATGTGCCAGAAGTTGCCGTTCTGCGCCTCATACTCGACCTCCGCGTCGGAAATGGAAGTGCCGCAATGCGGACACCAGTTGACCATGCGGTTGCCGCGGTAGATCAGACCTTTGTTATAGTAATTGACGAATACTTCTTTGACGGCGTTGGAGCAGCCTTCATCCATGGTGAAGCGCTCGCGCTGCCAGTCGCAGCTGACGCCGAGCTTCCAAAACTGCTTAGTGATGCGTCCGCCGTACTCGCGTTTCCACGCCCACGCGCGCTCGAGGAATTGTTCTCTGCCGAGGTCTTCCTTGGTGACGCCTTCCTGACGCATGGCTTCCACGATCTTCGCCTCGGTGGCGATGGAGGCGTGGTCGGTGCCGGGCAGCCAGAGGGCTTCATAGCCCTGCATGCGGCGCCAGCGGATCAGGATGTCCTGCAGGGTGTTGTCCAGCGCGTGACCGATGTGCAGCTGACCGGTGATGTTGGGCGGCGGCATGACGATGCAGTAGGGCTTTTTGTCGGGGTTGACTTCGGCGTGGAAATAATTATGCTCCAGCCAGTTCTGATATATTCTGTCCTCCACCTGACGGGGATCATAGGACTTATTGAGTTCTGCCATAGATGGACTTCCTCTCTGTTGAATTTGATTGCTGAAACCTTATGAGGCTCCCTTTCATAAGGGAGCTGTCGCGAAGCGACTGAGGGTTGATACATTGAATACCGGATAACTCTTTGATAACAGCATCATATCATACGTGACAACCCTCCGACCTCGCCTTGCGGCGAGGTCACCTCCCTTAAGAAAGGGAGGCTTGGGCGCACTCTAACCTATATATTATGGCATTTCGGGCGGGATTTGTCAAGGACACGCGGCGTCTTTTTTACACAGCGTCTTTTTCTGTTTTTCTGAACCATACAGGATAAATGAAACAAGACAAAAAATCACCCCCGAGGGAGAACCTCGAGGGTGACATACGCTTTCGCGTGATATTTGGTTGTAACCGACGCACAGTTCCTCTTTGTGGGATTACCACGGCTCTTGCGAGCCTCGTAATGATAGTTGGAGGAAAGCTGCCTCACAACATTATATTACAATGATAACATTCTCAGAGGAAGCAGATACAGACACGCGTGTCTTATTTCGCGCGCTCGGTGAGGGTCTCGAAGCGTGCCTCTGCGGTCTTCTCCGCCTTATCGAAGAGCTCTTCGGCTCTCTGCGGGAAGGAGCGGGTCAGCGCGGAGTAACGAGCCTCGTTCATGATGAAGTCGCGATAAGACTCGGTCGGAGCCTTAGAGTCGAGGATGAACGGGTTCTTGCCCTCAGCCTTGAGTCTGGGATCATAGCGGAAGTTGTTCCAGTAGCCGCAGGCAACGGCGCGAGCCATTTCCTTCTGGCAGTTCTGCATGCCGCCCTTGATGGAGTGCATCTCGCAGGGAGCGTAGCCGATGATCAGGGACGGACCCGGATAAGCTTCGGCTTCCTGGATCGCCTTGAGGGTCTGGTTCATGTCGGCGCCCATCGCGATCTGTGCGACGTAGATGTAGCCATAGGAGATAGCGATGTCGGCGAGGGACTTCTTCTGGATCGCCTTACCGGCTGCCGCGAACTGTGCGACCTGACCGATGTTGGAAGCCTTGGAAGCCTGACCGCCGGTGTTGGAATAGACCTCGGTATCGAAGACCATGATGTTGACGTCTTCGCCGGTAGCGAGTACGTGGTCTACGCCGCCGAAGCCGATATCATAAGCCCAGCCGTCGCCGCCGAAGATCCATACGGACTTCTTGGAAAGGAATTCCGCGTTGTCGAGGATATCCTTCTTGAACGGGCAGGCGTCGTCGACCTTCTCGACTTCTGCGAGCAGCGCCTTGGTCGCGGCGCCGTTCTTCGCGCCGTCGTTGAGAGTAGCGAGGTACTCGTCGGCGGCAGCCTTGAACTCGGCGGAGGTTCTCTCGTCGGCAGCGATAGCCTTGACGTCTTCGACCAGACGATCGCGGATCGCGCGCTGACCGAGCATCATACCGAGACCGTGCTCGGCGTTATCCTCGAACAGGGAGTTACACCATGCGGGACCGTGGCCGTCCTTGTTGACGGTGTAGGGAGAGGTAGCGGCGGGACCGCCCCAGATGGAGGAGCATCCGGTCGCGTTGGAAACATACATTCTGTCGCCGAAGAGCTGGGTGACGAGACGCGCGTAAGAGGTCTCGGCGCAGCCTGCGCAGGAGCCGGAGAATTCAAGCAGCGGCTGCTTGAACTGGGAGGAGATCAGGTTGATCTTCGCGGTTGTCTCGGGCTTCTCGGTGACCTTGGCGACACAGTAATCGAATACTGCCTGCTGATCGTCCTGAGATTCTCTTGCGACCATCTTCAGAGAGTTGGTCGGGCAGACGCCTACGCAGACGCCGCAGCCCATGCAGTCGAACGGAGAAACAGCGAGGGTGTACTTATAGAGCTTGTTAACGGCTCTGGGACCGTATTTGATGTTGGCGGGAGCCTCGGCGACTTCAGCCTCGTCCATCGCGAACGGACGGATGGTCGCGTGCGGGCAGACGAACGAGCAGCGGTTACACTGGGCGCAGGTCTCGGCGTTCCACTCGGGAACGAGAACCGCAACGCCGCGCTTCTCGTAAGCGGAAGCGCCCTGCTCGAAGGTACCGTCGGCATAGTCGACGAAAGCGGAGACGGGCAGTCTGTCGCCGTCCATCTTGCCTACGGGCTTCATGATGCCGTCGACCATCTTGACGAGCTTCTCGCGGCCCTCGGAAGCGGCGGGAGCAGCCTCGTCGGCAGCGTCGGCCCACTCTGCGGGAACGTTGATCTTGACGTAAGCGGATGCGCCGGCGTCGATCGCCTTCTCGTTCATTTCGACGATCTCTTTGCCCTTCTTCATGAACTTCTGCGCCTTTTCCTTCATGTAGCCGATCGCTTCCTCAGCGGGGAGGACCTTGGCGAGGGAGAAGAACGCGCTCTGGAGAACGGTGTTGGTGCGCTTGCCCAGACCGATCGAAGCCGCGATGTCGATCGCGTTGACGGTGTAGAGCTGGATATCGTTCTTAGCGATATAGCGCTTTGCTTCGGCGTTGAGCTTTTCAGCGAGCTCAGCCTCATCCCACTGGCAGTTGATCAGGAATACGCCGCCGGGCTTGACGTCGTTGACCATGCGGAAGCCCTTTTCAACATAAGAGGGGTTATGGCAGGCGACGAAGTCAGCCTTATTGATGTAGTACGGGGACTTGATGGGCTTATCACCGAAGCGCAGATGGCTGATGGTGATACCGCCGGTCTTCTTACTGTCATACTGGAAGTATGCCTGTACATATTTATCGGTATGGTCGCCGATGATCTTGATGGAGTCTTTGTTCGCGCCTACGGTGCCGTCGCCGCCCAGACCCCAGAACTTGCACTCGATGGTGCCTTCCGCGGCGGTGTTGGGAGCGGGCTTCTCTTCGAGAGAGAGATCGGTGACGTCGTCAACGATACCGAGGGTGAAGTTGTGCTTGGGCTGATCCTTCGCGAGCTCCTCATAGACAGCGAAAACGCTGGAGGGAGGAGTATCCTTGGAGCCCAGACCGTAACGGCCGCCGACTACCTTCGCGGTGCAGCCGTTAGCTGCCAGAGCGGCGACTACGTCGAGGAAGAGCGGCTCGCCCAGCGCGCCGGGTTCCTTGGTGCGGTCGAGGACAGCGATCTTCTTCGCGGTGGCGGGGATCGCCTCAACCAGCTTGTCGGCACGGAAGGGACGATACAGACGAACCTTGACGAGACCGACCTTTTCGCCGTTCGCGTTCATGTAGTCGATAACTTCCTCCGCGACGTCGCAGATGGAGCCCATCGCTACGATAACGCGTTCAGCGTCGGGAGCGCCGTAGTAGTTGAACAGCTTATAGTCGGTGCCGAGCTTGGCGTTAACCTTGTCCATGTACTCTTCGACGATAGCGGGAAGAGCGTCATAGTACTTGTTGCAGGCTTCACGATGCTGGAAGAAGATATCGCCGTTCTCGTGAGAGCCGCGCATGACGGGGCGCTCGGGGTTCAGTGCGCGCTTGCGGAACGCCGCGACAGCGTCCATGTCGGTCATTTCCTTGAGATCGTCGTAATCCCATACTTCGATCTTCTGGATCTCGTGGGAGGTACGGAAGCCGTCAAAGAAGTTGATGAAGGGAACTCTGCCCTTGATGGTAGCCAGATGAGCGACAGCGGCGAGGTCCATGACCTCCTGCGGGTTGGTCTCGGCGAGCATCGCGAAACCGGTCTGGCGACACGCGTATACGTCAGAGTGATCGCCGAAGATGTTCAGCGCGTGAGACGATACGGTACGGGCACTTACGTGGAATACGGACGGGAGCAGCTCGCCCGCGATCTTGTACATGTTCGGGATCATGAGCAGCAGACCCTGAGAAGCGGTGTAGGTGGTGGTCAGCGCGCCCGCGTTCAGCGAGCCGTGAACGGTACCGGCAGCACCTGCTTCACTCTGCATCTCTTCTACCTTGACGGTAGTGCCGAAGATGTTCTTGAGACCCTGTGCAGACCACTGATCAACGTAGTCTGCCATCGGGCTGGACGGTGTGATGGGGTAGATGCCTGCTACTTCGGTGAACGCGTACGACACCCAAGCGGCGGCGTTGTTGCCGTCCATGGTTTTTTTGTTTCTTGCCATGTGTTTTCCTCCTGTTTTTGCGTTACTGTAGGATGAGCTCTTTCCCACACTGACGCAGTATTTTGGCTTTGGTGAATATGTACGAACAATACTCACTTTTCCATCCTATAGTTTAGCACTTTTTGTCGGATATGTAAAGGGGAAAATCTTGTTTTTTGGTGAAAAGTGAAGGGCGAAGGTTAAAGGGAGGAGGAAAGGACATGAGCGGCGTCGTTAGGTGCACTGTGCCTAAATAAACAGCAGTTTTTTGGGCCATGTGACGGACGGAGGGCAGAAGCCTTGTAAATATAAAAGATCGCGATTGACAATCAATGTATAGTTGTTTATGATGGAGATAAATGACAAAGAATTCGACAGAATAACAGGAGTGTGAACCATGTCGGAATTAAAATTCGTTACCAAAGGAAACTCGAGCCCGGAAAACAAGCCGAAGGTGTATTTCACCTGTCATCCCATAGATTTTGAAAGGGCGTTCCGATCGATCTGTGAGGATATCTTCAAGGTTTACGACTGCGCGATCTTCTATACGGAAGATATGGCGCGGCCGCTTGATGAAGAAACGCGGGAGATCGATCTGAATACGATGAACCTGTTTGTGATCCCGGTCACATTTCGCCTGCTTACGGAAGCGAACCGCGCGATGGACGAGGACTTTGTATTCGCGAAAGAACATCATATCC
>JAFRDE010000002.1 GCA_017403985.1 Ruminococcus sp. | reverse complement strand
TTTCTCGATGTTTTTTAGAGCTGTTTTCGGGTTGAAAAAAGGCGCGCCGGAAGTACGTTTCTTCTTTCGGTAACAGATTACCTCGTCTTCGGAGCGACACCTCCTGACAGAAGTCTGATCTACGCTCTCGCTAAAAACGCCGTTCTATGGCGTTTTTACCTTCGGATTGCGCTGACGCTTAATCCTCGGTACGCTCGCCTTCGAGTCCCTTCCACCGCGCTAACGGGTCAAAACAAATAACGGGATACCCGAATGGGTATCCCGTTATTTGTATGGCGCGCTGGAAGGGACTCGAACCCCCGACCTTTTGGTTCGTAGCCAAACACTCTATCCAGCTGAGCTACCAGCGCAAGTCTCCGATGCGCCATGATTCGGCGCAGGGTATTGAAACGGCTTTGTTGCCGTAATTGATAGTTTAGCACATTTCTTTTGAAAAAGCAAGTAAAAGATTGCGGGGAAAGGTAAAAGATTTTTTTGCAGAGTGTACAATAAAGCCGCTGTATCACGCGCGCACAGTCAAAAATCCGCAAAAACCGTCTTGACAAAACCCGGCGGCGGGTATACTATTATTATCGGAAAAACACCACAGGGGAGCTGACGCGAAAGTCGGCTGAGATTGGGATGAACGTTTCCCTGACCCATGAACCTGATACGGATAATGCCGTCGTAGGGAGCTTTGCGGACAGAAACCACAGCACCATGCGATCGCGTGGTGCTTTTCTTATGCCGTTATGTATACCGATCTTATGATAGAATCAATCGCATATCGGCAGGATTACATCCGAAAGGAATGGTGTATAATGAGTAAAACAAAAAGACAAAACCCGATGAAGGACGTCAAGATGACCCAGAAGCTGACCGAGACCGGTCTGATGCTGGCGCTGGCTGTCATCCTCAGCGTCGTCAAGATCGCCGAGCTGCCGTACGGCGGCTCCATCACACTGGCTTCCATGCTGCCGCTGATCATTATATCATACCGTTACGGCGTGGGCTGGGGTTCGCTGACGGGTCTGGTATACGGCCTGATCCAGATGATCATCGGCATGAACAACGTATCCTATGCCACCAGCGTGATCGCGGCGATCGCCATCATCCTGCTGGACTATCTTTTCGCGTTTACGTCGGTTTGCTTAGGCGGTCTGTTTCGCAGGATGGAGAGCCAGAGCACGGCGTTCTTCGTCAGCGCGCTTGCGGTATGCTTTGTCCGCTATGCGTTCCATGTGATCTCCGGCTGTACCGTATGGGCAGGGCTTTCGATCCCCACCACCGACGCGTTTTTCTATTCGCTGATCTATAACGGCACCTATATGCTGCCCGAGACGATCATCACCGTTGTCGCGGCGATCTATCTGGGCTCGGTGCTGGATTTCTCGTCCCCCCGCCTCAAGCAGAGCGTCCATGAGCACATCCCGCTGCCCGCGCATGTACTGAACGTGATCTCCGGTCTGCTGTTCGTAGCGGCGATCGCCGCCGTGGTCGCGATGGTGTTCCCGAAGCTGCAGAACGCCGAGACCGGCAAGTTCGATATCACCGGCATCACAGCTGTCAATACGACTGCGCTGATCATCGTCGCCGCCGTGGCGCTGTTCATCATCTGTGCGTTGCAGATGGTCAGGCTCTTTATCGTCAGGAATGAGAAGAAGTCATGAGCCGCTGTTTTGTCTTCGGCGCGCTGCCCGTCGGCGCACTGTGCGAGAGCCCGCAAAAGGGCGACCTGATCATCGCCGCCGATAAAGGCTACGACGTCGCGCTGTCGCTGGGGCTGACGCCCGATCTGGTCGTCGGCGACTTCGACTCCCGCGGCGAAGCGCCGGATGTGGAGAACCTTGTCCGATTGGAAGTGCGCAAGGACGATACCGACGTCGGTCACGCGGCGGAGCTGGGTTTTGAACGCGGATACAGCGACTTCGTCGTATACGGCGCGGTGGGCGGATTATTGGATCATACCTTTGCCAATGTCGCGATCGCTCACGATATCGCCCGCAGGGGCGGCAGGGCGCTGTTCATCGGCGAGGAGTTTTGCTTTACCGTTCTCCATAATTCTGTAAAAGAATTTTCCTCTCGCGATAACGGCAGGATATCCGTCTTTGCCTTGGGCGATACGGCAAAAGGTGTGACGATCCGCGGGCTGAGCTATGAAGCCGAAAACCTCACCCTGCGCTGTACCGATCATATCGGCGTGAGCAACGCCTTTATCGGCAAGCCGTCAAACATCTCTGTCGACGACGGCGATCTGTTGATCGTGTGGGAGAGAGAATAAAGATTACGAGCACCGCTTCGGCGGTGTTTTCTTTTGATATTGCAAAACCTCGCCGCATACGATATAATAAATATCAAGCAGCAGGGGAGGGGCATGCTCCTCCCGCGTGAGATCAGGTACGGGCTTTGCCTGCCAATCATCAGGGAGGTGACGGTATGTCAAAATCAGTGGTGACGCGCTATCGCATCGACAGCGGTCTTGCGCTCAGACGACCCGTCCGCATCGCGCACGTGTCCGATCTGCATGAGCGCGACTGCGACGATATCCTCGCGATGATCCGCGCGAAGAATCCCGACCTCATCATGATCACGGGCGATACCCTTGAACGTTACGACAACTGCCCGCAGTACGACTTTGAACGCCGTCCCTTAAAACGCCTGATCATCAACATCCTCCATTACGGCAACTGGCTGCTCAACAAGCTGATGCCGACTGACAAAAAGGCGCATGAGGAGAATGTCCTGCGTTTTCTGCGCGAAGCGGTGAAGCTCGCTCCCGTGTACATGAGCCTCGGCAACCATGAGCAGAAGCTCTTCGACCGCGATTATCAATTCCTGCGCGGTACGGGCGTCATTCTGCTCGAGAACGCCGATATACCGGTCACGGTCAGGGATTTTCATTTCACCCTCGGCGGCATGTCCGTCTGGGATTATGAAGAGTGGCTCCCGAAATTCCTTGAAAAGGACGGCTATAAAATCCTGCTTTGCCATAAGCCCGATATGTACGTCGATCTGCTGACCGACAGCGGCGTCGACCTCACCCTCTCCGGTCATACCCACGGCGGTCAGATACGGGTAGGGAAGAGGGGCTTCTTCGTCCCGGGTCAGGGGCTGTTCGGCAAGTACGCCCACGGCAGCTTTTTTGACGGCAAACTGATCGTTTCCTCAGGCTGTTCCAATACGGTCGCCTGTCCGCGGTTCTTCAATCCGCGCGAGCTGGTGCTGATCGAGGTGAGATGATGGAGCAATTTGATATCAACAGCGCTCCCTTGGAGATCGAGCGTAAATTCCTGATCGCGTATCCCGATATCGAAGCGCTGCAAGCGATGCCCGATTATCGATGCGTGCATATGGAGCAGAGTTATCTGGAATCGTCGGAGGATTTCGTAGGCGGGCGCGTCCGCCGCATCGACGACGGCAATAATGTGCGGTATGTCTATACCTATAAAATGAAGATCTCTGATCTGACGCGCCGCGAATTCGAGCGTGAGCTCAGCGCGGAGGAGTATGAGGAGCTGCTCGGGCGCAAGATACCCGATACGATCACGATCGAAAAGGATCGCCACAGCTTTTCCTACGCGGGGCTGACCTACGAGCTGGACGTCTACAGCTTCTGGGACGATAAGGCGACTTTGGAGGCGGAGGTCGAAAGCGAAGACACGCCGATCCCCGTCCCGCCGTGCGTCACCCTGATCAAAGAGGTCACCCATGACCGGCGGTACAACAATTCAAGACTGGCTTTTAACAAAGGCAATATCGAATAAAGGGGCTGCTTTGCGGTCCTTTCATTTTTTCACATACTTTTCACAAAAGAATCACGGGGATAACATATTGACGGGTTATGATAATGCCATAAGGTCACCCATTACCTTAATCACAAACCATCGCACATCCAAGGAGGTATATTTATGAAGAAGATCACTGCCATCATGATGACAATATTACTGCTTGCCGCGGCGCTGACAGCCTGTCAGACGACGGATACGGCGGAACCCGCGTCCGCCGACACTTCCGTACAGGCGACGCAAGCGCCGACCGAAGCTATAAAGGAAACGACCGCCGTGCAGGATACCGCCGCAAAGCTCACACAGAGCTCCGAGGTGATCACGACGGCGAACGTGACCTCGAACGGCGCGATCGACGCGACCGACCTTTTCTCCGACCGCGACCTGCGCCAGACCGCCGACCTCTCCGAAGCGGAGTATCTGACGCTGACCGACAACAATACCGTCACGATCGACAAAGAAGGCGTGTATGTGCTCTCGGGCAGCGCGAAGAACGCGTCCGTGATCGTGGACGCGGGCGATAACGATAAGGTCCAGCTGGTGCTGAACGGCGTGACCGTTACCAACGATTCGACTCCCGCAATCTACGTCAAGAATGCCGACAAGGTCTTTGTCACCACGGTCGAAAACACCGAAAACTCCCTGACCGTCAGCGGCGCCTTTACCGCCGACGGCGATACCAACACCGACGCGGTCATCTTCTCGAAGGACGATATCGTATTCAACGGTCTCGGTACCCTGAATATCGAAAGCTCCGACAACGGTATCTCGGGCAAGGACGATATCAAGATCACCGGCGGCACGATCAATAACACCTCCGCCTCCGACGCGATCGAAGCGCATGAGAGCATCGCGGTCGCGGACGGCAATATCACCATCCATACCGACAACGACGGTCTCCACGCCGAAAACGACGAGGATAACTCCACCGGATACATCTATATCTGCGGCGGCAGCTTCAACATCACCTCCGTCGATAAGGGCATCCGCGGCACGACGATCGTCCAGATCGACGGCGGCAGCATCACTGCCGATTCCGTAGAGTGCATCGAGGGCACCGTCGTCCAGATCAACGGCGGTACGATCAAGCTCGCCTCCTCCGACGACGGCATCAACGGCTCCGCGAAGTCGACCGCCTATAACGCCAAGGTCGAGATCAACGGCGGCGATATCACCATCGACATGGCGCAGGGCGACACCGACGGCATCGACTCCAACGGCGACCTCATCGTCAACGGCGGCACCCTGAACGTCAACGCCCAGTCTCCCTTTGACTATGACGGCACAGGTCAGATCAACGGCGGCACCGTCTACGTCAACGGCTCACAGGTCACCGAGCTCACCAACCAGTTCGCGGGCGGCGGCCCCGGCGGTATGGGCGGTCACGGCGGCATGAACGGCGGCATGGGCGGTCCCGGAGGATTCTGATAGGCTTACTGTCATTGCGAGCCCTTTAGGGCGTGGCAATCCCACAAAGATACGCAGTCATTGCGAGCCCTTTAGGGCGTGGCAATCCCACAAACAGGGAATAACCCTTTCCCTCAATGACTGCAAAAACCATAGCAAAAACCCACCGTTCTGCATAAGCAGGACGGTGGGTTTATCTTTTGACGGTATTCGGTGTACAACCGATCGCTCGGATTTATCTGCAGTCGATGGAATTACAGTGTACGTTTTTGTCGAGCTTTTTCAGTTTTGATCCGTATCTGTATCAGCTGATACCGCTTCATAATATGAAGCCTTTTTGTCAGAGAGCCTTTGGGTGATCGTTGCCCAATTCGCCCGCATACTGTCTAAGTCGTCGGACAATAAAAGTTTGGGCAGCTCATGTGTGTATATCTTTCCCGCAGAGCCGAGAATATATATTAAAGAGTCATCCTTGCCGAAGCTGATCGCCGATACCGACTCTCCTATGCAAACACTGTCGAATATCAAATACATATGCTCCTGTTCATAGACCCTGATCCTGCCGTCGGGATAGCCGAACGCGACGTACTTGCCGTCTTCGGATAACGCCACGGATGTGTTTGCGTCAACTTTCGGTATTTCAGGGACCACGAACAAATTGATTTCGCCGGTGTTAAGATTGAACCTGCTGCAACCTGCCGTAGTTCCCGCTCCGCGATTGACCGTAAACAAGTAACCTTTTTCGGAGTTTACCGCCATAGAGAACAGCATCATACCGGAATAATTGA
Organism: Ruminococcus sp.; assembly: GCA_017403985.1. Classification (GTDB taxonomy): domain Bacteria; phylum Bacillota; class Clostridia; order Oscillospirales; family Acutalibacteraceae; genus Ruminococcoides. The sequence goes on along the minus strand of JAFRDE010000002.1, from coordinate 21,186 downwards.
CGCTGCCCATATCCTCTGTCATAACCGTACCGTCAAATATACAGCATTTACCGTAGTAATCCGAAAGCACATACCGGGATCCATAGGCGGAAATATTGGCGAAATACAGGTTGCTGTACGGTCCGTATTCAATTGTTCCCGCGGTAAGATCGATATGTATGATCGCGCATTGTTCAGCCGACGCGTAAATACTGTTGCCGTCCCTGCTGAACGTCACCGCGGTAGCCGGATAATCGGTGGGAGCATCAATGAGGATCGAATTGTCTTTCAAGCTGATACAGACGATCCTTGTGCCGGTATCGTTCTCACAGATGAAAGCAATTTTACTTCCGTCAGACGTCACCGAATAATACGGCGTTTTGATGTTTCCGTATTCTTCGGGGATATCAGGTGAGATGATCTGCTCGCCGCCGCTTGTCTTGATTACGATATCTCTGCCGTCAATATACACAGCGGCAGGTTCGTCGCCTTCGGTAAACACACCGAAATCGGTTGACCTGTCAGAATCCTCCCGTTCATTGAAAGGAGATTTCCACAAGAGTATGTTGTTCCTGTCGGTTACAGCCGCGACATAAAGACTTCCGTCAATATCCGTGATCTTCAGATCGGAGACCTGTTCGTAATTCTCAAAAAGAGGGATCGGCGCTCCGTTTCCGACAGCGTCGCAGACAAATACCTTCGCCCCCGCAGAAAAAGCGAGTATTTCACCGCGTTTATCCCAGGCGATACCGTTTACCTCGGATGTGGTATTCACGGTCCGTTTCTTTCCCGTTTCGTTTTCGGTAAGAATGATTCCTCCGGAATCGGCTGACGGTTCTGTTTGATATTTCTGACTGCTTTCGTAGGATTCGGCTGACATAACGGCGTCATATTCCTTATCATCGGGCGTCAGGACCTTATCGGGCAGTACGGCATCCGTCAGCTGTGTTCCGCCGGTGCATAATGAATAGTACGAGGTCACCGTAAGGTACTTTTCATCCAAGTCTTCCGCCATGCTCATCGCCAGAACCGGATCGTATTTTTGAACGTTATTGATACTCGCGGCGGCATACTGTCCGTAATATGTAGCCTTATTCTGCTCGGAACCCACTATCATCGCCTCGGGAAGGGCGCGTATAAAGATGATTGCTGTGATAACCAGCAGGGATACCGCGACAACTCCGACGGTTTTGAATATCATCGTCCGGATCAGGGCGCGCAGATATTTTTTTATATAAGGAAATAACTCCGGATTTAAAGAATCGTATCGCCCTTTCTTTATCAGCCGTCTGAAGTACAGATAATCGGCGATATTTGAAATAAACGATGAAACGAAATTTTTCGTGTTTTTTATCAAACGGGACGGGTTAACGCCCGATTCGATCTCATATGCCGCCGCAAAAAGCTCTGTTCTTTTTTCGTTCTTTTTCGTTATGACGTTTTTCTCGATGAAGCTCATAACGCGCGCAAAAACAGCGTCGATATCATTCAGAACGGATTCCGGTGATATCTCCAGATAGGGCAAATCACAGCAAATAATGAGATTCATCTCTTGGCTGCACGGATTAGATTGTTTCCAGTTGTCGGATTTGATGATAACAGCGCCGCCTGCCATATGGATGGCTTCTTCTATGACGCTGAACCACTTTGTCGAAAAAGGGATTCCCGTGCCCGGGCCCGAGATATCCTGCCAAACGTCAACCCCGGCTTTTCTGAGCTTTTCGGCTATCAGATTTACGGCGTCTATATCTTTTCTGGAATAAGAAATAAAAAGATGATTCATCATTACTCCCACACCTCCCCGTTTCCGCCGGGATAGGTCTTCAGCTCCAGCTGTTTCCATACCTCCGGAGAAATCTCTTTCTTTAAGTTGTCGGAAACTGCTGAATGCAGCTTATTCTTTATCATATTGAAGCAGCCGTTTTGATCGCACAATTCAATACCGTCGTCACAGTTCCACAGCCTGCCTGACTCATCCTCGATCAGATATCCGTTTTCAACCTGATAAACAGCAGTGACAGCGCATCGTGAAGGAATGGTATGTGAAACAGTCTGAGAGAGCGTGCCGTCGGGAGCCATATAAAGCTCGGCGAAGGATCCGTCCCTGCATCCGATGATCAGGTAGTATCGATCCGTGTCGTGCGTATCGTCAGCGGGCACATATCGTATCCCCGCTACTGACGGCAAATCATTTGAGGTAAATATCTTATCATCGTATTGATAATCGGTTTCCGGTATCTGTGAAGTATCCTCGATAGACACATGACCGCTGCTGTTGGTCACAACGGACGCGGGATCAAGGACAGCGGTAATGAGCTCTTCGGACTCCGATGTTTTAACCTGTATGATAACGATTCCGTCAGGGGAGATCTCTACGCTGTGAACGCCGATCTGATCGGGCGACATATTATCCGGATGATATTCGGTCTGATGATATACGACGGCGTCGGACGGGATCTGTGCCTCCGACTTATCGGTCTTCAATACTTTATCGATCGAACATACATAGTATGCTCCGGTTCCTCCCGCGACCACAAGCGAATCTGTTGCGTATAGTGAGTTTACTCCGCGAATATCTGAAAGCACATCGCCGTAATCAAAAGCGTCGTCTATATCATAAATACCTGTGCCGATGTTTCTCTCGTGATAAACGACCGTTGACGGATCGACCAGTTTCAAACCTAAAACTTTGGGTAAAAGCAACGGCGTTCTGACAGCTTCGTTGTCGGCTATTTTCCAGACCTGACCGTCTGAATCCGATATAACGACGGTATCTTTGAAAATATCCGCTTCTGAAAGAGACCCTGTTTTTACGTTTTCATATAAGTGCTCTTCGGATGAATCGTTTGTGAAATCGATCACTTCAGTGATCAATACGCCCGATTCGCTTTCTGCCGCGATGATCTCTTTATCAGACAAAAAGCCGATATCCAGTATGGTGCGTCCGGATCGCTCCTGTGAGTTGAGCGATGTACCGTTCATGTCATACAGCTCGAAAGAATGATCGTCAAATATCAGAACGGTATCGTCTGTCGTTTTGATTTCCGCTTTTTCTGCGTTCACCGACGATAACGTACCGATATTACGCCAACCGTTCCCTTGGGATACATATATGATTCCGTCAGCGTCCACAGCGGCCAGCACCTGCCCGTCACCGCTGACGGAGAGACTCGTCAATCCCGAGTCGCTGACCGTTTCATCATAGCTTCTTTGACCGGTATAGGTATCCCAGCAAATGATCCTGCCGCCCGCGTCAGCCGACCAGACATATTGTTCTCCCGAAGGGATCGCGATATCATTGATCTGATTTTTATAACAACTCCCTATGGGCGTTTGCGGCCAGACTTTGTCCAGTAGCTTCACAAGGTTTCCGTAAGCGAGCTTTATAGAGTAAGAATCAGATAACGGATTTGAGATGATTTCCGCCATTTTGACGGCACCTGTTTCCGCGTCTACCGTATTCATGTCAACGGATGAAGCGAGATTTGCGTAGCTGAGTCTGCTGTAGTAATTTTGTATGACAAAAAACGCAATCAGAATCAACACCGCCGCGGCTATGACGAATCCTCGGAATATCCACTGACCTATGTTCTTGAAGAGCATCTTCTTTGCGTAAGCTTGCGAGGCTTCCAGGTACTCGCCGATCTCCTGCAGCTGCGCGTTGAGACCGGGGTCGTCTTCGTCTTCCGATTTTCTTTCAAGGACGCTTTTGTATTCTTTTATTTGCTTCAGGTTGGTCAAAAGCTCTATGGAATCATGCGAGATCGACCAGCGCTTGCATCTTATCAGCAGTTGATTTTTCAAAGAATAGAAATCCGGAGATGTCGTCAGCGCGTCAAGAATATTTTTGTAAAGGTTTTCATCGATATGAATAAAATTGATTTCTTCAATTTTTGACGGCAAAACCTCGGAATTATTGTAATCAATCGTTTCGACGGAGCCCACGGGGATGATCCTTGTTTCCTTTGAGGCGGAGACGACGCTGTTATGCCAGCCTTCGTTCGCTGTAGCTTCATCGGATACCAAAACGATCAGGGAGTCGGCTGCGATCGGACGCAGAGCGGTAAACGTATAGTGAAAAAGTTCTTTGTCGCCTTCAGCGGGAGAGCCTGTTGTGTTCTCGGCTATTTTTTCATCGATCAGCCACTTTATGATTTCATCGCCGTAAGCTTTGCACGAGCTCTCATAAACGACTTCAATGGTATAAGTATTCTTTGGCTTATCTTTCATTTTTCTGTTTACCTCCTATAAGGGAAAAATGATACAGCATCCTATTGGTGATCAGCGGAATTGTCCCGATTCCTGTCTTAATACAAAGTCGCCGTTTTATCTCTTTATCACATATGTATACTCCGGATACAGCCGATCGCTCAGGAAGTCGATCCCCGTAAAGACGACCCTGTCCTCATATACGTCCGCGATGTATCCCTGCGATACGTCGCCGTAAAAGGTGCGGTCGAGTCCGCGTTTGCCGTTGGCCGTCGCGATCCGCGTACTGCCCGCGAGGGCGGGGATATGCAGCATCTGACAGGCTGTACCGTGCGCGGTACTGTAGTTGACCTCGTCCCTGAGGTCGATGTGCGTGTGCCCCGACAGCCAGATCACGTCCCTGTACCGGTGTATCAGGTCATAGAACCGACTGTTCCCAGCAAAGGGTCTGCCGCTTTCATCGGACAGGTACATATTGCCTCCGTAAGCGGGATTATCGTTGTCGTCGCCCGCGCCGAACGCGTGGAACGGCACATGCTGGATCACGAAGATACGGCGCTTCTCGCGCGTAAAACGCTCCAGCATCCTTTCGGTCCAGTCCATCTGCTCCTTGGAAAAGTTGTCGGTCAGCGGTGTGTCCGAGCTGTACTCGAGCGCGAGGAAGAGGTACGCGTCGCCGAAGGTATCGTCAAGATAAGCGTAGTAGGTTTTGCCCTTGTCGCGGATGACAGGCTTATCGTCGAGCCGTGTATAGGTGAGAAATTCCTCGCGGCATTCGTCCACGGTACAGCCGCCGTATTTCGCGTAGCGCAGCTCATGGTTGCCCATCGCTTCCAGTATCAGCCCGCTGTAATCGGAGCGGTCGACGATCTCGCGGTACCGCCGCCATTCCTCTTTCGCGCCCGTGGCGTTGGTGACCTGATCGCCCGCGCTGATGATGAAGCCGCAGTCTCGTTCCTTGATGACCTCCAGCGCGCGCGCAAGGTTCTTTTGCGCGTGGATGAAGTAGATGTTCCTGCCGCCGTTCTCGAGGTCGATGTGGATATCGGCGAGCAGCGCGAAGCGGTAATGCTTTTCACTTGTTGTCATCAGCGTCGCCTCCCGTTACCTTCCCGTTACCTTATAGATATTATAGCGGCGCGGTACGGTTTTTGCAAGACGGTATAGACAATCGCGGGATTGTGTTGTATGATACAAAAAGAATATCGGATAGGAGGAGCAAGATGGAATTTCCTATCGGGATCGCGGCGAACGTCGCGGCGGTCATCCTCGGCGGTTTAGCCGGAGCCGCCGTCAAAAAGTATCTTCCGGCGCGCGTGGTCGAGATGCTGTATATGTCTTTCGGCTTTTGCGCGCTGTGTATCGGCGTGGTGTCCGTGGTGAAGCTGCACAGCCTCACAGTGGTCATATTATCGGTCCTTTTCGGCGGCGTGATCGGCGAGCTGTGTCATATCGACAGCGGCGTGCAGCGGCTGATACGGTTCACCATGACGAAGATCGGACGCGGCGGGGAGGATACGCCGCAGGAACAGACGGAGCTTTTGTGCCTTGCGATGGCGCTGATCTGCTTTTCCGGAACGGGGATCTTCGGCGCGCTGAGCGAGGGGCTCGACGCCGATCACAGTATCCTGTTGGCGAAAGCCGTGCTCGACCTGTTCACCGTCATGGTGATCGCGACGCAGACCGGTTGGTTCGTGACGCTGTTCTCGATCCCTCAGCTGGTGATCTTCACCCTTTGCTTTTTCTGCGCGAGCCTGATCGCTCCCGTGCTGACGCCCGAGACCGTCGGCAATTTCAAGGCGACCGGCGGTATCCTGACCTTCATGGTCGGCTATAACATGCTGGCGGGGCAGGTCGGACTCAAAAAGATACGGGTGCTCAACGCCGTGCCCGCGCTGATACTGTCGATCTTTTTTTCGTGGGCAGCGGGCTTTTTACCGTTTGCGATATAAAGGCTCCGGACGATCTTTGATGAAAACGAACATTATTTTTGATGTTGCATTACGAAATCATAAGTGTTATGATAATAACGCTGAATACTGACAGAAAAGGATGGATGATAATGAATAAGCGTACATTGTTTGCGGTACTGTTCCTGTCGGTGATGATCGCGGCGATTCTTTCCTCCTGCGCCGGCGCGAATCAGAACGCGGTTATCACGATGAGCGAATCTTCCCTCACGCTGACGGCGGGCTCTTCCGCTAATCTCACGGTGACCGACGCTTCCGGCAGCGCGGTATCGCCGCTCACATGGACGAGCACCGACGACAACATCGCCTCGGTCGATAACGGGACCGTAAAAGGAAAATCCGTCGGCTCCGCGGTGATCAAGGCGACCACCGAGAAAGGCGCGTCCTGCTCGTGCAACGTAACGGTGACCGACAAAGAGATCACCAAGATCACTTTGGATCACCAGACGGCGACCGTTGACAGTAGTAAAACGATCCAGTTGAACGCGACGATTACGCCTCCCGACGCGACCAGCACGAATCTGACATGGTCGTCCTCGGATGAATCTGTCGCCGTCGTCAACAGCGAAGGGTATGTCACCGGCGTCAAGGAAGGCGTCGCGAATATCTCGTGCAAAGCGGCGAACGGCGTGGAGGCTTCCTGTACCGTTACCGTAAAGGGTTCCGCGTCCGCGAACCAGACCAGCAGCAGTAACAACGATAATAACAACAGCAATAACAATAATAGCAATAATAACAACATTACGCCCGCCCAGCCTGCCGATAACGGCGGTTACTACGGACATTTCGCGCCCTCTTATCACTACAGCGCGACGGATTTCGTTTTCCCCGATTCTTCTGTCCGCCAGCTGACCCGCGGCGAGATCTCCTCCGTGCTGAGCAGTATGTCCGGTTCTTCGGTTTCCGGCACCTTCGCTCAGGACGCGATCAACGAGATCTATGCGCGCAACGGTTATTGCTTCCGCGACGAAAAGATCCGCAATTATTATGAAGCGCAGCCGTGGTACTACGCCGACGAGAGCTTTACCACCTCGGATTTCAATTCCGTCGAGAAGTACAATATCGATCTTTTGCTTGAGTATACATAATCAAATAATCCATAAAAGGACAGCGGCAGGATACCGGAAAGGTACCTGCCGCTTTTGTCTTTAGGAGTTTTTTTCTGATGAAGTATATCGTTATGCGATGGATACGTTGAGGTCATTGTCTACGGTGACGGTCAGGTCGACGGAATTCTGATGATTGTCGTCGGTGTTGTAGTACAGGGTGACGTGAGAAACGCCGGGAGCCGAGCCGTAGAAGGTGAAGATGTACTGCTGCTGATCGAAGTTGTAGCCGCCGTTGAGGACGAAGTTGCCGTTGTCGGCGCTGTAGTCCCAGTCAAAGCCGTAAGAGGTCTTGCCGTTGGCATAGTAGGCAGCGGGAGTACCGGTCTTTTCGGGAGCGGTGCGCTTGTTGTCAACGTAGACGCGCTCGCCGTTGACGGTCTTGATGCTGCCGTCGTCCTGCTGCGCCTCGGTCGCGTTCTGCTTGCTCTGAGTATCGGACTGTGCGGGCTGAGCCTGTACGCTCGTCTGCTCGACATTATTCTGAACGGGCTGTACCGCTGTCTGATCGTCGCCGGTCTGCGGCGCCTGCGTCGCGGTCTGCGCTTCCTGCTTGGTGTTTGGTACCGCCTTGTTGGCGTCCGCCTTCATGACGACGGCGGTGGGAGTGGTGTCAGCGGCTGTCTTGACGTTATTGCCGTTCAGGAGAGTGAATGCGAACGCGCCCGCGCCGATCACTGCTGCCAGTCCGAACGCCGTGACGGCGAGGAGGATATTGGTCTTTCTTGCTTTCGCCTTGGTGACGGCTCTTGCTTTTTCGGTGCTTCTGCGGTTGTATCTTCTGTTCATGTTCATGTTGGTGTTTTTCATTTTCATTACCTCCGTTATAAAAAGTATTTGGATTTTTGTTTTGACCCGCCGTTGCTGTGACTTGATTGTTTCAGTCTGTTTTTTCAGTCTGTTTGCATAAGGCGGATGGGATGCAACATCATGTTGCCTTTGTTATGATAAGCATTTGGATTTTTTGACCCGCCGTTGCTGCGGCTTGACTGTTTCAGCCTGTCTGCAAAAGGCGGATGGGATGCAACATCATGTTGCCCTCGACTGTGGCTATACTATATCACACACACTATGACAAAACCCTGACAAAAATCGGGACAATTTCAACTTTTTAAAAAAATATTGAAAAAATCCGAAAAAACCCGAATGATTTCACTGCCGTATCGCGTTAATCGTCAAACATCGAATGATTCGCCCAATCCCGGATCTTGTCCATATAATCCTGCTCATACCACGGATCGCCTTTTTTGCGCTTGGGCAGCGAGGGACCTGAGGGGCTGTTGAGATAGCTGTCGAATTTCTCGCCGAACAGCGTCTCCGGACGCAGATACCGCGCGTATTCCGTCCCTTTCCAGTCGCGGCATTTGTTGTCCACCGCCTTCTTCAGGTCGTCTGCGGTATAGCCGTCGTTCAGCAGGGCGGTGATGCAGCGCTGTGCGCTTTTGGCAGTAGCCCTGAAATGCGTGCCCGCTTTCCTATTGAGATAATCAATAATCTCATCGACGATCAATATATCTCCCGTCAAGCCTGCTTGACAAGACGGTGCGCTGTGCGCCTCTGTTTCTGTTTCTGTATATGTTTCTGTTTCTGATTCTGCTTCTGTTTCTGATTCTGCTTCTGTTTCTGTTTCTGATTCTGCTTGGCTTGTTTTGCTTGCATTTGGTTGTTTTGGTTGTTTTGAAGCGTTGGCGTTCCCTTTCGGAGCGCCGCCTTTTCGACCGGCTTCTTTTCTCTTTTCACAGATCTGAGCGTACTTTTCAAAATCACGGTCGATCTTGCGGCTCATGACGGAAAACACGAGCATAAGGGCTTTATCATCGGAAAAATCAGGCGTTTCACCGCTCTCGCCGTAGCGCAGAAGTGCCTTCAGCAGCCTGCCTGTTTGCTCGTCGGAAAGCATATCCAATTCATTCAGAGAGTCAAAATATAAATAGATGGCCTGCGGTTTTTTCATAGGGAACACTCCTTTCACCTATGCCGCAATAAAACAAAAAGTTGCATAAAACTATGCAACTTCCTGAAAAAACCGTTTTATATTGTTTCTGATTTCCGTTCCCGATCCCTGCTTCATATTCCATATCGGCATATCCGCTTCTCATTCCGCATAGACGCAGCCGCTCAGATCGACCGCCTCGCCGCTGCCGTCATATCCCTTTCCCGTCAGCATATCGACGGTATAGCGGGCGATCGTCTCTCCGCTCTTTGCAATATTGATCTCGGCTTTGAAGCTGCCGTCGTCCGTCATGCCGGCGCTGTATACGACGCCGTCGAGGACGCCGTTCTCTTCTTCAAATTGAAGCCTTGCCGCCTCGCGCAGCTCTCTCAGCGTAAAGTAATCAAAATCTTCAATCGTACCGTTCGAGAGATAGTACAGGGTGATCACATCGCCGTCCGCGTCGCACACGGTCGCGGTGCTGTCGGAGTTGTCGATAACGACCCAGCGCTCTTCGTTGCCCTCATACGCGATCTGCAGGGTGTAGATCCCTGTAGCGGAATCATACTCATACTGCGACGGCAGTCCGATGCCGAGCTCGGGATCGATCATGGCGAAGGAATGTTCTGTGCTGTCGATGAAGAAGAGCTGATCCTCGCCGCTTAGATATACCGCCTGCCACACGCCGTCCTTCAGCGCGGGAGCGGAGGAACCGTTTGTCTGCGCGGCGATATCCGGCTGTGACGCCGCCGATACCGCGAAGCCGGTAACGGTTGCCGCGGCGCTCAGCACGATGATCAGGATAACTGCGATGGTGGTTTTGACATTAGCTTTCATATTTATCACTCCGTCATAGCAGGGGAGGGGCTTGCTCCTCCCGCTCCGTCATAGTAGGGGAGGGGCTTGCTCCTCCCGCATCCCGGATCTGAGTGTCCGGATAATTTGTAAAGCAACCGCAAAACGGTTGTCTGCGTTCCTGTACCTATATATTACACGACCGATACGGACAAAACAGGGACAAAAATCCGTTTTTTCAAAAAAATCCGAAAACTTTTTGAAAAAACCTTTTGTTTTTTCTCCTCTCCATATATAATAATAGCAAAGGCTCCCTTTGGTAAAGGGAGCTTCCGCAAGACCGGGTGAGGGATTGCATAATTAATCGAGCACAGCGAGTAACTAATTATATTGCGATATATATTTCCGTAAGAAAAGTATTCTGTTAGATGTTATACCAATCGGGTGCGGGCGTCCCGCCTGATTCAACTAACCACCGGTCACTTAGAACAGAAGGGAGTGAGACCTTGAATCTGATCAAAAGCCGTAAGCTGACGCTGGCGCTGCTGGCGATGATGCTCGTCATCGTCGGGCTGATCGTCATCTTTACCGCGGACTCGGTGGGCTGGGAGGCGAACCTTTCCGACAGCTTCACCGCGATCGAGGGTGAATATTCCGTCGACGGCGGCGAGTGGAAGCCGACCCTCGAGGGAGATATGGTCCACGAGGATTTTCACGAGCTGACCGTACGGGGCAGGCTGACCAACGTCCCGACCGGCTCTGAAATTTTAGGAGTGTGCGCGGATAACGTGTGGTTCAAGCTCAAATCGGACGGCAAGGTCATCGAGAGCAACTACCGTGCCGACGACGGCGCGTTCAAGAACACGCCCGGCTACACCCTCTGCAATATCCCCGCTGAGGCGATCGGCGACGGACAGCATATCGAGCTCTCCCTGATGTATCCGTATGAAATACTGTCCAGCAAGAACCTGTCGGATTTCTTCGATATGTACGTCGGCACCGAGGCGACCTTATATGAACTGCTGTACGCACATAAAATGCCCACCATCCTGTTCTGCTTCCTGCTCTGCTTCTTCGGGCTGTTTATCTTCCCGATCGCCGGCATCGTCATGGGCAGGGTCGACTGGCGGTACCTGAGCTTTGCCCTGCTGTGCTTTTTTGCGGGACTGTTCATCTTATCCCAGTCGCTGTTTTCCTATCTGCCGCTGTGGATCCACGATCCGGTCAAGGCGATGGCGGCTTCGATGGTCACGGCGCATCTGTGTATGCTGTCCGCGCTCATTTATACCAAGGTCTGCTTGAAAAAGAGCGTCAACAAGGTCATCGGGAACGTGATCATCACCGCCGCGGTACTGCTGACGGCGACGGCTCTGGTGCTCCATTATACCGGCGTGAGCGACCTGTACGCCGGCAAGCCGTTCATGCTCCTGTTCGTCGCCGTGTGCGCGATCATCCTGACCGGCTGCCTGATCAGCGAGGTCAGAAGCAGCCGCGAGGCGCTGATGACCCTGACCTCCATGATCCCGATTCTGGTCGGACTCCTGCTCGACGCGGTCAACGCCTTTTTCTACTTCACGTCGATCCCGCTGTTCGAGATCGGCATCACGATCTCGCTGATCAACCAGATCGTCGTGCTCATCATCGACCTGCGCCGTCAGTATAAGGAAGCCATCCGCTATCAGCAGATGCAGAAGGAGCTGTACGAGGCGAAGGTCTCGCTGATGGTGTCCCAGATCCAGCCGCATTTCCTGTACAACTCGCTGACCTCCATCGCGATGATGTGCACCAAGGATCCGAAAAAGGCGCGGGAAGCCACCATCAACTTTGCCGACTACCTCAGAGGCAACATGAATTCGCTCAAGCAAAAAGCCCCTGTGCCGTTCACACAGGAGCTGGAACATTTGAAAAAGTATCTGATGCTCGAGCAGATGCGCTTCGGCGATATGCTGAACATCGCGTATGATATACAGGCGACTGATTTTGAGATCCCCCTGCTGACCGTCCAGCCGCTGGTCGAAAACGCCGTCAAGCACGGCGTGGGCATGAAGGAGGACGGCGGCACGGTGACCATCGCCACCCGTGAGGAGGACGACTGCTACAAGGTCATTATCACGGACGACGGCGTGGGCTTCGATACAAGTAAGCCGATCGAGGACGACGGACGCTCCCACGTCGGCATGGAGAACGTGAAGCAGAGGCTGAAAGAGCTCTGCGACGCGGACGTGATCATCGAGAGCGAGATCGGCGTCGGTACAACGGCGACGATCAGAATACCGAAGAAAGAGTAAGTTCGCAGTCATTGCGAGGGCAAAGCCCGTGGCAATCTCACAAAAAGGGACGGTTCTTTTCTCTCATATCAAACGGTATTGATGACAGGGGGATTGCCGCGCCGTAACCTTCGGTCATTCTTCGTAATGACATCATTACTATGAAAGGAAATCAACACCATGAAGATATTATGCGTAGACGATGAGCCTCTGGCGCTGGAAATGCTGGAGGAAGCGATCCGTGAAGCCGTCCCCGACGGTGATATCAAGGCGTTCCGCAAGCAGAGCGACCTGCTCGCCGAAGCACAGCAGAACGGCTGTGATATCGCCTTTTTAGATATCCATATGCGCGGGATGAACGGCGTGGAGCTCGCGAAGCGCCTCAAGGAAGTCAATCCGAAGATGAACATTATTTTCGTCACCGGTTACGACGAGTACACCGGAGACGCGATGCGCCTGCGCGCCTCCGGCTATGTGATGAAGCCGGTCACCAAGGAGAAGTTAGAAGAGGAGCTCAGGGAACTGCGCTTCCCGATCGAGCCCAAGAGCGGCGCGATCCTCAAGGTACAGTGCTTCGGCAACTTCGACGTCTTTACCCCCGACGGCACGCCCGTCCACTTTGAGCGCAGCAAGAGCAAGGAGGTCTTCGCCTATCTGGTGCACCGTCACGGCAGTTCCTGCACGGTCAAGGAGATCGCCGCGGCGCTGTTCGAGGATGAGCCCTATGATCTGAAACAGCAGGCGTATCTGCAGAAGATCTTCTCGGCGATGATGAAGAGCCTCAAGAAGATCGGCGCCGAGAAGGTCGTCAACAAGAGCTATAACAGCATGTCCGTCAACGTCAGCCTGATCGACTGCGATTATTACCGCTTTCTCGAGCTGGACGCGGGCGCGGTCAATTCGTATCAGAGCGAGTATATGAGCCAGTACTACTGGGCGGATTTCATGTTCGAGAGCTATGATTGATGAATAATTATGATTGAGTAATATTAATGAAAAGGGGTCGGTTTTGCGTGAACCGATCCCTTTTTGACGGAGAAATTGTAGGGGACGGCGCTCGCCGACGTCCCGAAACGTGTGTTGTGATTCCGTTCAAAAGCGAAGCAAATCCCTGCTTCCGTAGGGACGAGCATCGGTCGTCCGTTTGGCAGAAACCTTTCACTCCTATCTCACGTTTTCGATAAATAAAACGCCCGTCATTCTGCGGACGGTCAATGACCGTCCCTACGGCAACGTATGATTTGCTCCGCGTTTGACCGGCATGATGACAGAATAAAAACCTTCCCCATGAAGGGGAAGGCTTATTTATCACCCCTTCTGCGGTCTGATCGTCCCGCAGCGGTAGAGGTATAATAATTCCTGCAGATCTCCGATATGCCGCTTGATTTCTGCGCCGTCGTCGGTGTCGGCGACCATCATGCGGTCCTTGCGGGTCTCGATGATCTCCGATTCGGAGATGATATCCTGATTCTCTTTCAGCGCCTCTTCCACGCTGCAGAACGGACGGTGCGTTTTCAGCCGCAGTCCGTGCGAGTTGTATATCAGGGTGTAGCCCGCGATGCCGGTGGTGTCGTGATATTTTTCACAAAAGCCGCCGTCGATGACCAGCAGCTTGCCGCCGGCGCGGATCGGCAGCTCGCCCTTGACGGTGCGAACGGGCGTATGGCCGTTGATGATGTGCGCCGTGTCGGAATCGAGCCCGAATTCCTCGAGGATCTTATCGCAGGAGAATTCCTCGTAATAGTAGCGGTAGTAGGGATTCTTTTCCTCGTGCCACGCGGTCTTGTCGTCGGTGAAGGCGCGCTCGAAGGTCTTGAGCTTTCTGCCGCACAGGGGAGAGAGCGGCGAGCACCACAGGTACCACATGAAATCCAGTCCCAAGAGGTTCTTTTCCTCGCCGAAGAATACCAGCCTTGCGACCTCGTCGGCGGTGTCGAAGTACTCTCTGCCGCTGAGCTGTTCGCCGAACAGGTACACGGTCTCAAAACTGCCGCTGTCGTTCATCGGCACACATCCGTGATACAGCAGGTTGCCGTTGCAGCGGCGGTACATCCCGCCGTTTTCAAACAGGAAGGCGACGTGACCCTGCAGGCGGGCGCTGTTGAGGAAGGCGCCGCGCAGCTCCGCGACGACCTTTTGCTCGCCGTCCGTCAGGCGGTAGGGGTCGCTCTTGTCGAGGGTGGGGAAGAAGGTATCGTTGAGCTTGTACCGTTCTCCTTCACTGAGGAAGGTGCCGTCGTTCATATCGATCGTGTGCAGGATCAGGCGGTCGTTCATATTGTAATCGGAGTTCCGCAGGATGATCTGTCCCTCCAGCTTGAACTGGATGACGGTGATCGCCTTGAGCGCCGCGTCCATGGGGGAGAGGTCGGGATAAAGCTTTTGGGCGAAGAGCGTCAGCTTTCGCAGGCTGATGCCGTAGCCGTTCTCGAGGGTCGCCATCGTGCGGTATTTGATGCAGTTGCGCACAACGTTCGCGATGCACGCGTCCGAGCCGCACGCCGCGCCCATCCACAGGATATCGTGATTGCCCCATTCAATATCCACGCAGGGGTGCTTCATCAGCAGTTCGACGATCCTGTCCGCCGAATCGCCGCGGTCGAAGATATCGCCCACGATGTGCAGGCGGTCTACCGCGAGGCGCTTGATCAGCTCGGCGAGCGCGATCACGAAGTCCTCCGCGTCGATGCGCAGGATGGTCTCGAGGATCTCGTTATGATAGCGCACCTGGTTGTCGTCCTCATCCGGCTGGGCGTGCATCAGCTCGTCGATGATGTAGGCGAAGTCCTCGGGCATCGCCTTGCGCACTTTGGAGCGCGTGTATTTGGACGAGAGGTCGCGCGCGAGCTCCAGCATCTGTTCGAGCGTGGTGCGGTACCATTCGTGGTTGACCGCATTCTCCTTGTCGAGGAGGCTGAGCTTTTCTTTCGGATAGTAGATCAGCGTGCACAGCTCGCCCTGCTCCTCATCGCTGAGCCTGCCGCGGAAGATCCTTTCCGCTTTTTCGCGGATGACGCCGGAGCAGTTGTTGAGGATGTGACAGAAGGCTTCGTATTCGCCGTGGATGTCGCTCATAAAGTGCTCGGTGCCCTTGGGCAGGTTCAATATCGCGCTGAGGTTGATGATCTCGCGCTCGAGGGAGCTTAAGGTCGGATATTTTTCCGCGAGCAGCCGCATATATTTCATTTTTTCTTCGGACATGACCGCACCTCCTGTTGCTTTTTCTCTATTGTACCAGAGCTCTCACACGTTGTAAATTATAAATTGAAAATATCGGTAAGTTTTTGTGGACAAAGAGCCCGCTTTATAGTATATTTATAAAAGATAAGACGAATAGGAAGATGTATATGGAATTGTATCACGGCTCGCCCGAGAACATGAGCGGGCGAAACGAAAGAGAAATACGCGTTTACCGCTTTCTGGATGAGCTGGGCGTCGACTTCGACCGCACCGACCATCCCGACGAGCCCGCGACCACGATGGAGGTCTGTGAAAAGGTCGACGCGGTGCTGAACGTGCGCATCTGCAAGAACCTTTTCCTGTGCAACCGCCAGAAAACGAAGTTTTACTTATTGATCATGCCGGGCGATAAGCCCTTCAAGACCAAGGAGCTCTCGGGACAGATGGGCATCAGCCGCCTGTCCTTCGCCGATGAAAAGGCGATGGGCGAGCTGCTCGACCTGCGCCCCGGCAGCGTGTCGGTGCTCGGACTGATGAACGACAAAGAACACGCGGTACAGCTCGTGATCGACCGCGACGTGCTGAAGGAGGAATACTTCGGCTGTCATCCGTGCGAGAACACCAGCTCTATCCGCTTTAAGACCGCCGACCTGACGGAAAAGATCCTGCCCGCCCTGCGCCGCACACCGGTCTTGGTAGATCTGGTCGGCGCGGAGTAAGAAGTTATTGATTGTACGCAAAAGGAACATTGTCATTGCGAGGAGCGACCGCAGGTTGCGACGTGGCAATCCCCTTGTCATTAATACCGTCAGCAGAAACCGTCTGCAGCTCTTTGTGGGATTGCCACGGGCTAAAGCTCTCGCAATGACCGCTAATTAAGGAATAAGGATGATTCGATGAAATCAACGATAGTCATAGGTCACAAAAATCCCGATACCGACTCGATCTGCTCCGCGATCTGCTACGCTTACTTAAAGCACCGCATGACCGGAGAGGAGTACGTCCCCTGCCGCGCGGGCGAGCTCAACGGCGAGACCAAATATGTACTGGAACAATTCCGCGTCCCGGCGCCGCTCCTGCTCGAATCGCTGGAGCCGACGGTCGCCGACGTGCCGTTCCGCCGCATCGAGGGCATCGACGCGCCGCTCTCGCTGAAACGCGCGTGGGAGCATATGCGCGACGAGAATATCCAGACCGTTCCCATCCTCACCAAGCGCAGAAAGATCAAGGGCGTGCTCACGCTGGGTGATCAGGCGCGCTTTTACATGGAGGATCAGGACGCTTCCGCTCTGTCCAAGGCGAAAACGCCGTACAGCAATATCGCCGATACTTTGCAGGGCGAGATCGTCGTCGGCGATCCCGAGGCAAAATTCACCAAGGGAAAGGTCGTCGTAGCGGCGGCGAATCCCGATCTGATGGAGGAGCATATCTCCGCGGGCGATATGGTCATCCTCGCCGACCGCAGCGAAAGCCAGCTCTGCGCCATCGAACTGGGAGCGAGCTGCCTGGTCGTCTGTCTCGGCGCGAAGATCTCCAAGTCCATTGTGAAGATCGCCGGGGAAGCCGGCTGCACCGTCATCATCTCGCCGCTCGATACCTATACCGCCGCCAAGCTGATCAACCAGAGCGTTCCGGTCGGTCACCTGATGCGTACCAAGGATATCATCACCTTCTCGATGGAGGACGCCGTCGTCGACGTCAAGGCGACCGTTTCCAAGCTGCGCATCCGCTATTTCCCCGTTCTCGATCCCGACGGTCACTACGTCGGCATGATCTCCCAGCGCAACCTGCTGGACGTCGACCGCCAGAAGGTGATTTTGGTCGACCATAACGAGAAGGGTCAGGCGGTGGACGGCATCCGCTCCGCCGAGGTGCTCGAGGTCATCGACCACCACCGTATCGACTCGGTGGAGACCAACCGCCCGATCTATTTCCGCAACCAGCCGCTGGGCTGTACCGCGACCATCATCACCATGATGTATAAAGAAAACCGCATCGACATCGAGCCGACGATCGCGGGGCTCCTGTGCTCGGCGATCCTCTCCGATACCCTGATGTTCCGCTCCCCGACCTGTACGCCGATCGATGAGAACATGGCGCGGGAGCTGGCTTCGATCGCGGGCGTCGATATCGAACAGCACGCGCGGGCGATGTTCCACGCGGGCGCCAAGCTCGGCAACAAAACGCCCGACGAGATCTTCCACATCGACTGCAAGACGTTCAAGGCGGAAGGGGTCAAGCTCACGATCTCGCAGGTCACCGGCGTGAGCCGCCGCGACCTCGCGCGCGTCAAAGAGAAGATGCTGCCGTATATGGAGGCGATGCTGCCGAACTCCGGCGTGGATATGCTCTTTTTGATGCTGACCAATATCATCGATCAGTCTACGGAGCTGCTCTTTGTCGGACAGGGCGCGAAGGGTATCGTCGAATCCGCCTTCGCGCAGGAATCCGCTGACAGCAGCATCGTCCTGCCCGGCGTCGTCAGCCGCAAAAAACAGGTGCTCGGACCGCTGATGACCGCGATCGAGCAGATGGCTTGACGCGGATAACGGCAGATTTACGGAAAGCGGTTTATTAACCAATAACGAATCACTGACCACTAATCACTGGTCACTAAAATCCGGAGGTATATTATGAGTATCAAAATAGGAATCTTAGGCTACGGCAATCTCGGCAGAGGCGTTGAGGCAGCCGTTAAAATGAATCCCGATACGGAGCTGGTCGCCGTTTACACCCGCCGCGCTCCCGGGAGCCTGACCATCAACACGCCCGGCGTGCCCGTGCGCTCCGTCGCGGAGCTTGAAACGGGTAAGGAGCCGATCGACGTGCTGGTGATCTGCGGCGGTTCCGCGACCGACCTGCCCGAAATGACCCCGAAGTTTGCCGCGCTGTACAACGTGATCGACAGCTTCGACACCCACGCGCGCATCCCCGAGCATTTCGCCAACGTTGACGCCGCCGCCAAAAAAGCGGGCAAGGTCGGCATCATCTCCGCCGGATGGGATCCGGGCATGTTCTCGCTCAACCGCGTCTACGCCGACGCGATCCTGCCCTGCGGCAAGGCGTATACGTTCTGGGGCAAGGGCGTCAGCCAGGGTCACTCCGACGCTGTCCGCCGTATCCCCGGCGTCAAGGACGCGCGCCAGTACACCATTCCTGTCGAAGCGGCGCTGACCGCCGTCAGAAACGGAGAGAATCCCGAGCTGACCACCCGCCAGAAGCATACCCGCGAGTGCTTTGTCGTCGCCGAGGACGGCGCGGACAAGGCGGCGATCGAGAACGCGATCAAGACCATGCCCAACTATTTTGACGAGTATGACACCACCGTTCACTTCATCTCCGAAGAAGAGATGAAGCGCGACCACAGCGGTCTGCCCCACGGCGGCTCCGTGATCCACAGCGGCACGACCTCCGAGGGTACCGGTCATGTGATCGAATACAGCCTGAAGCTCGATTCCAACCCCGAGTTCACCGGCTCCGTCCTGCTCGCCTGTGCGAGAGCGGCGTACCGCATGAACGCCGAGGGTATGACCGGCGCCAAGACCGTGTTCGATATCGCGCCAGCCTACCTTTCCGCTCATTCCGGCGAGGAGCTCCGCGCCCACTTCCTGTGATATCTTAAATACCCATTGATCGATTGATCACGGGCTTGTAAAAACACAGCCGATAACGCGGCACAGAGGCTTGTCCTTTGTGCCGCTTTTTGTTGCTTTTTTGATCAAAAACACCATATATGGTATCGCTTTAATGCGCTGAAAGAATTTTAGAAAAAATCACAAAAATGTTACAATTCTTATTGATTTTTTTCATAATTATGATAAAATGTTAATGTCAGTAGTACTATGCCTTGGTGAAAACACCGATCAACTTTTCCGGTGCTTTCAGCAGGAAACGGCGGGTTTGATCAGGCTGCCGTCTGTCCGACCGCCCGGCGCGTTTCGGCTGTGTTCCGCGATGGCTGATCACCGTTTTCGAAGGCATGGTTGAAATCGAATCTGATAAAATACAGTAAAGGAGAAGAAAGAATGGCAAAGAAACTTATTGCGCTGATATTATCGGTCATGCTGGTTCTCTCGCTGATGACGCCCGTTTTTGCGGTTGAAACACCCGCAGCGGCGACCGCGGCAGATACCCGTACCGTAAATATCGGCGTGATCAATTACCTCACTAATGAACTCGGCGCCACAGGCTGGCAGGTTCATTATTGGGGCGGCGCCACATCAGGCGACGCCGACATGATTTCTGCCGGAAAGACCGAGCAGAAGGACGTCGGCTACTGGGACAGCGCCCAGACCTTTAATCTGTACACTGCGGATATCCCCGCGGATGCGACAGGCTTCAAGGTCCACAAGGGCGACAGATGGTTTGGCGAAGACGGCAAAGCCGGCCAAAAGGCGTATGTCTTCAATTACAGCGGCGACAAAGCGCTGTATGAGGACGAGCCCGCTCCCGCAGAGCCTACCGATGCTCCCGCAGAGCCTACGGCAGCTCCTGCAGAGCCCACAACGGCTCCCGCAGTTGAGCTCCCCTATCATTTCAATGTCGATCTGACAGCTGCTCTGACCGACGCACCCGGCAGCTACTGGTTCGCATGGACATGGGGCGACGGCGTTGAAGGACAATGGAGACAGATCGAAAAGTTCGGTTATGTCGCAGCAGCAGAGAATGTTCTGTTCGCGAACTTCAAGACAGAGGTTCCGAGCTGGGAGAATTGCTTAGCCCAGACTGTCGACTTCAAAGTCCAAGACGGTGGCAATCTCAGAATCTTAGCAGAAAAAGAAGACGGCAAATATAAGGGCACATGGGTCAGTGATGAGACCACCGCTCCCGACGAGCCCACGACAGCTCCCGAAGAGACTACAGCTCCCGAAGAGCCCACCACGGCACCCGGCGAGACCATCACCGTATTCTTTACGGATAACGCAGGCTTCGGTACTCCGAACGTCTACGCTTGGGATCAGGAAGATCATGCTGTTACCGCTGCATGGCCCGGCGACCAGATGACTTACGTCGAGGATAACAACTTCGGCGAGAAGATCTACAGTGCAGAAATCTCCGCCGGTGTAGCCGGCATCATCTTCAACGGCAACGGCAAGCAGACCGTGGATATCACCACCGGTATCGCTAACTACGTACAGTGGTACACCACCGGTCAGGATAACAACAAGTACACCGTTGAATCTATTCAGCGTCCTGTTCCCGACGAGCCGACTACGGCTCCCGACGAACCCACTACCGCTCCCGACGAGACCACCGCTCCCGCTGAAAGCGCTTACTATGTAGTAGGCAGCTTCAACGAGTGGAAGCCCGCAGAGGCATACAAGCTGACCGCAGTCGACGGCGCAGAGACCGACGAGTACGCGATCACGCTGACACTGAGTGCAAACGACAAGTTCAAGGTCGTATCCGCAGAGGGCGAGACCGTTACCAAGTGGTTCCCCGAAGGCATGGATAACGATTATGTGATCACCGCTGACGGCACATACGACGTCTACTTCCGTCCGAACTACGACGGCAACGATGACTGGTATGAGAAGGTCATCTATGTTGCGGCACAGGGTTCCGACGAGACGACCGCTCCCGACGAGCCCACTACCGCTCCCGACGAGCCGACCGATGCTCCTGTTGAGCCGACCACCGCTCCCGAAGAGCCCACCGACGAGCCCACACCTGAGCCTGAGTACAAGGTTTATGTCGTTGGTAACTTCACCGATTGGCAGGTCAACGACGCTTACGAGATGGCTCCG
>JAFRDE010000053.1 GCA_017403985.1 Ruminococcus sp. | reverse complement strand
CTGACCTCTGATATCGCACTCGTACTCACTGCTCAAAAGGTTCTCGTTGTCGGGCGAGAACTTCACATTCGGACGATTTTGACCCTTATAAAGTTCAAGTGCGATAACTCCGTTTGCAAGCCTGTTCCGCAGACCGTAACCGCCCTCTTTGAGCAGACCGCCGACCGCTTTCAGCAGGTTTTCTCCGTTAAAACTCCGCTCAATGGCTGAGCTCGTAAACGTACCACGGTCAAAAGTAAACGGCGCGATAGTACGGTGAAGCGTGTCAAGCTGGTAATGTGTGTGCGGTTCGGGAGAGATCATGTTTTCGTTTATGAGCCGCTCGATCACGACCGACCGCGGAGTATACACGAAATGCGTAGGATAACCTATCACACGCCGCTCCATAACGCAGTCTACCGATCGCCCTTTGAGCAGTATGTGATCGCCTTCTTCGGCGCTTTCGGTCAGCTTGACATACTCGACATACATCACGTCCTGCCTGTCTTCACGGGTCACGAGCAGATAGCCCATGTTTGACTTTATCAGTCGGAAAATGTCGGCGCTTGCAGAGATATACAGTTCAAATTCCCCGGGCGTGTCGTACCGCCGCACCCATATCACCGATTCCGCGTTGTCTATTACCGCAATCGGCTTGATTTCAAAAGACGTACTTGTCAGGTACATCAATTCCTGCAAATATAGCGTCATTTACACACCCCCGTAAAGCAGGCTGACCGAGATTTCAGCCGTGATGTACGACAGCCCCGAATCCGCCGTGATACCCACACGATTGGCTCCGACGGGGAGCTTCACCCAGCGCGAACCGTCCGTCACATACTGCAAAAGGTTGAAAATGCTCCCAGATCTTTTATTATTGACCGAGAGCTTCCCGCGCCGCGTGTCGAGGGTCAGCACGTCGCCGGATTGGAAGCTGTAATCGAGCTTGAAGAAATCGCCCGTAGTCTCGTTCGTGATCTTCAAGCCCGTGACCTCTCCCGTGAATGTGATCTTTGCGGTGAAACCGACCTCGCTGTCTCCGCGATTGACTATTATCGAAGTCGGGTGATCGACCACCTCCGAAAAGGGAATAGGCTCGTCAAGCTCTATCGAGAACGGCGGCTCGAATGTCGGGACTTCATAGCCGGGTTCATAATCAACAGGTACCGCCGATTCGAGCCACGGCGACGGGCAGATCAGCGAGATAACCGCACGTTCGGGCTTTGCATAGATGTCAAATTCGGGTGATTCTACATAGCAAACAGTTTTCACATCGCGCATACGGTTCGCAAAGTATAGCGTCAGCGCCTTTTTCGGCGTGAACATCTTGTACAGCCGCAGGCGCTGTGCTTCAACGTCCCCCACGATTGCAAGATGAATAACGATATTGCGCTGCTGTGCGTGAGCCGAGCGGAAGCTCGTGCCGTCGGTGGGGGAGTACGCCGTGTTCACATCGACAGGCGGCGGGTCAAGTCCCTCGACCTTTTCGATGATGATGTTTTCGGTATCGTGCGACAGCTCGTACTCAATGCCGACGGCGTTTATGATCTTCAAAGTGTAGTCGTATGTCACTTACAGCGCCCCCTTTACCGTGCTTATGAGGTTTTTCGTCTGACGGTAGATGTCCCACTGACTGACGGCT
>JAFRDE010000052.1 GCA_017403985.1 Ruminococcus sp. | reverse complement strand
TCGCCTTGCCCGTTTTGAGAATAGAGAGATTGGCCGGGGTGATATCCACCGCCTGAGCAAGCTCGGCGGAAGATATCTTTCGCTTTGCCATCACTACATCCAAATTGACTATGATCGCCATGGCGCGCCTCCCTAAACCGTCAGGTCATTGTCCTCCTGCAGCACGGCGGCAGCCTTGAAGCAGCTGCATACCACACGCACCGCAAGGAACAGGAAAAGCATCGATATCGTGACCATATACAGCGGCAGATACCATACGCCGCCGACAGCGCAGATCGCCGCAACCGCCAGACAGCACCATGAGATCACACTGAGCAAAGCAGGGTTGGTCGGATCAAAGGGGCGCGTGTGACGGATACGCAACAGCAGCCGCAGCATCGCGGCAAGCGCAACCAGCGCGGGAACGGAGCTGACCAGATACGAGATCAGGATCGCCCTTTCGCCCGGAGGATCGATCGCGCGGAATTGTGCGTACCAATGCACGATCCACGGAGCGCATACCGCTAAAGCGACCGCCAGCACGATACACAGGATAACGACCGCCGTCAGGGCTGTCACAGATTTCAGTTTCATATCATCAAGACCTTTCTTACTGCCTATTATATCCAAAAATTATTGTTTGTCAATAATAAAATATTCTTTTTCGAGATATTTTGAGGATAGAAAAGAAAAACCGCCGCTGTGGGAAGGCGGCGGTTTTAACATATACTATAGCTATAGGAGGATAAACTCTCATTCTTCGTTTTGTGCGGGTTTATGCTCGTCCGAGCTCCCGTTTCAAGCGGTACGGTCGAGATCGTGCATCATGCGGACCTTCATCTTATCTCCGTCCACGATGATGTCCACCGCGTTGAT
This sequence comes from Ruminococcus sp., assembly GCA_017403985.1. Taxonomy (GTDB): domain Bacteria; phylum Bacillota; class Clostridia; order Oscillospirales; family Acutalibacteraceae; genus Ruminococcoides. The sequence goes on along the minus strand of JAFRDE010000052.1, from coordinate 1,980 downwards.
ATGTTTGTCGGGGTGAGCTTTGACAAGCTCGGTGACATACATCTTGATAATTTTTTCAGATACGTGTTCTCCTTTTACGTTGACCTTCATACAATCATCTCCTTCATTCATTCGAACAGTTGTTTTATTTCCTACAACTATATTGTAGCAGAGAATCCGAAAAATTTCCAGTTACAGGTGCGGAATTTTCATATCAGTTTGTTAACGGTTAATTCCTTTTTGAACAAAAATAATGTCACTTTGTAACCGTTAATTCCCTTTTAAAAATAAAGCGATTTTTAATATATTTTGGAGAAAAATAACCGAAAATCACTATATTTTGTATCTTCCACAGGAGAATTTTTCTTATTTTCTTTGCGGAATTTTCGTCGGATTTCGGAGCAGAGCGTTCGAACAAAACAGGGTATAGAAAAAAGCAGGCGCATATCTGCGCCTGCTCTGTATATTCAGATGTTATTATCCGAAAAGGTGTACCTGTACGACCAGCGCCGCGAAGACGATGGAGACCATCGAGAGCAGCTTGATCAGGATGTTGATGGACGGACCCGAGGTATCCTTGAAGGGATCGCCTACGGTGTCGCCGACAACAGCAGCCTTGTGCTGGTCAGATCCCTTGCCGCCGTGGTTGCCCGCCTCGATATACTTCTTGGCGTTATCCCACGCGCCGCCGGAGTTGGACATGAAGATCGCGAGCAGGAAGCCCGAGGCGGTAGCGCCCGCGAGCATACCGACAACGCCGTAGAAGCCCAGCACCAGACCGACAACGACCGGAACAACGATCGCGATAACGGTGGGCAGGATCATCTCTTTTAAGGAGGAGCGCGAGCACATGTCGACGCACTTCGCGTAGTCGGGGTCAGCCTTGCCTTCCATCAGGCCGGTGATCTTCTTGAACTGGCGGCGAACTTCGATAACGACGCTCTGCGCCGCTCTGCCGACAGCGTCCATGGTGAGCGCCGCGAAAACGAAGGGCAGGCACGCGCCGATGAACAGACCGATGAGGACCAGCGGATTCATGACGCTGAAGCTCTCATAGCCGATATCTCCGGCTGCGGGCATACTCTTGACCTTATCGATGTAGGAGGCGATCAGCGCCAGCGCGGTGAGCGCGGCGGAACCGATCGCAAAGCCCTTACCGGTAGCGGCGGTGGTGTTACCCAGAGAATCGAGAGCGTCGGTGCGCTCGCGGACCTCGGGCTCAAGACCGCTCATCTCGGCGATACCGCCGGCATTATCCGCTACGGGACCGTAAGCGTCGGTCGCGAGGGTGATGCCGAGGGTGGACAGCATACCGACAGCCGCCAGCGCGATGCCGTACAGACCGATCTGCGGGCTCGCGATAGAACCGCCGGACACAAAGAACGCTACCAGAACCGCGATACCGACGATAACGATCGGGATAGCGGTGGACAGCATGCCCAGACCCAGACCGCCGATGATGATGGTGGCGGAGCCTGTCTCTGACTTTTCAGCCAGTTTCTTGGTGGGTCTGTATGTATCGGATGTGAAATATTCGGTGGATTTACCGATCAGAACGCCCGCGATCAGACCCGCGATAACCGCGAAGTAGAGCATCCAGTTCTCTTTACCGAGGATGAACCAGATCAGCGGGAACGCCGCGATCGCGATCAGGATAGCGGAAAGGTTGGTGCCGCGAGAGAGAGCTCTTAACAGCAGCTTCTGCTCGGTTTTCTCACCGGTGCGGACAAAGAAGGTGCCGATGATGGAGCACAGGATACCCAGCGCCGCCATGATCATCGGAATCGCCATCGCCTTGAACTGCATCTCGCCGTTGCCGGAGAAGGCGGCTACGCCGAGAGCGGCGCAGGAGATAACGGAGCCGACATAGCTCTCGTACAGGTCAGCGCCCATACCGGCTACGTCGCCGACATTGTCGCCGACGTTATCGGCGATAACAGCGGGGTTGCGGGGATCGTCCTCGGGGATACCGGCTTCGACCTTGCCGACGAGGTCGGCGCC